>CAWGVE010000028.1:0-58837 GCA_963825805.1 uncultured Actinomycetes bacterium | reverse complement strand
CGCGCCCTTGACCGCGCCGAGCCCGGTGACCGCGAACTGGCTCGCGTAGGTGCCGGAGAAGCCCGCGTGCGAGTTCCAGTAGCTGTCGTGGCCGGCGCGCACGTGGACGTCGTCGACGGAGCAGCTGAGGATGTCGGCCACGACCTGCGACGCGGTCGTCTCGTGGCCCTGCCCCTGCGGCGTCGTGCCGAGCGTGACCACGATCTCGCCGAAGATGTCGAGCTTGACCGTCGCGACCTCGTTGTTGCCCGAGAACTGGAGCTCCGGGTTGATCAGGCGCGACTGGCCGAAGTTGTTCGTGCCGGAGTCGAGGGTCGAGCCGATGCCGACGCCGAGGAGCTTGCCGCGTTCCTTCGCCTCCGCGCGCCTCGCCTCCATCGAGTCGTAGCCGACGAGCTCGAGCGCGAGGTCGAGCATCGCCGCGTAGTCGCCGGAGTCGTAGACGCAGCCGTTCGGCGTCTCGTACGGCATGTCCTCGGCGCGGATGTAGTTCTTCTTCCGCACCTCGACCGGGTCGAGGCCGAGCTCGCGCGCGACGATGTCGATCACGCGCTCGGTGAACCAGAGGTGCTGCATGCGCGAGTAGCCGCGGTTCGGGGAGACGGGCGCCTTGTTCGTCGCCACCTGCGTGAAGTCGAGCTCGATGTGCCGCCAGCGGTACATCCCCGGCGTGACCTGCGCCCAGATCACGCCGCCGAGCGGCTCGTAGCGCAGCCAGGCGCCGGCGTCGTCGAGCGCCTTGGTGCGGAAGCCGAGCAGCGTGCCGTCGTCCTTCACCGCCACCTCGGTGTCCCGGAACCAGCGCTCGTTGCCGTGCGACATCGAGAGGTGGAAGTCGGTGCGCCACTCCGTCCACTGCACCGGCCGGTTGAGCTTGCGGGCGAGCAGGCAGCAGACGACGAGCTGCGGGTGCGAGGTGATCTTGTTGCCGAAGCCGCCGCCGATGTCCTGGGTGACGAAGCGGAGCTTGTCGAGCCCCACCTTCATCGCCGGCCCCATCATGATCGCGGCGAAGCCGGGGAACTGGTTGTTCGTGTGGATCGTCCACTGCCCGACGCCGCGGTTGAACTCGACGAGCGCACCGTCGCACTCCAGCGGGGTCGAGTTGAAGCGGTGGAAGTGGAGCTCGGGGATCTTGACGACGCGGTCGGCCTCGGCGAAGGCGGCGTCGAGGTCGCCCCACGAGTAGAGGCCCGTCCACATGAGGTTCCCGTCGGCTTCGTCGTGGAGCACCGGCGCGTCGGGATCCTGCGCGAGCCGCGCGTCCACGAGCGCGGGCAGCGGCTCGTAGTCGACCTCGACGAGCTCCGAGGCGTCGCGCGCGAGCTCGCGCGTCTCGGCCACCACCGCGACGACCGGCTCGCCGACGAAGCGCACCTTGCCGACCGCGAGCGAGAAGTCCTTGATGTTGGCGCCGGGCGCGCTCGAGATCTGGAAGAACGGATCGGTGAGGGCCGCGACCTCCTCCCCGGTGAGCGTGCCGTAGACGCCGTCGATCGCCTCGGCGGCCGAGACGTCGACGCGGGTGATGTGCGCGTGCGCGTACGGGCTGCGGACGAAGTGGAGGTAGCCCATCCCGTGCCGCTTGATGTCGTCGACGAAGACGCCCTCGCCCTGCAGGAGCCGCTTGTCCTCCTTGCGCGGGACGCTCTGGCCGCCCCAGCCCTTCTGCACCTCGACCGGCGCCGGCGCGAGGGTGGTCTCACTGGCGCGGGTCATTTCGCGACCGCCTTGACCGCTTCGACGATGTTCCAGTAGCCGGTGCAGCGGCAGATGTTGCCCTGCAGCGCCTTGCGGATCTCGTCCTCGCTCGGGCTCGGGTTCTCGCGCAGGAGCGCGGTCGCGCTCATCAGCATCCCCGGCGTGCAGTAGCCGCACTGCAGCGCGTGGTGCTCGTTGAACGCCTGCTGCAGCGGCGTGAGCTCGCCGTCCTCGCTGAGGCCTTCGACCGTCTCGATGCTCGCCCCGTCGGCCTGGACCGCGAGCAGCATGCAGCTCTTGACGAGCACGCCGTCGAAGAGCACCGAGCACGCGCCGCAGTTGCCGGTGTCGCACCCGACGTGGCTGCCCGTGAGGTCGAGGTCGTCGCGGAGGAAGTGGATGAGGAGCTTGCGCGGCTCGACGTCGCGCTCGTAGCTCGTCCCGTTGACGGTGACCGTGACGTCCATCAGCGGGCCGCCGCCTCCTGCGCGGCGCGCGTCGCGAGCACCGAGGCGAGGTGCGTCCGGTACTCGGCCGACGCGTGGACGTCGGAGGGCGGCTCGAGGTTCGCCGCGCGCACCGCCTCGGCGATCTCCTCCGGCGTATCGGTGACGAGCAGCACCGGCACCGCGTCGACGCAGCCGAGCGCGACGCGGACGGCGCCGTTGACGCTGGCCGCAGCGGTGCAGATGCACGTGCCGTCGGCGCCGAGCGTGACCGCCGCGAAGCCGTCCTTCTTGCCGGCCGGGATCGAGATCCGCGTCAGCAGCTCGCCCGGCCCGACGGCGGTGAGGTAGACGCCGAGGAAGAAGTCCTCCGCCGACACCTCGTGCTCGCCGCCCCCGGCCGTCGCGATCGTCATGCGCGCCTCGACGGCGACCATCAGCGGCGGCAGGTGGTTCGTCGGGTCGTTCGAGCAGAGGTTGCCGCCGATCGTGCCGCGGTTCCGCACCTGGACGTCGGCGATCGTCGCGCAGACCTCGCCGAGGATCGGCCGCGCCTTGGCCTCCGCCGAGGACATGAGCTCGGTGTAGGTCGTCATGGCCCCGATCGTGAGCGTCCCGTCGCCGGCGAGCTCGATCCCGCGCAGCTCCTCGAGCCCGTTCAGGTCGACGAGCATGTCCGGCGACGCCGCGCGCGCCTTCATCACGTTGAGCAGCGTCTGGCCGCCGGCGAGCGCGCGGGCGCCGTCGTCCGCCGCGAGCAGCTCCAGCGCCTCCGCGACAGACCGCGGTTTGGCGTACTCGACCTCGCGCAGCAGCACGAGGCGATCCTATAGAGAGGCGTGAATGCGGGTTTCTGCGTCGCGCAGGCGCCCACCCGCACGTCCCGCGCGCACCGCGAGAATCTCGGCGAGGATCGAGATCGCCGTCTCGGAGGGCGTGCCCGCGCCGATGTCGAGCCCCGACGGCCCCGAGATACGGCCGAGCTCGTCATCGGTCACGCCTTCCTCGCGGAGGAGGCCACGGCGACGCTCCTGGTTGCGCCTCGAGCCGATCCAGCCGACGTAGAAGGCGTCACCCGCGAGGGCGCCGCGGATCATCGGCAGGTCGAACTTGTCGTCGTGGGTGAGGACGACGACCGCCGTGCCCAGGTCCGGCTGAACCTGCGCCATCGCCTCGTCAGGCCACTCGACCAGTAGCTCGTCGGCGCTCGGCATTCGCTCGGCTGTGGCGAAGCTCGCACGCGCGTCGGCGACCACGGTCCGCCAGCCGAGGAGCTTCGCTGCGCGGCACAGAGCCTCCGCCGTGTCGACCGCGCCGTAGACGAAGAGCCGCGGCGGGGGCGCCAGGACGTCCGCGAGAACCGTGCGCTCCTCCAACTCGATGACATGGCTACGACCTCGCCGGCGCGCCGCCAGCTCGAGCTCCGGATCGTGCAAGCGCTCGCCGACCCCCTTTCCGGCGACGACCGTGAGCGTCACATCCGGCCGCTCCGCCTCGGTGAGCTCCTCGACGAAGACGTCGATCTCGCCGCCGCAGGGCAGGCCGACCCCGAACGCCATCTCGTCGGTGATCCCGTACGTGAGCAGCCGCGGAGGGCCGCCCGCGAGGACGTCCTGCGCCGCGAGAACGACGTCGCTCTCGACGCAGCCCCCGGAGACCGAGCCGGCGAGGTCGCCGGTCTCGCTCACGAAGAGCTTCGAGCCGACCGGGCGCGGCGCCGAGCGGCGTGTCGCCACGACGGTCGCGACGGCGACCCTACGCCCCACCTCGCGCCAGATCACAGCCCGCTGCAGCGTCTCGTCCATTCCCGTCAATGTATCCGCGTGCCGGAACACCGCGACCGGGAGCGCCTGCGCGAGACGTTCGGCTCGGTCGCGGAGCTGTACGACCGCGCCCGGCCCGAGTACCCCGCCGCCGTCTTCGACGACCTCGCGGAGCTCGCCGGGCTCGAGCCTGGCTCGCGCGTGCTCGAGATCGGGCCAGGCACGGGCAAGGCGACGAGCGAGCTCGCGCGGCGCGGCTACGCGGTCACCGGCGTCGAGCTGTCACCGGAGCTGGCGGAGGTCGCGCGCCGCAACGTTCCGGAGGCGATGTTCATCGTGGCCGACTTCGAGAGCTGGGAGCCGGAGGAGCCGGGCTTCGACGCGGTCACCGCATTCACGGCCTTCCACTGGATCGCGCCGGAGCTGCGGTGCGCGAAACCGGCGCGGCTGCTGCGTCCCGGCGGCGCGCTGGCCGTCGTGAACGGGCGGCACGTCCTCCCACCGGACGGCGACCCGTTCTTCGCCGAGGTGCAGGAGGACTACGACGCCGTGCTGCCGCACCCGGACAACCGGCCGCCGCCGCCTCCCGAGGAGGTCGACGGTTGGACGGCCGCGGCCGACCTCGAGGGCTCGGGCCTCTTCGTGGACGTCGTGGAGCGCCGTCACCTGGTGACGCTCACGTACACCGCCGACTCCTACATCGCGGTGCTCGGGACGTTCTCGGACAACCTCGCAATCCCCGCCGAGCAGCGCGAGAACCTGTTCCGCCGCATCCACGCCCGCATCGCAACTCGGCCCAGCGGCACCGTGACGAAGCACCACCTCCTCGTGCTCACCGTCGGCACCCGCCCCTAGACCAGCGGGGCCACGTCGGGTTCGGGCCGGGTGCCCCGGCCGCTCGCTAGCGGCCGAGGTAGGCCTTGCGGAGGTCTTCGTGCTCGCGGAGCTCTGCGGCCGGGCCCTCCAGTACGAGCCTGCCCGTCGAGAGGACGTAGCCGCGGTCGGCGATCGAGAGGGAGACGTTCGCGTTCTGCTCGACGATGAGCATCGCGACGCCCGACTGGTGCACCTCTTGGATGATCTCGAAGCTCCGCTCGACGAGGATCGGCGCGAGCCCCATCGACGGCTCGTCCATCAGCAGCAGCTTCGGCTTCGACATCAGCGCGCGCCCCATCGCCACCATCTGCTGCTCGCCGCCCGAGAGCGTCCCCGCGAGCTGCGAGCGCCGCTCGTGGAGCAGGGGGAACAGCGTGTAGACGCGGTCGAAGTCCTCCTTCGTCCCGCCGCCGATGAGATACGCGCCCATCTGGAGGTTCTCGAGCACGCTCATCGGCGCGAACAGCCGGCGGTTCTCGGGCACGATGGCGATCCCCTTGCCGATCCGGTAGCTGGTCGGCCGAGCGGTCAGGTCCTCGCCCTCGAAGCGGACGCTGCCGTTCCGCGGCTTCACGATCCCGAGCACGGTCTTCAGCGTCGTCGACTTGCCCGAGGCGTTGCCGCCGAGCAGGCAAACGAGCTCGCCGGCACCGACCGAGAGGTTCAGGCCCTGGAGGATGTGGATCTGCCCGTAGTACGTGTCGACGGAGTCGAGCTGGAGGAGCGGATCCGGCGCCGCTCCGTTCCCGGCGGTTTCGCTCACTTCTTCGCTCACTTCGTCACCGCCGCCTTCGTGCCGAGGTAGGCCTCGACGACCCGGGGATCGGTCGCCACAGCGTCGAATCTTCCCTCCGCGATCTTCACCCCGTGGTCGAGAGCGACGACGCGGTCCGAGATGCCCTCGACGACGTGCATGTCGTGCTCGATCACGAGGATCGTGTAGCCACCCTCGTCACGCAGCTGCGCGATCAGCTCGGTGATCTCGTGCGTCTCGACCGGGTTCATCCCTGCCGCCGGCTCGTCGAGCAGAAGGAGCCGCGCGTTGGTCGCCATCGCCCGCGCGATCTCGAGCCGACGCCGGTTCGCGTACGACAGGCTGTAGGCCGGCTGGTTCCAGCGGTAGCCCATCAGCCGCTGGCCGAAGAAGCCGAGGCGCTCCTCGGCGAGCTTGCGGATCGCCTTCTCTTCACGCCGCATGCCGGGAGTGCGCAGCACCGTCCGGATCACGCCGGCGCGCGTGTGCCCGTACTCGGCGGCCATGACGTTCTCGAGCACCGTCATGTTCAGGAAGAGACGCAGCGTCTGGAAGGTTCGCGCGACGCCGCGCTGCGTGATCTTGTGCGGCGGCAGCCCGATCAGGCTCTGCCCGTCGAAGAGGATCTCGCCGTCGTCCGGCGTGTAGACCCCGGTAACGAGGTTGAACAGCGTCGTCTTGCCTGCTCCGTTCGGCCCGATCACGCTCACGATCTCGTTCTCGTCGACGTGGAAGTCGAGGCCCGTGATCACCTGGAGGCCGCCGAACGCCTTGGACACGTTCTTCAGCTCGAGCAGCGGCATCAGACGATCTCCACTCTCGCCGAGCCGAACAGGCCCTGGGGCCGGGTCGCCATCAGCGCAATCAGCATCGCGCCGAAGATGACGTAGCGCGTCACGGCGGGCTGCAGGATCAGGAGGTTCTCCCACAGGAACACCGTGAGGACGAACGTGAACGGCGCGACCGCGACGCGCCACCAGCCCTTGAGCTGGGTCAGCACGACCGCGAGGATGATCACAGCGATGTAGGCGTAGTCCGCGAGCTTGCCCGGGTTGGCGGGCAGCAGGACCCAGTGCTTGATCACGCCGGTCAGGTACCCGCCGGACGTGACGGTGCCGTGGACGCCCCGGGGCCAGGCGGAGGCGGCGATCGCATGTGCCGCAAAGCCAAGCCCGACGGTCAACCCGACCACGGTGACCAGCTTCTTCCAGGACGAGCGGAACATCCAGGCGAACCCGATGATGAGCACGAGGTAGAACAGGCCGCGCTGGAGATTCGGCGGCGAGGTCGAGTCGAGCACCTGGTTCAACACGATGATCACGGTCGCGCCGACGAGCATCCCGGTCAGGCTGCCTGCGCCGCCGAGGATCACGACGGCGTAGATCAGGATCAGCACCTGAGTGCTGAAGTTCTGCGGGAAGGCGCCCGTCTGCGAGGCGGCGAAGGTCGTCCCTGCGAGCCCCGCGATCATCGCGCCGAGGGAGAAGGCCATGATCTTGAGGCGGTTGACCGGCGTGCCCATCATCTCGGCCGCGAGCGGATCCTCACGGGACGCCTTCCACGCGCGTCCGGTCCGGGACTCGCTCAGGAGGTGAAGCAAGATGAGCACGAACACCACGCACCCGAAGAGGAACCAGTAGTAGGCCCTCACGGACGAGATGACGAAAGCGTGGCCGAACGCGACGAACCGCAGGTTGTCGATGTTGGCCAGGCCGTTGGAGCCGTTCGTGATCCCGTACGGGTCGGCGGAGTTGGTGAAGACGACAAAGGCCTGGCTGAAGAAGAGGGTCACGATCGCCAGGTAGTCGCCGAGCAGTCGTCTCGAGGTCGAGCCGAGGAACACGCCGAGCACGCCGCAGACGATGACCGCCACCGGAATCGAGTACTGCGCCGCCCAATGGAAGGTATAGACGTGGCCCTTCTCGTGATGCGTGCCCGAGAGGAACGCGTACGTGTAGGCGCCGAAGCCGAAGAACGCGACGTAGCCGAGGTCGAGGAGCCCGGCGAAGCCCACGACGACGTTCAGCCCGAGGGCCAGAAGCGCATAGATGAGGATGAAGATGCCGTAGTTGAAGAGGTTCCCGGTGCTGACGAACGGAGCGAACGGGATGGCTATCGCCGGCGTGATCAGCGCGAGCTTGCCCGCGGGCGGCAGCCCATTCCACGCGCGATTGACATACCCCAGGACGCCGGCCTGCCGCCGACGCTCGTCCGCTTCCGAGACCCAGCTGTCGACGCCGATCTGCCCCGTCGGGGGACCAGGCGTGCCCGGAGGAGTCGCCTCGGCCACGGCTAGACCTTCTGCAGCGCCGGCGAGCCGAGCAGGCCGGTGGGCTTGAGGAGCATGAAGCCGATCAGGATCCCGAACACGACCAGGTCCGAGACGTTCCCGTTCAGATAGCCGGTCGCCCAGGATTCGACGAGGCCGACGAAGAGGCCGCCGAGCATCGCGCCGGGAAGGCTGCCGATTCCACCGACGACCGCCGCGGTGAAGCCCTTCAGGCCCGCGATAAAGCCCATCAGGTGGAAGATCTGGCTGAAGAGGAGGCCGAACATGACGCCCGCGGCCCCGGCAAGCGCCGAGCCGACGAAGAACGTCGTGGCGATGACCCGGTCGGGGTCGATGCCCATCATCGCGGCCGCCTCCCGGTCGAACGACACGGCCCGCATCGCCTTCCCGAACTGCGTGTAGCGCACGAGCGCGATGAGCGCGACCATCAGGACGACCGCGCTCGAGATGACGAACAGCCCGAGGTACGAGACGAACACGCCGGTGGCGCCGCCGAGATGGACGCCGTTGTAGCTGATCAGGTCGAAGCCGTCGTAGTTCCGGTACTGCGCACCGAACAGCAAAAGCGCAGAGTTCTCGAGGAAGAACGCGACGCCCAGCGCCGAGATCAGCGGCGCGATCCGCGGAGCGTTGCGCAGCGGCCGGTAGGCGAAGCGCTCGATCACGACGCCGAGCACGCCCGCGCCGACCATCGCCACCAGGAACATGCAGAGCACGAGCGCCGCGACCGGGATATCGGGGCTCAGCGAGCCTCCGAGCAGCGTCAGGACGCCGAAGCCGATGAACGAGCCGATCATGTACACGTCGCCGTGGGCGAAGTTGAGCAGCTTCAGGATCCCGTAGACCATCGAGTACCCGAGCGCGATCAGCGCGTAGATGCTGCCGAGGATGATCCCGTTGATCGTGAGCTGGAGGAAGAACGTCCAGCCCTGCGTCGGAGACGCGTAGACCGCGTAGAGGATCCAGACCACCAGCGCGATGCCGAGGCCGCCGAAGTTTCCGAGCCGCTGCTGGCTGGTGGCCGTCACGTCCTCCGGGGTTCTACCGGAAGCGGCATGCGACCCGTGATGGGTCGCATGCCGCTCCGTGAGTACGGACTGTGCTTGCTAGCCGACCCGCTTGAACGAGCCGTTCGACTGGATCTGGTAGACGCCGAAGCCTCCGCCCTTCAGGTCTCCGCCCTTCTTGAAGGAGACGCCGAAGCCGAGGATCGAGCTCTTGATCTTCGTCTTCGCGATCAGCTTGCGCACGGCGGCACGCGTGGTCTTGCCGTGGCCCGCCTTGCACGCCTTCGTGATAGCCAGCGTGTCGACCTGCGCCGCCACGTACGAGGGAGCGCCGAAGTACTGGCCGTCTCCACCGTGCGCCTTGCGGAACGCCGCCACTGCCGGGTCACTCGTGTTGACCGGGAAGAACGAGTCGTACGAGCCCGAGATCGTCCAGTCCGGCGAGAACAGGCCGTCGGAGCCGAACAGCTTGATGCTGCTCTTGCCTGCGGCCTTCAACTGCTGACCGAGCGCCTGAGCCTGCGGGGCAAGCTGCCAGGGGATGTAGACAACCTGGGTGTTGCTCGGGATCTTCGCGATCACAGACGAGAAGTCGTTCGCCGTCTGCGGGATCGAGTTCCGGGTAACTGACACACCCTTGCCCTTGAGGATGTTCTGCACGCCGTCGGCGAGGCCCTGGGAGTAGGTCTCCTGGTCGTCGATGATGTAGACGCGCTTCGCCTTCAGCTTGTTGATCATGTAGCTCGCGACCGTCGGAGCCTGAACGCTGTCGTTCGGCACCGTGCGGTAGAAGTACCCGATCCGGCTGCCGTCGGTGTGGCCGTCGGACAGCGTGGTCCGGGTGGCCGAGCCGGAGACCCAGGCGAGACCGCCGGCCTTGTAGGCCGACGTCGATGCCACGACCTCCTGGCTACCCGCCGGGCCCACGACTGCGAGCACCTTCGAGTTCGATGCGAACGAGTGGGCGACCTTGACCGCGAATGCGGTGTCGACACCGAGCTGCGTGTCGCCCTGGACGATCTTGATCTTCTGTTTCTTGTTCGCCTTCTTGGCGTTCCAGGTCTTGACGAAGAACTGCGCCCAGTGGAGCTGCTGCACTCCGATGGACGCGGCCGGCCCCGTGAGCGGAGCCGCAACGCCGATCGTGCGGGTCGTGCCGCACGAGACCTTCTTCGCCGCCGCCGCGCTGACGCGGCTTGGAGCCTTGGCCGAGCCCCAGGCGCTGGTCGAGACAACTACGGCGAACACCGCCGCAACCGTCGCGAGCAATGCAACCTTCTTCAACATCCGTGCCCTCCTTTTGGGACGTTCACCCACTAAGACGACACGCCTCCGGCCGAGGTTTGTGTCGAAGCGGAGAAGTGGCGTGACCTTATCCCGCCTAGCCAAGGAAGGGAAGGCACATATAGGCTCATCTTGGTCGTGCGCTACTGCATCCAGCCTGGGGGGACCGGCGGGCCGGTCACCCCACTCGTGAGGTGCCCGCAGTTCGAGCAGCGCCTGCTGCGCTTCGACGGCGCGGGCGAGGAGCGGCGCGACGACGCCCGGGACGAGGTGTTGTACGTCCTCGAGGGCAGTGGGGACGCGGCGATCGGCGGCGAGGCGACCAGGCTCGAGCCGGGAACCGGCGCCTTCGTGGCGCGCGGCACCCCGTGGCGCGTCGAGTCGGCGGACGGCCTCCTGCTGCTGTCCGTGCTTGTCGAGGATCCGCTCGCCGCAAGCTCGAGCCACGCCGTCGTTCCCGCCGGCGAGCGGGGCGTGGCCACGGCGGGGCGCGAGTTCTCCTTGCTCGCACAGCCGGAGAACGGCTGCGCGTCGGTGACGCAGTTCGTCGGCTTCATCCCCACGGGTCGCGCGCCCGACCACTTCCACCGCTACGACGAGGTCGTCTACATCCTCGAGGGTGAGGGCGGGTTCCACGTCGACGGCGTGACCGAGCCGCTCGAGCCCGGCACGGCCGTGCACCTGCCGGCCCGGCTCGTCCACTGCCTGGAGAACTACGGTCCCGGCGAGATGCGCGTGCTCGGCGTCTTCCGGCCCGCGGGCTCTCCGGCGGAGGCCTACTATCCCGACGGCACCCCCGCAGCGGTGCCTGTCGCCTGATGCCGCACATCGAACGCACAGCGCACGTCGGCTGGGAGGGGAACCTCGCCCGCGGGGCGGGCAGCATCGACGCGGCGAGCGGCGCCTTCGTGCGCCTTCCCTTCTCGCTCCCGTCGCGCATCGGGGAGCCCGGCGGCAAGACGAGCCCCGAGGAGCTCCTCGCGGGCGCTCACGGCGGCTGCATCACGATGTCGCTCGCCGGCGTGCTGACCGGGGCCGGCACTCCGCCCGGCCGGCTCGACACGACGGTCACGATCGTCATGGACGAGGTCGAGGGGCAGGGCCACCAGATTGTCGGCTCGAGGGTCGAGATGGTCGCGCGGGTGGACGGGATCGACGATGCGGCGCTGCAGGCGGCGGCCGCCGAAGCGCATGCGGGCTGTCCGTTCTCTCAGCTGCTCGAGCGAGCGGGCGCCGAAGTCAGCGTTACCGCGCGCCTGGCCTAAGACGCAGCGGTCTCGCCGGGGCGCGGCTCTTCCACGCCCGACTCCGGCGGTCCCACGACCGACGGCTTCAGCGGTCGGAGATAGAGGAACTCGAAGGCGAGCGCCGCGACGAGCGCGCCGGCGATCGGGCCGACCCAGTAGATCCACCAGTTCGACCACTCGTTGCCGGCGAGCATCGGGCCGAACGCGCGCGCCGGGTTCATCGCCGCGCCCGTGACCGGGCCGCCGACGAAGACGTCGATGCTGATCGTGAGCCCGATCGCAAGACCCGCGATCGACTTGAAGGCGCCGCGCTCGTCGACCGCGGTCGCCCACACCGCCCAGACGAGGAAGAAGGTCATGATCAGCTCGAGCACGATCGCCTTGCCGTCGCTGACGCCGAGCCCGACATGGGGGGCGGCCGAGCCTGCGACCTGGGCCTTCGTGAAGAGCCAGCGGAGGATGAACGCTGCGCAGGCCGCGCCGAGCAGCTGCGCGGCCCAGTAGGCCGCAGCGAGGGGGGCCGTGATTCGGCGCGTCGCGACAAAGCCGGCGGTGATCGCGGGATTGAAATGGCCGCCGGAGATGTGGCCGAGGTTCGTGACCATGATCCCGATCGCGAGGCCGTTCGCCAGCGCGACCGCGACGATGTCCTGCCCGCTGACGATGCCGGCGCCGCCTCCGATGAAGATGAGCGTGAACGTGCCGATGAACTCGGCGACGCTCCGGCGCAGCACTTCCTGGTCCACGGATGAAACGCTACGAGTCGCGTCGGACGGAGCTTTAGGAGCTTTTCAGGCATGGGGATGCCTCGTGCTGGGTACACGCGCTCCGTGAGCGGGGTCGGCCAACACAGCTTCGAGGTCGAGTGCCCGCATTGCCACAAGAGCTTCGGCGCCGAGCCCATGGCGGGCGGGCGGGCGGCCCGCTACCGGGGCTTCAAGTGCCCGCACTGCAAGCTCTTCGTGCCGCTCGAGCGCGCTACCGACGCCGGCCTCAGCCGGGACACCGACGCGGCTAGCTGACGGCGTCGCGGAGCGCCTGCGCCTCGGGCAGGTGCTCGAGCTTCTTCAGCGTGTTGTTCTCGATCTGGCGGATGCGCTCGCGCGTGACGCCGAAGGCGCGGCCGACCTCCTCCAAGGTGCGCGGCTCGCCGCCGAGCAGGCCGTAGCGGAGCTCGATCACCTCGCGCTCGCGCCGCGGGAGCGCGTTGAGCGCATTGACGACGTCCTCGCGCCGGAGCAGGAGCTGCGCGGTGTCGAACGGCGACTCAGCCGCCTCGTCCTCGACGAAATCCCCGAGCGAGGAGTCCGCCTCCTCGCCGATCGGCTTCTCGAGCGAGATGGGAAGCTGCGACATGCGCAGGATCTCGCGCACCTCCTCGGTCGTCATCTCGAGCTCCTCGGCGATCTCCCCAGGGCTCGGCTCGCGCCCGAGGCGCTGCACGAGCTGCCGCTCGATGTGCACGACCTTGTTCAGCTTCTCGACCATGTGGACGGGGATGCGGATCGTGCGAGCCTTGTCGGCGATCGCCCGCGTCACCGCCTGGCGGATCCACCACGTCGCGTAGGTGGAGAACTTGTAGCCCTTGCGGTAGTCGAACTTCTCCACGGCGCGGATCAGCCCCAGCGACCCCTCCTGGATCAGATCGAGGAACGAGAGCCCGCGGCCGAGGTAGCCCTTGGCGATCGAGACGACCAGGCGGAGGTTCGCCTCGATCATCTCTCGCTTCGCGCCCATGTCGCCGCGCTCGATCCGCTTCGCGAGCGTCACCTCCTGGTCGGCGGTGAGGAGCTGCACCTTGCCGATCTCGCGCAGGTAGAGCCGGAGAGAGTCGAGCGACGGCTCGACTGCGAGGTCGAGCTTCGGTACCGCCGCCGCTGCCTTCTCGTCCTCGGGCGGCGGCTGCTCGTGGGGCGGCGCTTTGTGCTGCTCCCCCTCCACGAGGTCGACGCCGTGCTCGACGAGATAGGCATAGAAGTCGTCGGTCTGCTCCTTCGACAGCTCGACGTCCTCGGTCCCGGTGGCGATCTCGTCGTAGCTGAGGAAGCCTTTCTCTTTTCCCTCCGCGACGAGCTTGTGGAGCTCCTCAACATCAGGAAGCGCGATGTCGACGGTGAGCACGTCCCGAACCTCCCCGGCCTAGTGGTTGCACGACGGCGTTGCTACCAACCGACCGTGTCCGGCTCTGGCTCCCACCGGCACCCCGGTCACTCCCTCAACCCGAGCCGGATACTAGTCACGCGTTGCGGATTCGTAAAGAAGTTGTCAACAACTGGGCGCTGGGTTTTCTCAGCCCATCGCTCGGATCTCGCCGACGCGCTCGCCGCGGGTGTTGAGGACCGGCCGGACCGCCAGATCCGGCACGTCGACGCCGAGCCCGGCGAGGAAGGCCGCAAGCGCCGGCGCGTGAGCGCGGCTCGATCCGTCCTCGGCCTTGAGCGCAACGCCTGTCCCGTCCGGGCCGGCGGCGCACACGAGGCCTTCGGCGCCGCCTTTCGCGAGCCAGCCCGCTGCCTCGCGCATCAGGAGATAGTCGGCGCCGTCGGGGCCGCCGACGAGGTCCGGGCGCGAGCGCATCGCGGCCGCGATGCGCTCGCCGCCGGGCAACGACTCGAGCCGGGAGTACGCGTGCGCCATCCGCTCCAGCGTGAGCGCGAAGGTGACGATGCCGCAGCCGTCGGTGCCGGTCTCCATGAAGATCGGCTCGACCTGGGCGGCCTCCGCGTGCGCGTCGCGACTGGCCTGCTGGACGGGATGGTCGGGCAGGCGGTAGCCACCGGTGGGCCAACCGCGGGCGCGGCAGAGGGCGAGCATCCCGGCGTGGTTGCCGGAGCAGTTGTTGTGGATCCGGTCCGGCGGCCGGCCCTCCTGGGGGCCGAGCTCGAGATCGTCCTGCGTCGCCTCGGCACGCACGAGGAGCGCGGCGACGGCCGCGATCTGCTCCGGCGTGTCGCGATGCGAGGCGCAGGCGATCGCGAGCTCGGCGTCCGGCAGGTCGTCGCGGGCGCGCACCAGCGGGAGCGCCTGGAGCGGCTTCGAGGACGAGCGCATGAAGCAGGCCGACGACGGGTCGCCGGCGACGTCCACCACCTCGCCGCCACGAACCGCGACGGCGTGAAATCGGTGCACGGCCTCGACCACGCCATTGCGGCGCACCTCCACGAGCAGCGGCTCCGCCACGCCCAGGAGCCTACGCAGCACGCGACAGACCCGGTGGCCTTGGCGGCGGTACCGTTCGGCGCGATGCCGGAGCTGCCGGAGATGGAGGCGTGGCGGCGCCAGCTGGACGAGCCTGTCGCCGCGTTTGCGGTGGCTAAGGCGGGGCCGGCGCACATCGCGACGCTGAAGACGTTCGACCCGCCGCTCGCGGCGCTCGAGGGCCGGCGGCTCAGCGGCGCGAGCCGGCGCGGCAAGCGCCTCCTCTTCCCCACCGAGGACGGCGAGCTCGTCCTCCTCGTGCACCTCATGACCGCGGGCCGGCTCAAGTACCTGCCGACAGGCGGGGCGTCGCCCAAGTCGCCGGCCTTCCGGCTCGAGTTCGACGGCGGCGGCCAGCTCGTACTCACGGAGAACGCGAGGAAGAAGCGAGCCGGCGTCTGGCTGCTGACGCCCGAGGCGGCCGAGGCCGAGCTCGCGCACCTCGGGCCGGAGGCGCTCGGGCTCGGGCCGGAGCGGCTCGGCGAGATCGTGCACGGAGAGTCGCGCCGGCTGCACGCGCTCCTCCGCGACCAGCGGCTGATCGCCGGGATCGGCCGGGCGTGGGCGAACGAGATCCTCCACGCGGCGAAGCTGTCTCCCTACGCGCTCTCGACCGACCTCGACGACGAGGAGGTACACAGGCTGGCGGCGGCGATCGACGACGAGCTCGAGCGCGGTCTCGAGCTGCGCGAGCGCGGCGCCTCCGACGAGAAGACCTACCGCGTCCACCGGCGCCTCGCGGAGCCGTGCCACGTGTGCGGCACGCCGATCGCACAGGTCGACTTCGAGGAGCACACGATCTTCTACTGCCCCGCTTGCCAGACCGGCGGCCGCGTCCTCAAGGACCGCCGGCTGTCGCGCCTACTCAGGTAACGCGGCGTCTGCCCGAACGCTGCGCCGCTCGGCGAGCGCAGGCGAGAGGCTCGCGGCGACGACGATGACGGCCGAGCTGAAGGCGATCCAGAAGTAGATCGCGAGGACGACGCCAAGGCCGCCGTAGTCGCGCGCGTACAGGTCGACCCAGTACTGCATGACATAGCGCGAGGCGACCATCAACACGACCAGGGCGAGCGAGGTGAGCAGAGCTCCCGGCAGGAGATCTCGGCGCGCGACCTGCTTGTGCGTCAGCATCCAGGGCACGAAGACGAAGAAGAGCGTCAGGAACCCCACCCAGCCGATTCCGAGCAGCGCCTTGACGACGGTGGAGCGCGAGTGGAGCTCGTTCAGCTGCAGCAGCAGGAGCAGGAGCAGCCCGTAGAGGCCGGCGAGCACGGCGCCGTAGCCGACCTGGTCGAACACGCCGGTCGGCAGGTCGAGCTCCCAGGCGCGCGCATGGACGAGCTGGAGGACATGGCCGAAGCCGATCCCGAAGACCAGCGAGCCCACGATCGCGAGCAGGGCCGATCCGATCTCGTGGGAGCGGCCTTCGCCGAGCACGTTGTGGATCAGCTCCGAGGTCGGCGCGTTGAGCCGGTAGTGGTGGACGAGCGAGTTCGCGAGCGAGTTCGGATGCGGGTCGAGGTACTCCTCCATCACGAGCAGCGCCGGGAGGACGGCCACGAGGATGTAGAGGGAGAGGAGAGCCGACTGCAGCGGGCCTTCGACCGCCCGGTATCGCCGCCACGCGCCGATCGCGACGCCCGCCGGCGAGTCCGGCTCCTGCCGCTCGACCCAGGCTCGGCTGCGGCGCGAAAGCTCCCTCAGCCGGGCGTTCACGCTTTCCAACACTACGTTAGGCTCCGGCCATGGCAACGGTCGCCGAGGTCATGAACACCGACGTGCTCGCGGTCGACCCGACCGCGTCCATCGGCGAGGCCGCCGAGAAGATGATGGACGCGGGCGTCGGCGCCGTCGTCGTCATGGAGGACATGGTGCGGCTCGTCGGCATCGTCACCGAGCGGGACATCCTGCGCGCCGTCGCGCAGCGGGCCCGCGCCGCCGAGGCGCGCGTCCGCCAGTGGATGACCGAGAGCGTGATCACGATCGAGCCGGAGACGACCGTCGAGGACGCGGCGAAGATGATGTTCGAGCGCAACTTCCGCCACCTGCCGGTGACGAAGGACGGCCGCCTACGCGGCATCGTCAGCCTCCGCCGCCTCTCCCAGTGGGAGTTCGAGCAGAAGCAGTAGCGAGTCCGTCGGACCGGCTCTTTAGGGTCGGGCGTGTGATCAGGCTCGTTCCCGAACGCGGCGGCTGGCTCGAAGTCGTCTGCGGCCCGATGTTCAGCGGCAAGAGCGAGGAGCTGATCCGCCGCCTACGCCGCGCCGAGATCGCGGGCCAGCGCGTGCTGATCGTGAAGCCGCGGCTCGACAACCGCTACGACATCGGCCACGTCGTCAGCCACGCCGGCGCGCGGATGCGCGCGGTCGCGGTCGACACGCCTGCCGAGATCCCCGGGCTCGTCGCGGGCTACGACGTGGTGGGGGTCGACGAGGTGCAGTTCTTCGCTCCGGAGGTCGTGCTCGTCCTCGACGGGCTCGTGGAGGGCGGACTGCGCGTCGTCGCCTGCGGCCTCGACCAGGACTTCAGAGGCTTCCCGTTCGCCGCGATGCCGGAGTTGCTCTGCCGCGCCGAGCTGGTCGACAAGCTGCAGGCGGTCTGCCACCACTGCGGCGGCCCGGCGACGATGACGCAGCGGCTCGTCGACGGCGCCCCAGCGCCCGCCGACAGCGCCACGATCGTCGTGGGCGCGTTCGAGCAGTACGAGGCGCGCTGCCGAAGCTGCCACGAGCTCGCGGCGCCGGCGCTCGCCGCAGGCTAGGAACTCCCTAGCCCAGACGGATCGCGAGCGTCTCGCCGTCGACCGAGAGCGAGCCGCCGAGCCGCGCGACGAGCCGAGCCGCAACCGCGGCCCCGAGGTCGCGCAAGTCCTCGCCGAGGACGACCGGCGCCGACGCGGCCGTGACCGGCGCGAGCCGGATCTCCGGGCCGTCGACCTCCACCGTGACGGCGTCGAGACCCTCCGTGCCGGAGCGCCGACTGGAACAGCGCAGCGAGGCCTCGCTCGACGGCCTCCGCGTCCGTCTCGAGCGCTGCTCCGGAGCCCGAGACGCGCACGCGCTCCTCCTCGAGCCGCGCCGCCGCCGCCTGCGCGAGCTCCAGCGTGTCCGCCTCGCGCAGCGTCGGCTCGTAGCGGCCCGATTCGATCCGCGCCGCGAGGGACAGCTCGTCGAGGAGCTCCGCGAGCTGCGCCGACGCGGCGTCGATCATCTCGACGTAGCGGTCCGCCGGCGGCTCGAGCCCACCTCCCCGCACCAGCGTCCGCGCGAACCCGTGCACCGTCGCGAGCGGCGTGCGCAGGTCGTGGACCGCGAGCGAGACGAGACGGGGGAAGGCGTTCTCTTCGCTCACGGGTCTAACCTTGCCTGATGGAGCACACGGAGACGCCCGATCTGCAGGCCGCCGCGCCGGAGGTCGCGCTCGGCCTCTCGAGCGTCGGCGTCACCGGCGTCCAGAAAGCGGTGCGCATCGGGCGCGGCCGCGACGAGAAGCTGATCGCGGCCACGATCGACTGCACGGTCGACCTCGACCCGCGCCGCAAGGGCGTCCACATGTCGCGCTTCCCCGAGCTGTTCGAGGAGGCGGTCGAGGGCGTCGTCGACGACGACGCGTTCCTGGTCGAGGATCTCGCCGAGCACGTCGCGCGCCGCGTCGTCGACCGGCAGGGTGCGCTCCTCGCCGAGGTGCGGATCATCGCGCGCTACCCCTACGAGCGGCGGACGCCCGTCACCAAGCTCTCGACGCAGGAGATGGTCTCGCTGATCGGGATCGCCGCCGCCTCGCGCGATCGTGTCCGGCGCGTCGTCGGCGTCGAGGCGACGGGGATCAACGCCTGTCCCTGCGCGCAGGGGCTCGTCCGCGGCGCCGCCGCCGACCGGCTGCTCGAGGCGGGCTTCGACGGCGACGACGTCGAGCGGATCCTCGAGCTCGTCCCGCTCGCGACGCACAACCAGCGCGGTCGCGGCACCCTCCTCGTCGGCACGACCGAGCGGCTCAACGCGGAACGGCTCGTCGAGATCGTCGAGAGCTCGATGAGCTCGCCGATCTACGAGCTGCTCAAGCGCCCCGACGAGCTGTTCGTCGTCGAGCACGCCCACCTCCAGCCGCGCTTCGTCGAGGACTCGGTGCGCGTCGCGCTCAAGACCGTCCTCGACGAGCTGCCGCAGCTCGGCGACGACGATTTCGTCCTCTCGCGCCAGGTGAACTTCGAGACCATCCATGCCCACGAGGTGGTCGCCGAGCGCCATGCGACGGCCGGCGAGCTACGAGCCGAGCTCGGCGGCGCCGGGCACGGGCCCGCCGCCCACACCATCCTCCGGGACTGGCTCCGCGAATAGGAGCCTCCTAGACGTTCCGCGAAATACGGGGTACGATCCCGCGGCTCGCTCAGCGTCACGGAGCTGTTCAACCTGAACACGAGCTCGATCGACGACGTCGAGGTGATCAACGACCGGCTCGGCGACACCGACACCGCGTGTTCGACAGCGACACGCTGGTGATGCCCGTCGATCTCGGCGCGCTGGACGGCATCTCCGTCGGACACTCGCGGATCAACTACGGCGTCGTCTCGTTCGGCCAGTTCGCGAGCGATCCGGTGGACTTCGCCGGCTTCGACCCGAACACGGGCGACCTGACGCTGAGCGCCGACGTGCTCAACCCGGGCGTTTCCGTGGCCGGCGCGTTCGACGGCTTCGAGAGCCCGCTGCTCTGGGCCGACATGCCGAGCACGTCGCTCAACCTGCGGCGTGACGCGGCGGCCTATGCGGCCGACCACGGAATGGGCGCGATGATGGTCCACTTCCAGAACACGGTCGGCAACAAGGCCCAGATCGTGGATCTCGACCATCACACGCTGACGGTCACCAAGGGCGGCGCCGGGACCGGCACCGTCACGAGCTCGCCGGCCGGGATCAACTGCGGATCCACCTGCTCGCAGTCCTTCTCGAGCGGGACCGTGGTGACACTCACCGCCGCTCCGGCCACCGGCTCCGCTTTCGCGGGCTGGTCGGGTGGAGGCTGCTCGGGCACCGGCACGTGTCAGGTGACGCTGAACGCCAGCACCACGGTGACGGCGAACTTCGCCCTCACCCACACGCTGACCGTGGCCACGGCCGGCTCCGGATCCGGCACGGTGACCAGCTCGCCGGCCGGGATCAACTGCGGCACGCCTGCTCGGCGACGTTCGCAGCCGGCACGCTCGGTGACGCTGACGGCTACGCCGGCGTCGGACTCGACGTTCGCCGGCTGGTCGGATGCCTGCCGCGGCACCGGAACCTGCACCGTGACGATGAGCAGCGACACGTCGGTGACGGCGACCTTCACGAAGAAGGCGAACGAAGGACACGACGCCGCCGCACGTGCAGGGCCTGAAGGCGAAGGTGAACAATCACAAGAGAACGGCCAAGGTCACCTTCAAGGGCACCGACCCGGGCCACGGCTCGGCGGGCCTGCACTTCAAGTGCAAGCTCGACAAGGGCAAGTTCAAGAGCTGTCGCTCGCCGAAGCTCTACAAGCACCTGCACAAGGGCAAGCACAAGGTGCAGGTCAAGGTGACCGACAGGTCTGGGAACGTCTCCAAGACCGCGACGAAGAAGTTCAAGGTCTAGCGAGCTAGCTCAGGAGGGAGGCGAGGCGGCGCCGGTGGCGTCGCCTCGCTTCCGCCTCAGCTCGAACCGGCTCTCCTCCCCGCGCCAGAGCCGGGAGATGTTGGCTCGGTGTAGGAAGAAGACCCCCAAGCCGGCGGCGCCGCCGAACGCGATCACCGGCCACGGATAGCCGAACAGCCACGCCCAGAAGGCGAGTGACGCCGCGGCCGTGATCGAGGCGACCGACGCATAGCGCGTGAGCCCGAACACCAGGAGCCAGACGCCGGCGCCGGCCGCACCCACGAGCGGCGCGACGCCGAGGAAGGCGCCGCCGGCCGTGGCCACCATCTTCCCGCCGCGCTGGAAGCCGAGGAAGATCGGCCGCCAGTGGCCCACCATCGCGGCCGCGCCGGCGAGCACCCCGGTGCCGTGACCCACGACGACCGTCGCCGCATACGCGGGCACGAACCCCTTGGCCGTGTCGAGGACGACCGCGGGCAACCCGAGCCGTGGCCCGTACACGCGCCAGACGTTCGTTGCGCCGACGTTGCCGCTCCCCTTGGTGCGGATGTCTTCCCCGCGGAAGATCCGCACGAGCCAGTAGCCCCAGGTCAGCGAGCCGGACAGGTAGCCGGCGGCGACGAACGCGACGGTGACCACGGCCCCTCCCGCTAGGACGGGATGCCGTACTGCTCGACCCAGCCGTTCACGACGTCCCAGTCGAGGTTCGCGAAGAACGCGTCGATGTAGGAGGCGCGGTCGGTCTGGTAGTCGAGGAAGTACGCATGCTCGTAGACGTCGAGCGCGACGAGCGGTGTCGCGTTCCAGACGGGGAATGTGTTCTGCGCGTCGCCGACGTAGTTGAACAGGCGGCCCTCGTCCCAGTCGAACGCCGTCCATGCCCACCCGCGGCCGGCCATCCCGGTCGCCTTGAGGTCGGCACGCCAGGCGCCGACGGAGCCGAAGTGGCGCGCGACGAGGTCCCCGAACGCGCCGTCGGGATCGCCGCCGCCTCCGCCGAGATGCCCGAAGTAGAGCTCGTGGTTCTTGATCCCGCCGATCGCGAACGAGAGATCCACCTTCAGCGACCGGAGATCGGAGAACGCCTGGTTCGCGGTACCGAGATCGACGTCTGCGAGCCGCCCGAGGATCTCGTTCCGCTTGGCGACGTAACCCTCGTAGAGCTTGTAGTGCGCCTCGACCGAAGCGCGGGAGATCCCGTCGAGCTCGTACACCTCCGGCCGCAGCGGGCGCGGGGCGATCTCCTCGAACCTGTACACGAGCGTGGACACGAGCGCGGAGCATATCCTCCGTCACGGAAGCGGAGCAGCCGAAAGGAGCCGATCAGATGGCGTTCGAATTACCGGATCTGCCGTATCCCTACGACGCACTCGAGCCGCACATCGACGCGGAGACGATGCGCATCCACCACGACCTGCACCACGGGGCCTACGTGACGAACGCGAACGCAGCGCTCGAGGGCACCGAGTGGGCGGACGCCTCGATCGAGACCGTGCTCTCGAGCCTCGACGCAATGCCCGAGGACAAGCGGACCGCGGTCCGCAACAACGCCGGCGGGCACGCGAACCATTCGATGTTCTGGCAGATCATGAGCCCGGACGGCGGCGGCGAGCCCGGCGGAGCCCTGCGCTCGGCCGTCGAGGAGACGTTCGGCTCGTTCGAGGAGCTGCGCACCGCGATCAACGACGGCGGCGTCAAGCGCTTCGGCAGCGGCTGGACCTGGCTCGTCTGGGACGGCACAGCTCTCTCCGTCTACTCGACGCCGAACCAGGACTCCCCGATCATGCAGAGCGACGTCCCGCTCCTCGGGATCGACGTCTGGGAGCACGCGTACTACTTGAAGTACCAGAACAAGCGGCCCGCGTACCTGGAGGCGTGGTGGAACGTCGTCAACTGGCCCGAGGTGGAGCGGCGGTTCGCGGAGGCGCAGACCTCGTGAGGGTTGCGTAGACCCCGGCGGGGTGCTGCAATCCGGCCCAGGGGCCTAATGCGTAAGAACAGTGGCGACATGGAGATTGCTCTCGATGCACCCCGCTTGCGGGCCGTCCCTGCGCCGGACACCGCGCCCACGCTCGACACGAGCGACGCCGACCTGCTCGCGCGGGTCGGCGAGGGCGACCGTGAGGCCTTCGAGCTCCTTTACCGGCGGTACGTGAGGCCGCTCTTCGGCCTCGCCCTGCGGCGACTCGGAGACCGCGGTCACGCGGAGGACGCGGTTCAGGAGGCGTTCGCCGCAATCTGGCGCTCCGCCTCGACGTACCGGCCGGAACGCGGCGCGGCCGGCGGCTGGCTGTACACGGTCGCCCGCAACGCGATCGTCGACCGGCTGCGCCGCAACGGGCTTGCAACCGACGCGGAGCTTCCCGAGCTGGTCTCGCCCGAGCCCGGCCCGCCCGACCGGGCGGAGGACTCGTACGTCTCCTGGCGCGTGCATCGCGCCCTCGAGGAGCTCCAACCGCGTGAGCGCGAGGTGGTCGAGCTCGCCTACTGGAGCGGCATGTCGCAGAGCGAGGTGGCCGACTATCTCGGCCTGCCGCTCGGAACAGTGAAGACCCGTACGCGAAGCGGCCTGGCGCGGCTTGCGTCGATGTTGGAAGGAGAAGACCTGTGAGCCCCGACTTCGACGAGCTCGTCGGCACCGAAGCGACCGGCGCCGAGCGGGTGCGGCTGCGGCAGGCACACGAGCTGCTCCTGCGCGCCGGGCCGCCGCCGGAGCTGACGCCGAAGCTCAAGGCAGGGCCGAATCCCGGAGTGGCCCGGAAGCAGCACCGGCGGCGCGCGGTGAAGCGGCGCACCCTCGTCCTGCTCGCCGCGGCGCTCTCGATCGGTGTCTTCTTCGCCGCCGGCTATTCCGTCTCGAGCTACCGCGGGAGCTCCTCCTCGGCCACGCTCGTCGAGACCCTCGACCTCAAGGGAACCGCAGCCGTGCCCGCCGCAGAGGCGACGCTCGACGTCTGGCAGCGCAAGGACGGGAACTGGCCGATGACGCTGAGCGTGAAGGGACTGCCGAAGCTCCCGCCGCGCACCTACTACGAGGTCTACCTCTTCCGGGGCGGCCACCCCTGGGCCTCGTGCGGCTCGTTCGTCGTCTCGGGCTCCTCGCAGAAGGTCCTGCAGGTCTCGCTCAACGCCCCGTACAAGCTGCACAAGGGCGACAGCTGGGTCGTGACACGCCAGGTAGCGGGCATGGAGCCCGGCAAGACGGTCATGCGCCCGGTTTCCGCGTAGCTCCATAACATCCGGCTCGCGACGTAGCCTCCTCTCCCCGTGGCCGCAGTGACCGAGCAACCCGCGATCCCGAGCGACTCCCGCCCTGTCCTCGACCACGGGTTCGTCCGGCTGGACGCCGTCATGGCCGACGACCTCTCAGTCGTGAACGCCGCCCGGGTCTCGTTCGCGCGGCACAAGGACGCGATGGACGCGTCGGACGAGGGGCTGATCCGCTTCCTGATGCGCGAGAGACACGGCACGCCCTTCGAGCACAACAGCTTCCGCTTCCACATCCGCTGCCCGATCTTCGTCGCGCGCGAGTGGTTCCGGCATCGCATCGGCTCCTTCAACGAGTTCTCGATGCGGTACGCGAAGGCGACCGACGACTTCTACGTGCCGGCGCCCGAGGACGTTCGCTCGCAGGTGGGGAAGCCCGGCGCGTACACCTTCGAGACAGTCGAGCCGGAGCTGGCGGAATCGACGCGCGAGACGCTCGAGTCCGTCTACCGCACCGCGTATGCGGCCTACGAGGAGCTCGTCGAGGCCGGCATAGCTCGCGAGATCGCACGCTGCGTGCTGCCGGTCGGCGCCTACACCGAGTTCTTCTGGACGGTGAATGCCCGGGCGCTGATGAACTTCGTCTCGCTGCGAGCGGCGGACACCGCGCAACGAGAGATCCGCCGCTACGCGGAGGCGGTCGAGTCGTTCCTGGCCGAGAAGATGCCCGTGACGTACGAGGCCTTCGTCGCGAACGACCGCACTGCGCCGTAGGCGAGCTGGGCCGTAGACGTCCGCGTCGGCACTTCGGGCTGGTCGTATCCGAGCTGGCGGCCCGGCTTCTACCCGGCCGGGCTCGACCCGTCCGGCTTTCTCGCCTTCTACGCCGAGCGCTTCTCCACGGTCGAGCTGAACACGACCGGCTACCGGCTGCCGGCGGAGGAGCAGTTCCTGCGCTGGGCCGAGCAGGCGCCCGACGGGTTCGAGTTCGCGCCCAAGCTCCCCGGTGAGCGGCCGCGTGTCGTCGCCGAGTTCGAGGGCCGCGTGCGCCGGCTAGGCGACCGGCTCGGGCCGATCCGGATCTCCCTCAAGTCGAAGCGGGACGAGGGGATGCTCGAGCTCCTGCTCGGCTCGCTCGATCCAACGCTTCGGCTCGCGTTCGACCTCGAGCACCCGTCGTGGGACGGGATCGAGCCCCGGCTCGCCGAGGCGGGCGCCGTCCGCGTGGACGACCTCGAGCATCCGGCGCCGTTCCGCTACCTCCGCCGCCGCGAGCCGCCGGACGAGACGTTCGCAGCGGCGGTCGCAGCCGCGCGCGAGCCGGTCTACGTCTACTTCCGCCACGACGACGAGCCGACGGCGCCGGCGTACGCCGCGCGCCTGCTCGAGCTGTTACGAGGCGGCGCGTAGCGCGGCGGCGCGCATCTGCGCGATCTTCAGCGGGGTGCTCGCGTCGTGCGACCACGTCGGCCACGAGTAGGGCGTCGACGTCTTGAGCGGGCAGCCGATCGTGCAGCCGAGCTTCGTCGAGAAGAGGCCGGAGAGCAGCCGCTTCACCGCGGCGGCCCCGTGCTTGTGGCGGACGACGTTCATGATCTCCCAGTCCTCGATCCCCTCGCGGAGCACCTCGAGCCGCGCGCTCGGGATCGGGCCGGTCCGGCCCGGATAGACGAGGACGTACGAGCCCGCCGCCTTGTCGTTCGAGACGAGCGGGTTGCCCTTCGAGTACGTGGTCGTGCCCTCTCCGTAGAGCAGGCCGGTGATGCCTTCGAGCGCCGTCCAGTCGACGAACATGCGCGGATCCGCGAGAGGCTCGGAGGCCGTGAAGCCGGGCGTCGAATGGGAGGCCGCGTCATACGTGTACGCCCAGATCTGCTTGTGCCGGCGCCGCACCGCGTTGATCGGCTTCAGGTTCTGCGTCGCGTGCGAGAGGCCGCGCCGCGACTGCGCGGGGTTCGTGTACTGGCCGTAGTAGCGGCTCGCCAGCACGACCCAGGCGTCGACGTCGTCGGATCCGCCGTTCCAGAGGAATCGGTTCTGGGCCGTGGGCCTTCCGGTCACGATCACGTGGCTGCCGGAGAAGCACGAGTGCGCAGCCTTGGCCTGCTTCTCCACGACCCGGTAGCGCGTCAGCCCCGGCTCGTCCATCCCCCACACGTACGGGTACGAGCCCAGCCAGCCGTTCTGCTGCCAGAAGCCGTGCACCGAGCGGAGGTACGCGCACCAGCTCTGCGGCTCGAAGGGCGACAGGCCTCCGACGTAGGTGCTCGGGCTCCAGCGGTTGTTCGAGACCGGGATCCACATCGAGGCGAACTGCTCCGGCCGGCCCGCGGCCGTGACCATCTGGCCGGCCTTGTCGAGCCACCAGCGGCGGTCGCTCGTGTACCCGGACTTCGCGTTCGGGTTGCCGTAGCCCCAGTTGTTCGGCGAGAGCCGGTAGGAGGCGAAGAAGTCGAAGAGCCCGGCCAAGGTCGACTCGGGCGCGACGCCGTACAGCTCGCTCGCCTTGGCGGCGTACGACTGCGGCGAGAAGTTGAAGGCGGTGAGCAGGCTTCCCGAGACCTGGCTCTGCCGCGGCAGCGTCACCGGCGAGACGACGACGCTGATGGGGACGGTGGTCGGGTTGCCGTCGGCGACGACCTGGACGGCGCCGCTGTACGTCCCGGCGGCAGTGCCGTACGGGACGGTCACCCGGAGCCAGACCGGCTGGTTCGTGTGCTCGGTGGCGCGCTGCGAGCCGTCCCACGGCAGCAGCGCATCGGCCACCGGCTTGCCGTCGACAGAGACGTAGTGGCCGAACATGAGCTCGAGCTGGAGCGGCGCGCCGATCGTCGGCGACTGGATCGCGACGTGCTGCGCGCCGCGGACGAGGATCGTCGCGTCGTCGACTCCGCCGACCGGCATCGCGAGGGAGACCGAGGAGGCGGCGTGCGCGGGGGCGGCCGACGAGGCGGCGAACGTCGTCCCCGACGGGTAGACGCCCACCGTGGCCTGCGAGGTGCGCGCGGCGCTCGCCCCTGCGCTGAGGGCGAGGACCACGACAACGAGAATGACGAGCCGCACGACCCCTTCCATCGGCCTCCGTTTTGTAGCACGCGACCCTCAGAAGGGGGCAGCGGCGCCGAGGTGCCGCTCGTACGCGCGGCTGCCGACGATGTCCGTCAGCTCGGAGACTGCGTGCCGCACCTCGTCCTCGGTGTTGTAGAAGTGCGGGCCGAGCCTGATTCCGCCTATCGGATCCGGACGGAAGTCGCACACGATGCCGCGCTCGCCGAGCTCGCGGTGGCAGGCGGCGTGGTCCGGCGTCGAGACGGTGACGGTGCCGCCCCGCCGCTCCGGCTCGCGCGGCGAGACGACCTCGAGCCCCGCCTGGTCGCAGAGGTCGATCATGAGCTGCGTGAGCGCGAGGGAGCGCTCGCGGATCCGCGGCACGCCGACCTCCTCGATCACGTCGTAGCCGGCGGTCGCGGCGTAGAGCGCGGGAACGTTCGGCGTGCCGGTGAGGAAGCGGCGCGCGCCGGAGGCGTATTCGAGCTCGGGCTCGAAGGCGAACGGCCGCGTGTGCGCCTGCCAGCCGACGAGCGTCGGCTCGAGGCGCTCGGCGACGTCCGGCCGCACGTAGAGCCAGCCCGCGCCGGGCCCGCCGCAGAGCCACTTGACGCTGCCGCCGACGGCGAAGTCCACGTCGAGCTCCGTCAGGTCGAACGGGACGACGCCTGCCGACTGGTAGCAGTCGAGCACCACGTAGGCCCCCACCTCGTGCGCCCGGCGGACGATCGGCTCCACGTCCTGGATCTCGCCGTTCTTGAACAGGACGTGGCTGATCGGGACGAGGAGCGTCCGCTCGTCGACCGCCTCCACGATGGCGGTCGCGTCCCCGACGGCGACGACCTCGAGCGAAGGCTGCGCCTGGTAGAGGTAGCGCACCGACGGGAAGTTCGCGTCCTCGTAGACGATGCGGTTCCGCGCGGGGGTCGGCTGGAAGCAGGAGAGGACGATCGCCTCGGCGACCGTCACGTTCTGGTGCATGACGATCGAGCCGGGAGGGGCGCCGAGGATCCGGCCGAGCTGGTCGCCGACCGTGACCGGCATCTCCCACCAGCCTTCCGCCCATGCCCTGATCCCGCGCTCGCGCCAGGTGCGCGCGTACTCGAGAAGGTTGTCCTCGGCCGCGGCGGGCATCGCGGCGAGCGAGTGGTTGATCAGGTAGGTGCAGGTCTCGAGGATCGGGAAGCGGCCGCGGTACGGCGCCGGGTCGATCACGCGCGCGACTCCAGCACCGCGTCCTCCGCCGCGTAGTCGACCATCCCTTCGAGGTAGGTGCCGTCCCAGCTGCGGCCCTGCTCCAGCTCGCCGACGAGCCACTCGCACGTCTCGCGCACAGCTTCGGGATACGTGGTCACGGGCCGGTAGCCGAGCTCCCGCTCCGCCGCCTCCATCGAGACGACGAACGGCCGCGAGGACGGCGCTCCCCACGGGTTGTCGTAGGCATCGTCCGGCAGCAGGACCGGCTCGAACTCGTGGTCGAGAGCGCTCCCGATCGCCGTGCAGATCTCGAGGGTCGTCGGCGGGTCGGGATCGCCGGAGTTGAGGGCGCGGTCGCCCGGCTGCGCGGCGGCGAGGCGGATCAGCTCCGCGAGGTTCGCGACCGACGTCGTGTGGAAGCGGCTCTCGCCGTTGAAGGCGAGCGCGACCCGGCGCCGTCCGTCGTGCGCTCGCTTGACGAAGTAGAGCTCGCGCGGCAGCTTTGCCCCCGGGCCGTGGATCGCGCACGCGCGGACGAGGGTGGAGGGCAGCGGGCCTTCGAGGAGCGTCAGCTCGAGCTCCGCCTTCCGCGTCGAGTACGTCGCGTCGCCGGGCTCCGCCGTGCGCTGCGTCTCGGGGATCGGGACGGGCATGAGCGGGGGCTCGCTCTCCCCGTCGAGCGCCCGTCCCTCGTCGTCGGCATAGACGGAGGCGCTGGAGATGACGACGAGCGAGCCGACGAGCCCCGCGAGCCCGTTGAGCTGCTCGCCGTCTCGCCGCGTGAAGGCGATGGTGTCGAGGACGACGTCGGCGCCCGAGCCGAGCGCGGCCCGCAGCTGCGCGTCGTCCGCGCGGTCGGCGGCAACCGCCTCGACGCCCAGCTCCGCGAGCCCCTCGGGCAGCGTGCCGGAGCGCGAGAGCGCGACGACGTCCCAGCCGTCCGTCGCCAGGGCGCGCGCCGCAGCGCGGCCGATCTGGCCGGTGCCGCCGATCAGCACGGCCCTGGGCACTAGAGCTCCTCCACAGAGGGCACCTTATGCCGCGCGGCGAACAGCGCGACGACTGCGGCCGCGAGCACGATCGCGCCGGCGATCTCGAGCGCGAGGTGGACGCCGTGGCCCGCGGAGTCCTCGGCCGCCACGAGCACCGCGGCGACGATCTTCAGGTGCCCCCTTGCCAAGGGGGTGTTCTCCACGCTCTTGATGTTGCCGCCGGTCGTCACGAACTGGATCACGATCTGCCGGAACTGGACCGGGATCCCGAGCTTCACGAGCTTGTCCGTCAGCCCGGTCGTGAGCTGGGCGTTGACCACCGCGCCGAGGGCGGCGACGCCGAAGACGCCGCCGAGCTCGCGACTCGTGTTCACCGTCGAGGCGGCCATGCCCGACTCCTCGGGCCGGACGAGCGACAGCACCGCCTGCGTCACCGAGACGAGCGCGATGCCGAAGCCGAGCCCGGCGATCGCGAGCGGCCAGGTGAGGGCGGCGACGCTCGTCGTCGCGCTGAGCTGATGGTCGGTGAGCAGGAGCCCGGCGCCGGCGAGGACGCAGCCGAGCACCATCGGCCACCGCGGGCCGGCGCGGGCGGTCCAGCGCCCGCCGATCGGCCCGGCGACGATCATGGCGACCGCGAGCGACGTGAAGACGAGCGCGATCTGGTAGCCCGAGAAGTTCGAGATCAGCTGCAAGTAGAGCGCGGTGAAGAAGAAGACCGAGAAGACGGCGAGGTTGATCGCGAAGGCGACGACGTTCGCCGAGGTGAAGGTCGGGTCGCGGAGGAACTCGATCTTCAGCACCGGGTCCGGCGCCCGCCGCTCGATCTCCACGAACGCAACGGTGAGCACGGCCGCCAGGACGAACAGCAGGACGATCCACCACGTCGTGTAGCCCTGGTTCTCGCCCTCGATCACGGCAAAGGTCGCCGCGAGGATCGCCGAGGCGCCGGTGACCAGGCCCGGCACGTCGAGCTGCCGGCCTTCCGGGTCGCTGCTCTCGGTCAGCGTGACGGCGGCGGCGGCGAAGCAGAGCGCCCCCAGACCGAGGCTGAACCAGAAGATGCTCCGCCAGCCGCCCGCACCCTCGACGAGCACGCCGCCGAGTACGGGGCCGAGCGCGAGCGCGAGGCCCGAGACCGCCGCCCAGACGCCGAGAGCCCGCGCTCGCTCCTGGCGCTCCGGGTAGATGTGCCGGAGCACCGAGAGCGTGCCCGGCTCCGAGGCCGCGGCCCCGACTCCCATCACGACGCGACCCGCGATCAGGATCCCGCTGCCGGGCGCGACGGCGGCCGTCACGGCGCCGGCGCAGAAGATCGCCACTCCGCCGAGCATCACCTTCTTGCGGCCGAACAGGTCGCCCAGCGTGCCGCCGGTCAGCATCAGCGCCGCGAACGCGAGCATGTAGCCGTTGACGATCCACTGCAGGCCGGGGACGCTGACGCTGAGCGACGACTGGATGTTCGCGAGCGAGACGCTGACGATCGTGTTGTCGAGGAAGGTGAGGAAGAGGACGGCGCAGACGGCGGCGAGTGCCGCTCCGCGCGCGTGACGCTCCCGCACCGCGGCGATCGCGCTCATGCGGGGGAACCTACGACTTCTTGTGCAAGCAGACGACCGGAGTCGAGCCTTCGAGCGCGACGAGCTTGCAGAGGCTCGCGTAGCCGATCTTCCAGGTGCCGCCCTGCTTCACGGCCGTTCCCGTTTGCGTCGGGAGCCCGGACCCTCCGAGCTTCACCGTGTAGACGACCTTTGCCGTGTCGCCGTGCGGCGTCACCGAGGCGACGCTCGCGGTGACGTTCTTCGCGAGCGGGTTGTTCGCGAAGCTCGTGACGATCGCCTTGAACCGGGGCCCGTCCTGGCAGCACGGCGAGACGGTCCGGGATCGACGACTTGCCCGAGAAGAAGGTCTCGTAGGCGCTCTTGATCTGGTCGGTGTCGGAGTTGCCGCCGCCTCCGCCTCCGCAGGCGGCCAGCGCGAGCACTGCAACGAGCAAGGGCGCGAGCCGTCTCACGGGCGGGAGCCTACGCCTCCTGCAGCGTGCGCAGGCCCGGCCCGACGTACCGTGCGGAGGGGCGGAAGAGGCGGCCCGTCCGCTTCTGCTCGAGGATGTGGGCCGACCAGCCCGCGACGCGCGAGCAGGCGAACATCGCCGGCGCCAGCGGCGGCGGGACCTCGGCGATGTCGAGGACGAGGGCCGAGTAGTACTCGACGTTCGTCTTCAGCGGGCGGTCCGGCTTGCGCCGCTCGAGCTCGGCCAGCGCCGCCTCCTCGAGCCGCTCCGCGATCTCGATCTGCGGCGACCCGAGCTCGCGCGCGGTCTGCTTGAGGATCCGCGAGCGCGGATCCTCGGCGCGATAGACGCGGTGACCGAACCCCATGATCCGCTTGCCCGCGTCGAGGGTGTCGCTCACCCACTTCTCCGGGTCGCCCATCGCGGAGACCTCCTCGAGCATCGGCTTGACGTACGCGGGCGCGCCGCCGTGGAGCGGGCCGGAGAGGGCGCCGACCGCCGCGGAGAGCGCCGCGCCGCAGTCCGCCCCCGTCGAGGCGACGACGCGCGCGGTGAACGTGGAGGCGTTCACCCCGTGCTCGGCCGTGCAGATCCAGTACGTGTCGATCGCCCTGACCGCCTTGGGATCGGCGTGGCCGCGCCACTGGAGCAGGAACCTCTCCGCCGCCGTCTTGCCCTGCTCGACGGTCTCGGCGGGAGCCTCGTCCTCGTGCCCGTCGGCCAGTCGCGCCGACCGGGCGACGATCGACATCATCTGCCCCGAGATGCGGCCGAGGTCCTGACGCGCCTGGTCGTCGGAGATCTCGTTGAGCTTGCCCAGCCCCCACAGGCCGGACAGCCGCGCCGTCTGCGCCTGGAGGTCCGCCGGCGCCCGCCCGGTCATGCCCACGGGCTCGAAGGGCTCGGGCAGCGGCATGCGGGAGTGGATGTCGTCGTCGACGAGCAGGCCCCAGATGTTCTCGTAGGGGTACTCGCCGATCAGCGGCTCGACGTCCACGCCGCGGTAGCGCAGCGTGCCGCCCTCGCGATCGGGCTCCATGATCTCGGTCTCTACGGCCACGACGCCCTCGAGGCCAGGCTTGAAGTCGTTGCTGCTCATGCGTGTATCTCCTCCAGCTCGATCTCCTGACCGGCGCCGCGTTCCCTCGCTGCCGCGAGGACGAGTGCCGCCGCGGCGAGGTCCTGGACGGCGACGCCGACCGACTTGTACAGCGTGATCTGCTCCGGCGCGGTGCGGCCCTGGGCCGTCCCCGCGACGATCTCTCCGAGCTCGACGACTCCCTCGCGGCCGCGCGGCTCGAGCTCCGGCGCGCCGGCGGGAAGCGGCGCGAACGCCGAGTCGCGCTGCTCGACGACGACCACGTCGGCACGCTCGACGATCGCCGGGTCGAGCTCCGAGCCGCCGGCCCCGTAACCGACCGAGCTCACGTGGGCGCCCGGGCTGAGCCAGTCGAAGCGGACGACAGGCTCGGGCGACGCCGTGGTGGCGTGAACGACGTCGGCGCCGCGCACGGCCTCCTCGAACTCGCCGCGGCCCGCGACGCGCACCTCGGCGAAGTCGCGCGCGCGGGGGAACATCTCCTGCGCCGAGCGCGATTGCACGCCGGTGCCGAGGATCGCGAGCACGCGCGCGTCGGGCCGCGCGAGCAGCCGCGTCGCCAGCGCCGCCGCGGCCGCGGTGCGCATGGCCGTGATGTACGTGCCGTCCATCAGCGCCGTCGGCGTACCCGTGGCCGGGTCGAAGAGCGCGATCAGCGCCTGGTGCGTCGGCCGGTCGCGGTTGCCGGGGAAGAGCGTCACGAGCTTGCAGCCGAGCCCGCTGGACAGCGCATAGGCGGGCATCGCCCCGAGGATCCCCGTGTCGCCGGCGAACGCGCCCATCCGCGGCACGAGCGAGGCCCGGCCGGTAGAGAGCTCGGCATGCGCGGCGGCGAGCGAGTCGAGGAGCGCGTCGAGATCGAGCAGTTCCTCGACCTCGGTGCGGGTCAGAACCAGCATCTCGCGTGCTCCGTCCGGTGATGGACTCGCGTTCGCGGCGCGCGAAAAGCGAGCGAGGCAAGGACGCAGGGAGCCTCGATAGCCGAAGCTATCGGGGCGACCGAGGACGCCGCAGCCCGGCGAAGCCGGGCCGACGAGCGAAGCGAGGAGTCGCGACGCTTTGCAGCCGCCGCGGACGCCCAGACCATTGCCGGATGGAGCACGACACTGACGGTACTCCGCTTCACCGCTCCTCCGCGGCGGCTTCGCGCACCAGCACGTCGAAGCCGCCGGCGCGCCCGGCGACGCGAAAGCCGTGCCCCTCGGCGACGCGGCGCGACCGGCCGTTCCAGTGGAGAATGGACACGCGCAGCCTCGCCCCCGGGTTCCGCTCGGTGACGTAGTCGAGCACCGCCGCGACGAACGAGCGGCCGCGCCCCTGCCCGACCAGATCCGGCCGCATCCCGTAGCCGACGTCGATCGTCCCGGGCTCCTCCTCGACGCCGGGCACCCGCGCCTCGATGCCGACACAGCCGAAGCCGGCGAGCTCGCCTTCGTCCTCGATCGCGAAGAAGCCCCGCCCGGCGCCCAGCGGGCCCCTGGCGTCGTAGGTCGCGTAGCGACCCGGATAGCGCCAGCCGAGAGGCCGCTCTGCCTCGTCGACGGTCAGCTCGCGCGCCCGCACGTGGGGATCAACCGAGCAGCGTCAAGAACCAGTCGGGCCGGTGCTGCGCGTCGAGCGAGAAGAGCAGGATCCGCTGCCACTGGCCGAGGCAGAGCTCTCCGTCGGCGAACGGGACCTGCTCCGAGCGCGGCCCGAGCAGGAACGCGAGCAGCCGCTCCCGCGAGCGGAGCGAGCCGGGCACAACACGCTCGAGCAGCGACTCGAGATCCTCGAAGAAGCCGGTCTCGCGCTCCTGCACACGTACGAGCGAGAGCTCACTCGCCGTGTGGAGGTAGGCGATCCCGGACGAGACGTCCGAGGCCGCGACCTCGCGCGAGACGTCATTCGTGATGTCCATGACCGACAGCGACGGAAGGGCCGCGGCGATCGAGTAGGGGACTTCGATGCTCGTCATGCCTTCGCGACCTCCTTGGGCAGCCGGAAATGGACGTCTTCCTTCGCGACCTCGATCTCCTCGGGCAGTGCGTACCCCGCCTCCGCAAGCCGCGCGGCGGTCGCCCGCACGAGCTCCTCCGGGGTCGAGGCGCCGGCGGTGAGGCCGATCGTCTCGTGGCCGTTCAACAGCTCCTCGTCGAGCGCGCTCTCGCCGTCGACGAGCGTCGCCTGCGCGCCGGCCGCCTGCGCCACCTCGACGAGCCGCTGGGCGTTCGAGCTCGTCTCGGAGCCGATCACGAGCACGAGCGTCGCGTCCTTCTCCACCATCGCCTTGACCGCGTCCTGGCGGTTCTGGGTCGCGTAACAGATGTCGTCCGCGTCCGGCCGCCGCAGCGTGCCGAGGTGATTCTCGAGTGCGTCGACGATCGGCGCTACGTCGTCGAGCGAGAGCGTCGTCTGCGTGACCACCGCCACCGGCCTGTCGGTGGCGAGCTCGCGCGCCTGCTCCGGCGACTCGATCACGACCGTGGAGTCGGGCCGCTCACCGAGCGTCCCGATCACCTCGACGTGGTTCTTGTGCCCGACGAGCGCGACGAGGTGGCCGCTGTCGGCGTAGCGCCTCGCCTCGGCGTGCACCTTGTTCACGAGGGGGCAGGTGGCGTCGACGACCCGCAGACCGCGCTTCTGCGCGCTCTCCTTCACCGCAGGCGCGACGCCGTGGGCGGAGAGGACACAGATCGCGCCGGGCGGGATCTCGTCCTCGGACTCGACGAAGACCGCGCCGAGCTTCTCCAGGCGGCGGAGGACGTGGTCGTTGTGGACGATCGCGTGGCGGACGTAGACCGGCGGCCCGTACTCCTCGAGCAGCCTCTCGACTATCTCGATCGCGCGATCGACGCCCGCACAAAACGAGCGAGGCGCGGCGAGCAGGACCCGGCCTCTCATGCGGCCACCGCCTGTTCGAGGGCCTTCAGCGCGCGGAGGGCGCCGCGGATCGAGCGTAGGGCGTCGGCCCGCTGCGTCGCCACCCAGCGGAGCAGCCCGAGCACGTTCGTGCGGCCGTCGGCGTGCACTGTCGTGTCGAGCCCCTCGACCGAGCTCGAGGCATCGTCGGAGATGGCGCGAACGACGCCGGCGAGCCGGCCGCTCCGCGCGAGCGTGCCGCTCTCCATGTCCACCGCGTCGGCGCCGCTCGCGGCGCGAAGCCGGTCGCGCTCTGCGGCGTCGTGGACGAGGACGGCCCCGCCCAGGAGAACGCCGGCGCGGGCGCCGCGGGCGCCGAGGCCCGGCCCCTCCCATAGGGTCGCGCCCGTCTCGTCGACGACGCGCGTCGCGTCGAGCACCTCGCCGACCTGCAGCCCACCGAGGGAGCCGGCGACGCCGAACGAGACGAGCCGTCCCTCGGGAACGCCGTTCGCGACGCCGATGCCCACGCGCACGGTGTCGAAGCCCGCGCGCCTTGCGACCCGCTCCTCCGCCGTCGTCGCGGCGACGAACGTCAGCCCGTCAGCGTCCACGCCAGGCTCCGTACCGTCTCCTTCAGGCTCCTCGAGGCCTCGTACGCGGCCGACGGCTCGAAGCCGCAATGGATGCCGCAGTGCTCGCAGCGCGGGTCGTTGCCCGGGCCGTAGGCGTCCCACTCCATGCCGTCGAGCAGCGCCTCGTAGGTGGGGAAGATGCCGTCGGTGAGGAGGTAGCACGGTCCCTTCCAGCCGTACGGGTTGCGCGTGATCGAGCCCCACGGCGCGCACGTCAGCTTGCGCTGGCCGGTGAGGAAGTCCTGGTAGATCGGCGAGGCGATCCAGCGGTAGCCGTGCTGCTTCGTCGCCGCGCGGATCGCCCGGAACTTCTCCTCGTGCTCGTCGCGCGTCATCGTCAGCGCCGGGTCGATCTGCGAGTACTGGTAGCCCGGCGCCACGAGCATCCCGTCGATCCCGACGTCGTCGGTGAGGTAGCGCATCATCTCGATGACGTCGGCGACCTCGGTCTCCTTGAAGATCGTCGTGTTCGTCGTGACCCGGAACCCGCGGGCGCGCGCCGTCTTGATCGCGTCGATCGCGATGTCCCAGAGCCCCGGGTAGTCGCAGACGTAGTCGTGGATCTCGCGCATCCCGTCGAGGTGGATGACGAAGGTCAGATGGTTGGAGGGCTCGAACCAGTCGAGGCACTGCTCGAGCCGCAGCGCGTTCGTGCACAGCTCGATCGTCTTGCCGAGCTCGAGCACCTGCGGGACGACCTCGTCGATGCCCTTGTAGACGAGCGGCTCGCCGCCGCAGATCGAGACGACGGGAGCGGGGCACTGGACCGCGGCGTCGACGCACTCCTCGACCGAGAGGCGGGCCCGGTTCGACTCGTACTCGCGGATCTTCCCGCAGCCGATGCAGGCGATGTTGCACGCGAGGGTCGGCTCGAGCATCAGGACGAGCGGATAGCGCTCGCCTTTCCGCTGCTGCGTGGCGACGTACTTGCCGATCGAGACCGTCGATGCGAGCGGGAACTTCATCCAGCCAACCTTTCTCTCAGTCGTCCGAGTGCGAGTAGAGGGAACGTGATGCGGTAGAGGTGATACCGGATCATGAAATCCAACGGGAATCCAGTGCCGGTGAAGTGCTCCTCGTCCCAGTCTCCGTCCGTGCGCTGCGCGGCACAAAGGTAGTCTGCCGCCCGCCGGGTGCTCGAAGCTTCAGCGTTTCCTGCGGCCACGTAGCCGAGCAGCGCCCACGCGGTCTGCGACGGCGTCGTGAACTCGGCGCGGCCGCGCCAGGCACGGTCTCCGTAGGAGCGGATGTCCTCGCCGAAGCCGCCGTCCTCCTGCTGGACGGAGTCGAGCCAGGCGACGGCGCGCCGCATCGAGGGGTGGTCGTACGGCACGCCGCACGCCTCCAGCCCCGGCAGCGCTGCACCCGTGCCGTAGAGGTGGTTGACGCCCCAGCGGCCGAACCACGAGCCGTCGTCCTCCTGCTCGGAGAGGAGCCACTCGAGCCCGCGCTCAGCTGCCTCGTGGTGAACGCCGAGCGTCCCGAGCGCTTCCAGCGAATGCGCTGTGACGTCGGCCGTCGGCTCGTCGGTCACCTTGCCGAAGTCGCAGAACGGGATCTTGTACAGCCACCTCGCGTCGTTGTCCACGTCGAAGGAGCCCCAGCCGCCGCCGCGCGACTGCATTCCGACGAGCCAGTCGAGACCGCGGGCGATCGCGTCCTCCTCGCCGATGCCCATGCCGTGGAGGGCGACCGGCAGGACGGCCGTGTCGTCGACGTCGGGGTAGTTGACGTTCTCGTACTCGAAGGCCCAGCCGCCGGGCGCGAGATTCGGCCTGCGAATCGCCCAGTCACCCTTGACGAACACCTCCCGCGAAAGGAGGTACTCGCCGGCTCGGACGAGCTGTGGGTGGTCGTCGGGCACACCGCACGCGCGAAGCGCCAGCAGCGCCAGCCCGGTGTCCCAGACCGGCGACTGGCACGCCTCGGGCCGGAGCCGCTCGCCGTCATCCACCATGAAGCCCCGCCAGCCCTCCACCGCCTTGCCGAGGACCGGGTCGTCGAGCCCGTGTCCGAGCGCGGTGAGGGCGATGATCCCCCACACCCACGGCGGCTGGATCCCGCCCCACGAGCCGTCCGCCTCCTGCCGCTCGCGGATCCAGCGCTCGGCGACCGCGACCGCACGGCGGCGGACTGCGTTCGGTCGCCGCGGCGACCTCGTCCGTCCCGGCCTCGCGCCGATCGCCGTCAGGTCGACGTCCGTCGGCCGGACGGGGCGCAGAGACTGCGCGACCGCGAGCGCCACGAACGTCTGGCGCGCCCAGCAGGAGAAGTCGTAGATCGAGAACGGCGATCCCGGCGGCAAGAGCACGAGCTCGGGCGGGATCGGCGCCATCCGCTGCCACGGCCACTGGCCGAGCAGCGCCATGAAGCACTTGGTGAACAGCCGGCACTTCGGGATCCCGCCCTCACGCCTGATGTAGGCGAGCGCCTTCGGCCCGGGGTCGACACCGGCGATCCGGCAGGCGACATACGCCTCGACCGACGTCGAGAGGTCCGGCGGCCCCTCGAACCAGATCGACCACGTCCCGTCGTCGCGCATCCGAGCGAGGATCTCGTTCGCGATCCGGCGGTCGAGCGCCGGCGTGCGCAGGCCGAGGTAGTGGTTCCAGAAGAGGTGCTGCGCGGTCATCGTCACGTTCGACTCGAGCTCGCCGACCCAGATGCCGTCCGGCCGCTGCAGCTCGAGCAGGCGCTGCACGCCGCTATCGATCGCGACGTCGAGCGCGGTCAGCTCTGCGATGACGGCCATTACGCCGTAACTTTGGCTGAAGAGCCCCTCAAGATGTGCTGAGCCGCCCGGCGGCCGCTGCGGACGGCGCTCTCCATCGTCGCGGGCCAGCCGGTGTCGGTCCAGGCACCGGCACGGGCGACGTTCGGCCGGGACGTCTCCACCCCGGGCCGCTGCACGCCGGGCCGAAGCGCGATCGTCGCGTACGGCTCGCGGCTGACGCGCGACCAGAGCAGCTCCGCCTCGCCCAGCCGCTCCGTGAGCTGGGCCGCGATTCGCTCCACGAGCTCGCGGCCGCGGACCTCGAGCAGCTCCGGCACGCCGCTCGAGACGACGGTGAGGTACTGGCCGCGCTCCGGGCGCTGCCCGGTGAGCCCTCCGCGGTCGAACACCCAGTGCGCGTCCGAATGAAGCAAGGCTGCGAGCGGCGGGTCGAGGAGCTTGCGGTCGAGCCAGAGGTGGACGCTCACGATCGGCGAGTCCTCGAGCGCCGGCTCCGGCTCGCCGAGCAGGCGCGCGCTCTCACGCGGCGGCACGGCGACGACGATCGCGTCGGCGTCGATCTCGTCGAGCGAGTCGACGCGCTGCTCGAGCCGAACGCGCTCGCCGAGGACGCGACCGGCCGCGTCGCCGTGCATCCACCCCAGCGGCCGCGTCGGGAGAACGAGGTCGCTGTTCGCGCGCGGGCCGAGCAGGGCCGTCCGCACCGTGAACAGGCCTGCTCCGGCGTCCACCTCGTCCGCCGGGAGGTTGAGCGCCGGCCGGATGAACACGTCCCAGAAGCGGTCGATGGACTCGCTCGTCTCTCCGAGTCGCCTGAGCAGCTGCCCGAACGTTTCGTTCGGCTGCGACTGCGCGGAGCGCAGTCGCAGAGTGGTGACCGGAAGGCGGAGCCTCTCCCGGACCGACAGGTGCGAATACCGCAGAAGAGCCGGAAGGCTCGGCGCGATCGTGGCGGCGCGCCCATCGTCGTCGAACACCGGCAGCCCGAGGCGCGTGCGAAGATAGGAGCCGCTCTCGCCGACGCGGTCGAGGAAGCCGAGGTACTCGGTGAAGCAGCCGAGCGCGATGTGCTGGCCGTTGTCGGGCGGCGGCTCGGGATCGCCCTCGCGCTCGGGCAGCGTCTGCACCGCGCCGCCGAGCGTCGGCCGCGCCTCGAGCACCGTGACGTCGTGGCCTGCGTCGACGAGCTCGAACGCGGCGGCGAGACCTGAGAGCCCTCCCCCGACCACCGAGACTTTCAGCGCAGCAGCTCCTTCGCCACCACGGCGAGCTTGCGCGGCGTCGAGAGCCGTGTCTTCTCACCGAAGACGTCGAAGCCGCTCGCCTCGATCCGGTCGAGCGTCTCGCGGTACAGCCCCGCGAAGGTGCCGACGCAGAGGGCGCTGCGCCGGTCGAGGAAATCGAGCAGCCGCAGTCCTTCGGCGAGGTGCGCCCGCGCCCGCTCGGCCTCGAAGGCCATCAGCTCCCGGAACTCGGTCGACGGCGCCAGCTCCTCCACGCCGAAGGCGGCGAGCTCGTCCTGCGGCAGATAGACCCGGCCGAGCCCCTGGTCCTCGTCCACGTCGCGGATGATGTTGATCAGCTGGAGCGCGATCCCCAATTGACTGGCATAGGTCAGGGCGTGCTCGGTGTCACGGGAGCCGTAGATCGGGACGCAGGCGAGCCCCACGGCGCCCGCGACCTTCTCGCAATAGCCGCGCAGCGCGGCGAAGTCGGCGTAGGTGGACTGCTCGGTGTCCTGCAGCCCGCCGTCGACGAGCGCCGCGAGCGGCTCGCGCGGGATGCCGAAGCGCTCGCGCGCGTCGAGCAGGGCGACGAAGACCGCGTCGGCCGGATCGGCGTCGAGACAGCCGCGAAGCTCCTCGAGCGCGGCCCGCTTCTGATCGGGCGGCAGCTCGCCGTCGGCGACGTCGTCGACGCGCCGCGCAAAGGCGTAGACGGCGGCGATCGCCTGCCGCTTCTCGCGCGGCAGCAGCATGATCCCGTAGGCGAAGTTCTTGGCCTCGCGCCGCGTGATGCGCTCGACCTCGGCGTACGCCTCCTCGACCGGGACGCTCATCGGACGAGAACGAGGGCGGCCTCGCGCGCGAGCCTGCTGCGGGACGGCCTGGGACGCGAGCTGAAGACGTCCCAGCCCGCCGCGTCGAGCGCGTCGAGCGCGGCCAGGCCGCCGCGGGCGAACAGCGCAACGGCTCGGCCGAGCCGCCCGCCGATCCGCGCGCGCAGCACCTCGCCTGCGGCGAGCAGCTCCTCGGCACGCGCGGCCTCGAACCGCAGCAGCGCGCGCAGGTCGTCCGACGGCCGGTCGAGCGCCGGCTCGCCGAAGGCGTGGCGGTCGTCCGCCGGGAGATAGATGCGGCCGAGCTCGAGGTCGCGGGGCACATCCTGGAGGAAGTTCACGAGCTGGAGCCCCGTGCAGACGGAGTCGCTCGCCGCCACGAGCTCCGCGTCGTCGAGTCGGCGGAGGACGCCGAGCACGAGCCGGCCGCACGGATCCGCCGAGTGGACGCAGTAGTGCTTCACGTCCGCCCACGTCTCGTACTCGCTCACGCGCTGGTCCATCCGGTTCGCCTCGATCAGGCGCAGAAACGGCTCGCGCGGCAGGTCGAACTCGCGGATCGTCGGCTGCACGTTCCTCAAGACCGGCCACGTCGCCTCCCCGGCGAAGGCGGCCTCGACCTCCCGCTCGAGCTCGTCGAGGGCGGCGAGCCGGTCGCCCTCGTACGCGTCGCCGAGCTCGTCGACGAGGCGCGCGTAGCAGTAGAGCGCCCGGATGTGCGGCCGCAGCGCACGGGGAAAGAGCACAGAGCCGACGGGGAAGTTCTCGCCGGCGGCACGCGCTGCGATCTCGGCGAGCTCCACGGTCCCATTCTTGCTTGAATGCCCCGGCGGGCGGCACGCCCCGCGCGCGAGCCTCGAAAGGAGAGCGGAGCTTGACCGACGCGGGAGCATCGGGAGCCTCAGGACGCGAGACGGCGGTGACCGGAGTGGACAGCCGCGACGGCGCGACGATCGTCTCGCTCGCAGGGGAGCTCGATCTCTACAACGCCGAAGAGGTGCGTCGCGCGCTGCTCGAGGCATGCGCTGCGGAGCCGGAGGTGCTCGTCGTCGACCTCGGGGAGGTCCGGTTCATCGACTCGACGGCCCTCGGGGTGCTGATCGAGGCGCGCTCGCGCATGGCCGAACGCAAGGGATTCCGGCTTGCCGCGCCGGGCCTGGAGACGCGGCGGGCCTTGGAGGTCTCGGGCCTCGACAGGCATTTCCTCGTGCACGAGACGGTCCCGGAGGCGCTCGAAGCGGCTCGCTGATGGCCGGCGAACCGCTGCTGCCCGCCGAGTCGCTCGCGCGCTACGCCGACGCGATCGTGCGCGCGTCGCTCGGGCTCGAGAAAGGGGACACGCTCGTCGTCCAGGGCGAGCCCGAGCACCGCGAGCTGCTCGTCGCGCTCGCGGAGTCCGCCTACAAGGTCGGCGCGCAGTTCGTCGACGTCGTCACCGCCGACCCGCTCGTCATGCGGGCCAGGCTGCTGCACGGCAAGGACGACGCGTTGGGCGCGCTCTCGCCGTGGGCGCGCCGCCGACTGCATGAGGTCGCCGGCCGGCGCGGAGCTCTCGCCGTGATCACCGGCGCGGGCGAGGCCGGCTACCTCGACGGCGTCCCACCGAAGCGGGTCGCGACCGACTACCAGCGGCTGGCGAAGCAGACGGCGTTTCTTCGCCGCGCGCAGCTGAACATGCGGGCGCGCTGGGCAATCGCGGGCTGGCCGACCGACCACTGGGCCGGCCAGGTCTATCCGGAGCTCTCGCCGCTCGTGGCGAAGCGCCGTCTCGCCCGCGACCTGCTTCGCTTCTGCCGTCTCGCGGACGAGGACGGGAAGGGAGCGAGCGGCTGGCTCAAGCACCTGCGCACGCTCAGCCGCCGCTCGACGCGCCTGACGAAGCTCGGGCTCGCCCGGCTCGAGCTGCGAGGCCCCGGCACCGAGCTCGACGTCGGCTTCGTGTCCGGCACTCGGTGGCTCGGCGGCCCGGAGACGCTCGTCGACGGCCGTCTGCTCGCGCCGAACATACCGACGGAGGAGACGTTCACGAGCCCCGACCCACGCGCGACGAACGGGACGTTCCGCTGCACGTTCCCGCTCTCGTTCCGCGGCCGGCTCACCCGCGGGCTCCGGGGCGAGTTCTCGAACGGGCGGCTCGTCCGGCTCGAGGCCGACTCGAACGACGATCGAGATTTCGTCGCTGCCTACATCGACACCGACGAGGGCGGGAGGCGGCTCGGCGAGGTCGCGCTCGTGGACGCCTCGTCGCGCATCGGCCAGACGGGCCGGATCTACTACAACACGCTGCTCGACGAGAACGCCGCTGCGCACATCGCGTTCGGCAGTGGTTTCGGCGGCACCCGTTCGGAGACGCCCAAACGAGGCGTGAACCGCTCGACGATCCATCTCGACGTGATGATCGGCAGCCGGGAGCTCGAGGCGACCGGCATCGACCAGCGTGGCCGCCGCATCCCACTGATCCGCGAGGGGTCCTGGCAGATCTGAGAGTAAAGGCCGCCGTCGCGGTGCTCGCCGCGGCCGTCGCAGTCGCCGGCTGCGGCGGCGGCAGCTCGCCTCCCCGCACCACCACGACTCGAGCCATCTCGGTGGCCGTGACGCCGCCTCCGAAGTGCAAGCTCTCGGCGAAACAGCGCCGCGTGATCGCGCGGCTGAAGCGAGAGATCGTCCAGATGCACAAACTCGAAGCACCGCTGAAGACGGTGCACAAGCACGGACCGATGAAGCTCGAGCTGCTGCTGAACCGCTTCCTGCTTTCCGTCGGCGTGCTCCCGGTCGACGAGCGAGGCCTCCTGATCCGCCTGGCAAAGAGCTCGGTCGCCCTCTGCCAGGACTGCTTCGACGCCCTCGAGTCAATCGAGCCCTCGCTGCAGACGAAGTTCGGCGAGTCCCCCTGCCATCCAGGTTTCTAGGCGTCGACCATGAGCCCGTTCAGCGGGCCCCAGAGCGCCTCGGTGCGGCGGGAGACGTGCGGCAGCAGAGTCAGCTTCCCGTCGGCCCAGCCGTCGCGCTTTCGTTGCTCGTACCGCTCCTCGGCGAGCGGCTTCCACAGCTCGTCGAAGACCTGAGCTGGATCGCCGTCGATCTCGGAGCGCGGCCGCTCGAGGTGCTCCTCCCACAGCCTCAGCCGCGCCTCGCGGGCCAGCGCCTCGTCACGGACGACGACGTTCACCTCGCTGTCGTTGAAGAGGGAGTGCTCGTTGAGGTTGGCCGAGCCGACCGTGAGCCACGCGTCGTCGATCACGGCCGCCTTCGAGTGGACGTACACCGGGTTGCCGCCGGGGCCCCGCTGGAAGAGCGTGCAGGCGAGGAAGCGGGTGGCGCCGCCGGCCTCCTCGTCGGCGTCTATCAGGAGCCCGACCTGCCCACGGCTGTCGTCGGCCCCGTTGTTGGGATGCGACGGCAGGAGCGCGATCACGCGGAAGTCGTCGCTCGGCGGGTTCCGGAGCTTCGCGGCGAGCGCGAACGTCAGCTCCGGCGACCAGAGGAACTGGCTCTCGAGATAGACGAGCCGCTCGGCCGCACGAACCGCGCGCAGGTAGCTCTCGAGTATCGACCACTCGCCCTCCCGGCACGGCTCGTAGAGCCGCTCGGGCACCGTCCGCACGAGCTGCGCCTCGACGCCGCCCGGCGCGGCCGCCTCGTCGGGCTCGCGCGGCCCGTCGCCGGCGACCGCCCGCCAGCGCATGAGGAAGTGCCTCGCGACGTCGGCGACGACGGGGCCCTCGAGCCGGAGGGCGGTGTCGTGCCAGCCGAGGCCGTCACGGTGCGGATGCTCGCTCGAGTCGAGCCGGTTCCCCGCGAGGCAGGTCAGGTCGATCCCGCCGACGAACGCAACCTCGTCGTCGACCACGACGAGCTTCTCGTGGTGGCAGTGGAACGGCCGCTCCTTCGCGTCGAGCGCCATCGTGATCCGCGTGCCGCCCACGAGCTCCTCGCACGCCCGGCGCACCTCCTTGCGGTCCGGATGGAAGAGAGGCAACGGCGCGCCCGCCCAGGCGAGCACGCGCACGTCGACGCGCTCGGCCGTGTCCGCGAGCAGCTGCCGCACCGACGGCCCTCCCTCCTCGAGCCGGAAGGAGGGGTCGAAGTGCCAGCCGGCGAGATGGACGTGCGAGCGCGCCGAGCGAACCGCGTCGGCGATCCGCGGCAGCGCCTCGGTGCCGTCCACCAGCAGCTCGACGCGGCAGCCGGGCCGTGGCGCGAACGCCGCCGAGCCGGCCCAGCCTCCCGCCACGGGGTCGATCGCGGCACCGCTGCCGTGCCGGCCGAGCCGCCGCGCGTGATGGGCGCGCATGGCGCGCTCGATCGTCTCGCCGACGACGTCGTCGACGCGGTTCAGCGGGTAGGACGCCACGCGGCGCTCATGCCCCGCGCCGCCGGGAAACTCACCCGCTGCCCGTGGAGTACGGCGACGAGTACTGCGAGGTGCTGTACGTCCCGTCGCCGTTGATCTCGGTGCCGTTGATCGTCGGCGTCGGGAAGTTCACCACCGGCAGATTCGCGACCGCCGGGCCCATGAAGTCGTGCCAGATCTCTGCGGGCAGCGTCCCGCCGGCGACCTGGTAGACGCCCTCGACGTTCTGGAGCGGGATCTCGCCGCCCGGATAGCCGACCCAGACGCAGGTCGCGAGCTGCGGCACGTAGCCGCAGAACCAGGCGTCCTGGAAGTCGTTCGCCGTGCCGGTCTTGCCCGCCACCGGGCGGCCGATGGCAGCCGCAGTGCCGGTGCCGTGCTGAACGACCCCCTGGAGGGCATAGGTGAGCTCGGCGGCGACGTTGGGGCCGAGGATCCGCTGCCCCTTGGTGCTGATCGACTCGATCGTCTTCCCGTTCGGCCCGCGCACGCTCTCGAACGCCTGCGGGTCGTGGTGGATGCCGCCCGAGGCGAAGGTCGCGTACACGTCGGTCATCTCGAGCGGCGTGAACCCGACCGAGCCGAGCGTCATCGCGCACACGGCCTTGAAGTCGTTGCCGTTGCTCGTGATCCCGAGGTGGTGCGCCATTGCCTGGACGTTCCGCACGCCGACCTTGGCGATCAGCTGGGCGAAGATCGTGTTCACGGAGTTGGCGGTCGCGTCGAGGAGGTTCATCGTCCCGGCCTCCTCGTCGGCGAAGTTGTGGACGTCCCACGGGCCGTTGTGCGTCGCGCATTGCGGATCGGTGATGAAGAGCTCGGGCGGGCCGTAGAAGGTCGAGTAGAGCGAGTCGTTCTCGCTCAGCGCGGTCGCCAGGGTGATCGGCTTGAAGGAGCTGCCGGTCGAGCGGTGCGCCTGCGTCGCGAGGTTGAACTGCATCCGACGCCCGCTCGGGAGGTAGGCGACCATGGCCTTCACGGCGCCGTTGCTCGGATCGATCGAGACGAGCGCCGCGGCGGGGTCGGTCGGCGTGTGGAGGACGGAGGCCACCGCATGCAGGGCGAGCCCCTGCAGGCGCGTGTCGAGGGTCGTCTTGACCCTGAGACCGCCCAGCTCCACCTGCTGCTGCCCGAAGTGCGGCAGGCTGGCGAGCTCCTGCGTCGCCCAGCCGAAGAAGTTCGGCTGGTGCAGCTGCGAGTAGAGATGGCCCGGGTGCAGCTGGAGGCTCTTCCGCTTCGCCATCCGGAGCTTCGCCGCCGTGATGTAGCCGTTCTTCCACATCGCCTGCAGCACCTCGTTGCGGCGGGCCAGGGCCGCGTGCGGGTTGGCGATCGGGTCATCGACGGTCGGAGCCTGCGGCAGGCCGGCGAGCAGCGCTGCCTGCACGAGTGTCAGGTCCGAGGCGTTCTTCGTGAAATACGTCTGCGCGGCGGCCTGCGCCCCGTACGCGTGCCTCCCGTAGAAGACCTCGTTGAGGTAGTCGCCGAGAATCTGCTTCCGGCTGTGCTTCTCGAAGAACTTCTCCGCGAGGCAGGCCTCTTTGACCTTGCGCGACAGCGTCCGTTGCGGGTTGCCGATAAAGAGGTTGCGGACGAGCTCCTGGGTGATCGTCGAGCCGCCCTGGACGATGTGGCCCTTCGAGAGGTCCTGGTAGAAGGCGCGCGCAATGCCCTGGTAGTCGAGCGCGCCGTGCTGCCAGAAGCGCGCGTCCTCGATCGCCACCGTCGCCTGCGGCAGCCACGGCGAGATCTTCGCGAGCGGCAGCGCCTGGCGGTTGGTCGCCGACGGCACGACGCCGAGCAGGCGCATGTTGTTCGTGTAGAGGAAGGAGTTCTCGCCGAGCGAGAGTGACCGGAGGTCGGAAGTGGTGCACGTCGTGAGCAGCATCTGCCGCCCCGTGAAGGCGACGGTCGCGAGCGCGAGCGCGATGGCCGCGGCGAGTAGGAGCGCCAGGAAGAGCAGGATGCCGCGGCGCTTGCGGTGGCGGCGGCGCAGCCGCGCATGGCGCGCGAGGAACAGCCGTTCGAGGTCCCGGTCCGCGCGCGACGGTTCCCGCCGCTGCGGCCCTTTCCCGTTACGACCCTGATTGCCTGCCACTGCTGCCGCCATTGTGCTTCATACGGCAAATCCGGAAACGGCCCAGGCGTGCCTATTGAGCCGGTAGAGCACGTGCGGCCGCAGCGGATGGCCGGCGGGAACCCGCGGATGCTCGAAGTCGTCCGCCGGGTCGTGGGTCATTCCGAGCCGCTCCATGACCCGCCACGACGGCTCGTTGAGCGGCGACGTGAAGGAGACGATCTCGTCCAGGGCGAGCTCCTCGAAGCCGAAGGCGACGGCGGCCCGGGCCGCCTCGGTCGCGTAGCCGCGGCCCCAGTGCCCGCGCGCCAGCCGCCAGCCGACCTCGACGGCCGGCGTGAAGTGAGCCTCGAAGCTCGGCCGCGCGAGGCCGACGAAGCCGACGAAGCTCGCGCCGCCGGTCACCTCGACCGCCCACAGCCCCCACCCTTCGGCCTCGATCTGCCGCCGGGCGCGCTCCGCGAGCGCATCGCTCTCGGCGCGCGACTGCGACGAGGGGAAGAAGCGCATCGTCTCGGCGTCGGCGTTCAGCTCCGCGAACGGCTCGAGATCCTCGTCCCGCCACTGCCGCAGCAGGAGCCGCTCGGTGCGGATCTCGGTCACCTCGAGATCGTATTTCGGCCGGGCGTTTGCGCCGCGGCGCCGTGGGCATCTTCCTCCGCGGTGAACGGGGTCCACTTCTTCCATTCGGCGGGGTTCGTCATGGCCCGCAACGTGGCCCTGGTGCTCGCGGTCGTCTTCTGGCTCGCGCTCGGGTTCTGGGTGCACAAGGACGCCCGCCGGCGAATCGGCGACCCGCTCCTCGTGCTCCTCGCGACGCTTATAGGGCTCGTGCCGCCCTACATCGGGGCACTCGTCTACCTGCTCTTCCGGCCCTCCGACACGCTCGAGGACGTGCGCTGCCGGCGCGCCGAGCTGCAGGCACTGGAGCAGCAGCTCACCCGGGCGCGGCCCACCTGCCCGTTCTGCAGCTCCACCGTGGAGCCCGAGTACCTCGCGTGCCCGGTCTGCACGACGACGCTTCGCGAGCCGTGCGCGGCGTGCAACGCGCCGCTCGAGCCGCTCTGGCAGATCTGTCCCTACTGCACGTCGCCGGCTGGGCTCGCAGCGGAGGATCTCGACGCCGCGCTGACCATAGAGGCCAGGACGATCGCTCTCGTCGACGACATCCCGCTCGTGCAACAGCCCGAGCCCCGAATCGCCGACGCCTAGCCCTCGAGAGGGCGCGGTCTTCCGCGCCCTCTCGGGTACCCAGGTGTGCTTCGGAGTTAGCCGGTAGCGCTGGTGCAGGAACCGGGGTCGTTCGGGTTCACCGTGCCGCCCGGGCCAACGACCTTCGCGGAGTGCGTGCCGTTGGTGGCCGAGATGCAGTAGGCGGTGGCGTTACCGAACACCTTGATAGCGGTGCTCATACCCGAGTCGTAGGCCTTGAAGGCCGCGGTCGGGACACCGGCCGCGTCGCCGAGACCGGCGTACGTCGGCTGGGGCAGCTGGTCGCCGTAGAAGGCCTCGACCGACGGAATCGCCTCGCGCACGTTCGACGCGGCGGCCGTCTTCTGAGCCTTGTCCCTGAACCCGAGGTAGGACGGAACGGCAATCGCAAGCAGGATGCCGATGATGATCAGGACGACGAGAAGCTCGATCAGGGTGAAGCCCTCGTCGTCGTGCCGTAAACGCTGGCGAAGACTGAGCATTGTGCGTGGTCCTTTCGTCAAGTTGTTCGTGGGGATCTCTCCCGTGCCAGCGGTTGGGTCGGCAGCCGAGGTAGGAAACAGGGATGAATGCGAGCGGAAGCGGGCGGTGACCCGTAAAGCCGCTAGCTGACCGGCATCCGGTAGCGGTAACCGAAGCCGCGGACAGTCTCGATCGGGGTACCTCGCGGAGCGTCCGGGGCGAGCTTTCGCCGCAGATAGCCGACGTAGAGCTTCACCTCGTCGCGCGAGGTCTCGAGGGTGTCGCCCCAGACGAGCTCGCGGAGCTGGTCGTGGCTCAGCACCTGGTTCGGGTGACGCACGAAGGCAGAAAGGAGCCTGTATTCGAGCGGGGTCAGGACGACGTCCCGCTCGTCGTAGCGGACGGCGTGCTGAGCGAAGGAGATGCTGAGCCGGGCGTCGGCGTACGTCTCCTCCGCCCCGCCGCTGCGTGGGCGGCGCAGGAGCGCCTCGACGCGCGCGACCAGCTCCTGGCGGCCGAATGGCTTGACCACGTAGTCGTCGGCCCCACCTTTGAGCCCGCGGACGCGTTCCAGCTCGGCGTCGTGCGCGGTCAGCATCAGCACGGGGACGTCCGTCACCTCCCGGATGCGCTCCAGCGTCGCCCATCCGTCGAGACCCGGCATCGTGACGTCGAGGATGATCAGGTCGGGCGAGCCGCCGTAGAGCTCGCGCAGGCCCGCGCGCCCATCCGAGGCCTCGGAAACCTCGTGCCCCGCTCGTTCCAGCAGCGCGCGCAGAAGCCCGCGGATGTCGTCGTCGTCGTCGACGACGAGGATCCGGGAAGCGGCCATCGGATCTCATTCCACCGGGGGATGCAGGACTCCTGCGATTCCTTCGATGCCTTTACGAGTGACTGCGTCAACTGTGCGAGCTCGCAGCCCGCTTCGTGCGGGCGCGTAGCGGGGTACGAGCGAACGGCAGGCCGCCGGACCACGCGGTCCCGTTCACGCTGATCGTAGTCGCGACGGCGTACGGATTGCTCTTCCTGCCGACCGGCCAGGTCGACTACGGCAAAGCCTCGATCGCGGGCGTTCTCGGCGCCGCCCTGCTCGGGCTCGCCCTCTGCTGGTCGAGGTTCCCGCGGATCGCCACCATCGGGATCCCGCTGGGGTACATCGCGCTCGCCGCGCTTCTCCGCGAGGCCGCAGGCGGATCGCAATCCGGCTTCGGCGGTCTCTTCCTGCTCCCTGTCCTCTGGCTGGCCGTCACCGCCGGGCGACGGGAGCTTGGCGCGATCCTCGCTGCGATGGCAGTGGCTCAGGCCGTGCCTCTCGCCTTCGTCGGAGCGCCGGAGTATCCGGAGTCGGGCTGGCGGGGCGCCGTCGTCCTCTGCACCGTCGCGGCGATCACCGGCCTGATGGTCCAACGCCTCGTCGACGATGCGCGCCGGCGCAACACGCTTCTCCAGGAGCACACCGAATCGCTCTCCCGTGCGTCCGCCCAGCTCGCCCACCAGAACGAGCGCCTGCTCGAGCTCGACCGCCTCAAGGACGAGTTCATCGCGACCGCGTCGCATGAGCTGCGCACGCCGCTCACCTCGATCAGCGGCTACCTCGAGATGTCTCTCGACGCCGCCGAAGGCCCGCTTTCGCCGGCCCGCGAGAACCACCTGAGGATCGTCCAGCGCAACGCCGACCGGCTCACCGTCCTCGTCGATCAGCTCCTCTTCCTCGCGCGGGTGGACTCGCACCGGCTCGAGGTCGACCGGCATCCCGTCGATCTCGGCGAGATCCTGAGCGAGGCCGCGGAGACGGCAGGCCCGGCAGCCCGCGCCAAGAACATCGTCCTTCTCGTCGACACGGAGTCCGCCCAGGCGCGTGCTCGCCGATCGCCCGCAGCTCCTCCGGCTCGTCGACAACCTCGTCGCGAACGCGATCAAGTTCACCCCGGAGGGCGGCACCGTACGACTCGCGGCAGCCGGCGACGGCGCCACCGCCACGCTCGCGGTGACGGACACCGGTCTCGGGATTGCCTCCGCCGACCAGCCGGACCTGTTCAAGCGGTTCTTCCGCGGGACGAGCGCGATCGAGAAGGCGATCCCCGGCAGCGGCCTCGGCCTGGCGATCTCACAGGTCATCGCCGAAGCCCACGGCACCACCATCGAGGTCGAGAGCACCGCCGGCGCGGGATCGACCTTCAGCCTCGCCTTCCCGGCCGCCTGAGCGACCGAAGCGGAAGCCGACGAGGAGACTCACGAACCGGAACCGGGGAACCGGCCCCCGAACCGGTGTCCGACACCGCCTAGTGCCGCCAAGTCAGCTGTGTGCCAAGTGTGTGCCAGCTTCTCATTGGCTCTGATTCCGCGCTAATCGACGCCTACCGTGCCGGCGATGCCTCGTCCTCCGCGGCAGTACGCAAGAGGGATCTATCACGTCGCCGGCCATGGGAGCGACGACCGCATCCTGTTCGTCGACGACGACGACCGGCGCGCCTTCCTCGACCACCTGTCGACGACCTTCGCGGTGCTCGGGCTTCGCGTGGTGTCGTTCGTCCTGATGACCAATCACCACCATCTCCTCGTCGACACGCCCGACGCCCGGATCGAACGCGGCCTGCACCAACTCCACGGCGGCTACGCGCGCGAGCACAACCTTCGCCACGGACGTACGGCTCATCTCTTCCGCGCCCACCCTCTGGCCCGCCGAATCGAAGACAACGACGACCTCGTTTGGACTGACCGCTACCTCGCCCGCAACCCGGTTCAAGCCGGGATGGTGCTCGACCCCTTCGACTGGCCGTGGGGAAGCGCCGCGGCGCACGCCGGAATCGCACCCGTCGCAATAGCCCTCAATGAGCAGCCGCTGCGCGGCGCCTACGAAAACCCCGGCAACTGGCGCCGCCGCTACTACGACTACGTCTCGGGAAGCGACGAGGCCCACCGAACCGAGAGCCGACGGGGAGACTCGAACTCCCGACCCCATCATTACGAGTGATGTGCTCTACCAGCTGAGCTACGTCGGCGGGGAACGCAGTTTAGCCCTCGTCAGGACTCGATCGTGACGAGCGTCCCGATCGGGGTGTAGGGCCAGACCTGGGCTGCTGCGGCCTCCGGCAGCTCGACGCAGCCGAGGCTCTGCGGCGTCCCGAAGGAGGCGCGCGGGAACTCGTGGAGCGCGTCGCCACCGTGGAAATAGCTGATCCAGCGGATGCCCGGATCGTGGTAGTGGGAGCCGTCGGGATTGGTGCCGCTCATCGTGCCGACGGAGATGTGCTCGAAGACCGGCCACGTCCCCGGCGCGGTTGGCGACTGCGCAATGCCGGTGTTGCCCGGCGAGGTGAGGATCACGCGGCCGGCGACCCAGAGGCTGAGCGACTGCGGCAGCGTCTCGTGGACGAAGACGTAGCTGTAGCCGCGTCCGTATTTCCGGCCCGCGAGGTCGTCGCGGAGGAGCGCGCGCCAGACCTCCGTGCCCGCGACGCCGTCGGTGGCCATCCCGTGCACGTTCTCGAAGCGCATGACGGCGCCCTCGGTGATGACGTTCCACTGGCCGGGCTTCCACAGGGCGCTGGAGCGAGACCGGCACCTGCGGGTACCGCCACGAGAAGTTGCCGGCCGGAGGAGAGACCGCGGCGGCCGCCTCGGCGGCGGGCGTCGAGGGCGCTGCACCGCCCTGCGGGAGCCAGCGCACCGGGAGGTAGCCCTCCCGCGCGAGGAGCTGTTGCAGGCGCAGCGTCGATCCCGCCGGGACCTTCCAGCCGAGCACGTGGCCGGGCAGCCGGACGTGCTGGATGCCGCCAAGACCGAAGCCGAAGCCCGTCGGCTGGAACGAGAGCGTGTGCGAGTCGAGTTGCCTCCAGTGCCCGCGCGCCGCCGGCACGAGCTGCGGCAGCCGCGAGCCGAGCACGTCGCTGACCGGCTCGGCGAACGTCAGCGTCAGGGCGTCGTACGGCTGGAGCAGGCGACCTGCGGCGGGCTCGGAGACGACCCTCGTCGGCGCGCCGGCCACGAACCACGACACCCGCACCGGCGGCGGGAGCTTCTCCCACGGGCGGGGCGCGGCCGCGACGGTGGTCGTCCCGGCGCTCGCCTGCCCCGAGGCGACGACGCCGAGCGGGACAGAGGTGGCGCCGCCCCAGATCCGCTTCCCGACGCGGCCGATCGCCACCCGGCTCACCGGCTCGGCGAAGCGGACGGTCACGACGCTGCCGCTCTTCGGGCTGAGGAGCGTCGAGCGAAGGTGCGCCGCGGGCGCGACGACCGTCCGCGTGCGCTGGACGTCACGACCGACGAGCCAGCCGATCCACCCGGGCCGCCGGATGCTCGCCGTCACCGTCAGCCGTTCTCCCGGCGAGATCCGGGCCCTGGGCACGATCGTCCCGTCGCGGAACTCGATCGGCACCACCTTCCCCGACGAGTCCACGACCTCGACGCTCTCGACCCGGCCGGCGAAGCCGGGCAGCGAGATATCCGCCAGCCCGCTCGACGAGCCGGCGAGCGCTCCGGCCGGCCAGGCGAGAAGCGCGACCGCGGCGCAAGCTGCGACGACAAGCAGGAGGGCGAGCGTTCCCCAGACCCACGCACGCGACATAACGGTTTCAGTATGTCCTACGCTCAAGCGGAGATGGCCGGTCCCGACGCAGGCAGAGGGATCCCGCGCGAGCTGGCGCGGGCCGAGATCGACGAATTCCTTCGCGGGCAGCGGATCGCCCGCCTGGGCTGCCACGCCGCCGGCGTGACCTACGTCGTGCCCCTGATCTACGCCTACGACGAGGACGCGGTCGTCGCCGTCACGAGCGAGGGCCGCAAGACCGCGATGCTGCGCGAGAACCCACGCGTCTGCGTCGAGGTGGACGAATACGACACGGACGGCCGCGGCAGCTGGCGGAGCGTCATCGCCCACGGCACGTACGAGGAGCTCGCCGGCGACGGGATCGAGCCCGCTCTGGCGCTCCTGCGCGAGCGTTTCGCCCGCACCGCGGGCCGCTCCGCGGAGCCCCGACAGCTCGGCCCCGAGGTCGTCGTCCTACGCATCACCCTCGATGAGGTATCCGGCCGTAGCGTCGAGAGGTGATTTTCCCTGCATGAGCAGGGAATGAGACTTTGTACGGAAATAGAAAAATACCCAGGTTTGGGAATGGACTTCGGTGCAACGCCGTTCTATAACTCGACTGGGTGGCGACGCCGCAAGCGAAGCCCTTTAACGCCACCCGGGGCGCCGAAAACCGGCAGCCCACCTTCAGCGAAAGGAACACCACACTGAGCGACACCATTCACCTGAACGACCTCTCGCCAGTCGAGCGCCTGCTCGAGGAGGCCGCCGAGCGCGGTTTCGTCGAGGAGAAGGACATCCAGGCCCTGGCGGACGAGCACGAGCTGACCGAGGACGACCTCGCCGGCCTCCGTGTCGCGCTCGAGGAGCGCGACGTCATCGTGCGCGACGAGACCCCCGAGGAGACGCGCCCGGTCGCGGCTGCGCCGGTCACCGGCACACTCGACCCGCTGCAGCTCTTCATGGACGCGGCGGGCCGCCACAAGCTGCTCACGGCCGCGGACGAGGTTGCGCTCGCGAAGCGCATCGAGCGCGGCGACCTCGCGGCGAAGGAGAAGATGATCAACTCCAACCTCCGCCTCGTCGTCTCGATCGCGAAGCGCTACCAGGGCCACGACGTGCCCCTCCTCGACCTGATCCAGGAGGGCGTGATCGGCCTCAACCGCGCGGCCGAGAAGTTCGACTGGCGCAAGGGCTACAAGTTCTCGACCTACGCCACCTGGTGGATTCGCCAGGCCTGTCAGCGCGCGGTCGCGAACCAGTCGAAGACGATCCGCATCCCGGTGCACGTCCAGGAGCGCCGCATCAAGCTGAACCGCGCCTCCGCAGAGCTGCAGGCGAAGCTGGGCCGCGAGGCCACCGCCGAGGAGCTCGCCCAGGCGACGCGGCTCAAGCTCGAGCACGTCGTCGAGGCACTCGATGCGGTCGACTCCGTCTCCCTGAACCAGGGCCTCGGCTCGGACGGCGACTCGGAGCTCGGCGACCTGTTCGCCGACGAGTCCTCGGCCGACCCCGCCGAGGAGGCCGTCGAGTCGGTACGCCGGCAGCGCGTCCAGCGCGCGGTCGCCGACCTTCCCGAGCGGCAGCGGCGCATCATCGAGCTCCGCTTCGGCTTCGAGTCCGAGCCGGCGTCCCTCGAGACGATCGGCAAGGAGCTCGGCCTGACGCGGGAGCGCGTCCGCCAGCTCGAGAGCGACGCCCTCGCGCGGCTCCAGCTCGCGCTCGGCGACGAGCTCGTCTACGCCGCGTAAGGTAGAGAGGTCTGAGAGACACGAGCTGAAGGGCCGGGAGCGATCCCGGCCCTTCGTCTTTCAGGCGCCGGCTGCGAGAGCGGCCGGGCGCTCGTCCGCGTCCGCGAGCACCGCGCAGAGCAGCTCCACGACCTGCGGGTCGAACTGCTTGCCCGAGCACCGCCGGAGCTCCGCGACAGCTTCCTCGCCACTGCGAGCGGCGGCGTACGGCCGGTCAGTCGTCATCGCGGAATAGGCATCGCAGGCGAAGACGATTCTCGCCGCGAGCGGAATCGCCTCGCCGGCCAGCTTGTCCGGGTAGCCGGCGCCGTCCCAGTTCTCGTGGGTCGAGCGCACGATGTCGCCGACCAGCAGCAGCGCCGGGGCCGCGCTCAGGATCCGCTGGCCGATCACGGTGTGGGAGTGGATGAAGCTCCACTCGTTCCCCTCCAGCGGCCCTGCCTTCTGCAGCACGACGTCCGGGATCGCCAGCTTGCCGACGTCGTGCAGCTCGGCGACGAGCCGCAGCTCGTGGAGCTCGTCGCGCCCGAGCCCGAGCCGCTCGCCCACGCGGAGCGCGAGGGACGAGACGTCCGCGACGTGTGCGCGGAGCTTCGGCTCCCGCTCGGCGAGCGTGCGCAGCAAAGGCTCGTGCGCCGTTCCGCGGCGCATCTCGGCGAGCGCCTCCTTGTGCGCGTACAGGCGCTGGTCGGCGACGCTGAGGGCCGCCGAGACCGTGGCCGCGTCATCCGGGAGCAGCGCCGCGCCGTAGGCGCTCGTGACCTTGAAGCCCTCGCCGGTCTCGTTGAGCGCGTTCGCGACCCGCTGCAGCGCGGGCTCGGAAGCCGGCAGCACCACGCAGAACTCGTCCCCTCCCATGCGGTACGCGCTGCCGGTCGGCGCAGACGCCTCCACGAGCTTGGCCGCAAGCCGCGACAGCAGGGCGTCGCCGGCGGGGTGGCCGAACGTGTCGTTGTACGACTTGAAGCCGTTGAGGTCGAAGAGGGCGAGCATCCGCGGCTCGCCGTCGCTGGCGCGCTCGAGCTCCGCGGGAAGGTCGAGGAGGAGCGCGCGGCGGTTGGCGATGCCTGTGAGCGAATCGGTGAGCGCCTCGCGGCGGCTGTCTTCGAGCAGCCGCACGTTCTCCCGCAGGGTCAGCGCGGTCCGCGCCAGGACGAGCACGATCGTCAGGGCGGCGAGCACGAGCGCGAGCGGGTGCAGGGACCAGACCGTCGCCGCGACGAGCACTCCCGTTGCCACGAGGCCGCACACGATCGGCGTGCCGAGCATCGTCCGATCCTGGAGCTGGACGCGCTGAGCGCGACCGGGCGCCTGCCACGCCGCGAGCGCGACGAGCGCGAGCGAAAGAGGCCAGGCGAGGTCGATGTAGGTGCCCTCGACGTAGGTGCCGACCGCAGTCCCGTAGAGGAAGATTCCGTCCCCGATCGTGTTGAGGAGCAGCCCGGCGGCGATCAGCGCCCAGGCGCGGCCGGGCCGCCAGCGCGTCACCGAGAACACGAAGACGATGAGCGCCAGCAGAAGCACGTCGCCGATCGGGTAAGCCATGTTCGTCAGGACGACGAGCCGGCTGCCCTGCGTGGAGTTGACGACGACCTCGACGAGAACTGACGCGGCCAAGGCGCCCGCGGCCGCCGCCGCGACGAACCCGTCCAGCCAGAGGCTCGCGCTGAAGGTGGAGACGCGCCGGCGGAGCAGGAGGACGATCCCGACGTACAGCAGCGGGTAGAAGGCCAGGTAGCCGACGTCGGCCGCGGAGGGGAACGGCGGGCTACCGCCGTACCAGAAGTCGTAGAGGACGTCGCCGCACGTCGTGGCGAGGAGCCCTGCCCCGATGAACAGCCAGGCGGAGCGCTCGGCGCGGACGAAGACCCCGCGCGCGATGCAACCGAGCGCCGCGAAGAGCTCGAGCCCCTCGTAAAGCCAGGTCTCGTAGACCCGTGACCCGCCGCGAGAGTAGTGGCCGAGGTAGTGGAGGGAGAGCACGGCCAAGCCGGCGACGAGGATCGCCTGCCAGAGGCGCAGCACAGGGGCGCGCAGATGAGCCGCAGCTTCCATGACGCTGTGCACGTATCGACACTTTCGGCAGCCCGCTTTATCGTCTATTCGGGCTCAGTACGCGCGCGACGCCAACGCCTGACCCTGCCTACGCGACTGCGGCGGTCGCTCCGAGCTCGCTGCGCAGCCGGATCAGCAGGGCCTCGAGCGCAAGCGGCGTCGAGACCTGTAGCTCCTCCGCCTGCCGCCACGCCGCGCGCACGAGCTCGCACGCCTCCTCGGCGGCGTGCATCCGCTCGAGCGTCGCGTCGGAGCGAAGCTCCGCGAGCCGGTCGACGTGCACTGCCGCCCCCTCGGCGCCGGCGGCGACGACGACGAGGTCGCGGTACCACGACTCGAGCTCCTCGAGCTGCGCGAGCAGCTCCTCGCGCTCCGCTCCGCGCTGCGCGCGCCGGACCCGCTGCTCGGCCTCCCGCCCCGTCAGCTCGAGCGACTCGATCTGCACCTCCGCGGCGTCCTTGGCCTCCGCACCTCGCGCCGCAATGCCCGTGAGGAGCGCCTCGGCGGCGTCGGCCGGCTCGAACGCGGGCTCGGCGTAGATCGACCGCGCTACGCCGATCAGCGCCTCGCGCCGCCCGGCGGCGGCCGGGTCGAGGAGCTGGAGCGCCCGGCCGAGGCGGCCGCCGGAGACGCGCGCCAGGGTCGTGACCTCCTCGTCGCCGAGCTCGGGCGCGTGCTCGCGGATCGCCTGGCGCACGGCGGGCTCCGACAGCCGCCGGAAAGGCACGAGCTGGCAGCGCGAGCGGATCGTCTCCGGCAGCGGCCCGAGCCGCTCGGCCACGAGCACGACGACGGCGTACGGCGGCGGCTCCTCGAGATCCTTGAGCAGGGCGTCCGCGGCATCCTCGTTCAGCGAGTCGGCGCCGAAGACGAGATAGACGCGCCGCGCGGCCTCGAACGGCCGCATGTGCAGGTCGCGGCGGAGCTCCCGGACGTCGTCGATCCGGATCTGCTCGCCGAGCGGCTCCAGAACGTAGAGGTCGGGATGGCTGCCGCGCTCGACCCGCGCGTGCTCGCCGAGCAGCTCCGCCGCAAAGCGCCGCGCAAGCTCCCGCTTGCCGACGCCGGCGGGGCCATGGAAGAGGTAGGCGTGCGCCGGCCCTTCCTGCAGCGCGGCTGCGAGCAGCCGCTTGGCCTCGTGCTGCTCAGGAACGCTCTCGAAGCCGCTCACGTACCTCCCTCGCAATCGCCTCGGGTGACCCTGTCGCGTCGATCGTGACGATTCTCTCCGGGAAGCGCTGCGCGAGCTCGCGATAGGCGAGATCGACCTTCGCCTGCAGCTCTGTCCCCTCCCGCTCGAGCCGGTCGGGGTCGACGTGACGCCCGGTTGCGACACCGGGATCGAGCAGGAGCAGAAAGGTCGCGTCGGGAAGCAGGCCGCCGGTCACCGCGAGATTGAGCTGCAGCACGGGGTCGACGCCGAGCCCGCGGGCGATCCCCTGGTAGGCGAGCGAGGAATCGAGATAGCGGTCGCAGACGACGTCTGCCCCGCCCTCGAGTGCCGGCCGGATCACCTGCTCGACGTGTTGCGCGCGAGAGGCGGCGAAGAGCGCCGCCTCGGCCCACGGGCCCATGTCGGGCCCGTCGAGGACGAGCGCCCGGATACGCTCGCCGAGCTCGGTGCCTCCCGGCTCCCGCGTCAGGACGACGTCGCGGCCTTCCGCCTCGAGCGCTGCGCGCAGGAGCTCCGCCTGCGTCGACTTGCCCGAGCCGTCGGCTCCCTCGAAGGTCACGAACACGAGCCGCCACGATACGCGGCCGCCCGGCAGGAGGAGCGGGTGCCCGCAGGGCGAACCGTGACGGTCCGTGGAGCACGTCCAGCCGCTCAACCGTCCGTTCCCCTGGCGCCTCGCGACACTCGTCGCGAGCGCCCTTGCTCTCGCGATTCTGGGCGCGCTCGTGCTCACCCACCGGCAGGGACAGACACGTCCGGTACCCGGTACCAGCCGTGTCCGGAAGGGGCCGGCGTTGCCGCCGCTGCGGCCGCACTCCCGCATCTCGGTCCTCGTCCTCAACGGCAACGGGATCGGCGGCGCGGCCGGCGGCGAGGCGACGAGCCTGCTCGCTCACGGGTACCGCCACGCCATCCCGAGCGACGCGCCGAACCTCGACTACGCTCGCTCCCTCGTCCTCTTCCGGCCGGGCTGGCAGCGGGAGGCAGAGCGCCTCTCACACGAGGCCCGGATCCCGACGGTAGCCCCGCTGGACGGCCGCGTCACACGCGCATATGCGAGCGTTCCGCTCGTCGTGATCCTCGGCGCGAACCAGCCCCGCTAGCCGCTTTCTGTTCCGTCCGATGCGGGGTCTACGGTCCCGTTCCCCGTCGGCGGGAGCGGATGCCGGCGACGGTCCAGAAGGGGCTTAGAGGCCACTACAGTTCGGGAGGGAAGATGGCGA
>CAWGVE010000027.1:0-29946 GCA_963825805.1 uncultured Actinomycetes bacterium | reverse complement strand
ACGCATTGCTTGTCCAGAGCGGCCTGCTCGGAATGCTCGACCAGCCTCCTCGACGAGACGAGCCAGACGCCCGAGCCGCCGCGCTGCCTTCACGACGTAGATGCTCACGTCGCCGACGCCAAGGTAAATGCAACGGCACCAGAGGTACAGGGGAGAGCGCGGCCCAGGCCGACGACGGCGCCGTCCACGCTCGGCGACGAGCCGCAGCTCGGGATACGCCGCATCCCAGCCTCCCGCGACAGGCGACTTGCGTCTCGAAGATCGCGCTGCGGATGCCTTCACGTAGATCGCACGCACGAGGCCAGTCCTCGGGCGGAGTCGCGGAGGTAACGCATCGCGTTCGCGTCGACTCGGCGACCAGTCCGCCGCGAAGGCCCGAGCCCGACGAGCACGCTGCCGCCGAACCGGCGCTGCGCCGCGCGATGCCCCTCGGAACCGCGGAGGCGGTCGGCGATCGTCCCGGCCGCGACCGCGTACATGCTGTCGCTGAGGAACCCGAGCACCGCGAAGCTCAGCCCGAGCGCGAGCACCTGCAGCCCGGCGTCGGCGCCTCGGGTCGACGAACTGCGGCAGGAAGGCAAAGATGAAGACGATCGTCTTCGGATTCGTGGTTCACGCGACACCCTGGGCATACGCGCGCCGGCGCGTTCGCGGCACCCGTGCTCCGCGTCCGGGTCGAGGCCGCGTCCGAACAGCCGCCGCACTCCGAGCACGAAGAGATAAGCCGCCCCGACGTACCTGACGGCGTCGAACGCGACCGACGAGGCGAGGATGAGCGACGAGAGGCCGGCCGTCGCGAGCACCACGTACGCAACCGTCCCCGTGGTGATCCCCGCGACGGACGCGATTCCTCCCTGCGGGCCCATCTCGATGCTCCGCGTCACGACGTAGAGCACGGCCGGCCCGGGCACGAGCAGCAGCACGATCGCGTCGCGAGGAAACGGCGTAGGTCGAGAGACGACGGCATGCGGCGACCCTATCCCGCGGCGTGGCGGCCGGAGCAAGGCGCGGCTCCGGCACCGGCGTGGCGAGCCGTGGGCGTGCGCGATACCCAGGTGGCCGTGCGACTCCGTCCCATAGCCGCCGGGCACCGGGATGTAGAACTCGGGGTAGCCCCACATGCCGTGCTCGGCGACGTCGAGACCCGCCGTCTCGACGTGCTGCTCGACGCGGATCCCCCAGAGCCGGTTCATCGTCCAGAGCGAGCCGTACGAGACCGAGAACGTGAACGCGCCGACGGCGACCAGGCCGAGCGCCTGCACGCCGAGCTGGTACGGACGAGCCCGTGTACAGGAGGCCGCCGCGGCCGATCACCGACGGTGGCGGCGAGAGACGGGAACGGCGAAGCAGCCCGGTCGCGAGCGTCCCCAGACGCCCGCGAGGCCGTGCACGGCGACAGCGCCGATCGGGTCGTCGATCCCGAGCCGCTCGACGAGCGGCACCGCCCACCACCGCGACGCCGCCCGCGACGAAGCCGATCACGACCGCGGCCCACGGCGCGACGAAGCCGCACGCGGCTGTGACCGCGACGAGCGCGGCGAGGACCCCGTTCAGCATCATCGAGACGTCGGGCTTGCGCAGGACGAGCCACGCGACGCAGATCCCGCCGACTCCGCCGGCGGCGGCGGCGAGGTTCGTCGTCAGTGCGACGTAGCCGAAGAAGCCGACCGGCCGCCTGTCGCGACGCCGAGCGTCGAGCCGGGGTTGAAGCCGAACCAGCCGAACCAGAGGATGAGCGTCCCGAGCACGGCATACGGCATGTTGTGGCCCGGGATCGCGTTCGCCCGGCCGTCGTGGCCGAACTTGCCGATCCGCGGCCCGAGGAGGAGCGCCCCGGCGAGCGCCGGCGAGCGCGCCCTGGTAGTGCACGACGGTCGAGCCGGCGAAGTCCTGCATCCCGAAGCGCTGCAGCCAGCCGCCGGGCGCCCAGATCCAGTGCGAGACGAGCGAGTAGACGACGGTGAAGATCGCGCCGAAGGCGAAGTAGACCCAGAGCTTCGCGCGCTCGGCCATCGCGCCCCAGACGATCGCGAGCGAGACGCCGGCGAAGACGACCTCGAACAGCCAGCCGGCCGCGCCCGGGATCCCGGCGAACGCGGCGAACGGCGCCTTCCCGACCGCGAGCAGCGCGCCGACCGAAGGCGCGAAGCCGTGCATGCCGACGAAGCCGTTCCCGTTCCCGAAGGCGAGCCCGAAGCCGACGAGCCAGTAGACGAGCGAGGCGACGCCGAAGATGAGGACGTTCTTGCCGGCGATGTGGGCGGCGTTCTTCATCCGCGTCAGCCCCGCCTCGAGGAACGCGAACCCCGCCTGCATGAACATCACGAGGACGGCCGCGACGACGACCCAGATCGTGTTCGCGGCGATCAGCAGCTGGTGTGGTCATCCGAGACGCTCCCCTGTGCGGTGGTGGACGACGTTGGAGACGGGCGACGTCCAGCAGAGGCCGTCGCCGGACGAGTGGCCGGTGCGGGCGGCGTCGGCGATCGCGGCGACGACCCGCTCGGCGAGCGCGTCGTCGACGACGAAGGTGAGGAGCGCCTTCGGCAGGAAGCGCGACTCGAACGTGCGGCCGCGGTACTCGTGCGTCACCCCGCGCTCGCGCCCGTGCCCGATCGCCTCGACCACCGTGACGCCGACGTGGCCGGTCTCCTCTTCGACCGCGTCGATCACCGTCTCGACCCGCTCCCTCACGACCACCGCCTCGACCTTGACCATCCCGCTCCTTCCGTTGGACCACGAAAAAAGCCCCGCGACCGCTCAGGTCACGAGGCTCCTTCGCCCCGGCGGGCCGCCTGCTCCGGCGCACCGCCTGCGTCGAAGCTAGCGCCGCCGTCGGACGACGACATCTGCTTCGATTCCGCGCGTGTTGACATGGAAAGAGCTCGAGCAGGCAGCACCCGAGATCGCGGCACACGGCCGCGAGCTGATCGAGCGCTTCCAGTTCGTCCTCGTCGGCACGCTCACGAAGGACGGCTCGCCGCGGATCACACCCGATCGAGGCGTACATCGTCGACGGGCACCTGCTCTCGAACATGATCCCGCGCTCGCTCAAGGCGAGCGACCTCCTCCGCGACGCGCGCGTCTACGTCCACGCGCCCGGTCACGGCGAAGGAGGGATCGCCGGAGTTCAAGCTCGCCGGCCGCGCCGAGTGCTCGACACGCGAAGCTCCGCGGCAAGCTCGACGACCTGTTCTGGGAGATGATCGAGTGGCGGCCCGCCCCGACTCGCACTACTTCGAGTTCCTGGCCGAGCGCGCCGCCTGGTCACGTACGACGGACGGGCAGACGTCGATCCGCTGGCCGCCGGGCACCGAGGGCGAAAAGCGCCTGCACAGGCCGGGGATTTGACGCGGGCGGCCGAGCGCCTAGCCTGCGAAGGCCATGTTGCTCGCGAACGTGATGGACCGGATCCCGGTGGGCGGTAGCGGCCGCCCCGCCGGACTGCGCGGCGCCCTTTAGGTCCGCGCGCCGCCCGTAGCGGCGGCTTCCGTCCTCCGTTCCACTTCGTTCCGAAGGAGCAGCATGTCCACTCTCGCACCATCCACAACCGATCTCGCCTCACGTCTCGACCGCGACGCGCCCGCCGTCGAGGTGCGCGACCTGCGCAAGACGTTCAGGCGCCGCGACCGCAATGCGGGCCGCTTCGCGCGCAAGCGTCCGTGGCCGGCGCTCGACGACGTCACCTTCACGATCGCCCGTGGCGAGTGCGTCGCCATCCTCGGCCAGAACGGCTCGGGGAAGTCGACGCTCGTCCGCCTGCTCTCGACGCTGCTGATCGACGACGGCGGCGAGGCGCGGATCTTCGGCCACGACGTCGTTCAAGGAGGCGTCGACGATCCGCCGGCTCGTCAACCGCGTCTCGGTCGAGGCGAGCTTCTTCAAGAAGATGTCCGCCGCCGAGAACCTCTCCTACGCGGCGCGCTTCTACGGGATGACGCCGCGCCAGACGCGCACGGCCGTTCCCGAGATCCTGGCGCAGGGTCGGCTTCCCGCCCGAGCGGCGCGGCGAGTCGATGGAGAACCTGTCGCGCGGCATGCAGCAGAAGGTCGCCCTCGCGCGGGCGCTCCTGACCTCGCCCGTCCTGCTCCTGCTCGACGAGCCGACGACGGGGCTCGACCCGCGCTCGAAGCTCGAGGTGCAGGAGTTCATCCGCGGGTGCGCGGCGAGCACGACGCGACGATCCTCCTCTGCACCCACGACATGGCCGAGGCGGAGACGCTCGCCGACCGGATCGGGCTCCTCGACCGCGGCCGGCTGCTCTTCCTCGAGCCGGTCGAGGACGTGAAGCGGCGCTTCGGCGTCGAGACGCTCGAGGAGGCGTTCTTCGCCGCCACCGGCCGCGAGTTCGAGAACGAGGGCCAGGACGACGACGACGAGTACCGGGAGGTGTTCGCATGAGCGAGTACGCTCTAGAGATGCGGAACCAGCTCGTCGGCCTGTTCGGGATCGTCGAGCGGAACGTCTACCTCACGAAGCGGTACTTCCTCTGGGACATCGCGTTCATGGTCTGGACGATCGCGAACACGCTCACGATCGTCTTCATCGCGCGCGCGGCGCATCTGCCGCCGGCGAAGCGAGAACACGCTGGCGACGAGGCTGCTCGTCGGCGCGACGATCTGGGCCTTCCTCGGGATCATCTTCGAGTTCATGACCGAGACGGTCGCCTGGGAGCGCTGGGAGGGGACGATCGAGTACACGTTCATGGCGCCGCTGTCGCGGCTCGTCCACCTGTTCGGGCAGGGCGCGTTCGCGGTGCTGTACGGCCTGATCCGGGCGACGATCCTCTTCTTCGCGGTCGCCGCGTTCATCGGCATCCACGCGCCGCAGCGCGAACTACGGCGCGGCGCTCGCGCTGCTCGCGCTCGCGTCGATCTCGTTCATCGGCGTCGGGATCATGACCTCGGTGCTGCCGCTGATCTCGCCGGAGAAGGGCGCGCAGCTCGGCTTCGTCGCGCAGGGCGTGATGCTCGTGGTCTCGGGCGTCTACTACTCGGTGAACGTGATGCCGGAGTGGATGCAGTGGATCGCGAAGATCTCGCCGGCGACGTACGCGCTGCGCGGCGACCGCGCCTCGATCATCCACGGCGCCGGCCTCGCGTGGGCGGACGTCTGGCCGCTGCTGATCATCGCGGTCCTGGCGACGCCGATCGGCCTCGCGATCTTCCGCGTCGGCGAGCGGTACGCGAAGCGGCACGGGAAGCTGAAGCGGTCGGGATGATCGAGCTGCGCGAAGCGGAGACGGACGACGAGCTCGAGCTCTGGCGCAGCGTGCGCACCGCGCTGCTGCCGAACGAGTGGACCGCGTCGGTCGCCGAGCTCCGCGCCGGCAGGCAGCTTCCTGCTGCTCGCGTACCGCGGCGGCGAGCTCGCGGGCTCGGGCAGCGCATCGAAGAGCGACACCGGCGGCGGCGCGGTGTTCCCGCGGGTGCTGCCGGAGCACCGCCGGCAGGGTATCGGCACGGCTTTGCTTCAGCGGCTCGCGCTCCACGCCGAGGCTTCGCGGCTACGACGAGGTGGGCTCGATGGTCGACGACGCAGGGCTCGTTCGCGTTCGCGCGAGCGCTTCGGCTTCGCCGAGACCGGCCGCCAGGTCGAGCAGGTACGCACGGTCGCCGCCGCCGAGCCGTGGCCGGCCTTCCCGACGGCATCGAGGTGCCTCAGCCGCCGAGGACCGGCGCTCCTCGGCCGCTCTACCACGAGCTCGCGCTGCAGGTGTTCGAGGACATGCCCACGCCGCGCAAGGTCGAGATCACACCCGAGCAGTGGGAGTCGGAGTGGCTGAACTGGCCCGAGGCGACGTTCGTGGCACTCGCCGGCGACGAGATCGTCGGCATGGCGGGGCTCGCGCCAGACGCCGACCGGCCGGACCGCGCCGAGAACGCGCTCACGACGGTGCGCCGCGACTGGCGCGGCCGCGGCCTCGCACGGGCGCTCAAGGAGACACGCGATCGCGTGGGCGTCGGAGCACGGCATCCGCGAGATCTACACGTGGACGCAGACCGGGAACGAGAACATGCGCGCGGTCAACGAGCGGCTCGGCTACGTCACGCGCGACATCTCGATCAGCGTGCGGCGGGGGCTGCCGCTGTGAAGGCCTGGTTCGCCGGAGAGGACGCCGGCCGCTACGACGGGAAACCGCTGAGGCCGTTCGAGCCGGTGGTCGACTTCCTTCTCGCCGCTCGCCGGCGGCGGAGCCCTCGAGCTAGCGATCGGCACCGGCCGGATCGCGGTTCCGCTCGCCGAGCGAGGCGTTCGCGTCGCGGGCATCGACCTCTCGCCGGCCATGGTCGCGGAGCTGCGGAAGAAGTCCGACGCGATCCCGGTCGCGATCGGCGACTACGCGACGACGCGGGTCGACGGGAGTTCTCGCTCGTCTACATCGTCTTCAACGCGATCAACAACCAGACGACCCAGGAGGCCAGGTCGCGACGTTCGCGAACGCGGCAGCGCACCTCGACCCGGGCGGCCGTTTCGTGGTCGAGGTCGGCACGCCGGAACGGGCGCCCTCGAGGTCTTCGACCTGAGGACACGCACGTAGGAGTCCACTCCGACGTGCGTGTCCGAGAGGTCGAAGACCTCGAGCGGGCGCGTGTTCGGCGTGCCCACCTCGACGACGAAGCTCCCGCCCGGGTCGAGATGCGCTGCCGCATTCGCGAACGTCGCGACCTGGCCGTCCTGGGTCGTCTGGTTGTTGATCGAGTTGAAGACGATGAAGACGAGCGAGAACGTCCCTTCGACGCGCGTCGTCGCGTAGTCGCCGATCGCGACCGGGATCGCCTCGGACTTCTTCCGCAGCTCCGCCACCATGTCCGGCGAGAGGTCGATGCCCGCGACGCGAACGCCTCGCTCGGCGAGCGGCACGGCGATACGGCCGGTGCCGACTGCGAGCTCGAGGGCTCCGCCGCCGGCAAGGGGGAGAAGGAAGTCGACCACCGGCTCGACCGGCATCTCCGCGGTGTCCGCGTCGTAGCGCCCGGCGACCGCTCCGGCGAACCAGTCCTTCACAGCGGCAGCCCCCGCCGCACGCTGATCGAGATGTCGCGCGTGACGTACCCGAGCCGCTCGTTCACCGCGCGCATGTTCTCGTTGCCGGTCTGCGTCCAGGTGTAGATCTCGCTGATGCCGTGCCCCGACGCCCACGCGATCGCGCTCTCCTTGAGCGCACGTGCGAGACCGCGGCCGCGCCAGTCGCGGCGCACTGTCGTGAGCGCGTTCTCGGCCCGGTCCGGCCGGTCGGCATCGTGGCACAGCCCCGCCATGCCGACGATCTCGCCGCCGGCCAGCGCCACGAACGTTGCCTCGGGCCAGTTCAGCCACTCCGACTCCCACTGCTCGGGCGTGATCTCGACCTTGCGCGGCGTCGGCATGTCCTCGAACGCCTGCAGCGCGAGCTCGTGGTAGAGGCGGCCGAGCAGCTCCGGATCCTCGGCCGCTGAGGCCACCTCGACGCCGTCGGGCAGGGCCGGCCACGGCTCGGCGGCGGCGACCGTGCGCACCTGCTCGACCTGGCGGCCGGTCTCGGCGAAGCCGAAGCGGTGCTGCGAACGCGAGCGAGCCCTGGTCGTCCACCATCGAGCCCACCTCGTCATGCCCCAGCGCTTCGGAGTGGAGCGCGAGCCGCCGAAGCAAAGCCGTTCCGATGCCGTTTCGGCGGTGCTCCGGCAGCACGCGCGGGAACACCGCGCCACCGCCGGTGTCGCTCTTCGATGCGCTGCCCGACCCGCGAGCTCGGCACCGCGATACGCGATGAGCAGGAAGTTGCCTCCGGCGCGAAGCTCGGCGACCGACGCCGTCCGCTCGTTCGGCACCAGCGCTTTACGCACGCTGCGCCAGAGCTCGAGCTCCTCGTCCGCCTCCGCTTCGCGCAGGTCGATCATCCCGACCGCTTCAGCTTCCCGTGCCGCTTCGCGTACCGCTCGCCGACCTTGAAGATCGCCAGGCCGACCGGCGTCGCCAGCACCGCGATGATCAGCAGCGGCCAGACGTTCGCCCACTGGAGGCCGACGCCGTCAATGATCGACGCCCGGCAGCCGCGGAGCGCGTACGTCGCCGGCGAGATCTTCGCGATCCACTGCATCCACTCCGGCATCACGCTGACCGGGTAGTAGACGCCCGAGACGACGAGCATCAGGCCCTGTGCGACGAAGCCGAGCTGCGCGCCCTTCTCGGGCGAGATCAGCGGCAGCACCGAGGTCATGATCCCGACGCCGATGAAGGAGATCGACGCGAGCGCGAGCAGCGCCAGCGCCGCGCCGTAGTTCGCGTTCGGCGCGCGGATGCCGAGGAAGGCCGCGACCACGAAGAAGAGGATCGTCGCGCGGATCAGTCCGTACAGCACCGCAAACGCGCCCTGCCCGAACAGGTGGACGAAACGCGACAGCGGCGCCATGAACGTGTACTCGATCGTCCCCTCCCAGCGCTCCCAGGCGACGGTCTCGGTCATGAACTCGAAGATGATCCCGAGAAAGGCCCAGATCGTCGCGCCCACGAGCAGCGCCAACGCGAGCGTGTTCTCCTTCGCCGCCGGCAAGTTCGCCGCGCGGGCGATGAAGACGATCGTGAGCGTGTTCGCGATCGTCCAGAACATGAACGCGATGTCCCAGAGGAAGTACCGCTTCGTGAGGTAGACGTTCCGCTCGACGATCCCGAACAGGCCGACGAGCTGGTTCCTCGTCTCGAGAGCGAACTCGCTCATCCGAACACCTCCCTGTACTCGTCGTCGTCGTCCTGACCCTCGTTCTCGAACTCGCGGCCGGTGGCGGCGAAGAACGCCTCCTCGAGCGTCTCGACGCCGAAGCGCCGCTTCACGTCGGAGACCGGCTCGAGGAAGAGCAGGCGGCCACGGTCGAGCAGCCCGATCCGGTCGGCGAGCATCTCCGCCTCGTTCATGTCGTGGGTGCAGAGGAGGATCGTCGCGTCGTGCTCGCTGCGCACCCGCCGGACGAACTCCTGCACCTCGAGCTTCGAGCGCGGGTCGAGCCCTGTGGTCGGCTCGTCGAGCAGGAGCAGGACGGGCGAGGTCAGCAGCGCCCGCGCGAGCGCCACCTTCTGCTGCATTCCGCGTGACAGGTTCTCCATCGACTCGCCGCGCCGGTCGGGCGGGAAGCCGACCCTGCCGAGGATCTCGGGCACGGACGTACGCGTCTGGCGCGGCGTCATCCCGTAGAACCGCGCGGCGTAGGACAGGTTCTCGGCGGCCGACATCTTCTTGAAGAAGCTCGCCTCGACCGAGACGCGGTTGACGAGCCGGCGGATCGTCGACGCGTCCTTGACGACGTCGTGGCCGAAGATCCGCGCCTCGCCGCCGTCGTCGATCAGCAGCGTCGAGAGCAGGCGGACGAGCGTCGACTTCCCCGAGCCGTTCTGGCCGAGGATGGCGACGCACTCGCCACGGGCGATCGTGAAGGTGACGTCGTCGAGCGCCGGCCACGGACGCTTGCGCGCGAAGCGGCCCGCGTGGCGGTCCTTGCGCCTGAACGTCTTGCGCAGGTCGCGCACCTCGACGGCGGGCACGTCGCGGTCGAGACGCGAGGCGAGATCGGATGTGGATGGTGCGAGAGTGGACATGCTGCTCCTTCGGAACGAAGTGGAATGGAGGACGGAAGCCGCCGCTACGGGCGGGGCGCGGACCTACAGGGCGCCGCGGAGGCCGGTGGGGCTACCGCAACTGCCCACCGGGAACCGGTCCATCACATTCGCGAGCAACATGGTCTTCGCAGGCTAGGCGCTCGAGCCGCCCACGTCAAATCCCCGGCACGTACCGGCGCTCTTCGCCCTCTGCACCGGCGTGCCAGCGGATCGAGTGCTGCCCGTCGTCGTACGTGACCCAGGCGGCGCGCTCGGCCAGGAACTCGAAGTAGTGCGAGTCGGGTGCGGGCCGCCACTCGATCATCTCCCAGAAAAGGTCGTCGAGTTTGCCCCGCAGCTCGGCGTTCTCGAGCGCGGCCGCGCGGCCGGCCAGCTTGAACTCCGGCGATCCCTCCTTCGCCGTCACGGGCGCGTGGACATAGACGCGCGGGTCGCGGACCAGGTCGCGCGCCTTGAGCGAGCGCGGGATCATGTTCGCGAGCAGGTGCCCGTCGACGATGTACGCCTCGACCGGCGTGACCCGCGGCGAGCCGTCTTTCGTCAGCGTCCCGACGAGGACGAACTGGAAGCGCTCGATCAGCTCGCGGCCGTGCGCCGCGATCTCCGGCGCCGCCTGCTCGAGCTCTTCCCACGTCAGCACGCGCGGAAGCGAAGCAGATGTCGTCGTCCGACGTCGGCGCTAGCTTCGATTCAGGCGGCGCGCCGGAGCAGGCGCCCGCCGGGGCGAAGGAGCCTCGTGACCTGAGTGGTCGCGGGGCTTTTTTTGTGGTCCAGAAGGGAGCCGGATGGTCAAGGTCGAGGCGGTGATCGTGAGGGAGCGGGTCGAGACCGTGATCGACGCGGTCGAAGAGGCGACCGGCCATGTCGGCGTCACGGTCGTCGAGGCGATCGGGCACGGGCGCGAGCGCGGCGTGACGCACGAGTACCGCGGCCGCACCTTCGAGTCGCGCTTCCTGCCCAAGGCGCTGCTCACGTTCGTCGTCGAGGACGCGCTGGCGGAGAAGGTCGTCGCCGCGATCGCCGACGCCGCCCGCACCGGCCACTCCTCCGGCGACGGCCTCTGCTGGACCTCGCCCGTCGCAAACGTCGTCCACCACCGCACAGGGGAGCGCCTCTGATGACCCACAATCAGCTGCTGATCGCCGCGAACACGATCTGGGTCGTCGTCGCGGCCGTCCTCGTCATGTTCATGCAGGCGGGTTTCGCCTTCCTCGAGGCGGGGCTGACGCGGATGAAGAACGCCGCCCACATCGCCGGCAAGAACGTCCTCATCTTCGGCGTCGCCTCGCTCGTCTACTGGCTGGTCGGGTTCGGGCTCGCCTTCGGAAACGGGAACGCGGTCCTCGGAACGCACGGCTTCGCGCCCTCGGTGGACTCGCTGCTCGCCGTCGGGAAGGCGCCGTACGCGGCGTTCACGTCGATCCCCGGCGCCGCCGGCTGGCTGTTCGAGGTCGTCTTCGCCGGCGTCTCGCTCGCCATCGTCTGGGGCGCGATGGCCGAGCGCGCGAAGCTCTGGGTCTACTTCGCCTTCGGCGCGATCTTCACCGTGATCTACTCCCTCGTCTCGCACTGGATCTGGGCGCCGGGGGGCTGGCTGCAGCGGTTCGGGATGCAGGACTTCGCGGGCTCGACGGTCGTCCACTACCAGGGCGCGCTCGCCGCGCTGGCCGGCGCGCTCCTGCTCGGCCCACGGATCGGGAAGTTCGGCCAGGACGGGCGGGCCAACGCGATCCCCGGCCACAACATGCCGTACGCCGTGCTGGGGACGCTGATCCTGTGGTTCGGCTGGTTCGGCTTCAACCCGGGCTCCACGCTCGGCGTCGTCACGGGCGGTCACGTCGGCTTCTTCGGCTACGTCGCGCTGACCACGAACCTCGCCGCGGCGGCCGGCGGGCTCGGCGGGATCTGCATCGCGTGGCTCGTCCTGCGCAAGCCGGACGTCTCGATGATGCTGAACGGCGTGCTCGCTGCGCTGGTCGCGGTCACGGCGGCGTGCGGCTTCGTCGCGCCGTGGGCGGCGGTGCTGATCGGGTTCGTGGCGGCGGCCATCGCGGTCGTCGCGGTCCCCCTCGTCGAGCGGCTCGGCATCGACGACCCGATCGGCGCGGTCGCAGTGCACGGCCTCGCCGGCGTCTGGGGGACGCTCGCGACGGGCCTCCTCGCGCTTCCCGCGCTGGCGGCCACGGTCGGCGTCGGCCGCGGCGGGCTTCTCTACACCGGCTCGCCGTACCAGCTCGGCGTGCAGGCGCTCGGCCTCCTCGCGGTCGGCGCCTTCACGTTCACGGCCTCGTTCGGATCGCTCTGGACGCTGAACCGGCTCTGGGGCATCCGCGTCGAGGAGCATGTCGAGACGGCGGGGCTCGACGTCGCGGAGCACGGCATGTGGGGCTATCCCGAGTTCTACATCCCGGTTCCCGGCGGCTACGGGACCGAGAGCCACGGCCACCTGGTCGGGCATGTTCACCAGCTTCGCGAGCCGGAAGCCGACGCGGCGTAGCCTCAGACCATGAGCCAGGCCGACCTCGCGGGACGGCTCGCGGCGCTCGTCGGCGCGCAGCCCCTGGAGTGGACCCCTCGGGCCGGCGGCTACTCGACCGCCGAGCGCTACTCGGTCGCGCTCGACGACGGACGGCGCGTCTTCGTGAAGGCGGCCGATGCCGAGCACATGGCCGAATGGCTGCGCCGCGAGCACGAGGTCTACGTCTCGCTGCGGGGCAGCTTCATCCCTGAGCTGATCGGGTTCGACGACGACGGCGTTCGGCCGCTGCTCGTGATCGAGGATCTCTGCCACGCCGACTGGGCGGCGCGCTGGACGGCCGAGCGAGTCGCCCTCGTCCGCGCAGCGCTCGACGAGCTGCACGCGTCCCCGCCGCCGCCGAACACGCGCCCCGTGCGCGAGACGTACGGAGGCTGGTTCGGTCGCTGGCACACCATCGCGGCGGATCCCGAGCCGTTCCTCTCGCTCGGCCTGCGGTCGCGCGCGTGGCTCGACGAGCGGCTGCCGGCGATCATCGAGGCGGCGGACGCGGCGCCGCTCGACGGCGACGCCGTCGTCCATCTCGACGTGCGCAGCGACAACCTCTGCACGCTCGACGACCGCGCCGTTCTCGTGGACTGGAACTTCGTCTCGTTCGCGGCGCCCGAGCTCGACCTGGCCGCCTGGGCGTGCAGCCTGGCCCTCGAGGGAGGCCCGCCGCCGTGGGAGCTGCTGCCCGACAGCCCCGGCTTTGCGGCCTTCCTGTCCGGGATCTTCGGCGCCACGGCCGGCCTGCCGCCTCCCGAGACCGCGCCGACGGTGCGCGAGTTCCAGGCGCGGCAGCTCGCCGTGGCTCTCGACTGGGTCGATCGGGACCTCTAGGGTCGGTAGGTGCCGTCGGCCTCGACCTACGCCGTCTTCCTCGCGACCGCGATCGCGCTGCTGCTCGTGCCCGGCCCGGCCGTTCTCTACGTGGTGACGCGCAGCATCGAGATGGGCCGCGCAGGCGGTCTGGCGTCGGTCGCGGGGATCACCACCGGCACGGTCGCCTACGTCGCGCTCGCCGCTGCCGGGCTTTCTTCGCTCCTGCTCGCCTCGACCGCGGCCTTCGACGCCGTCCGCTACGCCGGCGCCGCCTACCTCGTCCTGCTCGGAGTGCGGCGACTGCTCGGGCGCGGCCTCGACGAAGCCGATGCCGAGGCGGCGCCGCGGACGCGCCGCCGCGCCTACACGCAAGGGATCGTCGTCAACCTCACCAACCCGAAGACGATCGTCTTCGTCTTCGCGTTCCTGCCGCAGTTCGTCGACCCGGACGCGCAGCACGCCTGGCTGCAGGTGCTCGTGCTCGGGCTCAGCTTCACGCTGCTCGGCTTCCTCAGCGACAGCATGTACGCGCTCGCCGCCGGGACCATCGCCGACCGGTTGCGCGGGTCGGCGGGGATCGCCCGCGTGCAGCGCTGGTTCGGCGGAGGTGTCCTCGTAGGGCTCGGGATCCTCGCTGCCGTGTGGTCGCCGAACCACGCTCGATGATCGTTCGAGAGCTCGCCGCCGACGACTGGCCCGCGGTACGTGCGATCTACGAGGACGGGATCCGCAGCGGCGACGCGACCTTCGAGACCGACCCACCTTCGTGGGAGGCCTGGGACGAGGCGCATCCCCGGCTACGGCTCGTGGCGGAACGCGACGGCTCGGTCGTCGGCTGGGCCGCTCTGACTCCGTACTCCTCCCGGCACTGCTACCGCGGCGTCGGCGGGGTGAGCGTGTATGTCGGAGAGGACGCGCGGGGCTCGGGCGTCGGGCGCGCGTTGCTCGAGAGGCTCGTCGCGCGCTCCGAAGCGGCCGGCTACTGGACGCTGACCGCGGGCGTGTTCCCGGAGAACGAAGCCTCGCTCCGCCTCCACCGCGCCTGTGGCTTCCGCGAGCTCGGCGTGCACGAACGCCTCGGAGAGTCGGGCGGCGTGTGGCGGGACGTGGTGCTGCTCGAGCGCCGGTCGAGCGTGATCTAGCTGCCCTGCGTGTAGCCGAGCTGCTTCAGCTTCGCGAGCGCCTGATCGCCTTCCCGGCCGCCCTTCGTGCTGCCGAGGCGCTCGAGAGACGTGAAGGCGTCCTGGACCGACTTGTACTTCGACAGCTTGGGAAGGAGCGCCCGGATCTCGTCCGCGTCGTCGTGCTGGCCGCGGGCGAGCTCCGCATTCGCCGCCTTGGCGTCGTTCGGCACCTTCAGCTTCGAGATCTCGTCTCCGATCCGATCCTCCGCCACCGCAAATCGCTGCAGGGCGGTCTGCAGCTGAGCGACCGTCGTCGCGGTCGGCCCGTCCCGCTCCAACTGCCCGTGTGCCGTCCCGGCATCTTTCGAGACCGTCGCCAGCTCGCTCCGGTACTCGGCCTTGGAGACCCCGCCGCCACCGCCACCGCCGCCGCACGCCGCGAGGAGCAGCAGCAGGATCATCGTCGCGCCTGCCCAGTAGATCCGCATCGCGCCCGAATATAGCCTGGCGGTTCGATGAGCTATCTCGTCCAGTTCGTGGATTGCCGGTGGGAGCTGGGGAATCGCGGCGCGGGGTCGGGAGCTCTATCTCGCCGGCCACATCCCGGGCGCCTCGTTCCTCGACGTCGACGAGGACCTGTCTGACCTGTCGGTGCCGGACGCGGGGCGGCACCCGCTGCCGTCGGCGGAGCGGTTTGCCGTGGCCGCAGGCCGCGCAGGGATCGGAGCAGGAGTCTTCGTCGTCGGCTACGGGTCGATGGGCGGCGCCGAGCGGCTCTGGTGGCTGCTCCGCCACTTCGGCCACGACGACTGCGCCGTCCTGCTCGGCGGGATCGACGACTGGGGCGGCGAGCTGCGGGCGGGCGAAGAGGAGATCGAGCCGGTGGACTTCGTCCCGCGCGGGCGCGACGGCGACACGATCGACGCGAAGGAGATCGCCCGCCGCCTCGCCGACCCGTCGCTCGCCCTTGTCGACGCGCGCACGGCGAATCGCTGGCGCGGCGAGCCGAACGAGATCGACGACCCGCCCGGCCGCATCCCCGGCGCGGCCAACGCGCCCTGGAACGAGCCGCTGCCGGAGCTGCCGCCCGGCGAGCTCGTCGCCTACTGCGGCTCGGGCGTCACGTCCTGCGTGACGCTCCACCGCGCCTGGCTCGCCGGCCGCGATGGCCGCCTCTACCCCGGCTCGTGGAGCGAGTGGTCGAAGCGCGGGCTGCCGCTCGAGCGGGGTTAGCCCTACCGGCGGATCCCGGCGCGCCCGGCCGTCAGCGCGAGCTTCGTCACCGAGGTCGGGCGCCGCGCAGCCTTGATCGTCGCGCGGAGCGCGTCGGCGAACTCCTCGACGTCCGCGTCGCTCAGGACGAGCGGCGGCAGGATCCGGATCACGGCCATGTCGTGGCCGGCGACCTGGCTGAGGATGTGGTGCTTCCTGAAGAGCGGGACGACGACGAGCTGCGCGAAGAGGCCGCGCTGGGCGCGCTCGATCATCCGGTACGTCCTGCGGCCGCCGCCCTCCGGCTCGCCGAACTCGATCGCCCACGCGAGCCCGAGCCCGCGCACGTCGCGCACGACCTCGAGCTCCTCCACGAGCGGCCGTGTCAGCTCGAGGAGCCGCTCGCCGAGGCGCGCGCTCTCCTCCACGAGCCGCTGCTCGCGCAGCTCGTGCAGCGTCGCGAGGCCCGCCGCCATGGCGAGCTCGTTCGGCGCGAACGTCGAGCCGTGCGACATCGCATGCGGCATCGAGTCGAAGACCGCCTCGTGCACCGAGCGGGCCATGAGCAGGGCGCCGACCGGGACGTAGCCGCCCGAGAGCGACTTGGCCACGGTGACCAGGTCCGGCTCGAGCCCCCAGTGCTGGAAGGCGAACATCCGGCCCGTGCGGCCGAAGCCGGTCATCACCTCGTCGACGCAGAAGAGCGTCCCGTAGCGGCGGCAGAGCTCCTGCGCGCCCTGGAGGTAGCCGTCGGGCGGCAGGTGGATCCCCTTCCCCTGCACGGGCTCGACGAGGAAGAGCGCCACGTCCTCGCGCCGCAGCTCGGCCTCGAGCGCCTCGAGGTCGCCGAACGGGACGCGCTCGAAGCCGGGCAGGAGCGGTTGGAAGCGCGCCGTGAACTCCTCGTTCCCGTTCGCCGACAGCGAGCCGAGCGTCAGCCCGTGGAATCCGTGCTCGGCGGAGAGGACGCGCGTGCGCCCGGTCGCGGCACGCCCCAGCTTGAGCGCCGCCTCGACCGACTCGGTGCCGGAGCTCGTGAACAGGCAGCGCTCGATCCGCCCGCCGGCGAGCCCGATCAGCTCCTCGGCGAGCAGGCCGGGGAGGAGCGTCGTCCCCAGCGCGAGCATCCCCGGCGTCTCGAGCTCGAGCGCCTCGACGAGCGCGGCGCGCACGCGTGGGTTGTTGCGGCCGACGCCGTACATCCCGAAGCCGCCGAGCAGGTCGAGGAAGCGCGTCCCGTCGGCGTCGTAGAGGTACGCGCCCTCTGCGCGCGCCCACGTGCGGTCGAAGCCGATCGTCCGCAGCACGCGCACGAACTGCGGGTTGATCGTCTTCGCCCAGAGGTCGAGATCCTCGCCGCGCCGCGAGTCGAGCAGCGCCCCGAGGCTGAAGTCGCTCATCGCCGCGGACTGTAACTGGAGTGTTTTCGTTCCCGGCTTCCGGGTAGCCCGAGTTCGCGATGGGACTCGGCAAGCTCATGCTGCGGGCGACGCTCGGCGGCTACTTCTTCGGGCACGGGATGCAGAAGCTCGCCGGCTGGTGGGGCGGCGCCGGGCCCGAAGGCACGGGACAGTTCTTCGAGCAGGTCGGCCTGCGGCCGGGACGGGAGAGCGCGCTGCTCGCCGGCGCGGCCGAGGCGGGCGGCGGCTCGCTGCTCGCGCTGGGGCTCTTCACCCCGGCGGCCGTGAGCATGCTGACGGGCGTGATGACGAACGCGATCCGGCACGTGCACTGGCAGAACGGCCTCTGGAACTCGGACGGCGGGATCGAGCTCCCCGTGCTCGTCCTCGGCGGTCTCGCGGCTCTCGCCGACAGCGGCCCCGGGCGCTACTCGCTCGACGAGGCGCTCGGGATCCGGCTTCGGGGCCCGGTCGTCACGGCGCTCGCGATGGGCGCCGGCGCGGCCGGTGCCGTCTACGTCGCGGAGCGGGGGCAGGAGTTGTTCGCAAAGCTCGATGCCGACGAGGAACTCTCCCGTTCGGCGGAGCACGTCGGAGCCGAGTGCTAACTCCGCGCCGAACTGCTCGATCAGCCGCTCGGCGTACCAGTCCTCCCAGCGCTCCTCGCGCGGCTCGGCGGTGTAGTCGCGATCGAGCTGGACGAGCGCGTGCACGAGGTGGCTGCGGACGGGAGCCGAGCCGAGCAGCTGCGGCAGCTCCGAGAGGTTGAGCAGCCAGTCGGCGTACCAGGACGCCCAGTCGGGGTCGTCACCGTCGACGATCCGGTAGACGACGTGATGCGTCTCGCCCGCCTCGTGCAGGAGGTCGGCGATGGTGCCTGCGTCGCTCATGGGGCAATCCTCTCACGTGGCCGGTCGAGCCAATTTCGGTATTTACCCAAAACGATTCCGGTACTTCTTCAAGTCGATAAACGGCTCTGTCTAGAGGAAAATATGGCTCTTGACTTTCTGCTGTGGCCGGGTTAACGTCCCATCCCCTAAAACGTTTTCGGAGGAGGTCAAGACGAGCACCATCCGGGAAGTAGCGAAGCTCAGCGGCGTCTCCGTCTCCACGGTTTCGCGTGTTTTCAACGGCTACGAAGACGTGAGCTCCGCGACTCGCGAACGTGTGCTGGCGACGGCCCGCTCGCTCGACTACGCGCCGAGCGCAGCCGCTCGGACGCTGGTCAAGCGCCGCTCGCAGCTCATCGGCGTCGTCCTCTTCACCGGCCGCGAGCACCCCGACATCGGCCACCCGTTCTTCCAGGACGTGCTCGTGGGCTTGAAGCACGGGATCGGCTCGCGGGGCTACGACGTCCTGCTCTTCGCAACGGAGCAGCCGGACTCGAGCCTTGACGGCACCCATTCGTACCTGCGGCGGGCGCGCCACCACCACGTCGACGGCATCGTCCTCATGGGCGTCGACCGTCTCGACCCCGAGGTCGTGAGGCTCCTCGACGCCGAGATCCCTCTCATCGGCGTCGACGTCGACGTGGCCGGAGCGGCGGCGACCTACGTCGCCTCCGACAACGTCGGCGGCGCCCGCCTGGCGGCTCGGCATCTGCACGGGCTCGGGCATCACCGGATCGCGACCATCGCCGGCCCCCAGGACAGCAAGCCCGGCGTGGACCGTCTGGTCGGCTTCCACGCCGAGCTCCAGGCGCTCGGGCTCGAGAGCCACCCCGAATACGACGAGATCGGCGACTGGTACACCGAGAGCGGCGACCAGTCGATGCGGAGGCTGCTCGCGCTTCCCGAGCCGCCTACGGCCGTCTTCGCGGCTGCAGACCTGATGGCCGTCGGCGCGATGAAGGCAGCACGCGAAGCCGGTCTCGGTGTTCCCGAAGACCTCGCCGTCGTCGGTTTCGACGACATCCAGCTTGCGTCGCTGATCAACCCGGCGCTGACCACGATCCGCCAGGACAAGGTCGGCCTGGGTCGCGCGGCGGCCTGGGCTCTCCTGCAACAGATCGAGAACCCCGAATTGACTTCCGCCGCGCTGACACTGCCCGTCGAGCTCGTCGTACGTGCCTCGAGCGGAGGAGCAAGAGAGACGGAGCCATCGGTAACGAGGAGTAGGGGTCCCAAAATGGCAAGTGCAGAAGGAGGAGAAGGATGAAAGGCATCCTTGCGCGGCGAGGCCGTCTCGTCCTCGTCGCTTTCGTCGTCGCTGGCACCGCAGCGGCCCTTTCGGTCACCGCCGCCTCGGCGTCGCGACACAGCAACATCACGCTGACGGTCGACGTCTTCGGCGACTTCGGCTACCACCAGCTCTATACGCAGTACGAGGCATCGCATCCGGGGATCACCATCAAGGAAGACACGGAGGGCTACGCGCCGCATCACACCGCGCTCGCGCAGCATCTCGCCACGGGTGCAGGGGCCGACGACATCGAGGCGATCGAGGTCGGCTTCATCGGAACGTACACGTCGCAGCCGAAGTACTTCGTCGACCTGCGCAAGTACGGGGCCTCGGGCCTGAAGAAGCGATACCCGGCGTGGAAGTGGCAGCAGGCCGTCGCGCGCAACAAATCGGTGATCGGTCTCGGCACCGACGTCGGCAGCCTCGGGATCTGCTACCGGAAGGACCTGTTCAAGAAGGCCGGCCTGCCGACGAGCCCGGCGAAGCTCGGGAAGATGTGGGGGACGTGGTCTCAGTTCCTCGCCGTCGGCAAGCGCTTCGAGAAGCATGCGCCCTCGGGCGTCAAGTTCATCGACTCCGGCAGCAACCTCTACAACGCCATCATCGCTCAGGCCAACCCCGCCTACTACTCGAAGAGCGGCAAGGTGATCGCCGCCTCGAATCCGCAGGTGAAGTCGGCCTGGAGCACGACGATGCAGGCGATCAAGATGGGCGAGGACAAGGGTCTTACCGCCTTCGCCCCCGATTGGAACGCCGGCTTCAAGACGGGCACGTTCGCCACCGTGACCTGCCCGGCCTGGATGATGGGTTACATCCAGGGGCAAGCGCCGGCCACGACCGGCAAGTGGAACATCGCTCCGGTTCCCGGTGGCGGCGGCAGCTGGGGCGGTTCGTTCCTGACCGTCACGACCCAGTCGCAGCATCCGGCCGAGGCGGCCGCTCTGGCCAAGTTCCTGACCTCCCCCGCCTCGGAGACGTACGTCTTCAAGCACACCGGAAACCTCCCGAGCGAGCTCCCTGTGCTCAAGAGCCCGGCGGTGAAGAACTTCCGGAACCCGTTCTTCAGCAACGCGCGCGTCGGCAAGATCTTCGCCGGCTCGGCGCTGAAGCTGAAGCCGCAAGTCCTCGGGCCGCACCAGGGCGACTACCAGACTGCAGCGACCAACGCGATCCAGCGTGTCGAGCAGCACAAGCAGTCACCCGCAGCATCCTGGAACCAGTTCCTGAAGGACGTCAACAGCGTCACAGGCTGAGAGCCCTCCCTCAGCCAGGCCGGGCCGCGAGCCTCGACGCCCGCGGCCCGGCCTGAGACGATCAGGGGAGTCCCATGAGCGTTGTGTCCAGAACGGGAAGCGTCGGAGCGGCTGCTGCTGCCCGGGTGCCGCCGAGCCGCAGGATCCTGCGGCGGCTAGACGAGAAGGTCTCGCCGTACCTCTACATCAGCCCCTTCTTCCTCCTCTTCGGTGTCTTCGGGCTCTTCCCGCTCGGCTACACGGCGTACGTCTCGCTCACCGACCGGAACCTGCTCGGTCCGGTCTCCCACTTCATCGGGCTGCACAACTACGCGCTCCTGATCCACGACTCGTACTTCTGGAACGCCGTGGAGAACACGTTCGGCATCTGGTTCCTCTCGACCGTTCCCCAGTTGGCGCTGGCGCTCGCGATCGCCCACGTGCTGAACACGAAGCTCCGGGCGCGCACCGTCTTTCGGATGGCCGTCCTGCTGCCGCAGGTGACCTCGCTCGTCGCGGTCGCGCTCATCTTCACGCAGTTGTTCGCGCACGACTACGGCTTCGTCAACTACGTCCTAAGTCTCTTCGGGATCCACCATGTCTACTGGGAGGCAGGCCGCTTCTCCTCGTGGGTCGCGCTGTCGGTGATGGTGACGTGGCGCTGGACGGGCTACAACGCGCTCATCTATCTCGCGGCGATGCAGTCGATCCCTGAGGAGCTCTACGAGGCGGCAGCCGTCGACGGAGCCCGCGGCTTCCGGCAGTTCCTGCACGTGACTGTGCCGATGCTGCGGCCGACCATCATCTTCACCGTGATCATCTCGACGATCGGCGGGCTGCAGCTCTTCACCGAGCCGTACCTCTTCCAGCCGACGGTGAGCGGTGGAACGGGAGGCTCGGGCCGGCAGTACCAGACGATCGTGATGTACCTCTACGAGAAGTTCCTCGGCTCCTCGCAGTTCAAGTTCGGCTATGCGGCTGCGATCGCGTGGTGTCTCGTCCTGCTGATCGCCCTGTTCGGGTTCCTGAACTACCTGCTCGTCAGCCGGATCAGATCGGCGGAGACGTAGATGGACGTTGTGTCCTCTGCAATTCCGCGCCGCCGGCGCTCGAAGCGGGCGGTCGCGCGCCGCTTCGACAGCGCCGGCCCGGGGACGTACCTCTTCCTGATCGTCGTCGTCGCGCTGTCGCTCTTCCCGCTCTACTGGTCGCTCGTGGTCGCCTCGCATACGAACGCGGCCGTGTACGCGTATCCGCCGAAGCTGCTGCCGGGAGCGAACCTGTTCCACAACATCCGTCGCCTCTTCAACTCGGACCTCGTCAGCGTCGACTTCGGGAAGGCGCTCGTGAACTCCGCCATCGTCGCATCGGCCGTCACAGTGACAGTTGTCTTCTTCAGCGCGCTCGCGGGCTTCGCGTTCGCGAAGCTCGAGTTCCGCGGGCGGAAGCTCCTCTTTCTGCTCGTGCTCGCGACGTTGCTCGTGCCGGTGCAGCTCGGGCTGATCCCGCTCTACATCGAGATGATCCACTTCGGCTGGCTCAACAGCATCAAGGCCGTGGCCGCCCCGAACCTCGTCACCGCCTTCGGCGTCTTCCTGATGCGGCAGTACATCGTCGGAGGCGTGCCGAACGAGCTGATCGCCGCGGCGCGCGTGGACGGTTGCAACTCGTGGCGGGTCTTCTGGCACGTGGTCCTGCCGGCGGTGCGGCCGATCGCGGCAGTGCTCGCCCTCCTGACCTTCATGAACACGTGGAACGACTTCCTCTGGCCGTACATCGTCCTCAACGCGCGGAACCCGACCGTGCAGGTGGCGGTCTCGGACATCGCGACGGTCGCCTACCAACCCGACTACTCCCTCATCCTCACCGCCTGCTTCGTCTCGATCCTGCCCCTGCTCCTGGTCTTTCTGGTACTCGGCCGGCAGATCGTCGGCGGGATCATGCAGGGGGCGGTCAAGGGATGAGCGCCTCGCCGTTCGTCTGGGGAGCGGGGACCGCGGCGTTCCAGATCGAGGGCGCGACGCGGGTGGACGGGCGCGGGGAGTCGATCTGGGACCGTTTCGCGGCCGGCGCCGGGAACGTCGCGGACGGCGACACGGGCGAGCCGGCCTGCGAGCACTACTACCGCTGGCCCGGGGATCTCGACCTGATGCGCGAGCTGGGGATCCAGAGCTATCGCTTCTCGATCGCGTGGCCGCGCGTGCAGCCCGACGGACGCGGCCCGGCGAACCGGAAGGGGCTCGACTTCTACCGGCGTCTCGCGGAGGGTCTGCGCGAGCGCGGCATCGAGCCGCTCGCGACGCTCTACCACTGGGACCTGCCGCAGGCTCTCCAGGACGGAGGCGGCTGGGCCGAGCGTGACGTCGTCGAGCGCTACGCGGAGTACGCACGGCTCGTGCTCGACGGGCTCGGCGGCGTGGTCGACGAATGGGTTACGCACAACGAGCCGTGGGTCACCGCCTTCCTCGGCTACGCGCTGGGGACGAAGGCGCCGGGCATCCGCGACTGGGGGGCTGCGATCCGTGCTGCGCACCATGCGTTGCTCGCGCACGGCCTCGTCGTGCGCGAGTTCCGCGAAGCCGGGCGGGACGGCCGGATCGGAATCACCGTCAACCTGACGGTTGCCTATCCTGCCGGCCCCTCGGAAGCCGACGCGGCTGCGGCCCAGCGCCTCGACGGCTACCACAACCGCTGGTTCCTCGACCCCCTCCTGAGGGGCGCCTATCCCGCCGACATGGTCGAGCTCTACGAGAGGCAGGTCGGCCCGCTCGACGCGGTCCGCGACGGCGACCTCGAGACCATCGCGCAGCCGCTCGACTTCCTCGGCGTCAACTTCTACCGGCCGAACCTGGTGGCCGCGGGCGACAGCCCTGTCCTAGGCCTGCGCGAGGTCGAGCAGGACGCGGAGCGGACGGCGATGGACTGGCCGGTCGTGCCCGAGGCGCTGACCGAGCTGCTGTTGCGCGTCAAGCGCGACTACGGCGACCTGCCGCTGCTGATCACCGAGAACGGCGCAGCCTTCCAGGACCGGCTCGACGACGGAGTCGTCGACGACGAGCGTCGCCTCGAGTACCTCCGGGCTCACATCGACGCGGTCGAGCGTGCGAGGGCGCAGGGCGTCGACATCCGCGGCTACTACGTCTGGTCGCTGCTCGACAACTTCGAGTGGGAATGGGGCTACGACAAGCGGTTCGGGATCGTCTACGTCGACTACCCGACCCAGCGACGGATCCCGAAGCGGAGCGCGCTCTGGTACCGGGACCTGATCGCGCGGAGAAACGGGGGCTGACGTGGCCGAAGTCGAGTTCCGTGGAGTGCGCAAGGAGTTCGTCGGTGGCACAGTCGCAATCGATGAGCTGAACCTCGTCGCTGCGGAGGGCGAGTTCCTCGTTCTCGTCGGGCCGTCCGGGTCGGGCAAGACGACGGCCCTGAGGGTGGCCGCCGGTCTCGAGCGCGCCACCTCCGGCGACGTGTTGATCGGTGGCGAGATCGTGAACGACGTCGCGCCGCCGGACCGCGACATCGCGATGGTCTTCCAGACTTACGCCCTCTATCCGCACATGACGGTGTACGAGAACATGGCGTTCGGGCTCAAGCTGCACGGTGTCGGCAAAAGCGAGATCCGGTCGCGGGTCGTCTCGGCGGCGGAGATGCTCGAGCTCGACGACCTGCTGAAGCGAAAGCCGGCCCAGCTCTCGGGCGGGCAGAGGCAGCGGGTTGCGATGGGGCGCGCGATCGTACGCGAGCCTGCCGCGTTCCTCATGGACGAGCCACTCTCGAATCTGGACGCGCAACTGCGCGTCGAGATGCGGACGTACCTCGCGGGTCTGCACCAGCGGCTGCGAACGACGACCCTCTACGTCACCCACGACCAGACGGAGGCGATGACGATGGGCGACCGCGTCGCGGTGATGCGGGACGGCCGCCTCCAGCAGGTCGACGTGCCCCAGGTGCTCTACGACCGCCCTGCCAACACCTTCGTCGCCGCGTTCATCGGCTCCCCTTCGATGAACCTCCTGCGAACACGGCTCAACGGCAACGGCGACGGAGCGCTCTCGGTGGAGCTCGGCGAGGCCGTGTTGGCGGTGCCGCGCTCGGTGCTCTCCCGGCGGCCGGGGCTGGCCCGCTATGTCGGCGCGGAGGTCGTCGTCGGGATCCGGCCGGAGGACATCGAGGACGCGGCTCTCGTCCCGTCGGCGAACGGCGCCTCACTCCCGGTCCGCGTCACGCTTGCAGAAGCCCTGGGCGCCGAGGTGATCGCGCACTTCCCGCTCGCGGGTGATGTCGAGGCGGTAGCAGTCGCGGCGGGCCCCGAGTCACCGGCGCTCGAGGCGGTGGAGGACGCCGGCCCGCTGCTGACCGCTCGGCTCAGCCCACGAAGTGCGGCCCGTTCGGGACAGCCGCTACGGGTTGCCATCGACGTGGAGCGCCTGCACTTCTTCGACCCGGAGAGCGACGAGGCTATCTGGTGATCGAGCCCTAGAGCGAGCGATACGAGACCGTCTCGCGCTGCCCGGTGCGGCCGGAGCGGACGATCGTGTCGCAGACCTCGGAGGCGCGATAGCCGTCCTCGAAGTCGGCGCCGTACGGCGCGACCTCGTGCTCCCCGGCGATCGCCTCGAGGAAGTGGTGCAGCTCGTGGACGAACGTGTCGCCCCAGCCGATGATGTGTCCCGGAGGCCACCAGTTTCCCCAGAACGGGTGGTCGCCTTCGGAGACGAGCACCGTCTTGAAGCCACGGGCGCGGTCGCCGTCGGCGCGGAAGACCTGGAGCTCGTTGAGCCGCTCCATGTCGAAGGCGAGCGAGCCCTTCGTGCCGTTGATCTCCCACTGGAACGCGTTGCGGCGGCCGTGCGCGAAGCGCGTCGCCTCGAGCGTGCCGACGGATCCGTTCGCGAAGGCGACCGCCGCCTCCACCGCGTCGTCGACCTTTCGTCCCGGCAGGAACGTGTGAGCGAAGCCCGAGACCGTCTCGATCTCGCCGTTCAGGAAGCGCGCGAGGTCGACGACGTGCGTCATCAGGTCGCCGAGCGCCCCGGAACCGGCCGCGTCCGGGTCGAACCGCCAGGTGTCGAGCAACGGGTCGTCGCCCCAGTCCTGCAGGTAGCGACCGCGGAAATGGCGGACCTCGCCGAGCTCGCCCGCCTCCACCATCTCCCGGGCGAGCCTGACCGCCGGGACGAAGCGGTAGTTGAAGCCGCACATGTGACGGACGCCGGTCTCGGCCACCGCCTTCCAGATCTCGTAGCTCTCGCCCGCGTCTCGGCCCAGCGGCTTCTCGCAGACGACATGCTTGCCCGCCCGCGCCGCCGCGATCGTCGGCTCGGCGTGCAGCGAATTGGGGCCGCCGTTGTCGAACAGCCCGATCCGCTCGTCGGCCACGAGATCGTGCCAGTCGGTGGTCGCGTACTCCCAGCCGTAGCGCCTCGCCGCCTCGCCGACGAGCCTCCTCGTTGCGCCCGGCGATCCCGATCAGCTCCGGCTCGAACGGCGGCGGCCACGTGATGTACGAGATCTTCCGGAAGGCGTTCGAATGGGCCTTGCCCATGAAGGCGTAGCCGAGCATCCCGACGCCGATCCGTGCCACCTGCGAGATAGTACGTCCGTGGGTTCGCCAGTTAAGTGGGGCATCGTCTCCACGGCCGACATCAACCGGAAGGTGATCCCCGGCGCGCACGCGTCGGACAAGGTCGAGCTCGCCGCGGTGGCGAGCCGCACCCAGGACCGCGCCGACGGCTACGCGCGCGAGTGGGACATCCCGCGCGCCTACGGCTCGTACGAGGCACTGCTCGCCGACCCCGACGTCGAGGCGGTCTACATCTCGTTGCCCAACACGCTGCACGCCGAATGGTCGATCAAGTCGCTCGAGGCGGGCAAGCACGTGCTCTGCGAGAAGCCGTTCTCGCGCCATCCGGAGGAGGTGGAGGCCTCGTTCGACGCCGCCGAGCAGAGCGGTCGTCTGCTGAGCGAGGCGTTCATGTACCGCCACAACCCGCAGACCGCGAAGCTCACGGAGCTCGTCCGCGACGGCGCGATCGGCGAGCTCCGGCTGATTCGCTCCGCTTTCTCGTACGGGCTCTACGACCACGAGAACATCCGCCTCCGCACCGATGTCGAGGGCGGGGCTCTGATGGACGTCGGCTGTTACAACGTCTCGGGCTCGCGGCTCCTGGGGGGCGAGCCGGAACGGGTCTGGGGCGAGGCCTGGTACGGACCGTCGGGAACCGACTGGGTCTTCGCCGGAATGCTGCGGTTTCCCGACGACGTGGTGGCGACGTTCGACTGCGGAACCGCTCTCCCGAACCGCGACGAGCTCGAGGTGATCGGCAGCGAGGGCTCGCTCTTCCTCGACGATCCGTGGCACTGCGTCCACCCGGTCATCGAGCTCCGCCGCGACGACGGCAGCGAGCGAATCGAGCTCGAGCCCGTCGATTCGTACCGGCTCGAGCTCGAGAACCTGAGCGACGCGATCCGCGGCGAGGCCGAGCTCCTGCTCGGACGCGAGGACGCGCTCGGTCAGGCTCGTGCGCTCGAGGCGCTGCACGCCTCGGCGACGACCGGAGCGCCTGTCTTGCTGTAGCGGCCTCGGCCGGTTTTCAACTTTCTCCGAGCGGACTAGCATGGGGCGGGCGAATGAGCGCCCAGGCCGCACCGGCGCCTTCGGGCCCGACCTTCGTGATCCGCGGCCGGCCGTACCCGGTGCTGCTGCCGAAGCTCGCCGATCCGCGCCTCCATCTGGCCGCGGTGATCATCTCGCTCCAGGTAATCGGGCAGATCGGCTTCCACTTCGAGCTCTCGATCGCCCAGATCCTGATCGCGATCGGCACCGCCGCCGTGCTCGAGGTCGCGATCGCGATGCGCTCCCAGCACGTCATCCTCTGGCCGGCGAGCGCAACGTTGACCGGCAACGGCGTCGCGTTCGTCCTGCGTGTCCCGGGCACGGTGCACGGCGACTGGTGGAGCCTGCGCGGCTGGTGGATCTTCGCCGGGACCGCGGCGGTTGGGCTTCTCTCGAAGTACGTGATCCGCTGGCGCGGCTCGCACATCTTCAACCCGTCGAACATCGGTCTCGTCCTCTGCTTCCTGCTGCTCTCCCGGGCCCGCGCCGCGCCGCTCGACTTCTGGTGGGGGCCGATGTCGGTCTGGCTCGCCCTGGCGCTCGCGATCATCGTCGCCGGCGGCTTCGCCATCCTCCGGCGGCTGAAGCTGCTGCGGGTGGCGCTCGGTTTCTGGGTGACGTTCGCCGCGGCGATCGGCGTGCTCGCGCTTGCCGGCCACACGATGACCGCGCGCTGGCACCTCGGCCCGGTGTCGGGATTCCAGCTGTGGTGGGTGCTCGTCACCTCGCCCGAGGTGCTCGTGTTCCTCTTCTTCATGATCACCGATCCGAAGACGGCGCCGCGCTCCCCGGGCGGCCGGCTCGCGTATGCGATCTCGCTCGGCCTGCTCGCCGGAGTGCTGATCGCGCCGACGACGACGGAGTACGCGGCGAAGGTGGCGCTGCTCGGCTCGCTCGCGCTCGTCTGTCTCGCCCTGCCGTTCCTGCGTCTCGTTCCGTGGCCGCTCAGCCGACGGGTCGTGATCGGCATCGCCGCGGCAGCGGTCGCGGTGTCGGCCGGCGCAATCGTGGTCGCGAACGCGCCGGCGGTAGCGGATGCCTCACGCGCGGTGCCGAGCGGCACCCTGCCGCCGATCGCGATTCTCCCCGGGCGGGGCGTCCAGACGAAGCTCGACCTCCACACGGCTCAGCTGATCGCGCACGACCTGCTCGCGGCGAAGCCGTCCGCGACCCCCGGCCCACTCCGGATCTGGCTCGTACAAGGCCTCGAGCAAGGCCCGCCGACGGCGACGGTGCAGCTCGCGGGGCTGAGCTACAACCTGCACCAGACCGCGGACGGGCACTGGGCGCTTCCTTCGGCTGTGCAATCGGGCCCGGTCGAGACTGCGCCCGCAAGCTCGGCGCTGCGCGGCGTCCGGCTGACCGATGTCGCGCCAGCCGTCGGCCTCGATTTTCGCCAGGGCTCGTTCCGCTACGGGGTCTCGAACGACTACACGGCGATGATGGGCGGCGGGGTCTGCTGGCTCGACTACAACGGCGACGGCTGGCAGGACCTGTTCGCAGTCAACTCGTACGCGAGCGCCGACAGCGCGCGGTATGAGGCTCATGGCGGCCTGCCCCGGACCCAGTTGTTCGAGAACGTTCACGGGCACTTCCGCAACGTGACCGCGAGAGCCCACGCCGGGCTCCAGGTGCAGGGCGACGGCTGCGCAGCGGCGGATCTGAACGGCGACGGCCGGCCGGACCTGATCGTGACCTCCACGAACGGGATCAAGCTGCTCTGGAACAACGGCAACGGCACCTTCACCGAGGGTGCGCGCGCCGCAGGGATGACCGCATCCGGGTGGTACACGGGCGTCGCCGTCGCGGACGTGAACGGCGACGGCCGGCCGGACGTCTTCGTCGCCGGCTACGCCCGTCCGTACGACTCGGTGCCGAACTCGCTCGCCGGCTTCCCGACGAACCTCGTCGGAGTGCGGGACCTCCTCTACCTGAACGAGGGGAACGGCCCGAACGGCCGCGCCCGCTTCCGCGAGGTCGGGGTCCAGGCGGGCCTCGAGGCGTCCGGCTTCTCGCACGGCCTCGGCGCGACCTTCCTCGACGTCAACCACGACGGCCGTCCCGACCTCTACGTCGCCAACGACGAGGATCCGAACCAGCTCTACGTCGACGTCCCGTGGCCCGGCGGTGCGAAGGCCGATCCCGCCGGCCTCGGCTTCCGCTTCGAGAATCGCGCCGCGGCCTCGGGAGTCGCAGACCCGTACGCCGGCATGGGCGTCGCGGTCGGCGGCGCCGCGGGTGGTCCGCTCGACCTGTTCGTCAGCAACTCGCGTCACGAGCCGCCGGCCGCGTACACCTCGACGGCGGCGTCCTCGTTCTCGAACGCCCGCCCGGACTTCGACCCGGCACTCGGAGCCGGCCTCGCCGGCTGGGGCGACTCGTTCGTCGACCTGACCAACTCGGGCCGGTCGGATCTCCTGCTCACGACCGGCGGCATCCCGGTCACCAGCCTGAAGAAGGACGCGGGCGAGGTGAAGGTGATCGCTCCTCTCTCGCAGACGAACGCCGGCCGCTACGGCGTCGCGCCGAGCGTCGTCCCGAGCGGCTGCGCGTGAACGGGCGCGGGCTCGCGGCGGCCGACGTCGACAACGACGGCCGCATGGAGATCGCGGTCAACTCGATCGGCGGCAAGCTCCTCCTGCTGAAGCCGAGCGGCCCGACCGGCCACTGGCTGGACGTGAGGCTCTCCCGCTTCAGCCCGGGGGCGGTCGTGACGCTCACGCTCGAGGACGGCCGGACGCTCTCGCAGGAGGTTCGCGCAGGAAGCAGCTACCTGTCCTCCGAGGACCCGCGCGTCCACTTCGGCCTCGGTGGAGCGACGAGGGCGGTCCGCCTGAAAGTCAGCTATCCGTGGGGCGGCGAGACCGTCCTGCACGACGTTCGCGCCGACAGGATCGTCGACATCGCCGTCCCGACCCCGCCGCCCTGCGCCGAACCCAGACCCCGCGTCGTACCGTCTCCCGGCCTGCACGCCGGTGACCGAACGGCCGCTCGATCGCGACCGTCTGGGACGAGACGGCGGTTCGCGCGCTCCGGTCGGGAGCCGCGAGCCAGCCGGTCCAGGCGCGCGACCTCTTCGACGTCTCCGCCGCGATGTGGGACGCCTGGGCCGGTGCGCCGAAGACCGTTGCCGCCCGCAACGCGGCGATCAGCTACGCCGCCTACCGGGTGCTTCTCTGGCAGGCGTCCTTCGGCTCGAACCTGAGCCGACCCTTCGCTCTGCTGACGAGAGAGCTCCGCTCGCAG
>CAWGVE010000026.1:0-7450 GCA_963825805.1 uncultured Actinomycetes bacterium | reverse complement strand
CCGGCAAGTGGTGGCTGTTCCTGGTTGGAGGGATCGCGTGGCTCGTGTTCGCGCTGATCGTCTTCCAGGGGAGCTACAAGACCGTCTATGCGGTCTTGATCCTGTTCGGGATCGTCGGGATCGCAGCCGGACTGACCGAGTTCCTGTCAATCGGGCTCTGGACGACCGGCTGGAAGATCGTCCACGGGCTTCTTGGAACGCTCTTCGCCATCACCGGGATCTGGGCGCTCGTGCACCCACACAACGCCTTCGCGACCCTGGCGGCGCTCATGGCGATCTTCCTCTTGTTCAAGGGGATCTACGACATCATGGTCTCCTTCATCGCGCAGGACCAGCTCGAGATCTGGCGGCTGCAGCTCGTGCTCGGGATCCTCGAGGTCTTCCTCGCGTTCTGGGTCTCGGGCAGCTTCCGGAAGTCGGTGATCCTGCTCGTCGCCTACGTCGGGATCATCGCCCTGAGCCGGGGAATCACGGACATCTTCGTCGCCTTCAAGCTGCGCGGGCTGAAGAAGGACCTGGCCGCCGGCGCCCCGGTGCTGGGGTAGCCGCTACGGGACGCTGAGGACGATCTTCCCGAGTTGCTCGCCCGCCTCGAGCCGTTCGTGTGCGGCGCGGATCTGCTCGAGCGGTAACACCTCGTCGACGACCGGCCGCGCGCGGCCGGTCGCGACGAGGTCGTAGACGGCTGCGAAGTCCTCGCCGGTGCCCATCGTCGAGCCCAGGATCGAGAGCTGCTTCCACCAGATCCGGTGCAGAGCGGCAGGCGGGTTCGGCCCGCTCGTCGCGCCGCAGACGGCGATGCGGCCCGCCGGTGCGGCGACCGCGAGGGACGTCTGCCACGTCGCCTCGCCGACGTGCTCGACCACCACGTCGACGCCGCGCCCGCCGGTCGCCTCCTGCACCGCGGCCTTCACGTCGCCGGTCGCATGGTTCACGGTCGCATCCGCGCCGAGCTCGAGCGCGCGCTCGAGCTTCGCGTCGCTCGAGGAGGTCACGAGCACGCGCGCGCCCAGCGCCTTTGCGATCGCGAGCGCCGCGGTCGAGACGCCGCCGCCGATCCCCCACGCGAGCACCCACTCGCCCTCGCGCAGGCCGCGCGCGTCACGAGCATCCGGTAGGCGGTCTCGAAGACGAGCGGGAAGGCCGCCGCCTCCTCGAAGCTCAGGCCGTCGGGGATGGGGTGGACGTTCGTCGCGGGCACGGCGATCAGCTCTGCGTTCGTGCCGTCCCCGTGCTCCCCGATGACGTGGATCCGGCCGTCGCCCACCTCGATCCCCGGGTTGATGACGACGGGCTCGCCGGGCTCGAAGCCCGTCACGCCGTTGCCGAGCGCCTCGACTATGCCGGCTCCGTCGGCGCCGAGAATGCGCGGCTTCGGGACGGACGGCATTCCCTTGCGGATCCAGACGTCGAGGTGGTTCAGCGCGGAGGCGCGCAGCCGGACGAGCACCTCGCCCTCGCCGGGGACGGGATCCGGGGCCTCCTCGAGCACCAGAACCTCGGGGCCGCCGTCCTCGTGGATCCGAACCGCGCGCACCGCGGCAGACTATCCGCGTGACGCAAGCCGAACTCCAGGCCCTCGGGCGCGAGCTCGGGCTCGACGCGGTCGGCGCCGCACGCGCCGAGCCGTACGTCGAGACCGAGCGTCACATCCGCGAGCGGCGCGAGCGCGGGCTCTTCGCGGACATGCGCTTCACGATGGCCCGCCCCGAGGAGTCGTGCCATCCTGAGACTCTGCTCCCCGGTGCACGCACGGTCGTCTCCGCCGCGCTCTGCTACTGGCTCCCCGAGCCGGCGCGTCCCGACGGCCACGGCCGGCTGCCCCGCTACACGTGGTTCGACGGCTACGAGGCGCTGCGCGAGAAGCTCGACGCGCTCGGGCGCAGGCTCGGGGGCGGCTCGTACCGCGTCCTCGTCGACGCCAACCAGCACGTCGACCGCGAGGCCGCGGCCCGGAGCGGCGTCGGCTTCTACGGCAAGAACACGCTCCTCATCACCCGTCGCCACGGCTCGTGGGTCGTGCTCGGGACGCTCGTCACCGACGTGGAGCTCGAGCCGACGCCGCCGCTGGAGCTCGACTGCGGCGACTGCCGCCTCTGCATCGACGCCTGCCCCACCGGCGCCCTCGACGAGCCGCGAACCCTCGACGCGACGCGCTGCCTCTCCTACTGGACGCAGGCACCTGCGCCCCCGCCCGCCGAGTACCGCGAGCACCTCGGCGCCCAGGTGTACGGCTGCGACATCTGCCAGGACGTGTGCCCGTGGAACCGCGGCGTCGAGAAGCGGCGCGGGGGAGAGGCACCGCCGCCGGAGGCGACGCCCCACGTCTCGCTCGTGGAGTGGCTGCGCGGCGACCCGGACGAGCTGAGGCGCCGCTTCGCGAGGCTCTACGTCCCCCGCAACGACGGCCGCCGGCTGCGGCTGAACGCGCTCGTCGCGGCAGGCAACGTGGGTGGCGGCGCCGAAAGGGACGCCGTGGCGGGCTACCTCGAAGACCCGGACTCTTCGACGCGCGAGATCGCCGCGTGGGCGCTGGAGAGGATCGATGAACGCGATTCTTAGCCGCCCCGGCCGCTGGCTGGTCCTGCTGCGCGCGGGGCTCGTCGTCTTCGCCGTGGTCGCGGTGGGAGTCACGGACTTCCCGGCGGGCTACGAGGCCTGGGCGTGGGGGGTCGTCGGCTTCTTCGCTGTGGTCACCGTCGCCTCCGCCGTCCTCTCGGCGACCGAGCTCGATCGCAAGGCCCGGGTCTGGGCTCGGGCGCTGCTGATCGTCTGCGACGGCCTGGCCACTGTCGGCTTCATCGCGGTCTTCTCGTACCAGACCGGCGAGCCGTACCGCGCCCTCTATCTGATCCCGATCGCCGAGGCTGCGCTGCGCTTCGGGCTCGTGGGCGGCCTGGTCGGCGGCCTCGTGATGCCCTGGGCGACGATTCTCGTCGACGCACTCGGCCCCGGTGTGCAGTGGCGGACGGCGGCGACCCGTCTGCTCGTCGGCCTGCTCGCCGGTCTCGTCATCGGCCGTCTGCGCGACACGCTCAACGCCGAGCGCAGCCGCGCCGAGGCGCGTGCCGCCGAGGCCGAGCGGCTGCGCGACGAGCTCGGCCACCGGGTCGACGTGCTCGAGACTGCGAACCGCTGCGCCCGGGCGCTCGGCTCGTCGCTCGAGCTCGACGAGGCGTTCGGCGCGTTCATCCGCGAGCTGAACGGCCTCGTCCCGTTCCAGCGGACGGCGATCGTCCTCGTGGAGGGCGACACCGCCACGACCATGGCGACGGCCGGCCTGGGCGCCGACGAGGTCTTCCCGCCCGGCAGCGCCGGGCCGATCGAGGGCTCGGTGCTTGCACGCGTGCTCGACGGGCATCTCCTCGTGCGCCGCGACCTCGCCGAGCAGCAGTTCCCCGAGGACGAGCTGCTCTACGGCCTCGGCCTGCGCAGCGAGCTCGTGTCGCCGCTCCTGCTGGGCGCCCGCGCGATCGGCATGCTGAGCCTCTCGCGCGATCGTGTCGACGGCTTCAGCGAGGACGAGGTCGAGCTCGTCACCCTCCTCGGCCGCCTCGTCGCGACAGCGGTGCAGAACATCCGCGCCTACGAGGCGGAGAGGCGGCGCGTCGAGGAGCTCGCACGTCTGTCGCAGCTTCGCGCCGACTTCGTCTCTCTCGTCTCGCACGAGCTCCGCAGCCCGATGGCGGCGGTGATCGGCGCGGCGAGGACCCTGCAGGATCGCTGGCGGATGCTCACGGCGTCGCAGCGCGAGTCGTTTCTCGCGCTCATCGGCGACGAGACCTCGCGGCTCGCGGCGCTCGTCGCGGATGTCCTCGACACATCGCGGATCGAGGCGGGCACGTTCAGCTACAGCTTCGACGACGTCGACCTGGGACGGCTCGTCGACGACGCGGTCGAGGCGGCGGCGCTCGCGCAGCAGGAGGTGCCGGTCGTGGCTTCCGTCCGCGGGCGGCTCCCGGAGATCCGGGGCGACCGCGCCCGGCTCCGTCAGGTGCTCGGGAACCTGATCGACAACGCGGTCAAGTACTCGCCCGAGGGCAGCGAGGTGCGCGTCTCGGCGGCGCCGGCGAACGGCGCCGTGCGGATCTCGGTGCGGGACGACGGGCCGGGCATCCCGCTCGACCACCAGGTGCGCATCTTCGAGAAGTTCGGCCGGGTGGACGTGCCGGGCGCATCGAAGCCGGGGACGGGGCTCGGCCTCTTCATCGCCCGGTCGATCGCCGAGGCGCACGGCGGCTCGCTCGACGTGAGCTCGGGAGTCGAGGCGGGCTCGACCTTCACCCTCACGCTGCCGGTTGTGCGGTAGCGGTCGCTTCGGTCGCCGCGTACAGCCGCCAGGTCCCGGGCACTCCCTTCAGCTCGCGCTCGCCGCGATCCTCGAAGGCGAGGCCCGTTCCGGCCACGAGGTCGCGCACGGTGCTCGTCACGAGGATCTCGCCCGCTGCCGCCTCGGCGGCCGCTCGGGCGCCGATGTTGACGGCGAGCCCGGCCGGCTTGCCGTCGTGGAGCTCGCATTCTCCGACGTGGATGCCGGCGCGCAGGTCGAGCCCCAGCTCGCGCACGCCGTCGACGATGGCCTGGCCGGCGCGGATCGCCCGCGCCGGGCCGTCGAACGTCGCGAAGAAGCCGTCGCCTGCGGTGTCCCGCTCCTCGCCGCGGAAGCGAGCGAGCTCGCGCCGAATGAGCGCATGGTGCGCGGCGAGCAGGTCGCGCCACCCGCGGTCGCCGAGCGCGCTCGCCCGCTCGGTCGAGCCGACGAGGTCTGTGAAGAGCACGGTGGCGAGGATGCTCTCCGGCACCGCCGGCGCCTGCTCCCCGGCCACGAAGCGCTCGATCTCGTCGGCGATGTCGTGCGAGAGGTGGATCCCGAAGTAGTCGCTCCCGGAGACCCTCATCGTCCGGGCGCCGGGGATGCGCGACGCGAACTCGATCGTCGCGTCCTCCTCGCCGAGGCGGCCGCGCCGGTAGAGCGCGAGTGTCGGCGCGCGTACTGCCGGCAACACGGCGCTCAGGTCGGTGTCGACGAAAGCGCGGTTGAGGGCGTACGCAACCGCCGGGCTGGCGCCGAGGCGGAGCTCGTTGGCGAACGACTCTCGTGCCTCCTCACCCTGGTCGTAGACGGTCGGGCAGCCGACGCGCAGCAGCTCGTCGCAGTACGCGCGCGTCCCCCAGCCCTCGCGCAGCTCCGCCAGCTCCTGCTGCATTTGCTGCTCCGAGTCGAAGCCCGCCTCCGGCGCCGGGTGGAAGAGCACGAGCGCGCGCGTCCGCTCGGGGTAGGTCGCTGCGAACATCGCCGCCATGCCCGAGCCCTCGTGCGAGCCGAAGACGACGGTGCTCGTGGAGCCGACCTCGTCGAGCACGGCCCGCAGGTCCTCCATGCGCGTCTCGAGCGCCGCGAAATGGGGGCCGTGATCCGAGAGGCCCGTGCCGCGCTTGTCGAAGAGGATCAGGCGGAACGACCGCGCCAGCCGCTCGTAGAACGCCCGCATGTAGGGCAATCCCCAGTAGTAGACGAGGTTCGAGACGTAGTCGGGCACGTAGACGAGGTCGATCTCGCCCTCGCCGACCACCTGGTACGCGATCGCGACGCCCCCGTTCCGCGCATAGCGGATGTCCACGGCTTCCGGAGTCTACGCCCGCACGCGGAGGCGCTCGACGCCGAGCTCCTTCGCGAGCGCCCTGGCGCGCGCGGCGATCGTGCGCCGCAGCTCGTCCGGCTCGAGCAGGACCGCCTCGCCGCGGAGCGAGAGAACCTCGCTCTCGAGCCACTCGTCGCTCCCGACCGACACCTCGCGCACGGCCCTGCCGTCGGCGAGCAGCCGCGCGCCGCGCTCGATCGCCCAGCGCGCGATCTCCGCGTCGTAGAGGAGCTTCGCGGTGCGCGCGTCGCGCAGGCGGGTCGGCTCGAATCCCTCCGCGCCTCGAATTTCTCCCGGGTGAGCTTCGCGTTCCGCATCCGGTCGAGGCGGAACGAGCGGGCGCCGTCGCTCGTCCGGTCCCACGTATGGACGTACCAGTTCGGCAGCTGGCGCTCGAGGGAGTACGGCTCGACGAGGCGCGTCGAGGGCTCCGCGTCCATCTCCTTCTGGTACTCGATCTCGACGAGCTTCCGCTCCCGCATGCCGCGCGCGAAGGTCGAGACCAGGTCGACCTCCTCGGTCGCGACGTCCGACTCCGGCGCCCCCCCGAGCTCGAACTGTCCGAACGTCTCCTCGAGCTTCTTCCGGACACGGGAGAGCGGCGTGTGCGCGTCGGCCGCGATCATCGGCCCGACGTACTCGAGCGCGAGCCGGATCGCCCGGGCCTCGAGCGGCGTCAGCCGCGGCGCTGCACGGAACGTGTCGCCCCACAGCTCCTTGTCGACGTGGACCGAGCCCTCTCGCAGCTCCGCGTAGACCGTGTAACAGCCGCCGCCGAAGTTGACGAGGTTGAGCAGAGACAGGTGCTCCTCGAGCTCGTCCGCGGGGATGGAGGGGAGCGCTCGAGCAGCTCGGACGCCGGGATCTCGGCCTCCCGCTCCTCGCCGCACGCCGCGAGCAGGTAGGCGAGCAACGCCTGCAGGACACCGAACCGCTCCGGCGCCACGGGACCGGCCGGGCGCTCGACGGTGCCGTCGCCCTCCACCAGCGGCGTCTCGCGCGCGGGGCTCGGGGCTTCGCCCTCGTGCCGCTCACGCACGCGGCGCAGCGCGGCCCCGACTTCCTGCTTCAGCTCGTGCGGCTCGAGCGGCACGGCGCGACCGTTCTGGCGCAGCACCCACGAGGCGAGCTGGGGGATGGAGGAGTACTCGGTGACGAAGACGTCGTCCTCGAGCGTCCCTGTCGAGCCGTATGTCCGGCGCACCCACCAGGCGGTGTCGCCGCGAACCTCGATCCGCGCGGTGCCGGCGGCGTTGCCGATCTGCCACGGCGGCCGGCCGCGGTAGACGTCGACGTCGAAGTCGGTCGGGCGCGGAAGTCCCGCTCGCGCCGAGTGGCGAACTTGATGTCGCCGCGGATCCGGGAGACGCGGAAGGTGCGGATGTCCTCGCGGTCGAGGTCCTGCCCGACGACGTACCAGAGCCCGTTGTCGTTGAGCAGCGCGTACGGGTTGAGCGTCCTCTCGCTCATCTCGTCGCGGGAGATCGACCAGTACTCGAAGCGCACCGTCCGCTGCTTCGAGATCGCGTTCTCGAGCTTCGCCAACCTGCCCGGCGTCTCCGTCGAGTAGCCGGGGTCGAGCACCTCGACGCGACTCGCCGTCTCGGTCGGCGGCTCGCTGAAGCCGGGGCGTCCGAGGGCGAGGTTCTGGAGCGCGAGGCGGAGCGGCTCGGCGTAGGCGAACTTCCCCTCGAGGAGGTAGAAGGCGGTCTGCAGCGCCGCCAGCTCCTCGTCCTCGAGCTCGAGCTGGGGGAGGAAGTACTGCTCCGAGCGGAGCGTGTACAGCTCCTCGCCGGTGAACTCGTCGC
>CAWGVE010000025.1:0-32555 GCA_963825805.1 uncultured Actinomycetes bacterium | reverse complement strand
AAGCCGCTGCCACGTCGCGTCCATCTCGCCCTTCGCGTTGTGGTGGCTCTCGACCTCGTCCCAGTGCGCGACGGTCACGCCGAGGAGTCTAGGCTCGCGCCGTGCAGACGCCGCGCCTCACCGTCGTCGGCTCGATCAACCTCGACTTCGTCGTACGGGCGGAGCGGCTGCCGCGGCCGGGTGAGACGGTGAGCGGCGCTCGCTTCGCGCGCGTGCCCGGCGGCAAGGGAGCGAACCAGGCCGTAGCCGCGGCGCGTCTCGGCGCCCAGGTGCGGATGGTCGGCTGCGTGGGGCGCGACGAGCTCGCGCAGAAAGCGCTCGCCGGCCTGCGGGAGGCGCACGTCGAGGAGGGTTGGCTCGTCAGCGACGCCCCGACGGGCGTGGCACTGATCACGGTGGACGCGGGAGGGGAGACGACGATCGTCGTCGCGCCCGGGGCGAACGCCGAACTGCGGCCCACAGATCTCGACCTCGGTGATGCTGATGCGGTGCTGTGCCAGCAGGAAATCCCGGCGGAGACGGTCGCGCGTGTGGCCGAGCTCGCTCCGCGCTTTTTTCTCAACGCTGCCCCTGCCCGGGAGGGCGCCCCCGACGCCGAGCTGACGGTGGTGAACCGGCTCGAGCTCGACGCGCTGGGCGAGCGACGCGGCCTCGTCTGTCTCACGCTCGGCGCCGAGGGCGCGGTGCTCCTCCAGGACGGGGAGGAGGTGGCGCGCGCGGAGCCGCCCGCCGTCGAGGCGGTCGACGGCACCGGCGCGGGTGACGCGTTCACGGCCTGCCTCGTCGTCTCGCTGCTCGAGGGACGCCCGCGCGACGAGGTGCTCCGGCGGGCGTGCGCGGCCGGAGCGCTGGCGGCCTCGCGTTTCGGCGCCCAGCCTTCGCTGCCGACGGCGGAGGAGGTGGACGCACTGCTGTGACGACGCCGATCGTCATCGACTGCGACCCGGGCCACGACGACGCCATGGCGATCCTGCTCGCGCTCGCCTCGCCCGAGGTCGACCTGGTCGGCGTCACGACCGTCGCGGGCAACCAGACACTCGACAAGACGACTCGGAACGCCCTCGTGACGCTCGAGATCGGCGGCCGGAGCGACATTCCGGTGGCGGCGGGAGCGGACGCACCCCTCCGCCGAGAGCTCCGCACCGCGGCGCACGTGCACGGCGAGACCGGCCTCGACGGGCCGGAGCTGCCGGAGCCCTCGGCACGCGCGGTCGATGCGGATCCGGGCGAGTGGCTCGAGCCAGGCGTCGTCCTCGTGGCGACTGCGCCGCTGACGAACGTGGCGCGCTGGCTCGAGCGGGGAATCCGCCCCGAGCGCATCGTCTGGATGGGCGGCGCGATCGGCGAGGGAAACGTCACGCCTGCGGCCGAGTTCAACGCCTTCGTCGATCCCGAGGCCGCGGCCGCGGTCTTCGCGAGCGGGATCCCGATCGCCATGGTCGGGCTCGACGTCACGCACAAGGCGCTCTTCACCCGCACCCACGCCGAGCGGCTGCGGGACGCGGGCCGAGCCGGCCGTTTCGTGGCCGAGCTGTCCGATTTCTTCCAGGCCTTCCACGAGCGCTCGTACGGCTTCGGCGGCTCGCCGATCCACGACGCGATGGCGGTCGCTCACGTCATCGACCCGACGCTGCTGTCGACCCGTCACGTGAACGTCGCCGTCGAGACGCGCTCCGAGCTCTGCGACGGCCGCACGGTCGTCGACCTGCGCGGCGTCACCGGCCGCGAGCCGAACGCGGAGGTGGGCGTGGACGTCGACGCCGACCGCTTCCTCGAGCTTCTCGTGTCGCGAATCGCGTCGCTGCCGTGAGCCTCGTCTTCGCGTGCATCGCCCCGCACGGCGACATGGATCTCGACGAGGGCGTCCGCGCGGCCATGGAGGAGCTCGGGCGCCGCTTCGCCGCGGCCGCTCCCGAGGTGGCGGTCGTCGTGACGCCGCACTCCGTCCACGTCGACGCGCCATTTCGCCGTCGTCACCTCCGCGAAGGTGGGGGAGTGGGAGACCGACCTCGACCTGGCCGCCGCGCTGCTCGAGTCGCCGCTTCCGATCCTCGGCGTCTCGTACGGCGGCAACGACCCGGCGACCGCCGAGTTCCCGCTCGACTGGGGGACGGAGGTGCCGCTCTCGTTCCTCCGCGCGCCGCGGGTGATCGTCGTCTCGCCGGCGCGCGACCGGCCGCTCGAGGAGCACCTCCAGCTCGGACAGGTCCTCGCAAGTAACACTGTGTTACAAGGGAAGAGAGTTGCGCTGATCGCGAGCGCCGATCACGGGCACGCGCACGAGCCCGACGGTCCCTACGGCTTCGACCCCGCTGCCGCCGAGTACGACGCCCGGCTGCAGGAGATCCTCGCCTCGGAGCGGCTCGACTTCCTGCCGCTCGCCGAGCTCGCCGACCGCGCGAAGGCCGACTCGCTCTGGCAACTCCTCGTGCTCCAGGGAGCCGTCGGCGAGGCGGCCCGCGCGGATGTGCTCGCCTACGCCGCCCCGACCTATTACGGGATGCTCGTCGCGGAGATTCAGACGGCGGCGTAGAGCCGCCATTCGCCCGGAATCCCCTTCAGCTCCCGGACGCCGCGGTCCTCGAACTCGAGCCCCGAGCCCGCGACGAGGTCCTTGACCGTGCTCGAGACGAGCACCTCACCGGGGCCTGCGTGCGCCGCGACACGCGCACCGGTGTGGACGGCGATACCGGCGACCTTTCCGTCGAGAAGCTCGCATTCGCCCGTGTGCAACCCGGAGCGGACGGCGATGCCGAGGTCTCGGACCCCGTTGACGATCGACTTCGCGCAGCGGACGGCGCGCGCCGGCCCGTCGAACGCCGCGAAGAAGCCGTCGCCGGCGGTGTCCACCTCCCGGCCGCGCGCGTGCGCGAGCTCGCTCCGGACGAACGCATGGTGCTGTTCGAGCACCTCACGCCAACGGCGATCTCCGAGCTCGGTGGCCCGCTCGGTCGAGCCGACGATGTCGGTGAAGAGGACGGTCGCGAGCACCCGATCGGGCTCCGGCGCCGGCCGCGTCCCGGTGAGGAACTCCTCGATCTCGTCGACGATCTCGTCCGTGTCCCCGGCGGCGATCCAGTGGTCCGAGCCGGGGAGCTCGACGAACTTCGCGCCGGGGATCCTCGCTGCGAGATACCGGCCTTCCGCCACGTTCACGTCGTGGTCGCCCCTGCGGTGCAGGACGAGCGTCGGGACGCGGATCGCAGGCAGCACCTCCCGCACGTCGATGTACGAGTTCATCCGCAGGAGGGCGGCAGCCGCCCCGGGGCTCGCGGAGCGTCGTAAGTACTGCTCGAGATTCCGCGTGAACTGCTCGTCTCCGACGCGGCTGGGGGCGTAGTACTCGACGTCCTGCGGCCGCAAGTGGCCCCAGTTCTGCTCGACGTCCGCCGCGCTCTCCTCCCGGTTCTCGGCCGTCGGCGCCCACGGGTAGTCGTCGTCGGGGTCACGGCGCTTCGCGAAGCAGCCGAGCGTGATCAACGCGGCCGTGCGCTCCGGATAGGTGGCCGCGAAGAGAACGCACATGTTCCCGCCCTCGGAGTGTCCGAAGAGCGCGGCCCGCTCCGAGCCGACCGCCTCGAGCACCGCGCGCACGTCGTCCATCCGCTCCTCGAGGGTCGACAGGTTGTCCTTCGAGACGCGGTCGGACAGGCCCGTCCCCCGCTTGTCGAACAGGATCAGCCGCGAGAAGGACGCGAGGCGGCTCAGGAAGTGCTCCATCGCCGGCTCTTCCCACATCAGCTCGATGTTCGAGACCCACCCGGGCACGTAGACGAGGTCGAGCGGCCCTTCGCCGACGACCTGGTACGCGATGTTCAGGTCGCCGCTCCGCGCGTACCGCGTCTCAGGCGGCATCGTCACAGGGCGGCGTAGAGCCGCCACTCGCCGGGGATGCCCTTGAGCTCGTGGACGCCTCGGTCCTCGAACTCGAGCCCGGAGCCCGCGACGAGGTCCTTGACGGTGCTCGAGACGAGCACCTCGCCAGGCCCGGCGTGCGCCGCTACGCGCGCTCCCGTGTGCACGGCTATTCCGGCGATCTTGCCGTCGACGAGCTCGCACTCTCCGGTGTGCAGGCCCGAGCGGACCTCGATCCCGAACTCCCGCACGCCGTGCACGATCGCCTGTGCGCAGCGGACGGCGCGCGCCGGCCCGTCGAAGGCAGCGAAGAAGCCGTCGCCGGCCGTGTCCACTTCGCTGCCGCGGGCCAGTGCGAGCTCCCGGCGAACGAGCTCGTGATGGCGCTCGATGAGCTGCCGCCAGCCTGCGTCGCCAAGGCGCGCAATGTGCGCCGTCGAGTCGACGATGTCGGTGAAGAGCAGGGTTGCGAGCTGCCGGTCGGGAGCCTCCGCCGCTTGGCCGGAGATCGCGGCGGTCAGGAAGTGCTCGATCTCGGCTGTCAAGCGCTCGACGCTGTCAGGCCCGGGGACATGTCCCCGACCCTCGACCTGCACGAGGCGGGCGCCCGGAATTCGCTCCGCCATGTAGCGGCTCCCTTGCACGATCTCCTCCGTGTCGCCCGTGAGGGTGAGGACGAGCGTCGGTGCACGCACTGCCGACAGCACGTGCCGCACGTCGATGTCGCGGTTCATGTAGTCGAGGGCGGCGGCCGCTCCCGGCGTCGCCGACAGGCGAATGTAGTCGGCGAACGCGCGCTGGTTCGCCTCGTCGTAGCTCGGGGCCATGATCGCGACCGCCTCCTCGAGGAACTCGGGCGAGCCCCAGCCATCGACCATGCGCCGCACCTCGCGGTCGTACTCGTCGACCGAAGGTGCGAACGGGTAGTCCGGAGCCCAGACGAAGCGAGGCGCGCCGGCCTGGAGGATTAGCGCGGAGACGCGCTCGGGGTAGGTCGCCGCGAACAGGATGCTCATCGGCGTGCCCTCGGAGACGCCCATGATCGCAGCGCGCGGCGAGCCGACGGCATCCATGACCGCCCGCACGTCCTCCATGCGGGTCTCGAGGTTAGGCATGCCCGCGACGCGGTCGGACATACCGACGCCGCGCTTGTCGAGGAAGATGAAGCGGCTGAACGAAGCGAGCCTGTTCAGGAAGTCCGCGTAGGCGGGCACTCGCCAGGCGAACTCCACGTGCGAAACCCACCCCTGGATGTAGACGAGGTCGAGGGGGCCGTCGCCCGTGACGTGTAGGCGATGTTCGACGTCGCCGCTCCGCGCATAACGCGTCTCCGACGTCATCAGGACGGAGGATAGGCCCGCCCGCAGGCGAAAACCAAGCGCATGCCGCGCAAGCGGAAGAGGAAGCTGCGCCCGAGGCTGCCGAGCCGCGTCAAGAAGACGCGGACCAAGAAGGGCGCCCGCCCGCGCGGACAGCACCCGGAGCTCTGGGGGCTCGGCGCCGTCGCGCTCGGCCTCTACCTCGGGGCCGTCCTCTACTTCGGCTGGAACGGCGGCTACGTCGGCGGCTGGCTCGGGAACGGGCTCGACAGGCTCGTCGGGGACGCGAAGTACGCCGTCCCGGTGGCGCTCGTGGTCCTCGGCGCGCTGATGGTGACGAGGAGCGCGCTGGTCGAAGTCCGCCCGTTCCGCACCGGTCTCGCGGTGCTCGGCTGCGGCCTCATGATCTCGCTCGGCAAGGACCAGGGCGGCTACCTCGGCCAGCTCCTCGGCGGCGCCGTGGGAGTGGCGATCGGCGCCACCGGCTCGCTCTTGCTCGGCGGCCTGCTCATGCTCGTCGGCTCGCTGCTCCTCTCGGGCGCCTCGCTCGGGGCAATCCTGCGCCGCTCCGGCCGCGGCCTCCACGTCGCCGCGCGCAAGGCGCGGACGCGCACGGCCGGTGGCAGCCACCGTCACGAGACAGTCACGCCGGCCGCGCCGCCGCCGGCGCCGTCGCTCACGCCACCGGTCGACGCCGTCTCCGCCTTCCCCGACGTCGTGGGGGAGACGACCGTGCCTCCGCACGCCGGCGCCCAGCCCTCGCCGCTCCAGACGGAGCCGCCGGCGCTGCTCGAGGACCCGCCGACGCTGTTCGACGAGGTGACCTCCGAGCGCGCCGAGTACAAGCTGCCCGACTCCGGCGTCCTCCGCATCTCGCCCGAGCGCGGCGACGAGTCGGGCGAGACGGCCGCGCGCGTGGCCGAGCTCCTCGTGCAGACGCTCTCGCACTTCGGCGTCGACGCCACGGTGATCGGCCAGATCTCCGGCCCGCGCGTGACGCGCTACGAGCTCCAGCTCGCGCCCGGGACGAAGGTGGCGAAGGTCGCGGCGCTGAAGGACGACCTCTCGTACGCGCTCGCGACGACCGAGATCCGCATCCTCGCGCCGATCCCGGGGAAGCAGGCCGTCGGCGTCGAGCTGCCGAACCTCTCGCCGAACCTCGTCACGCTCGGCGACATCTACGAGCCGCTCCCCGCGACCGCCAGCCCGGTCTCGTGCTGGCTCGGCAAGGACATCTCCGGCGCCGCGGTCTGGACCGACCTCGCGCGCATGCCGCACCTTCTGATCGCCGGCACGACCGGCTCCGGTAAGTCGGGCTGCCTCAATGCGGTCCTCACTTCGATCCTCCTCCGTGCGACGCCCGACGACGTGCGTCTCATCCTGATCGACCCGAAACGGATCGAGCTCAGCCACTTCGAGTCGGTGCCGCACCTCCTGACGCCGGTCGTCTCGAGCCCCAAGGAGGCGAGCGCCGTCCTCGCCAACTGCCTCGCCGAGATGGAGCGCCGCTACGAGCGCCTCTCGTCGGTACGCGCCCGCAGCATCACCGAGGCGAACCGCGCCTTCCGCCAGCGCGGCGAGCCGACGCTGCCGTACGTCCTGGTCGTGATCGACGAGCTCGCCGACCTGATGATGGTGGCGCCGCAGGCGGTCGAGGACGCCGTGATCCGGCTCGCGCAGAAGTCGCGCGCCGTCGGCATCCACCTCGTGCTCGCCACCCAGCGGCCGTCGGTCGACGTGATCACCGGGATGATCAAGGCGAACGTCCCGTCCCGGATCGCCTTCGCCGTCTCCTCTCAGACCGACTCGCGCGTGATCCTCGACCAGGGCGGCGCCGAGTCGCTGCTCGGCCAGGGCGACATGCTGTTCAAGCCGCTCGGCACCTCGCGCCTGCAGCGCGTCCAGGGCGCGTACGTCTCCGAGGAGGAGATCGCGCTCGTCGTCGAGCAGACGCGCCAGCGCGAGCAGGAGCTCGACGAGAGCTACCTCGAGCTGCCGGAGGTGTTCGCCGCCGACGCGGAGGACGGCGCGGACCACGGCGAGTTCGACCCGGACGACGATCCGCTGCTCGACAAGGCGATCGAGATCGTCATCCAGACGCAGACCGCGTCGGTCTCGCTCCTGCAGCGGCGGCTACGGGTCGGCTACACCCGTGCCGGTCGGCTGGTCGACATGCTCGAGCGGCGCGGGATCATCTCGGGGTACGAAGGATCCAAGCCGCGCCGCGTCCTCGTCGACGAGGGCCAGTACCACACGTACGTCGGCGCTGAGTAAGGCTTGTGTTCGGGTTGCCCCAATCGGACTAACCGGTTCCCTTCCCGTTCGTCAAAGATGGGGCTAGGATCGCCCGGAAACGGGCTTCACTGGACACTGGCTTTACTGGCGAATGAGGGAGGGTACGTGAGGGTTTCACGCTGGCTAATTGCCGCAGGTCTCGTCGCGCTTGTTGCGGCGCTGGCCGTCGGCACAGCGCTCGGCAGCTCGAAGGGGCCGACCGCGCAGAAGGCGGGCTACAAGGCGGCGCTCGTGAGCGACGTCGCCGGCTTCAACGACAACGGGTTCAACAAGAACCAGCTCAAGGGGCTGAAGCAGGCGGCGAAGAAGCTCGGCGGGACCGCGTTCCCGATCGTGTCGCACTCGTCGAGCGATTATCAGCCGAACTACAACACTGCGGTGCATGACGGCGCGCAGATCATCATCGCCGCCGGCTTCCTGCTCGGCTCGACGGTGAAGCAGTACGCGCAGCAGTATCCGAACACCAAGTTCGCGATCACCGACGATTCCGTCAGCGACATCGGCGGGTTCAAGAACGAAGAGGGCATCACCTACGCGACGCAGGAGGGCGGCTGCCTCGTCGGCGTCCTCGCGGCGGAGATGGCCAAGAAGATGGGCCACAAGGTCATCGGCGTGGCAGGCGGCCTGAAGATCCCGCCGGTCGACTCCTACATCGCCGGCTACAAGTACTGCGCACGGAAGGCCGTCAAGGGCACGAAGGTCGTCGTCCAGTACTCCGGCGACTTCGTCGACCAGTCCAAGTGCTCGGCGATCGCGCAGAACGAGATCCAGGGCCAGAAGGCGCAGGTCATCTTCCAGGTCGCCGGTCTCTGCGGTGACGGAGCCCTCAAGGAGGCCTCGAAGCTGCACAAGTGGGGCATCGGCGTCGACGCAGACGAGTACAGCGTCGCCAACCGGATCCTGACGAGCGCGCTGAAGAAGACGGACGTGGGCGTCTACAACACGATCGTTTCGGCCTCGAAGGGCCACTTCAAGGGCGGCAAGGACCTGCTCTTCAACCTCAAGAACAACGGCGTCGGCGTCGGCAAGGTCAGCCCGAAGGTGCCGAAGTCGTGGCTCAAGCTGATGAACAGCTACAAGACGAAGATCATCAACGGCAAGCTCAAGCCTCCGGCGGTCCTCAAGTAGCAGAGCACGAACCGGTTGTGAGAGGGCGGGCCTTCGGGCCCGCCCTCTTCGTTTTCCTGTAAGAAACAACCCGTGGCGGACGATCTCGTCCTCGAGATGCGGGACATCCGCAAGGAGTTCCCGGGAGTCGTGGCCAACGACGGCGTCTCGTTCGACGTACGCCGCGGCGAAGTGCACGCCTTGCTCGGCGAGAACGGCGCGGGCAAGTCGACGCTCATGAACATCCTCTACGGGCTCTACCGGCCCGACGGGGGAGAGATCACGCTGAACGGGAAGCCCATCTCGTTCTCTTCGGCCCGTGAGGCGATCGAGGCGGGGATCGGGATGGTGCACCAGCACTTCATGCTCATCCCGGTCATGACCGTCGCCGAGAACATCGTGCTCGGCACCGAGCCCGTGAAGGGCGGCGTCTTTCTCGACGAGAAGGCGGCCGACCAGCAGGGTCACGGAGATGGCCAGGACGTTCCGGTTCGCGGTCGACCCCGACGCGCTCGTCGAGGACATCAGCGTCGGCCAGCAGCAGCGCGTCGAGATCATGAAGGCGCTCTACCGGAACGCGGACCTGCTGATCCTCGACGAGCCGACTGCGGTGCTGACGCCGCAGGAAGCCGAGGACCTGTTCGAGATCCTGCGCACCCTCCAGCGGGAGGGCCTGTCGATCATCTTCATCAGCCACAAGCTGAACGAGGTGCTCGAGATCGCCGACCGCATCACGGTCCTGCGCCGCGGCAAGACGATCGAGACGGTGCCGCGGGAGGGCGCGACCGAGGAGTCGCTGGCGAAGGCGATGGTCGGCCGCGAAGTGCTGCTGCGGGTCGAGAAGGCTCCGGCGAATCCCGGCGACGTCCTGCTCGAGGTGCGCGACCTCCACGTCCGCGACGATCGCGGGATCGAGAAGGTGCGCGGCATCTCCTTCGACGTGCGGGCAGGCGAGATCGTCGGCATCGCGGGCGTCGACGGCAACGGCCAGACGGAGCTGATCGACGCGCTCACGGGGCTCCAGAAGATCGAGAGCGGGACGGCGAGCGATCGCGGGGAACGACGTCGCGCACTCGAGTGCACGCGACGCGCTCGACGCCGGGATGGGGCACATCCCGGAGGACCGGCAGCGCCGCGGCCTCGTGCTCGAGTTCTCGATCGCCGAGAACATCGCGCTGCACGACTACGCCAAGCCCCCCGTCGGGCGCTTCGGCTGGCTCTTCCCCGGGCGCATGATTACGCGGGCGAGGGCCCTGATCCGCGAGTTCGACGTCCGCGGCGGCGGGCCCTACACGTCCGCAGGAGGCCTTTCGGGCGGCAACCAGCAGAAGCTCGTTGCCGCGCGCGAGATCTCGCGAGACCCCAAGGTGCTCATCGCCGCGCAACCGACCCGCGGGCTGGACGTCGGCGCGATCGAGTACCTCCATCGGCGCCTGATAACCGAGCGGGACGAGGGCCGCGCGATCCTGCTCGTCTCGCTCGAGCTCGAGGAGATCCTGTCGCTCTCCGACCGGATCCTCGTGATCTACGAGGGCGAGATCGTCGGAGAGCACACCGGCGAGGTGTCCGAGCAGCAGATCGGCCTCGAGATGCTGGGCGGGCGGGAGAAGACGGCCGCATGACCGCTCCGGGCCTGTCGCCCTCGCCTCCGACCCCGCCCGAGCCGGAGTTCGGCGATCCCGGCACGCTCGCCGCGCGCCTCGCGATCAAGCAGCGCGCCGGCGGGATCATCGTCCCGATCGTGACGGTCGTCCTCGCGATCGTCATCAGCATCCTGGTGGTCGCCGCGGCAGAGCACAGCTTTCACACGTCGCTCCTCGCCTTCCAGGAGATCTTCGACGGCACCGGCCTCAACTGGATCGCCCACCCGACGACGAACCTCCAGGACCTGGCGGCGTACAACCTCTCCCAGACGCTGCTGCAGACGTCGACGCTGATCCTGACGGGCCTGGCGGTCGCCTTCGCCTTCCGTTGCGGGATGTTCAACATCGGGGGGCAGGGCCAGTACTTCGTCGGCCTGCTCGTCGCGAACTGGATCGGCGTGTCCTTTGCGGGGATGAGCCCGGTGCCGCACATCCTGCTCGCGATGGTGGGCGGCACGCTCGCCGCCGCGGCCTATGCCGGGATCGCCGGCGTCCTGAAGGCCACCGTCGGAGCGCACGAGGTGATCACGACGATCATGCTCAACTGGATCGCGTACTGGGTGGGCTCGTGGGCCCTGGGGGTCGGCGGTCCGCTCCAGGACACCACGAACCCCACCAGCCCCGTGTCGAAACAGGTGGCGCCGAGCGGCCGGCTGCCCGACTTCTGGGGCGTGCAGGGATTCCAGGGCGTCCACATCGGCTTCTTCATCGCGCTGGCCTGTGTCGTCGTCTTCTCGATCCTGATCAACCGGACGACGCTCGGCTACGAGGTGCGTGCGGTCGGCTTCAACCCCGACGCGGCGGCGTACGGCGGCATCAACGTGAAGAAGAACTTCATCCGCGCGATGGCGATCTCGGGGGCGTTCGCCGGTCTCGCGGGGGTGATCGACATGCTGGGCGGAGCCACGAACTACCAGTTCGGCCAGCTCGACATCCCGTTCAGCCAGGTCGGCTTCATCGGCATCGCTGTCGCCCTGCTCGGCCGGAACACCGCCATCGGCACCCTGCTCTCGGCGTTCCTCTTCGGCGCCCTTCTCTACGGGAGCTTCCACGGCCTCGGCTCTTCGAGCGTGATCGATCCGTCGCTTGCGAGCAACCTCACGTACATCATCCAGGGCCTGATCGTCCTCTTCATCGGCGCCGACGTCCTCATCCTCTACGCCTGGAACTCGCGCAAGAAGCTGCGCTGGCGGCCGGGCAAGCCCGCTGGAGCCACGACATGAGCACCTGGGCGGCACGGCTCGACAACCCCATCAGCGCACGCCTGCGCGATCCCGCCACGACCGGCTGGCTCGGGATCTTCTTCGGGGCGCTCGCCGCGTTCCTCGCCATCCCGCCGATCGAGGCCCGGACGATCACCTGGCCGATCGTCGTCGGCATCGTCGCCGTGGTGCTCGGGATCTGGACGATCACGCGTGGCCGCCGCCGGGTCGGCTGGGGCGCCGTGGCGGCGGGCGTGCTCGGGATCGGGCTCGGCATCCTCGCCACTCGCTCGGGCACCGCGAACCTCGACTCGGCGTTCGACGCGACGCTCGTAGCCCAGACGTTCAGCTTCGCGACGCCGCTCGTCTTCGCAGCGATGGGCGGCATCTTCTCCGAGCGCAGCGGCGTCGTGAACATCGGCCTCGAGGGGATGATGTTGATGGGCGCCTTCTGGGGCGTCTACGGCGCCGACAAGGGCGGAAGCTGGGCGGTCGGGCTCCTCGTCGCCATGGGGGTCGGCGGCCTCTTCGCGCTCGTCTACGCCTTCTTCGCCATCCAGCTGCGAGCCGACCAGATCGTCGGTGGAACGGCGATCAACTTCCTCGCCGTCGGCATAACCGGCTTCTTCTTCGTCCTGCTCTACCACAACAACCCGATCCCGAACGGCGTCTCGCTGCTGCCGAACGTCCACATTCCCGGCCTCTCCGGCTCCCTGGGGAACGCGATCGGCGACCTCAACATCCTGACCTGGGCGGGCTTCGCGCTCGTGATCGTCGTGTACATCGTGCTCTTCAAGACGGCGATCGGCCTGCGGATCCGCGCCTGCGGCGAGCATCCGCGCGCGGCCGACACGGTCGGGATCAACGTCTACGCCATCCGCTACGCCTGCGTCGTCCTGTCGGGGATCCTCGCCGCGGTCGGCGGCATCTACCTCTCGGAGGGGCCGCAGGGGAACGGCTCGTTCCTCTTCAACATGACGAACGGACGCGGCTTCATCGCGCTCGCCGCGATGATCTTCGGCAACTGGCGGCCGGCAGGCGCGTTCGGGGCGGCGCTCCTGTTCGGCTTCTCGAGCGCGCTCGCGCTGAAGCTCCAGGTCTACTCGCAGTCGACGAGCACGCTCTTCCACATCGCTGCCGTACGTCCTGACGCTGATCGCGGTCGCCGGCGTGATCGGCCGCACGGTCGCGCCCGCCGCCGACGGCAAGCCGTACTCGAAGCAGTAAGCGCTAGCTGATCGCGACCATGCGCTCGATCGCGCAGGCGGGCGCGCTCGGCGAGCTCCGGATCCACCGTGATCGAGGTGCTTGTTGTCGCGGAGCGAGTCGCGCACCTTCTCGAGCGTCGTCACCTTCATGTAGCGGCACTCGGCGTCGTCGCGCACCGGCTCGAACCTCTTGCCGGGCGCCTCTTGCTGGAGCCGGTGGATGATCCCCGTCTCGGTCGCGATGAGGAACCGCTGCTTCGGCGAGCGCTTCGCGTAGTCGATCATCTTCTCCGTCGAGAGGATCTGCGTCCGCTCGTTCCCGAACGCCATCGCCTGGCTCGCGCAGCCGCACTCGGGGTGGACGAGCAGCTCGGCGTCGGGCGCCTCGGCCTGCCAGCGCTCGATGTCGGCGGGCCGGATCCCGGCGTGGACGTGGCACTCGCCCAGCCAGATCGTCAGCTTCCGCCCGGTGACCTTCTCGAGCCAGAGGCCGAGGTACATGTCCGGGAGGAAGAGGATCTCCTGCTCCGCCGGGATCGCGTCGATCACCGACTTCGCGTTCCCCGACGTGCAGCAGTAGTCGCTCTCGGCCTTCACCTCGGCGGTCGTGTTCACGTACGAGACGACGACCGCGCCGGGATGCTGCGGCCTTCCACTCGCGCAGCTGCTCGCCGTCGATCGACGCGGCGAGCGAGCAGCCGGCGCCGAGGTCGGGGAGGAGGACCGTCTTCTCCGGGCTGAGGATCGCCGCCGTCTCGGCCATGAAGTGGACGCCGCAGAAGACGATCGTCTACGCGTCGGTCGCGGCCGCCTGGCGCGAGAGGCCGAGCGAGTCGCCGACGTAGTCCGCGACGTCCTGCACCTCGGGACGCTGGTAGTTGTGGGCGAGGATCACCGCGTTCTTCTCGCGCGCGCGAGCGCGCGGACCTCCTCGTGCAGCTCGGTGGTGGGCGGGGCGGCGACGGTCATGTGACCTCCAGGGAGACGTGGAGCGAGCGGGCGGAGTGGGTGAGGGCGCCGACGGAGATGAAGTCGACGCCGGTCTCGGCGTAGGCGCGGACGGTGGCGAGCGACATGCCGCCGGACGCCTCGAGCTCGGCGCGGCCGGCGACCTCGCTCGACGGCCTCGCGCACCTCCTCGGGGCTCATGTTGTCGAGCAGGATCCGCGGCGCGCCGGCCGCGATCGCCTCGCGCACCTGGGCGATCGTCTCGGCCTCGACCTCGACCGGCAGGCCGTCGATGCGGCCGTCGAGCGCCGCGAGCGCCGCGGTGATGCCGCCGGCGACGCGGAGGTGGTTCTCCTTGACCAGGACGCCGTCGTAGAGGCCGGCGCGGTGGTTCGCGGCCGCCGCCGCAGCGCACGGCGTACTTCTCGAGCGCGCGCAGGCCGGGCGTCGTCTTGCGCGTGTCGAGGACGGCGTGCGCGTTCCCTCGGTCAGCTCGACGAAGCGGCGCGTGAGCGAGGCGATGCCGCAGAGGCGGCCGACGAGGTTGAGCGCGACGCGCTCGCCGGTGAGGACCGCGCGCGCCGGCCCCTCGACGACGGCGACGACGGCCGGGACGTCGGAGACCGCCGTGCCCTCCTCGAGCGGCGCCTCGACCGTGACCGACGGGTCGAGCGCCCGGAAGACGGCGGTCGCGACCGGAACCCCGCAGACGACGCCGGGCTCCTCGAGCAGAAGCTCGGCGCGGCAGCGCGCGTCGGCGGGCACGAGCGCGAGCGTCGTCGCGTCGCCGCTGCCGACGTCCTCGGCGAGCGCCGCGTCGACGACGCGGTCGATGTCCGTCCTGCGTCAGCTCCATGTCTCGAGCTCCGGCTCGCGCCCGGGATGGACGACGAAGTGCCCGGCGAAGGCGTCGCTCTCGACCGGGAAGTCGTCGCGGAAGTGGACGCCGCGGCTCTCCTCGCGCGCGAGCGCGCTCGGCGACGATCTCGCGGACGAGCGGGTGCGGCGAGTCGAGCAGGCGCCCGAGACCGTCGGCGTTCCGGATCAGCCCGGCGTCGCGCCAGAGCGCGGCGCCGGGACCGGCTTCGCTCGGCGAGTGACAAGTTGTCACAAGCGTTGTCAACGCTCGGCGCCGTCGAGCGCGGCAAGCCCGGCGCGGCGGCCGAAGACGAGGCACTCGAGCAGCGAGTTCGACGCGAGCCGGTTCGCGCCGTGGACGCCGGTGCACGCGCACTCGCCGGCCGCGTACAGCCCGGGCACGGTCGTTCGCCCGTCGAGATCGGTGACGATGCCGCCGATCGCGTAGTGCGCGGCGGGGGAGACGGGGATCGGCTCGTCCGCCGGCTCGTAGCCGGCCCGCTCGAGCGTCGCCATCAAGCGTCGGATAGCGGTCGCGCTCGATCTCGCGCAGGTCGAGCCGCGCGCCCGGCGCGCGCGTCGATCGCGCGAGCGACGACGTCGCGCGGCGCGAGCTCGTCGACGAAGCGCTCGCCGTCGCCGTCGAGGAGCGTCGCGCCGGCGCCGCGCAGCGCCTCCGAGAGCAGGAAGCCGTCGTGGCCGTTCGCGTCGCGCAGCGCGGTGGGGTGGAACTGGACGAACTCGAGATCCGCGAGCGCCGCGCCGGCGGCGCGCGCAAGGAGCAGTCCCTCGCCGGTCGCGCCGCGCGGATTCGTCGTCCGCGACCAGAGCGCCGCGTAGCCGCCGGTCGCGAGGACGACGGGCGACCGCGGAGCGCCGCGCGAGCGACGTCGACCGCGCTCGCCCTCGTCGAACCGGATGCGCGGATGCTCGCGCACGCGCGCGTCAAGACATCGGCGATGTGCCGTCCCGTGTCCGCACCGCCGGCGTGGACGACGCGCGCGTGCGAGTGGCCGCCTTCGAGCGAGAGCCCTCGTCGAACCGCACGCCGAGCTCGCGCAGCCAGGCGATCCGCCCGGGCGCCTCGCTCGGTCAGCAGCTCGACCGCGCTCGGCCGGCAGATGCCGCGTCCGGCCGCGAGCGTGTCGGCGGCGTGAAGCGCCGGGTCGTCGCCTTCGCCGACTGCGGCGGCGACGCCGCCCTGCGCGGCATAGCTGTTCGACGCTGTGTGCGAGGCCTTCGCGAGCACGGTGACCGAAGCGCCCTCGTCGGCGGCGGCGAGAGCGGCGGAGAGTCCGGCGACCCCGGCTCCGACGATGATCACGTCGATCTGCTGGCGTTTTTGCCTCACAAGCGATAACCTCTGTACCGAGTGTACATGGTTACCGACTCCCAGGCGAAAACTGCCGCCCATGCCGTGCTCGCGGCCGTTCTCCAGGTGCGCGAAGCACGGCTGCAGGCGCTGCTCTGGCAACGGGCGAGGGAGCCGTTTGCGGGCGCTGGGCGTTGCCGGGGGATCGCTGCGGCGGACGAGACGCTCGAGGAGTCGGTGCGACGGCACCTGGCGGAGAAGGTCGACGTGCGCGATCTCTCGCACCTCGAGCAGCTCGAGACGCTGAGCGATCCCGACCGCAATCCCGCCGGGCGCGAGCTCGCGACCGCGTACCTCGGGCTCGTGCCCGCGGGCGTCGACCCGCAAATCCCGGAGGACACGCGCTGGCATCCGCTCGACGATCTCCCGAGCTCGCGTACGACCACGAGGCGATCCTCCTCAGCGCGCGCGACCGGCTCCGCGCGAAGCTCTCGTACACGAACCTCGGCTTCGCGCTCGCGCCGCCGAGCTTCACGCTCGCCGAGCTCCGCGACATCTACGCCGCCGCGCTCGGCCACCACGTCAGCGCGACGAACCTCCAGCGCGTCCTCCTGCGCCGTCAGCTCATCGAGGACACCGGCGAGCGGCGGCACTACGGCAGCGGGGGAGGGCGGCCGGCGGCGATCTACCGCTTCCGCAATCCGCGAGCTCGAGATCACCGATCAGTTCGCCGTCCTCCGGCCGCCTACAATGGCGCAGCTAGTTGGCCGCGAGCACCCAGACACTCTCGCAGCGCGGCGGGTCGCAAGCGGGCGTCGAACCTCGCGCGCCGCTCGCGTTCCTCTTCGGCCTCGTGGCGGCCGTCGTCATCCCGGTGGCGATCGAGCTGACGCGCAAGATGCCGGGCGCGGTCCTTCTCGACGCCGCCTGGGCGATCCCGGTCGCGGCCGTCGCCGCGACGGTCTCCCTGCTCTTCGCGCGCGGCGCCCGCGGCGCGATCGCGCGGACGCTCGAACCGGTGAGCGGCTCGGCGTGGATCCGTCTCGCGCCGCATCCTCGCGGTGACCGGCATCTGCCTCACGCTCTCCGTCGTCGATCGCGGTCGGGATCTACGAGTTCCTCTTGCGCCTCGAGCACTGAGCTCTAGACTCCGGCGCGTGTTCGAGATCGGCTACAGCCTGCGGGACGCGCGCGAGCGGCAGGGGCTCGGCCATCCCGAGACCGAGCTCGCGACGAAGATCCGCGCGAAGTACATCCGCGCGCTCGAGGAGGAGGACTTCACGTCGATTCCGGCCGACGCGTACATCGCGCGGCTTCCTGCGCACGTACGCCGAGTACCTCGGGCTCGACGGCGACATCTACGTCGACGAGTACGCGTCCCGCTTCATCACGAGCTGGCGCGACGAGCTGCCGCCGCGACCGGAACGGCGGCGGATCCGGACGCACGAGCGGCCGATCGAGCGCCGAGCCGTCCTCCTCGCGCTTGCAGGCATCGCCGTCGTGGCCGTCCTCGTCTTCGTGGCTTTCCGTCCGGCTCGTCCACGCACAAGCCGGGCGTCGGCACCCACAAGGACCGCACCAGAGCTCGGCTTCCAGCCGCGGGCTGGTCCTGCACGGCGTCGGGCGTGGGACGTACGTCGAGGTGCACCGCAACAGGGCGTCCGGCAGGGTCGACCTGCAGGGGACGGTCGCCGCGGGTGAGACCGACAGGCTCGCCGGCAACCGCTTCTATCTCCTCGTCCGCACGCCCGGCGGCCTCCACGTCACGCTCGACGGACGCGCAGTCGCCCTGCCGGCCGTGCACAACCTCCGCGTCCTCGTCACACCGCAGCGGACAACGCGCCTCCGCGGGTGAACCGGCGGCCGCGCGCCGCCGTCGTCGTCACCGGCAGCGAGCTCGTCCGCGGCGAGCGCACCGATCGGAACGGCCCTTTCCTCGCCGCCGAGGCGTTGAGCCACGGGCTCGAGCCCGCACGGATCACGATCGTCGGAGATGCGCCGGCGGAGCTCGAGGCGGCGCTCCGTGAGGGTCTGGAGGCGGATGCGTGTCTCGTCTCCGGAGGTCTCGGCCCGACGCACGACGACCGCACCGTGGAGCTCCTCGCGCGGGCCGCCGGCCTCGAGCTCGTCGTGGACGAGGCGCTCGAGCGGGAGATCGAGTCGATCTCGCGGACTGTCGCGGAACGGTTGCGAAGGCCCTACGGGGACTTCGTCTCCGGGGTCACGAAGCAGGCGACGCGACCGGCCTCGGCGGTCTCGATCGGCCTCGCGGGGACGGCTCCCGGCCTCGTGCTTCGGGCACCGACGGGCTGTGTCGTCGTCGTCCTGCCAGGCCCGCCGAGCGAGCTGCGGCGGCTCTGGCCGAACGCGCTCGCCAGCGAGCCGATGCGGGAGCTGCTCGAGCGGACGCGGCCGCCGGGACGGCGCGTGCTGCGACTCTTCGGCGTCAGTGAGTCGGCGGTGGCGCGCGCGCTCGAGGAAGCGGGTGGCGACGGGGACGGGGTCGAGGCGACGATCTGTGCCCGCGACTTCGAGATCCACGTGGATCTCGTCGTCGAGCCCGGGGCGGAGGAGCGCGGCGCCGCCCTCGACGCTGCGCTGTCGGAGCGTCTCGAGCGGTGGCTCTTCGCGCGAGACGAGCGGCGCGTCGAGGAGCTGGTGCTCTCGCTGGCCGGCGCGAGCGGCCTGCGACTCGCGACCGCCGAGTCCTGTACCGGGCGGATGGTGGCAGCACGGCTCACAGACGTGCCGGGATCGAGCGCGAGCTTCGTCGGCGGCGTGGTCGCGTATGCGGACGAGGTGAAGCGCTCGGAGCTCGACGTGCCGGAGGAGCTGCTTGTGCGCTACGGCTCCGTATCGGCCGAGGTCGCGGCCGCGATGGCGGAGGGAGCACGACGCCGGCTCGGCGCCGACGTGGCCGTGGCGGTGACAGGCATTGCAGGCCCCGGCGGCGGGACGCCGGAAAAGCCGGTCGGACGCGTCCATCTTCACGCTGTTGGCCCGAACAGCTCGCTTTCCCGCATGCTCGACCTGCCCGGTGAGCGAGACCAGATTCGCGTCCGGGCGACCGTTACCGCGCTCCATCTCCTGCGTGCGCTTCTGCTGGGAAGTCGCGAAGAATCCGCATGACCTCGCCCGCTAGCGTGGGCGGGGATGAACGGCTCCGGCTCTTCCTCGCTCTGCGCCTGCCCGACGACGTGCTCGACGAGCTCGAGCGCTGGCAGCACGCTCGGCTGCCGGACGTCCGCGTCGTTCCACGCGAGCATCTGCATGTCACGCTCGCGTTCCTCGGCCACCGGCCTGGCGGCGAGGTCGAGTCGATCGTCAACGCGTTGCGCGACGCCGCAGCGGCGGCGGGACAGATCCGCCTCACGCCCGCTCGCTACCGCGAGACCAGGAGCGTCGGCATGCTCGTCCTCGACGACGAGGGAGGACGGGCGGCGCTGCTCGCCGGAGACGTCCAGAGGCGGCTCGAGCGGCTCGGCGTCTACCGCCGCGAGGGCAGGTCATGGCTGCCGCACCTCACTGTCGCGCGCTGGCGCGCGCGTCCGAGGCTCCGGCTCGACCCGCCGCCGGTACGAACGTTCGTTCCGTCCGACGCGGCTGCTTACCTATCCCGACTGCACCCCGGAGGGGCGCGGTACGAAGTCTTGGAATCTGTCGCTTTAGGAGGCTGAGAGGTGGACAAGCACGAAGCACTCGACGTGGCGCTCGGCCAGATCGAGCGGCAGTTCGGCAAGGGCTCGGTCATGAAGATGAACGACCGCGCTGCAGTCTCGGTCGGCGCCGTCTCGACGGGCTCGCTCGCGCTCGATCTCGCGCTCGGAATCGGCGGCCTGCCGCGCGGCCGTATCGTCGAGATCTTCGGTCCCGAGTCCTCGGGCAAGACGACCCTCGTCTACCACGTGATCGCCGAGGCGCAACGTCGCGGCGGCATCTGTGCCTTCATCGACGCCGAGCACGCGATGGACCCGGCGTACGCGAAGCGGATCGGCGTCGACATCGACAATCTCCTCGTCTCCCAGCCCGACACGGGCGAGCAGGCGCTCGAGATCACGGAGCTCCTCATCCGCTCCGGCGCGCTCGACGTCGTCGCGATCGACTCGGTCGCGGCGCTCACCCCGAAGGCCGAGATCGAGGGCGAGATGGGCGACTCCCACGTCGGCCTCCAGGCGCGCCTCATGAGCCAGGCCTTGCGCAAGCTCGCCGGCACGCTCAACCGCACCGACACGATCTGCCTCTTCACGAACCAGCTGCGCGAGAAGATCGGCGTGATGTTCGGGAACCCCGAGACGACGCCGGGCGGCCGCGCGCTGAAGTTCTATTCGTCCGTGCGGCTCGACATCCGCCGCATCGAGACGCTCAAGGACGGCGTCGAGGCGTTCGGGAACCGCGTCCGCGTCAAAGTCGTGAAGAACAAGGTGGCGCCGCCGTTCAAGCAGGCGGAGTTCGACATCATCTACGGCTCCGGCATCTCCTGGGAAGGCACGGTGCTCGACTCTGGGCTCGAGCGGAAGGTCGTGACGAAGTCGGGCTCGTACTTCAGCTTCGGCGACGAGCGGCTCGGGCAGGGCCGCCAGAACGCGTCGGCCTTCCTGCGCGAGCACCCGGACGTCACGCAGCAGATCCTTCAAGCGATCCAGGTGGAGCTCGGTGCGGACCAGATCGCCTCCGCCCGGCTGCTCCCGGTCGCCTCCGAGGAGTCGGCGGCATCGAACGGCAAGGCGGAGGTGGCAGCGGAGGCGCTCGCGTCGGCCGAAGCCGAGGCGTGACGCAGATCGTCACGGGGTTGATTGTCACTGCGCTGCGCGAGCGGAAGCGCGGCCGGATGGTGGCGGTCGAGCTGGACGGCCGGCCGTGGCGCGTCCTGCCGGCCGATGCCGTCGTGCGGGCGGGGCTCGCAATCGGGCGGCCGCTCGACCGGCAGACGGCGCGGGAGCTGGGCCGCGAGGTTCGGCGCGCGCGGGCGCTCGCTGCCGCCGCTCGCTCGCTTGCCGCCGCCGACCGCTCCGAGCGGGCTCTCGAGCAACGGCTGCGGCAGGCGGGGCACTCTCCGGCCGCGCGCGAGGAGGCGATCGCCTCGCTCGCGCGCGCTGGAGTGCTCGACGACGCGAGGCTGGCGGAGAGCCGCGCTGCGCTGCTCGCGCGCCGCGGCTACGGGGACGCGGCGATCCGGGCCGACCTCGCGCGGCGTCAGATTGTCCCCGAGGCGGCCGCGAGCGCTGTAGCCGCGCTCGAGCCCGAGCTCGACCGGCTGCGGTCGGCGCTCGAGGGCCAGAGTGTGACGCCGGCAGTCCTGCGGCGCCTCGCCGCACGCGGCTTTTCACGCGACACGCTGGAGGATGTCGCGGCCGCGTTTGCGCTCGAGGCGTGAGACGCGTAGGATGAGAGGCGTTCCATTCGACGTTTTGCCTGCAAAAGCAGCTTTTCCGAAACCGAATCCCATGATCTACCGTCCACATCCCGACGACTCGGAGGTCGCGCGCGAGATAGCGCAGCGACTGGCCGGCAGGCTCCCTGCCTGCCGGATAGGGCTTCTCGGATAGCTGCCGCGATAGGCCCGGCGCCGGATGGGACCTGCCGCCGCAGGCGGCTGGGTCCCCGACCGAGGAGCCGGCACGTGCAGATCGGGATCGGAATTGCCATCGGGATCGCCGTCGGCGCCGCCCTAGCGTTGCTCGCGGTGTCGGTGTTCGGCACGACTGGAGTGACCAAGGCGCGCCGGATCCGGGACCAGCTGCTCGACGACGCGCGGCGGGAGAGCGACGCGGTTCGGCGCGAGGCGCAGGTCGAGGCCCGCGAGCAGGCGGTCCGGTTGCGGAGCGAGATCGACACAGAGCTCACCGACCGGCGAGCCCAGGTGCTGAAGATCGAGGAGCGTGTCCTGGCGAAGGAGCTCGAGGTCGAGAAGAGGCTCGAGGAGCTCATCGCGCCGCGACCAGGGCCTCGCCGACCGGGAAGAGCACATCCGCGCGCTCCAGGAAGAGCTGAAGGAGACGAAGCACGCGCAGCTCGCCGAGCTCGAGCGTGTGGCGGGCCTGAGCCAGGCCGAAGCGCGCTCGCTCTGCTCGCGCGTGGCGAAGAGCAGGCCAGGCACGAGCTCGCGCGACGAGTGCGGACGCTGGAGGACGAGGCACGTGCGGAGTCGAAGCGCCGCGCTCGCAACCTCGTCGCAGACGCGCTGCAGCGGGTCGCGGCGAGTCACACCGCCGAGACGACCGTGACCGTCGTGGAGCTCCCCTCCGACGACATGAAGGGCCGGATCATCGGGCGGGAGGGCCGCAACATCCGCGCGCTCGAGCACCTCACCGGCGTGGACTTCATCGTCGACGACACGCCGCACGCGGTCGTGCTCTCGTCGTTCGACGGCCTCCGGCGCGAGGTCGCGCGCCTGACCGTCACGAAGCTGCTCGAAGACGGCCGGATCCACCCGGCGCGGATCGAGGAGACGTACTACGAGTCGAAGGCCGAAGTCGAGGAGGTCGTCCGCCAGGCGGGTGAACAGGCGGTGTTCGAGGCGAACTGCGGGCCCTTCCCCGACGAGATCGTCCAGATCCTCGGCCGGCTCCGGTTCCGGACGAGCTACGGCCAGAACGTCCTCAAGCACACGCTCGAGGTCGTCCACCTCGCCGGGATCATGGCGACCGAGCTCGGAGCAAGCGTCCAGACAGCGAAGCGAGCGGCGATGCTCCACGACATCGGTAAGGCGATGACCCACGAGGTGGAGGGCTCCCACGCGCTCATCTCCGCGCAGCTGGCGCGGCGACACGGCGAGTCACAGGGCGTCGTCCACGCGGTCGAGGCGCACCACTACGAAGTGCAGCCGCAGACGGTTGAGGCCGTCCTCCTGATCGCGGCCGACGCGGTCTCGGCGAGCCGGCCGGGCGCGCGCGGCGAGAGCCTCGAGCAGTACATCAAGCGCCTCGAGGCGCTCGAGGAGCTCGCGGCCTCCAAGCGTGGCGTGGAGAAGGTGTATGCCCTACAGGCCGGGCGCGAGATCAGGGTCATCGTCAGCCCCGGCGACGTCGGCGACGACGAGGCGGCGTTGCTCGCCCACGAGATCGCCCGCGAGATCGAGGACCGGCTCGAGTACCCCGGCCAGGTGAAGGTGACCGTGATCCGCGAGAGCCGCGCCATCGACGTGGCGAAGAATCACGCCGCGACGACAGCCCAGCCCCGGGTGCCGGAGCAGCCGGAATCGGCAGCCGACTCGCCGATCCAGGCCGCCTAGCGCCGTGAAGCGCTACCACGTCACGACGTTCGGATGCCAGATGAACGCCCACGACTCCGAGCGGATCAAGGGCCTGCTCGAGGAGCTCGGGCTCGGCGAGGCGCCCTCGCAGGAGCAGGCGGACGTGATCGTCCTCAACACGTGCACGATCCGCGAGAAGCCCGACACGCGCTTCGCCGCCCACATGGGGAACGCGGCGAAGCTGAAGCGCGAGCGACCGGGAACGGTCGTCGCCGTCGGCGGCTGCTACGCCGAGGCGCAGCGCGAGCGGCTGTTCGACGCTCTACCCGGCGGTCGACGTCGCCTTCGGCCCCGGCACGATCTCGCATCTCGGCGACTGGCTCGGCGCAGGCGGCGAGGGGGTCGCGCGCGGCGCGTTCGGCACCGGCGAGGAGCGCGCCTTCGCGGCCGAGCTTCCCGTCCGGCGCGAGCGGCGCTTCCAGGCCTGGGTGCAGGTCTCGATGGGCTGCAACTCGGTCTGCTCCTACTGCATCGTCCCGGCCGTCCGCGGACGCGAGACCTCTCGCCGCCCCGGCGAGATCGTCGCGGAGGTCGAGCGGCTCGCCGCGGAGGGCGTCCGCGAGGTGACGCTGCTCGGCCAGAACGTCAACTCGTACGGCCGCGACGTCGGCTCGAGCTTCGCCGAGCTCCTGCGCGCGGTCGACGCCGTCGACGGGATCGAGCGGATCCGCTTCACGAGCCCGCACCCGAAGGACTTCCGGCGCGACGTCATCGCCGCGATGGCGGAGTGTGCCGCGGTCTGCGAGCACGCCCACCTGCCGCTTCAGTCGGGATCGACCCGCATCCTCAAGGCGATGCGGCGGACGTACTCGCGCGAGCGCTACCTCGGCTCGTCGCGGAGCTGCGCGACGCGATCCCGGACCTCGCGCTCACCACCGACATCATCGTCGGCTTCCCCGGCGAGACCGAGGACGACTTCGTCGAGACGCTCGAGGTCGTCGAGGAGGTCGGCTTCGACGGCGCGTTCACGTTCGTCTACTCGCCGCGCGCGGGCACCGAGGCGGCCGCGATGCCGGACCAGGTTCCCGACGAGCTGAAGCGCGAGCGCATCGAGCGGCTCGTCGAGGTCGTGCAGCGCGTCGCGGCGGAGCGGAACGCCGAGCGCGTCGGGCATGGTCGAGGAGGTGCTCGTCGAGGGTCCCAGCCGCACCGAGCCCGAGCTCCTGCGCGGCCGGACGCGCCGGAACACGACCGTCAACTTCGCCGGCGATGCGGCTCCCGGCGAGCTCGTCTCGGTCGCGATCGCGAGCGCGACGTCGACGACTCTCGCCGGCGCGCAGCTCGCGCTCGCCGCGGCCTGACGCCGTGCCCGTCATCGGCCTCTTCGGGCCGACCGCGAGCGGAAAGTCCGACGTCGCGGCCGCCGTCGCGGAGCTGATCCCCGCCGAGGTCGTCTCGGCCGACGCGATGCAGGTCTACGACGGCCTGCCGATCCTCACGAACCGGTCGCCGCACCCCGAGCGGCTCGTCGGGATCTGGCCGCTCTCCCACGTCGCCTCGGTCGGCGAGTACGCGCCGCTCGCGCACGCGGCGATCGACGAGATCCTCGGCGCCGGGCAGGACGCCGCTCGTCGTCGGCGGGACCGGCCTGTACTTCCGCGCCGCGCTCGCGGAGCTCGAGCTGCCTCCTGCACCCGCGCCCGGCGCGCGCGAGCGGTGGGAACGACTCTACGACGAGGCCGGCGCGGCCGCGGCGCATGCCCGGCTCGCCGAGCTCGACGCGGCCGCCGCGGCGCGAGTCCACGCGAACGACCGCCGCCGCGTCGTCCGGGCGCTCGAGCTCGCGGAGGCGGGCACGGTCGCTCGTCCCTCGACAGGAGCGCCTTGTTCGGCGGAGCCTGGCGGCATCCGACCCTTCTCGTCGGCCTCGATGTGCCCAAGCCCGAGCTCGACCGGCGGATCGCGGAACGGACCCGGCGCATGTTCGACGCGGGCGTCGAGGACGAGGTGCGCGCCGCGCTTGCTGCCGAGCCGTCCGCGACCGCGAAGAAGGTCATCGGCCTCGCACGAGGTCGCGACGCTGCCGCGCGACGAGGCGATTGAGGCGCTGATCGTCCGGACGCGGCGCTACGCCGCGTATCAGCGCAAGTGGCTGCGCCGTCTGGAGGGGCTCGTTATGGTCGCTGCCGACCGGCCGCCGGAGGAGACCGCAGCTGAGATCGTCGCGCTGGCACGCACACGGGAACATCTACCTCGTCCATGAGGGCCCGGCGAGCCGGCGTCGACCTGTCCGGCACGGACGGCGCGGTCGAGGTGCTATCGGTCGAGGGCGACGACGTGACGATCGGCATCCTCAACCCGGACGGATCGCGAGCGGAGATGTCGGGCAACGGCACGCGCATCGCTGCTGCGTGGCTCATGCGCCGCACCGGCTCGACGAGCGCGCGCGTGCACGTGGGGAAGAGGACAGTTGCGGTGCGGCGGATCGACGCCGGTCTCTTCGAGTCGGAGCTGGGCCCGGTGGAGGTCGGTGCGCCGGAGTTGGTCGACGGCGTCGAGCTGACCCCGGTTTCGGTGGGCAATCCGCACGCGGTCGTAGTCGGCGATCCGAGCCGCATCGGGGAGCTCGGGCCCCGGCTCGAGACGCATCCACGCTTCCCCGAGCGGACGAACGTGCAGGTCGCGCGCGTCGACCGCGTCGGCGAGGTCACCGCCCGAGTCTGGGAGCGCGGCGTGGGGGAGACCGCCGCGTCCGGCACGAGCGCTGTCGCGGTCGCCGCCGCGACTCACGGCGACGGCGAGGTGGTCGTGCATTTTCCCGGAGGCGACCTACGGGTGCGACTCGAGGGGCGGCAGAGCGTGGCTCACGGGCCCAGCGGAGCGCGCTCGAGGAATTGCCGGACTCCGCGCGGAGAAGCCGCGACGGACGCGTAACGGGTTCGCCGATATCGTCGCCTACGAGGGCGGAGGGAGAGCTACCCCACCCTTTGGGTGGGGGCGTGCACAAGCCACGAGCGAGCTAGAACGTGAAGTCGGTCGGAGGCATCCGTTGCGGCGGCTCGACCGCCTCTATGAAGAATCCGAGCGAGCCCACGGTGTCGAAGTAGGCGGCCGCACCGTCGTCGTCGGCGCCGAACGAGTGAATCCGGGCAACCACCAGATGGCCGGCGGCCTCCATCTCGGCCGTGAGCCGCTCGAGCGACGGGACGACGTACGCGACATGGTGGAACCCCTCTCCACGCTCGGCCAGCCAGTCCGCGTGGATGCTCGGGCCTTCCTGCGGCTCGATCAGCTCGTACTGCGGGCTGCGGTCGTTCAGGATGAGGCGCAGCGTCCAATCGGCGGGCCGACCCTTGTACTCGCGGCCTTGGCCCTGAGGCCCGAACAGCCAGCCGCGCCATGGCCCGGCGCCGAGCTTCTCGTCGAACTCTCGCACCGCGCGCTCGAGGTCGCGAACGACGAAGCCCAGCTGAAACGGAGCTGACCCGGCCCGCGAGGGCGCGACTGTCACGCGCCGATCTCGAACTCGCGCAGCACGTCGTTGAGACTCGTCTTGAGATCCGTCTGCGCGCTCCGCCAGCCGACGACAAGCGCGCACGCCACCTCGTACCTACCCGCCGGGAACTCCTTCGGCCGCGTCCCCGGCACGACGACCGCCCGCGGCGGAACGTAGCCGCGGTGCTCGACGGGCTCCGACCCCGTCACGTCGATCACGGGCACCGAGCCGGTCAGGGAGACGTTCGGCGCGAGAACGGCGCGCTCGCCGATCACGACCCCCTCGGTGAGGATGCAGCGGGAGCCGACAAACGCCCCGTCCTCGACGATCACCGGCCGCGCTTGTAGCGGCTCGAGCACGCCGCCGATACCGACCCCTCCCGCGAGATGGACGTCGGCGCCGATCTGCGCACACGAGCCGACCGTGGCCCACGTGTCGACCATCGTGTTCGGGCCGACCCAGGCGCCGATGTTGACGTAGCTCGGCATCAGGATCACGCCGCGCGAGAGGAACGAGCCGTACCGCGCCGTCGCCGGCGGCACGACGCGAACGCCGCGCTCCGCGTGATCGTGCTTGAGCGGGATCTTGTCGAGGTACTCGAACGGCCCGACTTCGATCGGCTCGACCTTCCGGATGCGGAAGTACTCGAGGATCGCCGCCTTCGCCTCCTCGTTCACCCGCCATTCGCCGTCGACCTTCTCCGCGACGCGCACCTCGCCCCGGTCGAGCGCCGCAATCGTCTCCTCGACGTCCACGTTCACGGCCGACCGCCCCTCGCATGATCGTCGAGCCGCCGCGCTTCGGCACTCCTCGAGCGTCGGCACGAGCGCGAAGCGGACGTAACCCTCGCCGCTCGGCCCGAACATCTCGCCCGGGGAGACGATGATCCCGCGCTCGAGCAGCTCCTCGGGATCAGGCCCGACGACCCAGAAGTACATCGTCGCCTCGCTCGCGACGATCTCCCAGCCGCGGCCCTCGATCGCCGGGATGAGCACCTCGCGCTTCGCGCGGTAGCGCGCACGGGTCTCCTCGACGTGGCGCTCGTCGTTCCACGCGACGACCGAGGCGCGCTGCACGAACTCCTGCGGCGCCGTCCCCACGGTCGGCCGGTACGCCTTCAGCGCCGCGACGATCTCCGGCGGCCCCGCGACGAACCCGGAGCGGTAGCCGGTCATCGACGACCGCTTGCTCAGCGTCTGGAAGACGACGATGCGCGAGCGATCGGCGGCCTGCAGCGCCGAGGGCGGCGGCTCGTCGAACCACAGCTCCGTGTACGCCTCGTCCGAGCCGATGACGAAGTCGTGGCGCTCGGCCGCCTCCGCGAGCTCGTCGTAGAACTCGCGCGGAGCAACCGCGCCGGTCGGGTTGTGCGGATAGTTGACCCAGACGAGCGCGACGTCGTCGTCGAGCTCGCCGAGATCCGGGAGGAAGCCGTTCTCGCGCCGCAGCGGCAGCGTCCGCACCCGCGCACCGGCGAAGAGCGCGCCGCGCTCGTACACCGGATACGCCGGCTCGCCGAACGCAACGACACGCCCGCCGACGCCGAGCACCTGCGCGAGGGAGAAGATCGCCTCCTTCGAGCCGTACGTCGGCACGATCTCGCGGTCGGGATCGACCGCGACGCCGAAGCGCCGCTCGAGCCAGCCCGCCGCCGCCTCGCGCAGCTCCGGCAGCCCCTGCGCGAGCGGATACGGCGCCCGCTCGGGCAGCGCGTCGACGAGCGCCTGCCGGATCATCGGATCGGTCGGCTCGTTCGGATCGCCCTTGCCGAAGTCGATCACGTCGACGCCGGCCGCGAGCAGCCTCCGCCGCTCCTCCTCGAGCCGCGTGAACGGATACACCGCCATCTCGGCCAGCACGGGATTGATCACGAGAGGAACCTAGCCAGCGTGTCGTACACCGCGTGCAGGTTCGCGATCGGGATCTGCTCGTCCTGCCGGTGCGCGTATGCCGTCGCGCCCGGGCCGTAGTTGATCGCGTCGATGCCCTGCTCGGCGAACTGCGCGACCGGCGTCCACGCCTGCTTCGGCGCGACGTCCGGCACGAGCTCGCGCAGCCGCGTCGACGAGCGGGTTCCCGAGCGCAGGCGGCGCCGACGGCGAGTTGTGGAGGACGTGAGCTCGCCGCGCGGGACGAGCTCGCGCAGCCGCGCCTCGGCCTCGTCGCGCGAGCGGCCGGGCGCGAAGCGGAAGTTGAGCTCGGCCGACGCGCTCGCCGGGCACGACGTTCTGCGCGATCCCGCCCTCGACGCGCACGACGCTCAGCACCTCGCGGTAGACGAGCCCGTCGAGCTCGACGTCGAGCGGCTCGAGCGCGCGCGATCGGCGCGAGGCCCTCCGCGAGCTCGTGGATCGCGTTGCGGCCGGTCCACGGCCGGGCCGAGTGCGCGCTCTCGCCGTGGAACTCGACCCGCGCCTGGAGGTTCCCGAGACAGCCGGCGTGGAGGATGCGCGTCGGTCGGCTCGAGCACGACGGCGAGCTCGGTGCCGGCGAGCACGCCGCTCGCGAAGACGCCGGCAGCGGGCTCTCCTCGAGTGGCGACCTCCTCGCGCGTGAAGAAGACGTAGCGCGCGGGCGCCGCCGCGCGCGCGAGCTCGAGCATCACCGCGACGCCGCCCTTCATGTCGCTCGCGCCGAGGCCGTGCACGGCGCCGTCGGCGATCCGGCCCGGGAGGTTCTCCTGCGCCGGCACGGTGTCGAGGTGCCCGGCGAGCGCGACCGGCGCCGCCGCGTCTCCCCAGACGATCGCCTCGCCGTCGTCGTAGAGCGGCTCGCCGGGCAGGAGGCTCCGCACGAGCTCCATCGCCGCGCCTCGCGGCGGCTCTCCGACGGGACGTCGACGAGCTCGAGCGTACGGGCGGCGAGATCGGAAGCGGGCATGGCAGGAGTCATAATGACCGCCGGATGGCGGCGAGACAGCCCGATCGCTCCTGGGCGGCCGAGCCCGAGCGTGGGCTCCTCGTCGCCGTGCTCGCGCCCGGAGCCGACGGCGCAGACGAGCTCGCCGAGCTCGAGGAGCTCGCGCGGACGGCGCGGGTCGATCCCGTCGGCCGCGTCGTCCAGCACCGGCGGCTGCCGGACCGGCGCACATACGTCGGCAAGGGCAAGCTCGAGGAGCTCAAGAGGTCTACGGCGAGGCCGGGCGCGAGGTGCTGCTCGTCGACGACGAGCTCACGCCCGCCGCAGCAGCGGACGCTCGAGAACGCGCTCGCAGGCGCGGGTCGTCGACCGCACGCAGCTGATCCTCGACATCTTCGCCCAGCACGCCGTCAGCGCCGAGGGGAAGCTCCAGGTCGAGCTCGCGCAGCTCGAGTACAACCTGCCGCGGATGCGGGGGATGTGGCAGCACCTCGAGCGCCTCGGCGGCGGCGTCGGCACGCGCGGCCCGGGCGAGTCGCAGCTCGAGACCGACCGCCGGCTGGCACGCCGCCGCGTCACTCGCTCCGCGAGCGGCTGCGCAAGCTGAGCCGCCAGCGCGACGTCCGGCGCAAGGAACGACGCCGCACCGAGACGCCCACCGTTGCGCTCGCCGGCTACACGAACGCCGGCAAGTCGACGCTCCTCAACGCGCTCACGGACGCGGGCGTCTCCGTCCGCGACCGGCTGTTCGAGACGCTCGACCCGACGACGCGCGGCTTCGAGCACGAGGGCCGCCGCTACCTCGTGACCGACACCGTCGGCTTCGTCCGGCGCCTGCCGCACCAGCTCGTCGAGGGATTCGCCGCGACGCTCGAGGAGACGCTCGTGGCCGACCTCGTCCTCCACGTCGTCGACGGCTCCGCTTCCGAGCAGCAGCTCGTCGAGCAGATCGCCGCCGTCGACGCGGTGCTGCGCGAGATCGGCGCGGACGAGCTGCCGCGTCGAGCTCGTCGTCAACAAGATCGACGCGGTCGACGCGCTCGGCCGGCGCCGGCTCGCCAACCGCTATCCGGATGCGCTGCAGATCTCGGCGCTCAGCGGTGAGGGTCTCGACGAGCTTCGGGCACGGATCGCCGAGCGCTTCGCGCGAGCGCTTCGAGCGTGTACGCCTGCTCGTGCCGTACGACGAGGGCGGCACGCTCAACGAGCTCTACGCGCTCGGCGCGCCGATCGAGCGAGCGAGAGGACACGCGCGGAGGGCGTCCTCGTCGTCGCGCGCCTGCCGCGGCGCGAGCTGCCCCGTTTCGCGCCCTACCTCGTCGCCGAGGACGCTCCGCAGCCCGGCGCCGCCGGCGCGTGATCGAGCTGCCGTCAAGCGGCTCCGCGACGATGCGACTGCCGGTGCGGGCGTACGCGGGCGATGCCGGCCTCGACCTCGCCGCCTCGAGCGGGTCGAGCTCGGACCGGGCGCGCGCGCGCTCGTCGGCACGGGCTCGCCGTCGCGATCCCCGACGGCCATGCCGGCTTCGTCCAGCCGCGCTCCGGCCTCGCGGCCAAGCACGGGATCACGATCGTCAACGCGCCGGGCCTCGTCGACAGCGGCTACCGCGGCGAGCTCAAGGTCATCGCTGCTCAACACCGACCGCGACGAGGCGTTCGTCGTCGAGCCCGGGATGCGGATCGCGCAACTCGTCGTCCTCGCCGTGCCGACACCGGCCCGTCGAGGTGGAAGAGCTGCCGGGAAGCGAGCGCGGCGACAAGGGCTTCGGCAGCTCGGCCGACTGATGCCGCCGAGCCGCGCATCCGGGTCTCGGCGGTCCTGCGCTGGGAGGGCCGCGTCCTCCTCTGCCGGCACGAGAAGTCAGGGCGCGGCGAGTACTGGCTGCTCCCGGGCGGCGGCGTCAACAGCGGCGAAAGCCTTATCGAGGCGCTGCGGCGCGAGCTGAGAGGAGGAGGTCGCGATCGGGGACGATCTCCGTTCGAGGGGCCGGTCGCGATCGTCGACTCGATCGCGCCCAAGCGCGGCTTCATCGGCAAGCACGTGGTGCACATCATCTTCGCGGCCGACTCGCCGGACGCTCGCTCGAGCGCGTGAACTCGACCGACGCGGCGGTGCGCGGCCATCGCCTCTTCGCGCCCGGACTCGACGACGTCGTGCTGCACCCCCCGATCCAGCGGTTCCTCGGCGCTGGCAGCCCGGCGACCCCGCCGTGTACCTCGGCGCGATCTGGGCACCCTGAGCGCGGTGCCTCCGCTCAGGCGAGTCTCGATCGAGGGTATCGCGCGGCCCGCGAGCTCAGCTTACGCCGGGCTCCGTCTGCGTGCTGTGGGGGAGGCATCGAGCGGGAAGTCGACCGTGCTACCGCGATCTGGACGCTGCTCGAGGCCGCCGCGCCGCCGCCGACGATCGACGACGTCGCCTGCGACGGAGCGGGCGGCCGTATCCGGCCGAGGCGGACGTTGCCAAGGGGACGATCTTCCTGGACGACCGGCCGCCGACACGCTCAACCTCAACCGCGCAGGAGCCCCGCCGGTGCTCTTCCTGCCGGCGAACTGCGTTCCCGGGGCTCGTCGCGCCCGCGACGGGCCGCGGAGCCGCCGAGGTGGCCGAGCTCCTCAGCCTCCGGTCCATCGCCACTGGGCCGCGGCCGACGGCGGGCTCGCGCTCGTCGCCGGGATGGAGCGCCTCCTCGCCTCGAGCCTCCGCCACTTCGTGCTCCTGATCGAGGAGCCGGAGCTCTACCTTGGCCCGCACGCCCAACGCCACCTCTACCGCCTGCTGCGGGGGCTGGCGCAGACGGGTCCAGATCCTGTACTCGACCCACGCGCCGGTCTTCCTCAGCGTCGACAAGCTCGAGGAGCTCGCGCTCGTGCGCCACACGCCGACCGGCGGACGTCGCTCTTCCAGCCCGAGCCGCTGGCGGAAGCGGAGTCGTTCCGCGCACTCTCGGCGTTCGACAGCAATCGCGCGGCTTTTCCTCGCACGCTGCGCGGTGCTTGTCGAGGGCCGGACCGAGAAGCTGACGTTCCCTCTCGTCTTCGCCGCGCTGGGCGTCGACTCCGACAAGGAGGGGATCCTCGTGCTCGAGTGCGGCGGCAAGGAAACATGCCGCTCTTCGCGCGGATCGCCAACGCCTGCAGCGTCCCGTACGTCATCGTCCACGACCGCGACGCGCCGCGCGGCCAGCGGCCCGTCGAGTCCGAGCGCGTGGTCAACCGCCAGATCCGCGAGGTCGCCGGCAAGCTCGGTGGGATCGAGGA
>CAWGVE010000024.1:0-45746 GCA_963825805.1 uncultured Actinomycetes bacterium | reverse complement strand
TTCCAGGTCTTTTTCCGTAGCAGGCCTGTAGGGCCGGATTCTGTCGAGAGTGACCATCCGTGTGTGCAGGCTGCCAGGCTAGACGTCAGGCCGCGTCGGCAGAGCCTGCTTCGCCTTGCACAGGACGGGGTTTTCGAGCCGGGCCCTACAGCCAGGACCTATCGTCAGCTCTTGCCCCACCGTTTCACCCTTGCCGACCACGACTCCGGAGTTCAGCAACCAGCGGTGTGTTGTTTCTGTGCCACTTTCCGTCGGCTTTCACCGCCTCCTGGATGTTTGGATTCGACGCTGCAGGAGCGTGCCTGCCCTGCCAGTGTTCCAGACTTACCTCGACGCCCTGACTCGATTGAGCCGAGAGGCGCCGCGGTTGACCCAGCCTGCAGGTCAGATTGTACCCCGGTCGCGACGGCGTCGACCCATCCATGCAGGCGGATCGCGCGCTTCGGGCGGCGCACCAGCGGCCACACGTTCAGGACAAACTTCGCCGCACACCCGGCGTTCGAGCCAGAGCGCCTCGCAGCACAAGGGGGAGCTCCTGCTCGAGCGTCCAGTGAAGGCGGCATCGGGGGGTCACCGAGTAAAGGAACGCTCCCACGACCTTGCCCAAGGACCTGGACGTGAGAGCACGTAGATCGGCTCGAGCGCAGCGTTCTTCGAACTGCAGCCGAATGGAGCCGTTACCCCCGAAGAACCACTCACATCATGGCCTCGTCGCCCATCTCATCGTCGCCAGCGAGCACGACGACGGTCTCACCGTCGCGCGCGTCCTCTGCACGCCGCACCGTGACGACGTCACCCTGGGGGGTCCCGGCCTCGATCATCCATCGCCTTTGACGCGGAGCAGGAAGTCGCCGTCGAGGCTTCTTCGGCACGCCGATCTTCTTCCTCGACGTTCTCGTCCGCGCAAGCAGGAGCCCGCCGAGCGCAAGATCTGCCCGAGCAGCGAGCAGCTTCGGCCGGCTCAGGCCCGCGACGGTCTTCGGCGCTTCTTCTCCCGACCGACCAGCTCCAGTTCCCTCGGCTTGGTCAAGTTACGGCGCGACGGCCCCGCCCGCTCGAGGGTCCGGAGGTCGGCGTGCACGCTGGAGGGCGGAGCGAGGCCGACCGCCTCGCCGATCTTGTGCCCGTCGGCGTTGAGCCGTGCCGATCGGGGTGGGCAACAAGGAAGCTCCAGATCTTCGCGCTCCCGGACCCATCAGCTTTCAGGCTGTCCTCTGCGTCTCACGCTCCGAGGATCGGGGACTCTAACGAGCGCCTCTGGTTCGAACAGAAGATCGGGACTCCTCCGGGACGGCGTAAAACGAAACGAAAAGACGGCGACTCGCGCCGCACCAGGACCCTCAATGCGCTCGAGAAAGAAACTCAACCTTCCACGGCCTATCCGGCCGGCTACGACCTCGACCTGGCGCGTCTCCCGATTCCGCCCGCCGGCGCACGAGAGCCAGCGCAGTATCACCCCAACGTATATCGGCTTCAAGAAGATTCATGGAAGAAGACGATCCTCTGGGCGAAGAACAGCACGCCGAGCAGCACCCGTCCACCGCGTCAGGTCGCGCTCGACGATGTACGTGCCGCCCCGCGAGGCAGGGGTGAAGCCCAGCCCGCCATGCCCGCGTCACGGCCGGAGTGCATGAGAATCAGCGACGTCATCGCGACGACGATGAGCACCTGCAGCACTGCGAGAACCTGAAGCACGCGCCCAGGGTAGCCGGTACCAGAACTAACGTCGCGTCACTTCGAGGATCGCGTCGACGAGCTCCGAGGCGATGCGGTCCTTCGTGACGTAGCCTGCCGCCCCCGCCTCGCGCGAGCGATCGACGTCGGCCCGCGAGTTCGAGCCGGTGAGCATGAGCACGTTGACCTCTCCGCTCGCCGCGCGGATCTCGCGCGTCGCCTCGAACCCGTCCAGCACGGGCATGCTCACGTCCATCAGGACGACGTCCGGCTCGAGCCTCTCCGCCAGCTCCACCGCCTCGCCGCCGTCGTTCGCCTGGCCGACGACGGCGATCCGCTCGTCGGCGGCCAGGATCGCCTCGAGCGCCTCGGAGAAGAGCCGATGGTCGTCGACGATGAGAACGCGGACCTGCTTGCGCTTGCGCTTGGGCACCCCGTTCATCCTGAACGGTAGGGTCGAATTGTGGAAGAGGTCGACGAGCGGATCCAGAAGCTGCTCGTGACGGGGGACAACCGGCTCAAGCAGGGTGTCGACCCGGCGAAGGCGCGGGAGAGCTGGAGCAGGCGCTCGCGCTCGCGCGTGAGGCGGGGCTCGAGGAGCGGATCCGGCCGCTCGTCGAGGTCAGGCTCGCGGATCTCGAGCGGCCGCCCGGCTGAGGATCGCCTCGATCCGCTCCGCCTGGCGCCGGACGTCGTGCTCGGCCGTCGCCTCGCGCGCGGCCTCGTTCGGGCAGGGCAACGCCGCCGCCTGCGCGAGCGCACGCGAGAGCTCGCCGACGTCGAGCGGATCGACGAGGACGCCTGCCTCGGGCGGGACGAACTCGGGCGGGCCGCCGATGCGGGTTGCCACGACGGACCGTCCGCAGGCCATCGCCTCGAGCAGCGCCTGGCCGAGCGGCTCGACGAGGCTCGGCTGCGCGAGGACGCGCGACTCCGCGAGAAGCCGCGGGACCTCGTCGTGCGGGACGCGCCCGAGCAGCCGCACACGCTCGCGGCTCTCGAGAGCGGGCCGCAGCGGGCCGTCGCCGGCGAAGGTGAGCGTTCCCTCCTCCAGGCGGGCGAAGGCGTCGGCGAGCCGGACGACGTTCTTGCGCTCGTCGAGCGCGCCGACGCAGAGAAACGCCGGCGGGCCGGCGGGCGCCGGCGTGACGGCGAAGCGCTCGCGGTCGACGCCGCTGGAGACGACCTCCACCTTCCCGCGAGCCTCGGGCAGCTTCGTCTCGAGCTCGCGCCGCAGGTAGTCCGAGACGCAGATCACGGCCGCCGCCCGCCGCACGACGAGCCGGGTCGCCGCGGCGACGCCGGGAATCGCGCCGATGTTGCGGACGTCCCTGCCATGCGCCGTGACGACGAGCGGGGCGCCTCCGGCGAGCGCGGCTATCAGGCCCGACGGGACGAGGAAATGGGCGTAGACGACGTCGGGCCGGGACGCGGCGAGAGTCCGGCGGGCGAGCGTCAGGTAACGGAGCTTCCCGCCCGCACGGGTGTCGAGGACGGCCAGGTCGACTTCGTGCCCGCGCCCGACGAGCTCCCGCTCGACCTGGGCGACGAACGTCCCGAGGTCCGGCGCGTCGGGCCCCGGGTACATCTGCGAGACAAGCAGGATGCGCACGGGGGCCAATGTACGCGGCCCCCGGCGCACGCTGCTCGCCCGCTGAGCTGCGTCCTCGGTCGCCCGAATAGCGCTGCTATTCGAGCTCCCTGCGTCCTTGTCAGCGAACGACCATCGCACGCCGACGACGACCGGCTTTCCGCCAACGCTCCTAGGCCGCCGCGGCCGCGCGAACGGCGTCGACGACGAAGTCGGAGCGTCCCTCGAAGAGGAGGTCGAGCAGCCGACTCCCGCCGAGGAGACCCGCCGGCCGCCGGAGCAGGGCGATGAGCCGCGCCTCGTCGAGGCCGGCTGCGCGCGCCGCCTTCACGGCCTCGCGGACCCCGACGGGGACCGAGCCCCCTGGGCCGAACTGCCAGACCGGGTAGAGCCACTCGCCCTGGTCCTCGACGGCGAGGAGCTCGCCGCGCTCGCGCAGACGCTCGATCTCGCGAGAGTCGACGCCCAACCGGCTCGCGAGCCAGGATCCGGGCAGTGCCGTTGTGAGCGTGCTGTGCATTCGTGATCCTCCTTCGGGGTCAATACGCCTCGGCCGGGCGCCCCACCCTCAGCACGAGGCCGAGGGCGGCAAGCGCGACCAGCGCGGCGATCAGCAGGGCGAAGAACAGGCGGCGGCGCATCAGATCGAGGCGGCGACCGCAGCGGCCGCGGGCTGGGCGGGGACATAGACGGCCTCGTAGCCGAGCACGCGACCGAGGGGGGCGCCGAGCGCCAGCCCGAGCCGCTGCACGAGCGCGGGCGGGAACGGCAGGCGCACCGTGTCGAAGTGCGCGTTCGCGATCACCGCGAGCCGCAGCGGATTCGGCATCCCCTTCCGGTTCGTCTTGCCGTCGGCGGCGAGCGCGAACATCGTCTCGAGGAGCGACTCGAACTGGAGGGCCGGCCGCACCTCGCAGACGAAGTGCGCCTCCTCGTCGCCCGCGTTCCAGAACTTGTGCGGCGTGCCCGCGGGCACGGTGATCCGCTGGCCGGGCCCGGCCACGAGCTTCTTGCGGCCGATCCGGAAGCCGACGCTGCCCCGGAGGACCTCGAAGCGCTCCTCCTGGCTCGGGTGGACGTGCGCGGCCGCGACGGAGCCGTTCGGCTGCACGAAGGTCTCGATCACGACGGCCTGGCCGTTCGTCTCGCGCGAGGTCTGCCGGAAGACGATGCGCTCGCCGGTGACCGGGTTGTAAATCGTGTCTCCTGCGTGAATCATGTCGGTGCTCCTTCCGTTGTTCGGGTCGGGAGCACCATCGAAAACACCACTTAAGATCCACTTGGCGCGCGCTTGGGAGGGGGGTCGGCAGCCATCGAATTCCGCATCCTCGGCTCGGTCGCGGTCGTCGGCGACGAGGGCCCGCTGCCCCTGGGAGCGCCGAAGCAGCGCGCCTTGCTCGCCTTCCTGCTTTTGCACGCGAACGCGGTGGTGACGCGCGACCGGCTGATCGACGCCGTCTGGGGCACCGAGCCGCCCCGCTCCGCGGTCTCCTCGCTCCAGGTCTACGTCCACGGCCTGCGGCAAGTGCTCGGCGCCGAGCGGATCGAGCGCCACGGCACCGGCTATCGCTTCCAGCTCGACCCGGCCGAGCTCGACTTCGCGAGGTTCGAGCGGCTCGTGGAACGCGCCGGGGCCGCGCTCGGGTCGGGACGAGCCGCGGACGCGGCCGAGGACCTGCGGCGCGCGCTCGATCTCTGGGCCGGCGCGCCGCTCGCCGACCTCGCGGAGGAGCCGGTCCACGAGGAGGCCGCGCCGCAGCTCGAGGAGCGGCGGTTGCGCGCGGTCGAGCTCTTCCACGACGCGGAGCTCGCGCTCGGGCGCCACGACGAGCTCGTGCCCGAGCTGGAGCGGCTCGTCGCGGCCGAGCCCTACCGCGAGCGCCTCCGCGTGCAGCACGCACTCGCTCTCTATCGCTCCGGCCGCCAGGCGGACGCGCTCGCGGCCTGCCGCGCCGCGCGCACCCTCCTCGTCGAGGAGCTCGGGGTCGATCCCGGGCCGGAGCTGCAGGAGCTCGAGCGCCGGATCCTGCGCCACGATCCCTCGCTCGCGGCTCCCGCGGCGCCCGAGCCTCCGCGCTCGCAACTCCCGACGCCGCCGACGCCGCTCGTCGGACGCCGGCTCGAGGTCGCCGCCGTCGGTGCGCTCCTGCGGCGGGACGACGTGCGCCTCGTGACGCTGACGGGGCCGGGCGGCGCGGGGAAGACACGCCTCGGGTTGGCGGTCGCTGCGGAGCTCGGTCCGGAGTTGCGAGACGGCGCTGTCTTCGTCGACCTCTCCTCGATACGGGATCCGGCCCTGCTCGGCGCCTCGATCGCGCAGGAGCTGGGGCTCGCCGAAGGCGGGACGCCGGTCCGCGAGACGCTCGCCGAGCATCTCCAGAGCCGGAGCATGCTGCTCTTGCTCGACAACCTCGAGCAGCTCGTTCCGCACGTCGAGCTCGTGGCCGAGCTGCTGGCGGCGGCGCCGCGGCTCCTCGTGCTGGCGACGAGCCGCGCTCCCTTGCGCCTCGCGGGAGAGCACGAGTACCCGGTTCCGCCGCTCGCGCTTCCCGGGGAGGGCGCCGGCTTCGAGGCGCTCGTGGAGAACGACGCCGTGCGCCTCTTCGCCGCGCGGGCGCGCGCCGTCGATCCAGGCTTCGAGCTCGACGACGGCAACGCCGCCGCTGTGGGGCGGGTGTGCGAGCGTCTCGACGGGCTGCCGCTCGCGATCGAGCTGGCCGCGGCGCGCTCGAAGCTCCTGCCGCCGGAAGCGATGAGCAGCCGCCTCGACCAGGCGCTGGATCTTCTCGTCGGCGGCGCGCAGGACCTGCCCGACCGCCAGCGCACGTTGCGCGCGACTCTCGAGTGGAGTTACGGCCTGCTGGACGAGCCGGAGCGCACGCTGCTCGCCCGCCTCGCGGCCTTCTCGGGCGGCTGGACGCTCGAAGCGGCAGAGACCGTCTGCGGCGAGGACGGTCTCGACGTCCTCGACACGCTCGCGTCGCTCGTCGACAAGAGCCTCGTCCGCAGCCTGCGCCGTGCTGCCGGCGAGGCGCGCTTCACGATGCTCGAGACGATCCGCGAGTTCGCGGTGGAGCTGCTCGAGGCGTCGGGCGAGGCCGAGACCGTGCGACTTCGCCACTGCGAGCACATCCTCGCGCGCGTGGAGGAGGGCGCGGTTGCGTGGCTCACCGGCGCGGATCCGCATCTCTCCCTGTTCCCGATTCTCGACGAGGAGCACGCCAACTTCCGCGCGGCCTTGACCTGGGCGGGAGGGGCCGGTCAAACGGAGCTGGAGGTGCGGCTCGCCTGCGCAGCGCGCTGGTGGTGGGTCGTGCAGGGCCACCTGAGCGAGGGCCGCCGCTTCTTCGACGCGGCATTCGAGCACACCCTGGACGGGCCGAAGGAGCTGCGCGCACGTGTCCTCGTGCAAGGCTTCCTCTTCCCGTTCCGGCAGGGAGACACGAGGCTCGCCAAGGCGCTCGTCCAGGAGAGTCTCGACCTCTACCGCGAGCTCGGCAACGAGGAAGAGGTCGCCCGCGCGATCGCCGAGCTCGGCGGCATCGCGATCGCCGAGGAAGACCTCGACACCGCAGCCGCACGCTACGAGGAGGCGGTTCCGCTCTTCCGCGAGCAGGGCCATCCGAGCCGCGTTGCCGCAGCGCTGGGGAACCTCGGCACGGTCGCCCACATGCGGCGGGACTACCCGACCGCGGTCGGGTACTACGAGGAGGCGATCGAGCTGGCGAAGGAGACGGGCGACAGCGACGGCGTCGCGGTCAACTTTCACAACCTTGCGCGGTCGGAGCTCGCCCGTGGCCGGGCCGGCGAGGGCCTGGAGGCGCTGCGCGAGAGCCTCGTCATCGCGCGGCGGATCGGCTACCGGGAGGTGATCGCCTACTGCCTCGGCGGGCTCGCGGAGCTGGCGATGATCGAGGCCGATCCCGAGCGGGCGGCCACGATGCTCGGCGCCTCCGACCACCTCTTCGCGGAGATCGGCGCCATCCCCAGCCCGGACGAAGCCGAGGTGCAGGAGCGGGTCGCGGCCTACGTCGTCGACGCGCTCGGAGCGGAACGGGTGGACGAGCTTCGCGCTGCCGGTGCCGCTACCGCGCTCGACGAGCTGCTCGAAGACGTAGCCTCCCGCGCATGAGCGACTACACGATCGTCAACCTCGGCGACGTCGAGAACGTCGCCCCCAAGTTCCAGATGCCGGAGGGCATGGACGTCCGCTTCCCGAGACGCGACCTCGGCTGCAAGGTGGGCGGCGTCGGCGTCGAGAAGCTGCCGGCCGGGCTGCGCATGCCGTTCGGGCACACGCACTCCGAGCAGGAGGAGATCTACGTGATCGGAGAGGGGTCGGGCCGGATCAAGCTCGACGACGAGGTGCACGAGCTGCGGCAGTGGGACATCCTGCGGATCGGCCCGGGCGTGATGCGCAACCTCGAGGCCGGCTCCGACGGGCTCACGCTGATCGCCTTCGGCGCGCCGCTCGGCGAGGAGAGCGACGGCGAGATCGTGCCCGGGTGGTGGACGGGCTAAGCGCAGGATCCGGCCGCACGGCAGCGTATGGTCGGAACGTGCGCAGCGGCGGCCCACTGAGCCGAGTTCTGAGATTGGGGCTCGCGGCCCTCGGGCTCGCCGCCGCTGGCTGCGGCCTGCTCCAGCTGCCGGCGTCGGCGTCTTCCGCCGGCTGGCGGCGCCGCCGTCGGACCGCGTGACGATCGCCTTCGTCGGCGACATGGCGTTGCTCGGGCCGGCGCCGGCCTCGCTCTTCGCACACGTCCGCGGGCAGCTCCGCCGAGCCGACATCGCGCTCGGGAACCTCGAGGGGACGCTGAGCTCGGGTGGAACGTCGAAGTGCAAGCCTGCGAGCTCGGGGTGCTTCGCCTTCCAGGCGCCGCCGCGGTCGGCCGCGCTCCTGCGCGGCGCGGGCTTCGACGACCTCAATGTCGCGAACAACCACGCCTTCGACTACGGGGCCTCGGGACAGCGGCAGACCTTGAGCGCGCTCGCCCGCTACGGATTGCGCTGGAGCGGCCGGCCGCGCCAGATCACGGTCCTCCAGGCGCACGGCGTGCGCGTGGCGGTCCTCGGCTTCGCGCCGTACCCGTGGGCGCAGAGCCTGACGAACATTCCCGCGGCGCAAGCGCTCGTGCGGCGGGCCGCGGAGCGGGCCGACCTGGTCGTCGCCGTCCTCCACGCGGGGGCCGAGGGCGTCGACCATCAACACGTCCCGTCCGGCACCGAGTACTACCTCGGGGAGAACCGCGGCAACGAGCGCCGGTTCGCGCACGCCCTCGTCGCCGCCGGCGCGAACCTCGTGCTCGCCTCGGGCCCGCACGTCCTGCGCGGGCTCCAGCTCTTCGACGACACGCTGATCGCGTACTCGCTCGGCAACTTCGCGACCTCGGGCCACGCGCTCTCGACGGGCGGCGTCCTCGGCGAGAGCGCGGTTCTCGTCGTCACGCTCGACTCCGACGGCAGCCTCGTCTCCGGACGGCTCGTGCCGGTCGAGCTCGCCGGCGGCGCTCCGCGCCGGATCTTCGGCACGAACGCCGTCGTGCGGCGCCTGAACGCCCTCTCACACGCGGACTTCGGCGGCAGCGCGGTGCTCGTCGGGCGTGACGACGCGCTCGGCCTCGGCTAGAGCTCCTAAGGCGCGCGCACCGCGTCGTACATCCCCCACTCCTCGCGCAGCGCCTCGCAGATCTCGCCGACGGTGCAGCGCGCCCGCAGCGCCTCTCGCAGCGGCGGCAGCAGGTTCGCCTCCCCGCGCGCTGCCTCGCGCACCTCGGCGACCGCCGCGGCCGCCTCCTCGGCGTTCCGCTCCGCCCGCACGCGCGCCGTTCGCTCGAGCTGGCGACGCTCGGACGCCGGGTCGATCCGCAGCAGCTCGATGCGCTCGTCCGACTCCTCGTGGAAGGCATTGACCCCGACGATCACGCGCTCGCCCGCCTCCACCTGCTGCTGGAACTCGAAGGCTGCGCGCTCGATCTCCTCCTGCACGAAGCCGGACTCGACGGCGGCGACCGCTCCGCCGGCCTCGTCCACGCGCGCGATCAACTCCCACGCGCGCGCCTCCAGCTCATCGGTCAGCGCCTCGATGAAGTAGGAGCCGCCGAGCGGGTCGGCGGTGTCGGTCGTCCCGCCCTCCGCCTGCAGGATCTGCTGGGTGCGCAGCGCGATTCTCGCCGCGCGCTCCGACGGCAGCGCGAGCGCCTCGTCGAAGGAGTTCGTGTGCAGCGACTGGGCGCCGCCGGCGACCGCCGAGAGCGCCTGGATCGCGACCCGCACGATGTTGTTCTCGGGCTGCTGCGCGGTCAGCGTCGAGCCGCCCGTCTGGGCGTGGAAGCGCAGCGCCAGCGCCTGCGAGTTCGTCGCGCCGAAGCGGTCGCGCATGATCCGCGCCCACAGCCGCCGCGCCGCCCGGAACTTCGCCACCTCCTGGAAGAAGTTGTTGTGCGCGTTGAAGAAGAAGGACAGGCGCCTGCCGAACTCGTCGGGCGAAAGCCCCGCCTCGACCGCCGCGTCGCAGTAGGCAATCCCGTTGGCGAGCGTGAACGCGAGCTCCTGCACCGCGGTCGAGCCGGCCTCGCGGATGTGGTAGCCGCTGATGGAGATCGTGTTCCAGTGCGGGATCCGCTCGGCGCAGTACGCGAACAGGTCGGTCGTCAGCCGCATCGAGGGCCGCGGCGGGAAGATGTAGTTCCCGCGGGCGATGTACTCCTTGAGGATGTCGTTCTGGACGGTGCCGCGGAGCGCGTCGGGCGCGACGCCCTGCTCGGCGGCCACCAGCTCGTAGAGGAGCAGCAGGAGCGACGCCGGCGCGTTGATCGTCATCGAGGTCGAGACCTCGCCGAGCGGGATCCCGGCGAGCAGGATCTCCATGTCGGCGATCGAGTCGATCGCGACGCCGGTGCGGCCGACCTCGCCCAGCGCCCGCGCGTCGTCGGAGTCGTAACCGAGCTGCGTCGGCAGGTCGAAGGCGATCGACAGGCCGGTCTGGCCGCGCTCGAGGAGATAGCGGTAGCGGGCGTTCGACTCCTCGGCCGAGGCGAAGCCGGCGTACTGGCGGATCGTCCACGGCCGGCCCCGGTACATGTCCGGGTAGGGCCCGCGCGTGAAGGGGTACTCGCCCGGCGGCTCGAGCTCGCCCGGCGCGTCGGCGGCGCTGTAGACCGGCTTCACCTCGATGCCGGACTCGGTGCGCCGGTCGCCGGAGTCCGCCATGGGCGAGATCGTAGACACGTCCCGTCCGGGCTCCCGTTTGACAGTGCGCCGAGCAGGTCTCAGTATCGGTCGCGAGGGTCGGCTTTCTATCCAGGGGAGGGGAAATGAGACGTTGGATCTCGTTGCTCGCGGTCGGCCTGGCGGCGACCGTGGCCGTGCTGCTCGCCGCCGGAACCACGCAGGCGGGCAACCCGCCGCACCGTGTGCTCGGACCGGACGGCGAGACCGCGGACGTGTTCAGCTACCCCGACGCGATCCGCGAGCGGGTCTTCATCCCCGTTCCCGGAGTCGACTCCGACGGTGACGGGATCACCGACGAGATGTCGATCGACATCGTCCGGCCGGCCGAGACGAACCAGGGAATGAAAGTCCCCGCGATCATCGACCCGAGCCCGTACTTCACCTCGGTCGGACGCGGCAACGAGACGCAGTACATCCACACGACCTCCGGCGACGTCCTCGACGAGTTCCCGCTCTTCTACGACAACTACTTCGTGCCGCGCGGCTACGCGGTGATCCTCGCCGACGCGCTCGGCACGGGATTCTCGAGCGGCTGCGCCCTGCACGGCGGCCCGGGCGACGTCGCCGGGTTCAAGGCCGTGATCGACTGGCTGATGGGCCGCACCCCGGGCCACGACGCGAACGGGAACCCGGTGCAGGCGACCTGGGACAACGGCAAGAACGCGCTGATCGGCAAGTCGTACGACGGCACATTCGCTAACGGCGTCGCGTCCACCGGCGTCGACGGGCTGACCACCATAGTCCCGATCTCCGCGATCTCCGATTGGTACGACTACTCGCGGACGGGCGGTCCGTAACAACATCGCCCACTACCCCGCCTTCCTGTCGAGCACGATCGAGTCCCTCCCCACGGGCAACAACACGACGAACCAGAGCCTGCTCGGGGTCCTGCCGCCGGAGCACAGCCAGCACTGCGCCGCCACGCGTACCGCGATGAGCGCCGCCGGCCCGAACGGGGACGGCGACTCCGACGGCGACATCAACGACTTCTGGCAGGCGCGCAACTACGACCTGAACGTCGGCAACGTGCACGCCGCCGTCTTCGAGTCGCAGGGGCTGAACGACGACAACGTGAAGCCGAACCATTTCGGGCAGTGGTGGGCGGGCCTCTCGGCGAACGACGTGCCGCGCAAGCTGTGGCTCTCGCAGGAAGGCCACGTCGACCCGTTCGACTACCGGCGCACCGTCTGGGTCGACACCCTGCACCGCTGGTTCGACCACTGGCTCTACGGGATCCCGAACGGGATCATGCAGGACCCGGAGGTGGACATCGAGACCGCTCCGAACACCTGGGAGACAGCGACGACCTGGCCGCTGTCGCAGACCCGCCCGGTCGACGTCTACCTCCAGGGCACGGCCGCCGGCGCCAAAGGTGTGCTCAGCCTGCTGTCGGGAGGTGGGACGAGCTCGCTCACCTTCACCGACGCCAACCTGAGCGAGACGAGCTACGAGAGCCTGACGAACACGCAGGCGAACAAGCTGATGTTCCTCTCGCCGCCACTGCAGCACGACCTGCGGATCTCGGGGACCCCGCTCGTCGACATCCAGGCCGCGCTGAGCAAGACGCAGTCCAACCTGAGCGCGCTGCTCGTCGACTACGGCGGCGGCGTGCTTCGAGTCTTCCGGACCAGCAACGAAGGCGTGCACAACCTGACGACGAGCAGTTGCTGGGGCGACTCGACGTCGGCGGACAGCGCCTGCTACCACGACGTGGCCGAGACCACGACCATGCCGAGCCTCTGGCGGGTCTCGAAGGGGATCCTCGACTCCTCCAACCGCGACTCCCTCTTCTCCGGCCTGGCCTCCCCCGTGACGATCGGCCAGACCTACGAGTTCAAGTGGCCGCTGCTCCCGAACGACTTCACCTTCCAGGCCGGGCACCAGATCGGCGTGATCCTCGGCGCCGACTTCTCGGGCTACGGCTCGATCAACGGCACGACCGGAACCGCGATCACCGTCGACACGAAGCTCTCGAAGATCGTCCTGCCGGTCGTCGACGGCAGGGCTTCGGCCCGCGACTCGGGCGCCTTCGACGGAGCCCCGGTCGTGAAGATCGTGACTCCGCCGGACGGTGCGACCTACCGGCTCGGCAAGGTCGTTCGCGCCCTCTACAACTGCACGGACGACCTGACGACGATCGCCTCGTGCACCGGCACCGTCCCGCAGGGCTCTCCGATCGACACGTCCACCGCCGGTGACCACGCGTTCACGGTCACCGCGACCGACGCCGACGGCACCACGACCACCGCGACGACCCACTACACGGTCGGCTCATGAGCTAAGAGCTGAGGACGGGCGGTACCGTGGCCCCGTGGTCACGGTCCGCCTGTTCGCCGGCCTGCGCGAGCGCGCGGGCTGGGCGCGTCGCGAGGTCGAGGCGGCGACCGTCGCCGACGTGTGGCCGGCGCTCGGCCTCGGCGACGAGCCGGAGGGCTTGCTCTACGCCGTCAACCGGGAGTACGCCGACCGCGACCTGGAGCTGCGCGACGGCGACGAGGTCGCGCTGATCCCGCCGGTCAGCGGCGGCTCCTTCCTGCTCGTGGCCGGCCCGCTCGACGTCGCTGCCGTGGTGCGCGAGGTCGAGGACCCGGAGGCGGGCGCCGTCGCGAGCTTCGTCGGCACCGTCCGGCGCCGCTCGCGAGGGCGGGACGTGCTCCACCTCGAGTACGAGGCGTACGAGGAGATGGCGGAGCCAATGCTCGCCCGGCTCGGCACAGACCTGAGCGAGCGGCACGGCCTCTGCGCAGTCGCGATCCACCACCGGCTCGGGCGCGTCGAGATCGGACAGGCGAGTGTCGTGATCGCCGTCTCGGCGCCGCACCGCTCGGCCGCGCTCGACGCCTGCCGCGAGGCGATCGAGACGCTCAAGACGTCGATCCCGCTCTGGAAGAAGGAGGTCTACGCCGGCGGCGAAGAGTGGATCGGGCGAGGTTCGTGAGCGCACAGGCCGAACAAGAGCGCAACATCGTTCGCCGTTCCCTCGAGCGGATCGGCGGGCTCGCGGTCGTGATCGGAGGCGCCGCCCTCAAATGGGGCTTCCTCTTCGTCAAGTTCGGCGCCTTCTTCGTCTCCTTCGCCGCCTACTCGTTCTGGTTCGGCAGCTGGCAGTTCGGGCTCGGCTTCGTCCTCCTGATCCTCGTGCACGAGCTGGGCCACGTCGCCGAGGCGCGCAGGCAGGGCCTGCCGGTCTCGCTGCCGACCTTCATCCCGTTCCTCGGCGCCTTCGTCACGGTGCAACACGCACAGGTGGCGCCCTACCGCAGGGCGCTCGTCTCGCTCGCCGGGCCGCTCGCAGGCGGGCTCGCCGCCGCGGCGGTCTGGGCGTACGGGTCCGACCACCACATCGTGTGGCTCGTCGTGCTCGCGAACCTGGGCTTCCTGCTCAACGCCTTCAACCTGCTCCCGATCGGCTTCCTCGACGGCGGTGCGGTGTGGCGGGCCACGACCGACACCTGGCGGCAGCCGCGGATCCGCTACGAGAACGGCGTCCCCATGGAGGCGTACGCCCCCGACCGCGGACGCGCGGCGCTCATCCTGACCCTCTACGCGCTCCTCGCGGCGGCGCTCGTGGCTGGGATGCTCGCGACCCGCCACAGTGGGATGCTCTAGGCGACGTGGACGACCGCACGCTTCTCCAGGCTCATAGCCAGGCAACGGAGCTGCGCGAGCACACCGAGTCGATCGGCAACGAGTTCCTCATGGGTTTCGAGGCGGTGGAGCGGATCGACCGTCCGGCGGTCTCGTGCTTCGGCTCGGCGCGGGTGCCGGAGGGCTCGCGCCCGTACGAGCTCGCGCGCGCGACGGCGCGGCTCTTCGCGGAGGCCGGCTGGGCCGTCGTCACCGGCGGCGGCCCCGGCGTGATGGAGGGGGCGAACCGCGGCTGCCGCGAGGGCGGCGGCCTCTCGGTCGGCTTCAACATCGAGCTGCCCCACGAGCAGGGGTCGAACCCCTACCTCGACATCTCGCTGACCTTCGACCACTTCTACGTCCGCAAGACCATGTTCGTGAAGGCGGCGGAGGGCTTCTGCGTCTTCCCGGGCGGCTTCGGCACCGCCGACGAGCTGTTCGAGTCGCTGACGCTGATCCAGACCGGCAAGGTGCTCCACTTTCCGGTCGTGCTGATGGGGCAGTCGTACTGGGCGCCGCTGCTCGAGTGGGTACGCCGCAGCGCGCTGGCGGACGGCATGGTCTCGCCCGAGGACCTCGCGCTGCTGACAGTGACCGACGAGCCGCAGGTCGCGGTCGAGACGGTGCTCGACGCCTACGCCCGCGGCGACGGGTCGCCGTGAGGCTCCGCGACCTTCCCTCGGTGGACGAGCTCGCGCGCGAGGCGGACGACCCCCTCGCGGTGGACGCGGCCCGCCGGGTGATCGACCGGGCGCGCGAGGAGATCCAGGCGGGCGCGGACCCGGGCGACCTCGCCGCGCGGCTCAGGGAGGAGCTCGCCGACGCGCGCCGGCCGCGCCTGCGGCGCGTGCTCAACGCGACGGGAGTCGTCGTCCACACGAACCTCGGAAGGGCGCCGCTCGCCGAGGAAGCGCTCGCGCGAGTCGTCGACTCCGCGCGCGGCTACTCGAACCTCGAGTACGACCTCGCCGAGGGCGCCCGCGGTTCGCGCCAGGACCACGTCGCGGCGATCCTGCGCCGGCTGACCGGCGCGGAGTCGGCGCTGGTCGTCAACAACAACGCGGGCGCCGTGCTCCTCGCGCTGGCAGCGCTCGCCGAGGGACGCGACGTCGTCGTCTCGCGCGGCGAGCTGATCGAGATCGGCGACGGCTTCCGGATCCCGGACGTGCTCGCACGCTCGGGAGCCCGTCTCGTCGAGGTCGGGACGACGAACCGGACGCGGGCGGCGGACTACGAACGGGCGATCGGCCCGGAGACCGCCGTCCTCCTCCGAGTCCACCAGTCGAACTTCCGCGTCGTCGGTTTCGAGGAGCGGCCGCGACTCGAGGAGGTAGCCGCCGTCGCCCGCCGCCACAGCCTCCCGCTGGTCGACGACCTAGGCTCGGGACATGTCTCACGCTAGTAACACAGTGTTACTAGGTCAGGAAGAGCCGACTGCGCGGGAGTCGCTCGTGGCCGGGGCCGACCTCGTCTGCTTCTCGGGCGACAAGCTCCTCGGCGGGCCGCAGGCCGGGATCGTCCTCGGCGACGCGGAGCTCGTCGAGCGGCTCCGCCGCCACCCGCTCCAGCGCGCGCTGCGGATCGACAAGCTCTCGCTCGCGGCGCTCGAGGGGACGCTGCTCCTCCACCTCGAGGCGCCCGAGCGGATCCCGGTCCTGCGCATGCTCGGCCAGGACGCAGCGGCCGTGCGCGCGAGGGCCGAACGGCTCGCGGCGGCGACCGGCGGCGAGGTCGAGGAGACCGTCGGCCGGGTCGGCGGGGGCGCGCTGCCCCTCGCGGAGCTGCCGAGCTTCGCCTGCTCGCTCGCGGACTCGCTCGCCGAGCCGCTGCGCAAGGGCGAGCCGCCGCTGGTCGGCGTCGTCCGCGACGGCAGGCTCCTGCTCGACTGCCTGACGCTGACGGACGAGGAGGCCGAGGAGGCCGCGGCCGCCGTCCGCGCCGCCCGCGCGTGACCGACCGCCCGCCCGAGGCGGCTCTCTGGGACGCGCTGCGCGGCGGGCTCGTCACGCGCGCGCTCGCGCTCGTCGCCGAGCTCGACGTCGCACGGAGGCTCGCGGATGGCCCGCGGCCTGTCGCCGATCTCGCGGCCGCGACCGGCGCGGACGCCGACACGCTGCACCGGCTCCTGCGCGCGCTCGCCAGTGACGGCATCTTCGCGGAAGAGGAGCCGGGCGTCTTCCGCAACACGCCGGCCTCGGAGCTCCTGACGGTCGACGGCTGGGACGACTTCGCGCACCTCTTCGGCGGCACGTGGCTCGAAGCGGTGAGGGGGCTCGACGTGAGCGGCGAAGCTTCGTTCCCGCGCGTGCACGGAGACGAGTTCTGGTCGTGGTTCGCCTCGCATCCGGACGAGCGGGCCGCGTTCGACCGCGCGATGGCGCAGGGCTGGCAGAGTCGGCTCGAGCGGCTCGAGACCGTCGCGTGGCGCGGCGACGAGACGGTGGTGGATGTCGGCGGCGGCAACGGCTCGCTCCTCCGTGCGCTGCTCGAGCTTCACCCCGGGATGCGCGGGATCGTCTTGGACCTGCCCGAGACCGTGCGCGACGAGGCGAGCTTCGGCGAACGTCTCTCGTTCGTCGAAGGCAGCTTCTTCGAGTCGGTGCCGCAGGGCGACGTGCACGTCCTGTCGACGATCATCCATGACTGGGACGACGACTCTGCCAAGCGGATCCTGGCCACCGTGCGCGCGAGCGCCGGCGAGCGCCTCGTCCTGCTCGAGACGGTCATCGAGCCGGGGAACGATCCCCAGGGCGCGAAGTGGCTCGACCTGCTGATGCTCGTCATCGCCCGCGGCCGCGAACGAACGGAGGAGGAGTGGCAAGAAATCCTCACCGCAGCGGGCTGGGAGCCGACGCGCTTCGGCAAGGGCGTGATCGAGGCCCGACCCGGTTAGTGTCCGCCGACCACGAAGACGGCGGTGAACGCAAGCAGTAGTAGCGCGGGAATCGTTGCCCACACTCCCACCCGAGGGAACAGCCGCGTGAGCACACCCGCGACGATGCCCGCTATCGCGACCGCGACGATCCAGCTCGGCGGGAACATGCCGCCGTCCGAATAGCGCCGCTCGGTCGGCGCGTAATACGGATCGAAGGTGAAGTACAGCGGCACGACGAACAAGGCGGCCGCCGGAGCGAGCGCCGCGGCGGCCTGCGGCCGAAGCTTTGCGACCACGAGGCCGACGCCGACGAGCATCGCGAGCACGGCCACCAGGCGTACGGCAGTCGCGCCCGGGACATTTTCGCCCGGCTCGAGACCCACTGAGCCGACGCCCAGAGCGAGCGCAAGCTCGTAGGCTGCGGCGGCAACCAGGATCCCGACCGTGACCCATCCCACCTTGTTCAGCATCGTCGCCTCCTTCGAGGTCGTCTCCGCGTATAGCACAATTGCTATATAGCACTTCTGCTATGTCAATGCAATGCCGCTGACAGTCGGAACCGCAGGCCATATCGACCACGGCAAGACGTCGCTCGTCGAGGCGTTGACCGGCAAGAACACGGATCGCCTCCCCGAGGAGCACGAGCGCGGCATCTCGATCGACCTCGGCTACGCGCCGCTCGAGCTGCCCGACGGCACGAGCCTGTCCGTCGTCGACGTCCCCGGGCACGAGCGCTTCGTGCGGACGATGGTGGCGGGCGCGAGCGGCATCGACCTTTTTCTCCTCGTGATCGACGCCGGCGAGGGCGCGCGGCCGCAGACGCACGAGCACCTCGCGATCCTGCGCCTGCTCGGGATCGAGCACGGCGTGGTCGCGTTGACGAAGGCCGACCTGGTGGACGACGAGACCCTCGAGCTCGCGCGGATCGAGGCGGAGGAGCTCGTCCCCGGCGCGAGCGTGATCGCCACGAGCGCCCGCACCGGAGCCGGGCTCGACGAGCTGCGGACAGCCCTGGCGGAGGCGGCCGCGCGCGTCACGCGACACGACGCCGGCGGGCCGGCGCGCCTGCACGTCGACCGCTCGTTCACGCTGCGCGGGATCGGGACGGTCGTGACCGGGACGCTCTGGTCGGGGACGATCGGCGAGGGCGACGAGCTGCGCGTCGAGCCGCGTGGCCGTGGGGTGCGGGCGCGCAGCGTGCAGGTGCACGACCGGCCCGTCGAGCGCGCCGAGGCGGGGCAGCGCGTGGCCGTGTCGCTGCCGGGCGTGGAGCGGCACGAGTTCCGCCGCGGCGACGTCCTCGTCACGCCTGGCGCCTTCCGGCCGAGCTTCCGGCTCGACGTGACGCTCGAGCCGCTGGGAGAGATCCCTCCGCGCGTGATGCTCCACCACGGCACCGCGGAGACCGCGGCCCGCGTCGCGCGCGTCGGCAACCGCTTCGCGCAGCTGCGCCTGTCGCACCCGGTTGTCGCCGCGCGGGGGGACCGCGTCGTCCTCCGCGCCGAGACCACGGTCGCCGGCGGCATCGTCCTCGACCCCTCCCCGCCCCGGCACGCCGACGCCGCGCGGTTCGAGGCGCTCGAGCGTGGCGAGGTCCTCGTGCACGCTCCGGTGCCGGTGGACGGGGAGTGGCGCTGGTCGCAGGAGTGGCTCGAGGAGCTCCGCGCCGAGCTCGAGCGTGCGATCGACGCCGCCGACCCTCTCGACCCGGGCGTTCCCGTTCCGGCCGCCGACTGGTCGAAGGCGGTCGTTCCGCACCTCGCCCTCGAGCTGCGCGGCTCGAAGCTGTACCGGCCGGGCGCCGGCCCCGAGCTCGGCGAGCGCGGCGAGGCGGCGGCGGCGCTCGAGGCACAGCTCGGGCTCGAGCCGGTACGCGTCGAGGACGCGCAGCTCGCCCGCTACCTCGAGGAGCAGGGCCGGCTGGTGCGCGTCGGCGACGGCTACGCGATCTCGCCGGCAGCTTACGAGCGGGCGCGGGCCGTGCTCGTCGACGGCATCACGCTCGCCCAGCTCCGCGACGCCCTCGGCGTCGGCCGGAAGACGGCGCAGCTCTATCTCGAGCGTTTCGACGCCGACGGGGTGACACGGCGGGTCGGAGATGCGAGAGTCCTACGTCGAAGGCAATGAACGTCCGCGAGCTCATCGAGCGCTACAACGCCGCCTGGAACGCGCAGGACCTCGACGCGATCCACGCGCTGCACGATCCCGAGATCGTCTTCGACAACCACACCGCGGGCGAGAGGGCGGAGGGCGCGGAGGCGGTTCGCGACCACATCGCGCAGATCTTCCGCAACAACCCGACGCTGCGCTTCACGACACGCGCCCTGTACGTGGGGGACGACTTCGCCGTCTGCGAGTGGACCGCATCGGTGGGCTCGAAGGAATGGGACGGCGTGGACGTGTTCCCGCTCAGGGACGGGTTGATTCTGCGGAAGGACGTGTACTCGTCGTCTCACCGTCCACGCGAACTGTGAGCTGGAGGACGTCGGGCCGGCTGTAGTGGCCGACGGGGTCGAAGCGCTGGCGCTCGGCAAGCAGGCGCGCCGGGTCGAGCTCCGCGTAGAGGATCGCCTCCTCGTCGTAGCGCGGCCCGGCGAGATAGGAGCCGTCAGGGGCGAGAATCGCGCTGCCGCCGCGGCCGATCGTCCCGGCTCCCTCGATCTCCGCGGCGAGCGGGAAGTCGTCCGGATACGCCGACTCGCGCTGGAAGTGCGCGGGCGCGACGACGTAGGCGCGGCTCTCGCGAGCGATGTGGACGAGTGTTTGCTGCCACGCGTCGCCGTCGTCGGCGGTCGAGGCGACGTAGATCTCGACGCCGGACTCGTAGAGGGCGACCCGCGCAAGCGGCATGTAGTTCTCCCAGCAGATCAGGCCGCCGAGCCGTCCGAAGCCGGTCTCGACCGCGGTGAGGCCGCGGCCGTCGCCCTGGCCCCAGACGAGCCGCTCGTGATTCGTCGGCACGAGCTTGCGGTGGTGAAGGGCGAGGTCTCCTGTGGGCGAGTGGTAGAGGAGCGCGTTGTAGATCGTCCCCGGCCGCTCGGCGTCCACCTCGTTGACGCCGGTCACGATCCAGATGCCGAGCTCCTTCGCCGCCGCGCCGATGCGGCGCTCGGCGGGCGACCCGACCGCGACCGACTCCTGCGCGAGGCGCGCGAACGTCTCTTTCGCGCCCGGAGCCTCCCAGCCGGCGAACGCCTTCGCCCAGACCGACGACGGGTAGACGGGCACGAACGTCTCGGGAAAGACGACGAGCTCGGCGCCTTCCCGCGCAGCCTCCCGGGCGACCGTCTCGAGCTTGTCGAGCGTCGCCTCGCGGTCGAGCACGACTGGCTCGACCTGCACGCACGCGACCTTGACCGGACGATCCATTCGTCGGAGCCTACTGCGGCGTTCCGTGACCGCCGCCGCCGGGCGTCTCGACGCGGACGACGTCGCCTGCCCGCAGCTGTCGTGTCAGCTTGGGCGGCTGCTCCTCGCCGTTCACGAGCGTCCGGCCGCGCGCGCCGTCCTCCCCACCGGCCCGCCCGGGCGGCGCGTGGCGGCGCCGCTCCGCCAGCACCGAGAGCCGGCAGTCCTCGAGCACGCGCAGCTCGCGCACGACGCCGTCGCCGCCGCGGTGCGCTCCTTTGCCGCCCGCGCCGCGCCGCAGCTCCCAGCGCTCGACCCGGAGCGGGTACTCGAGCTCGATCGCCTCGGCCGGCGTGGCGAGCGTGTTCGACATCGCGACGTGCACGCCACTCGGGCCGTCGGCGTCGGGACAGGCGCCCTGGCCGCCGCCGACCGTCTCGTAGTAGGTGAACCGCTCGTTGCCGAGCGCGAGGTTGTTCATCGTCCCCTGCCCGGCGGCCGGAACGGGCACGAGCTCGCCGAGAGCGGCGAAGACGACGTCGACGATGCGGGAGGACGTCTCGGTGTTGCCGGCGGCGACCGCGGCCGGCGGCCGCGCGTTGACGAGACAGCCCTCCGGCGCCGTGACGGTGACCGGGGCGAACGCGCCGCCAGAGGCCGGCAGGTCCGGCTCGGTGAGGCAGCGGACGACGAAGTAGCACGCCGACTTCGTCACCGCGAGCGGGCAGTTGAGGTTGCCCTCGTACTGAGTGCGCCGTCCCCGCGAAGTCGATCCGGATCCCGTCGCCGGCGAGCTCGACCGAGCAGCGGATCGGGAGATCCCCCTCGACCGCCTCGACGACGTCCTCGGCCGCGCCTCGGCCGTCCGGGAGCCGCCCGAGCGCCGCGCGCACCATCCGCTCGGAGTAGGCGTATAGCTCGCCCATCGCGGCGGCGACCCGGTCGCGGCCGCGGCGCGCGCAGAGCTCCTCGAGCCGCCTCTCCGCGAGGCGCTGCGCCGCGAGCTGGGCGCGCAGGTCGCCGCGCCGCTCCTCCGGGTTGCGCGTCGCCCCGACGAAGCGCTCGAGCACGTCGGCGGTGAGGAGTTGCGGCGGCAGGATCACGCCCTCCTCGGAGAGCGTGCGGGAGAACGCGGGCAGGCTCGCCGGCTCGATCCCGCCGACGTCTGCGTGGTGCGCGCGCGAGACCGCGAAGCCGAGGACGGTGCGCGAGACGAGCGTCACGTCGGGCAGGTGCGTGCCGCCCGTGTACGGGTCGTTGAGGATCGCCGTCTGCCCGGGCTCGAGCCCGAGCCGCAGGACCGCCTCGACCGCGTCGGGCATGGCGCCGAGATGGACCGGGATGTGCTCCGCCTGCGCAATCATCCGGCCGCGCTCGTCGAACAGCGCGGTCGAGCAGTCGCGCCGCTCCTTGATGTTCGCCGAGAACGAGGAACGGATCAGGACGGCGCCCATCTCCTCGGCGATCGACCGCAGCGCCGCGCCGATCACCTGGAGCTGAATCGGTGCGATCTCGTTACTCACGCGTCACGACCCAGCTGGAACCATCCCTAGCCCCCTCCCACCCGGGGGGAATCCACAGGGTCGACCCGTCCAGTGCGAGGAGCGCCGGCCCGGACACATGCTTCGGCTCGCCGCTCGGCAGCTCCAGCTCCGGGCCGGGCACGACGTCGGCGGTGCGCACGGCGACGACCTCGACCTCCCGCCCGCGGTCGGCGTAGCCATACCGCTCCTCGTGTGCGCGGTGGAATCGCTCCGCGAGATCCGGCCCGAGCGGGACGGCCAGCTCGAAGGACTGGCCGCGATAGCGGAGATCGGCCTCGCCGTCGGGCGGCAGGTCGCCCACCTCCGCGAGCGGACGGACGTGCGAGACCACGCGGTCGCGACGCTCGTCGCTCGCGGCGAGCCCGAGCGCCGAGAGGACGCCGGCCGCCGCCGGGACGACCACGGCCTCGATCCCGAGCTCCTCCGCCAGGGCGCAGGCGTGGAGCGGGCCGGCGCCGCCGTAGGCGACGAGCGCGAACTCGCGCGGGTCGTGCCCCCGCTCGACCGACACGACGCGCAGCGCGCGCAGCATCTCGGCGTTCACGACCTCGACCACCGCCGCCGGATCGAGCCCGTCGAGCGCGGCCTCCGCCGCGTCGCGGTCGAGGACGAGCCCGCCCGGCAGCTCGCCGGGGAGCCGGCCGAGCAGGAGGTTCGCGTCGGTCACCGTCGGCCCGCCGCCGCGGCCGTAGCAGGCAGGCCCGGGATCCGCGCCCGCCGACTCGGGCCCGACCCGCACCGCGCCGCCCGCGTCGCGTCGCACGAGCGAGCCCCCGCCGGCGCCGACCGTGTGCACGTCGACGGTCGAGAGCCTGATCGGCAGCCCTCCGACCTCGCGCTGGGACACTCGCGCGGCGCGCCCGCCCGGCAGCAGACAGACGTCCGTCGAGGTGCCGCCCATGTCGAAGGCGATCGCGTCCGCGAAGCCGGCCCGCCGCGCGACGAGGCCCGCGCCGACGACCCCGCCGGCAGGCCCGGAGACGAGCAGCCGCGCGGGATGAGCCGCGGCCTCGTCCACCGGAGCGACGCCGCCCGAGGAGAGCATCACGACAGGCTCGGGCAGCCCCGCCTCGGCGGCCGCGGCGGCGAGCGCGCGCAGGTAGCGCGCGGCGACCGGCCCGAGGTAGGCGTCGGCGGCGGTGGTCGACGCGCGCTCGTACTCCCGGAACTCGGGCGCGACCTCGTGCGAGGCGACGACATGGAGGCGTGGGTGGCGCCGCCGCAGCTCGGCCGCGACCGCCTGCTCGTGCGCCGGATCGCGGAACGCGAACAGGAGGCAGACGGCCACCGCCTCCGCGTCGCCCGGGTCGGGAAGCGATCCCAGGTCGAGCGGCTCGAGCTCCCCCGCAGGCCCGAGCCGGCCGGCCACTCCGTGGCAGCGCTCGAGCGGCACGAGCGGCTCGGGATGGTCGGCGCAGAGGCGATAGAGATGGGCCCGCGTCTGCCGGCGGAGGTGGAGGAGGTGCTCGAAGCCCGCGTTGCCGACGTACGCGGTGCGCGCTCCCCGGCGCTCGAGGAGCGCGTTCGTGGCCACGGTCGTCCCGTGCGCGAAGCGGTCGAGACCCGCGCCCGCCCCGACCGCGCGCGCGGCCGCGAGCACCGACTCCTCCTGGCGCGCCGCGGTCGGCACCTTGGCGGTCCGGACCCGGCCGTCCTCGACGAGCACCGCGTCGGTGAACGTGCCGCCGACGTCGACGCCCAGGATGGCCACGTCCGTAGTCTGAATCGCCGTGCCGGTCCGCGCCTTCCTGTTCGACTTCGACGGCCTCATCCTCGACACCGAGCTCGCCGCGCGCGCCGGCTGGGAGTGGCTCTACCGCGAGCACGGGCACGAGCTGCCCGAAGACCTGTGGGCGACGCTCGTCGGCACGACGCACGCAGCGTGGGATCCGAGGGCGCACCTCGAGGAGCTCGTCGGCGAGCCACTCGACTGGGAGGCGCTGAACGAGCGCCGCTACGCGCACGAGATCGCGTTGATCGAAGCGGAAGAGCTGCGGCCCGGCATCGCCGACTACCTGGCTGCCGCGCGCCGGCACGGGCTGAAGCGCGCGGTCGTCTCCAGCTCGACCCGCCACTGGGTCGGCATGCACCTGGAGCGGCTCCAGGAGGCGGTCGGCTGGGACGCGATCGTCACCGCCGACGGCGACCCCGCGCGCGCGAAGCCGACGCCGACGCTGTACCTCGAGGCGCTCGAGCTCCTCGGCGTGGCCGCGCGCGAGGCGGTCGCCTTCGAGGACTCGCCGAACGGCGTCCTGGCCGCGAAGGCGGCGGGCATCTTCTGCGTCGCGATCCCGAACGAGGTGACGCGCGAGCTCGGCCTCGAGGAGGCCGGCGCGGACCTCGTGCTCGACTCCCTCGCCGACCTGCCGCCCGAGGACTTGTTCGCGCAGCTCGCAGAGGAATAGGCTCGCCCCATGGCTGCCTACGAGAAAGCCCACATCGACGAGATCGCCTCGAAACAGTGGCCGCACTGGATCCCGATCCGGCACCACTTCGGGATCGAGACGTTCGGCATCAACCTGTGGCGGAGGCAGGATGACGGGACCGTGATCCCCGAGCACGACCACGCCGAGCACGGCGAGCCCGAGCTCTACTACACGGTCGACGGCCACGCCAGCTTCACGATCGACGGCGAGGGAGTCGACGCGCCCGCCGGGACGTGCATCTGGATCGACCCAGCGGCCACGCGCGCCGCGACTGCGCAGATCCCCGGGACGCTCGTCCTCTCGGTCGGAGCAGGCCCGCCCGGGACGGGCTACTCGCCGCCCGGCTGGGACTCGCACTACCTCGCAGACGACAAGTAGCGGGAGGGCTTGGCGGGACGGTGCTCGTCGCAGGGCTGCGATCGGCGTCGCGAGGCAAGGACGCAGGGAGCGCCGATAGCGGTGTCCTATCGGCGCTCCCGAGGACGCAGCAGCTGGCGCAGCCGGCCGACGAGCGAAGCGAGGAGTCGCGGCGCTCAGCGCGGCCCTGCGGCACAGCCACTGTCCCGCCAAGCCCTCCTGGCTACGCTCCGGGCGGAGCGGCCGGGCCTGGTGGCCCAGCGGGTCTTCAAAACCCGTACGGTCGTGCAACCCACGGCTAGGTCGGTTCGACTCCGGCGCCGCTCCGTTAGGACCTCGCAGGGAAAGGGCAGCGGCGGCGCCTCCTACGGGCGCCGCCGCTGCTCCTAGGTCGGTCAGTTACACACCGGCGACGAGCTCTCGCTATCGGCGCCCTTGTCGGGGTAGTTGGTCGTCATGCTGGTCGTGCCCTTGACCGTGCCGCCAACCTGCCTCGGTGCCCATTGCGTCGTTGCAGGGATCACCGTTGGCGGAGGCCCCCGGCCCGAGGTACACCTGGATGTTGAGCGTCTGGCCGGTCGGCGTCCGGACGGCGATCTCCCAGCGTGGCGAGCCGCCACCACAGTTACCCCAGCTCATCTCGTAGTCGGTCTGCAACTGGGTCAGGTTGGCGAAGGTGAAGGGCTGGCCCGGCACGGAGATTTTCAGGCCGGCGTACCCGAACGTGCCCGTCGCCAGGTAGCCAAACGACGTGAGCGACGCGCCCTGCTCGACCGAGTCGTTCACGTTCTCGGCCTCGCCCTGGTTGGGAGCGCACTTCGTCGTTGACGTCGTGAAGCAGCCCTGGAACAGGTGCGCGCTGAAGTTGAAGCCGGGTCCCGCCGAGGCCGCCGCGGCAACCGCGAGCCCCGCCCCCACGACCACGACCACCGCCAGCACACGCAAGCTCATCCGCATAGCTCTAGACCTCCTAGAGTGGACTCGGGCCCGGTGGAACACAGCGACCCTGGACGGGTGACGCTAAGGGCGCCGTTCGCAGTCCGAAAGAAGGATCGCCATGATCTTCGCCCTACTGCAGATCATGGACGCGCGTCTGCAATTCGGAGTAGTGCCTCTCGCGAGCCATCGTGCATTGACTGACCAATCGGTCAATTCCGGGAAGCAAATATCTCAAGACAATTCGGAGACCGTTGTGTTTGCAACTCATGCTTTTTCGGTACGTTCCTCCCGTGCGGCAGGGGCCCGTATTTCTGCCGTGAGCGCCACGGCAATCCAGGAGAATGCGTCGCCGCAGACGGTCCTGATCGTCGACGACGATCCGATCTACGGCGCATTCGTCTCCGACGCGCTGTCACGCGCCGGCTTCGCCGGTCACCAGGTGGAGACGGGCGCGGAGGCGATCGACTTCGCACACGGGGAACGTCCCGCTGCGGTCATCCTCGACGTCATCCTCCCCGGCGCATCGGGCTACGAGATCTGCCACGAACTGAGGGAGGAGCACGGGCCCGACCTGCCGATCGTCTTCGTGAGTGGCGTGCGGACCGAGCCGGCAGACCGCGTTGCCGGGCTCCTCGTCGGCGGCGACGACTACGTCGTGAAGCCGTTCGATCCCGACGAGCTGATCGCGCGCGTGAGGCGGCTCGTCGCGACGTCGACCGCGAAGGAGAACGACACGCTGCCCATCTCCGGGTTCTCCGATCTGACGAATCGCGAGCTCGAGGTGCTCCGCCTGCTCGCGCAGGGCCTCAATCAAGGCGAGATCGCCGGCCGGCTGTTCATCAGCCCGTCGACGGTCGGGTCGCACATCCAGCGGATCTTGACGAAGCTCGGCGTCCACAGCAGGGCGCACGCGGTCGCGCTCGCCTATCGCGAACGGCTGCTGGAACCCGCGTAGCGGCGAAGCTCGCGCTACTCGGGCTTCATCTCGTCGAGCGCGGCCCGGCCCTCCTCGTGGACGCGGTTGCGGCGCTCGTCGGGCGACTTCGGCTCGGCCGGCCGGGCTTCGGGCTCGACCTGCTCGGCGGCGGGGGACTCGTCAACCGCTGCCTCGGCGGCCGGCTCCGGCTCGCGCGTCTCCGCGAGCTTCGCGCGCAGCTCTTCGGCGCGGTCGTCGGCCTCCACGGGAGCCTCGGGCTCGGGCGAAGCAGGCCCCGCCGGAGCCTCGGGCTCGGGTGCGGCCTCGGGCGCGCGATGCCGCCGCCAGAAGCGATAGGCGACGACTCCGCTGGCGACTCCTCCGATCCAGGCGGTCACGCGACGCATCGAGCCGATGCTACAGTGGCCGCCGCTTCCTGCCCCGTCATCGCGCCGTTCTGTCCCGAGCGGCGCCGGCAGTCGGGGCCGACATCGAGACCATGGGAAGGGAGGACCTCGGGACGTGACGACTTACGAGATTCTGATGCTGCTGGACCCCGAGCAGGCCGAGGCCCGCCAGGAGGAGATCGTCGCGCGCACGCGTGACCTCGTGGAGAAGAACGGCGGCTCGTGGCAGAGCCACGACGCCTGGGGCCGGCGGCGCCTCGCCTACCCGATCGCGCACAAGGAGGAGGGCGTCTACCACCTCGTCGTCTTCGACGCGGCGGCCGAGACGCTCGACGAGATCTCCCGCGTGCTCAAGATCGACGACGCGGTGCTCCGCCACCTGGCGACCCGCCACATCGCCGGCTCCCGCACGACCGCGCCGCGCGACGAGGCGACGGTCGTGGCCGAGGCTCCGACCGAGGCCCCGGCAGAGGCCCCGGCCGAGGCCCCGGCCGAGGCCCCGGCCGAGGCTCCGGCCGACGCCACGGCAGAGGCTCCGGCAGAGGCCCCGGCCGCGGAGGTCGCCGAGCCCGCCGAGCCGGACTCGTCCGAAACGGCCGTTTCGGAGACGACCGAGCCGGAGTACGCTGCCGCGGAAGAGCAGCCCGCCGAGGAAGAGGAGTAGAGATGGCAGCCAACATCAACCGCGTCGTACTGGTCGGGAACCTGACGAAGGACCCGGAGCTGCGACACACACCGAGCGGCACCCCCGTTTGCAGTCTGCGCATCGCCGTCAACAGCCGGCGCCGCGACGAGTCGGGCCAGTGGACGGACAAGCCGAACTACTTCAGCGCCTCGGTCTTCGGCAACCAGGCGGAGAGCTGCGCGCAGTACCTCGCGAAGGGCCGGCCGGTCGCGATCGACGGTCGCCTCGAGTGGCGCGAGTGGGAGGCGAAGGACGGCGGCGGCAAGCGCGAAGCCGTGGAGATCGTCGCCGACAGCGTCCAGTTCCTGGGCAGCCGCGGCGACGGGGACGGCGGCGGCGGCGGCAACCAGTTCGTGCCGGCCGGCGCGGCGCAGGAGAGCGCCGACTTCCCGACCGGCGGCGCAGACGACGACATCCCCTTCTAGGAGCACGATGGCCAGAGAGAAGACTCAACAGCAGCAGCGCAGACGGCCCGGCGGCCCTCAGGGCCAGATCCGGCGCCGGAACTGCTTCTTCTGCAAGGACAAGATCGCGGAGGTCGACTACAAGAACGTCAACCAGCTGCGCCGCTACATCTCCGAGAAGGGCAAGATCCGCAGCCGCCGCATCACCGGCGCGTGTCGCCGGCACCAGGTGCAGGTCGCGCAGGCGGTCAAGCGCGCACGCGAGATGGCGTTGCTGCCGTACGTCGCCGAGGGCTCCGAGGAGCGCGAGCGCGGCGGGCGGCGCGACCGCGGCGACCGGGGTGATCGGGGGGACCGCTGATGGAGGTCATCCTCCTCTCGGACGTCGAGCACGTCGGCCTGCGCGGCGACGTCGTCTCGGTCGCCCGCGGCTACGCCCGCAACTACCTCCTGCCGCGGCAGCTCGCCCAGGAGGCGACGGCCGCCCGGGTCGCGGAGCTGGAGAAGCGGGACGCGCAGCGCGCCCGCCACGAGGCGAAGACGGCCGAGCAGGCGCAGGAGATCGCCGACACGCTCTCGCAGACGGTGCTGCGGTTCGAGGTGAAGGCCGGCCCGACCGGCTCGCTCTTCGGCTCGGTGACGCCGACGGACATCGTCGACCAGCTGTGGAGCTCGAAGAAGATCCGCGTCGACCGCCGCAAGGTCGAGACCGACCCGCTCAAGCGGATCGGCCGCTACGAGATCCCGATCTCGCTCTTCGAGGACGTGCGCGTCGAGGTCAAGACCGAGGTCGTGCCCGAGGGCGGCGAGCTGCCCTCCGACGAGGAGCTCCAGGAGATGGAGGCGGCCGAGCGCGCCGAGCAGGAGGAGGCGGCCGCGGAGCAGGAGCCTGCCGCCGAGCTCGAGGAGATCATCGCCGAGGCCGACGCCGCAGAGGCTGCGGAGGCCGCAGAGGCAGAAGAGGCGAAGCCGAAGGCGAGCCCGCGGAGGCGGGAGAGCCGGAGGCCGAAACCGAGGCGGAAGCCGAGCCCGAGTGGCGGGCCGACGCAGACGCGGCGCTCACCGAGGAGTAACGCGAGCTAGAGACAGTCGAGGAGGCCGGGGAGTGCCTCCTCGAGAGATGCCGCCGCCGCTGCCGTCGAGCTCGAGCACCCGCTCGCCGGCGCTGCGCGACTCGCCGCCGAACGCCACGACGATCTCGGCCGAGCGCGGATGGTCCGGGCGCGCCTGCCAGAACGCGCTTTGCAGCGCGGCCGACAACCGTCCCGGCCAGCCGCCGAGCGGCGGAGCGATCTGCGGCGCGCTGCGGCGCCAGTGCGCCGTATCGATCTCGCCGCTGCAGCCGCCCCCGAACGGATCGCCGACCGCGTACTCGATCCGCCCGACCGTCGAGTGCAGCGTCGCGGCCACGCAGAGGAGGCACGGCTCGAGCGTCGAGTAGAGAACGTGGTCGCGGTAGCGGCTGCTCGTCGGGAGCTGGGCGAGCGCATCGACCTCCGCGTGCGCGAGCCGCGAGCCGGCGAGCCCCGTCCCGGGCGGATCGAAGATCCGGTTCCGGCCCCGGGCGACGACCCTGCCGTCGGCGCCGGCGACGACCGCGCCGACGGGCACCGTGCCGGCGAGGTATGCCTCCCACGCCAGCTCGAGAGACGCCCGCCAGGGCTCCTCGAGCTCGCGCCAGACGTCCACCCCGCGATCGTAGAGCCTCTTCACACGCTGTCCACGACCTGTGGATCTGCGCAGGAAGTTGCCGCTAGGAGCAGGTGTTTCGTGCACAGGCCCGCCGTCCGACGCGCCTGCCACCATGCTCAATCCTCCTGCAAATGGCAGAAAAAGACCTGTTCACAACGGACATTCCCACAGGGGCCGAGGCCCCTAGTAACGCGGGCCGCCGCGTGCTGGAATCGAGCCGCATGGCGCTCGCCCCGGTTCCCACGCCCGCTTCCGTCCCGGGTGCCGTCCCTCCGCAGAATTTCGAAGCCGAGGAGTCGGTGCTCGGCGCGATGATGATCGCGTCCGGCGCCATCGCCGCCGTCAGCGAGATCCTCGACGCGAGCGATTTCTACCGCGAGTCGCACGCGAAGATCTATCGCGCCGCCCTCCAGCTCTACGGCAAGAACGAGCCGGTCGACGCGATCACGCTCACGAACGAGCTCGAGCAGCGCGGCGAGCTCGAGGACATCGGCGGCCGCGTCCGCCTGCACGAGCTCGCCCGGCTCGTGCCGGCGACCGCCAACGCCCGCCACTACGCGGAGATCGTCCGCGAGAACGCCACGCTCCGCGGCCTGATCCGCGCCGGCGGCGAGATCGCGCAGCTCGGCTGGGAGCGCGAGGGCGAGCCCGACGAGCTCGTCGCGCGCGCCGAGCAGCTCGTCTACGACCTCGGCGAGAGCCGCACCCAGGGCGAGCTCGTCCTCTTCAAGGACGCGCTGCTCGAGGCATTCCAGACGATCACCCACCTGTACGAGTCCGGCGCCGAGGTGACCGGCCTCGCGAGCGGCTTCAAGGACCTCGACCGGATCACCGGTGGCTTCCAGCCCGCGAACCTCGTGATCATCGCCGCCCGCCCCTCGATGGGCAAGAGCGCCTTCGCGCTCGAGATCGCGAACCACGTCTCGGTCGAGAAGCAGACCCCGTGCGCGTTCTTCAGCCTCGAGATGTCGAAGCAGGAGGTCGCGCAGCGGCTCATCTGCTCGCGCGGCAAGGTCGACGCAACCCACATCCGCACCGGGAAGCTCACGCGGGACGACTGGCCGCGCGTCGCGCAGGCATGTGGCCAGCTCGAGTCGGCCCCGCTCTACGTCGACGACACGCCGGCCCTCAGCCTGCTCGAGCTCCGCGCCCGCGCGCAGACGCTGAAGCGGCGCGAGCCGAATCTCGGCCTCGTCGTCGTCGACTACCTCCAGCTGATGACGACCGGCCGCAGCGAGGAGAGCCGCCTGCAGGAGGTCTCGTCGATCTCCCGCGGCCTCAAGGAGATCGCCAAGGACCTCGACCTGCCGGTGGTCGCCCTCTCCCAGCTCAACCGCTCGCCCGAGCAGCGCCACGACAAGCGCCCAATGCTCTCCGACCTGCGCGAGTCCGGCTCGATCGAGCAGGACGCCGACCTCGTCATGTTCCTCTACCGCGAGGAGTACTACGACCGCGACGACGCCGAGGACAGCAAGAAGGGGGTGGCCGAGGTGATCGTCGCGAAGCACCGCAACGGACCGATCGGCAACTTCGACGTCGCCTTCATCAGCCGCTATGCCAAGTTCGCCAGCCTCCAGCAGCAGTAGCTCTCCGCTCGCGGCCCGCTGCCTCGGCTGCGGACGCGACTTCGAGACCGAGCAGGTCGTGCTGCTCGGCCAGACCTTCGCGGCCGAGCGCTACTGCGGGCTCTGCCGCGCGGCCGAGAAGGTCGTCGACGAGCAGCGCAAGGCGGAGACGCGCTGGGCGCGGGTGCAGGTGCCCTCCGCGTACCACGATTCCACCTTCGAGAACTTCGACCCGGTGCCCGACACGAGGAACGCGGTCGCCGTCTGCCGGCAGTGGGCGAAGGAGTTCCGGGCCGGCACCGACCTCCGCCAGGGGCTTCTCCTGCGCGGCAATCCCGGCGCCGGCAAGACGCACCTCGCGGTGGCGGTGCTGCGCGAGGTCATCTGGTGCGAGCAGCGCAAGACGGCGCTCTTCCTCAACGTCCCGGCCTGGCTGAACGCGCTCCGCGAGAGCTACGGCAACGGGGAGCCTCCCCCCAACCCGAGCGGCTACGACGTCGTCGTCCTCGACGACCTCGGGGCGGAGGACTGGTCGAGCTGGGCCCGCGACCGCATCTACAACCTCGTCAACCAGCGCGAGCAGCAGCGCCGGCTCGTGATCGTGACGACGAACCACGAGTGGCGCGAGCTCGCGGGGCGGGTCGGCGGGCCGACTGCCAGCCGGCTGAGGCGGCTGACCCGCGAGGTCCACGTCGACGCCCGCGCCGACTTCCGCGAGCGCGACGCCGCCTGACCAGCGGGCGCCGACGGCATACTTCTTCCACGTGAGCGCGACCGTCATCGTGGGCGCGCAGTGGGGCGACGAAGGGAAGGGCAAGATCGTCGACCTGCTCGCCCAGAACTCCGACGTCGTCTGCCGCTACCAGGGCGGCCCGAACGCGGGCCACACCATCGTCGTGGGCGACGAGACGTACAAGATCCGCGCCCTGCCGAGCGGCATCGTCCGCGGCAAGCCCTGCGTGATCGGCAACGGCTGCGTCGTCGACCCCGAGGTGCTGATCGCGGAGCTCGACGAGTTCGAGCGGCGCGGCCACACCACCGACGAGGTCTACCTCTCCGGGAACGCGCACCTGATCATGCCGTGGCACCTCGCGATCGACCAGGCGAGCGAGCGGCGGCTCGGCAGGCTCGCGATCGGGACGACGAAGCGCGGCATCGGCCCCTGCTACGCCGACAAGGCGATGCGGCTCGGCATCCGCGTCCAGGACATCCTCGACCCGAAGATCCTGCGCCAGAAGATCGAGGTCGCGCTCGCCGAGAAGAACCTCTGGCTCGTGCGCGTCTACGAGGCGGAGCCGTTCGACCTCGAGACGGTCGCCGCGCAGTACGAGGGCTACGCCCGGCGCCTGCGCCCGTACGTCGCCGACACGTCGCTCTACGTCGACACCGCGCTGCGCGACGGGAAGCACGTCCTGTTCGAAGGCGCGCAGGCGACGCTGCTAGACCTCGACCACGGCACGTATCCGTTCGTCACCTCGTCCAACCCGGTCGCGGCGAGCGCGGCGACGGGCACCGGAATCGGGCCGCAGCGGATCGACCGCGTCGTCGGCGTCACCAAGGCGTACGTGACCAGGGTCGGCGAGGGCCCCTTCCCGTCGGAGATCCCCGGCGCCGAGCAGGCGCGGATGCGCGAGCTCGGAGGCGAGTACGGCACCGTGACCGGGCGTGAGCGGCGCTGCGGCTGGCTCGACCTCGTCGCCCTCCGCTACGCCGTCCGGGTCAACGGCATCGACCAGCTCGCGCTGACGAAGCTCGACGTCCTCTCCCACTTCTCGGAGCTGCCGGTGTGCGTCCGCTACCGCACCCGCGACGGCGTCGAGACCGGCGACTTCCCCGCGCACCAGAGCGACTTCCACGCGGCGGAGCCCGTCTACGAGGTGCTCGGAGGATGGAACGAGCCGCTCGACGGCTGCTCGTCCGTCGCAGAGCTGCCCGCGGCCGCGCGGGCCTACGTCGAGTTCGTGGAGCGGGCGCTCGACGTCGAGGTGACGCTCGTCGGCACGGGCGCCGAGCGCACCGCCGTCCTCAGCCGCTGATCCCGCGCACGGCAGCGGCGCGCCCCTCGAGCGCGTAGCGGCCGGTCGGGTTGCCGAGCGCCTCCTCGAAGATCGCCTTGCCTTCGACGAGCTGCTCCGGCGTGAACGAGTCCACGGCGGGACCGCCCGGGCCGCCGACGTGGATTGCCGGCTCCCACAGCTCGTCGACGGTGTCGTACTCCACCGACACCGCGAGGCGTGTCGTCTCGACGTCGCGCAAGCCGGCATCCTCGAACAGGCGCCGCAACGACGCCTCGTCGCGGTACTCGGTCGAGGGGCTCCAGCCACCCGGCCGCAGCCGTTTCCGGATCTCGTTGAGCGCGTTCATCATCTCCACGCCGTCGACTTCCCACATGCACGTGGCGACGACTCCGCCCGCCCGCGTCACGCGTGCGAGCTCTCGCGCCGCGAGCGGGGCGTCGTTCAGGAAGATGACGACCAGCTGGGCAAGCGCGCTGTCGAAGCTGTCCGCCTCCCAGGGCAGCTCCTCTGCGGGTACCTCTCGCACGTCGGCGCGGGGGAACCTCGTGCGCAGCGTGGCCGCATAGTCGGGCGAAGGCTCGGCTGCGGCGACATTCTCCTCGCCGAGCCGCGCCACGAGCTCTTCGGTCAGCGCGCCGGTACCGGCGCCGACGTCGAGCGCCCTCTGCGGCGCGCGCACTCCGGCGAAATCCGCGAATCCCGAGGCGAGTTGCGTCGAATACCGCCCCATGAAGCGGTCGTACGCGTCGCTCGACCCGCCGAAGACGGTCCCGGCGCTCATGCGGGCGTGACCGCCCCGGCGAAGGCGCGCGCCGCGAGCTCGAAGGGGCCGGTCGGGCTCCCGAGCTGACGGGACAGCTCGTCGTGGGCGCGCCCGCGCGCCTCGGCGTCGAGGCTTGCGAACCACTGCCCGGCCGGGCCGGCGCCGCGGCCGAGGGTGCGCCAGAAGTCCTCGAAGTCCTGGTAGCCGGCCTGCACATCCAGCTCTGCCGACTCGACCTCGCCGTGCGGCGCGAGGAGGTCGTGGATCTCCTGCGGCGTGCGGTACTGCCGCGGCTCGGCGAGCTGCGGGACGCCGATCGTGGCCGCCGTGCGGTCGATGGCCGCGAACATGTCGACCTCCGCGATGCCCCACATGCAGACCGCGACGCGCCGGGCGACACGCGCCATCTCGGCGACGGCGGCCGGCCCGTCGGAGACGAAGGCCACGACGAGCTGCGCGAGCGCCACGTCGAAGACACCTGCTCCCCACGGCAGCGACTCGGCCGGAGCCTCCTCGACCTCGAGGCCCGGGAAACGCTCACGCAGCACGGCGACGAACTCGGGGGACGGGTCCGCTGCCGCGACCTGGGCGCCGCGGGGGACGAGCTCGGCCGTGAGCGCTCCGGTACCGGCGCCGACGTCGAGCGCGCGCATGCCCGGCTCGACACCGGCGAACTCGGCGAAGAGCGGCGCGAGCTCCGTCGCATAGCGGCCCATGAAGTCGTCGTAGGCGTCGCCGTCGACGCGAAATGCCACGTTCACGGCGCGAGCCTATCGAGGTCGGCGGGAGTGTTCACGTTCGCGAGCTGTCGCTCGTCGAGCTCGACGCGAGCCGTGTCGAGCGCGTCCAGCACCGTCCGGAGGCGGCGCTCGCCGGTCTCGAAGGCCGGCAGCATGCGCCGCGCGACCGCGCACGGCAGTGGGCCGGCCTGCGCCACCGCCGCGTCCCGGCACGCCCGCGCGAGCTGCTCCAGCGCCTCGGGCGTGAGCAGGGGCATGTCCACCGGGACGACCACCGCGACCTCCTGCGTCGCGCGCCGGAGGCCCTCGGCGATCGCCACGACCGGGCCGGTCCCCTCGTCGGCGAGCGACGGGAACGGGAGGCCGTCGAGGCGACCGACGGCGATCCTCTCGCCGCAGGCTTCGCCGAGCAGCCGCCAGGCCCGCTCTGCGAGCGTCTCCTCCTCGAGCCGCGCGAGGGCCTTCGGCGAGCCGAACCGCGTGCTGGCGCCGCCGACGAGGAGGATCCCCGTCAGCCCTGGATCCGCCACGATTCCGTGTAGACGTTCGCCGCCCCGCCGCGGACGAAGCCGCACAGCGTCACGCCGCGGTCCGCCGCCAGCTCGACGGCGAGGCTGGAGGGCGCCCCGACCGCGACGAGGACCGGGCAGCCGGCTATGGCGGCCTTCTGAACAAGCTCGAAGGACAGCCGGCCGCTCACGCAGAGCACGTGCCCGGCGAGCGGAAGCAGCCCCTGCCGGAAGGCCCAGCCGACGACCTTGTCCAGCGCGTTGTGCCGGCCGACGTCCTCGCGCACGCACAGCGCCTCGCCGGCCGCGGAGAAGAGACCCGTCGCGTGCAGGCCGCCGGTGGCCGCGAACGCTGCCTGCTCCTCGCGCAGCCGGTCGGGGAGCGACGCCACCAGCGCCAACGGCAGCCGCAGCTCGGACTCGACGCGCGGCGCCTCGACGGCGACCGCCTCGAGCGCCCCCTTGCCGCAGACGCCGCAGGAGGACGAGGTGTAGAAGCTGCGCTGCAGCCCGGCCGGGTCGAAGCCGGGCGCGTCCACCTCGACCGTGTTCGCGGCGAGGTCCTCGGGCAGCCGCGCCTCACGCGGCTGCAGCCCCTCGGAGAGGCAGAAGCCGAGCGCGAGCTCCTCGTCGTGCCCCGGCGTCCGCATCGTCACGGCGACGGGCCGCCCGCCGATCCGGATCTCGAGCGGCTCCTCGACGGCGACGCGGTCGCGCTCGGTCGCGCCGGCCGGAAGCCGGAGGACGTCGACCGCAGCGGCCGAGTATGGCGGCGCGTCCATGATCCGGAGCGTATCCCGCCGACTCGCATACGATCGCCCGGTGCGGGCACTGGTCGTCGGGTCGGGGGGTCGGGAGCACGCGCTCGTCTGGTCGCTTTCCCGCAGCGAGAGCCTCGACGAGGTGCACGCCGCGCCGGGCAACCCGGGGATCGCCGCGCTCGCCCACTGCCATCCCGTCCGCGCCGACGACTCCGCCGCGCTCGTCTCATTGGCGCGAGAGCTCCGGATCGACCTCGTCGTCGTCGGCCCCGAGGCGCCGCTCGTCGCGGGCCTGGCCGACGAGCTCCGCCTGCGCGGGATCGGCGTCTTCGGCCCGAGCGCGGCAGCCGCCCGGATCGAGGGCTCGAAGTCGTTCGCGAAAGAGGTGCTGGAAGCGGCCGGCGTGGCGACCGCGGAGACGCTGCCCGTCGCGCGTCCGCCGTGCGTCGTCAAGGTCGACGGGCTCGCGGCCGGCAAGGGAGTCTGGGTCTGCCGGGAGCAGGACGAGCTCGACGCGGCGTTGCGGGCCGCGCAGGCGCTCGACCAGCCGTTTCACGTGGAGGAGCTGCTCGAAGGGCCGGAGCTGTCTCTCTTCGCCGTCGCCTCGGGCGAGGCCGCCGTCCCTCTTCCGCCGGCGCGCGACTACAAGCGGGTCGGCGACGCGGACACCGGCCCGAACACCGGCGGCATGGGCTCCTTCTCGCCGCTCCCCGACGTCCCGGACGACGCGGCGGAGGGGATCCTCGAGACCGTGCACCTGCCGGTGCTCGAGGAGCTCGCGCGCCGCGGCACGCCGTTCCAGGGGCTCCTCTACGCGGGCCTGATGGCGACCGAGAAGGGCCTGCGGGTGATCGAGTTCAACTGCCGCTTCGGCGACCCCGAGACGCAGTCGCTGCTGCCCCGGCTCGAGAGCGACCTCCTGCCGCTCCTCGGCGGCGACCTCTCCGGGGCTCCGCAGGTCGCGGGTAGCGCAGCGGTCACGGTCGTGCTCGCCGGCGGCGACTACCCCGAGAGCAATGACAGCGGGACGCCGATCGAGGGCGTCGAGGAGGCGGAGGCGACCGGCGCGCTCGTGCTGCATGCGGGCACGGCGCTCCACGACGGGCGGCTCGTCACGAACGGGGGGCGGATCCTGAACGTCGTCGGCCTCGGCGAGACCGTCGAGGCTGCGAGAACCGCTGCCTACGAAGCGGTCGGCCGCATAGATTTCGCCGGCATGCGCTACCGCTCCGACATCGCCGCCGATGGCTGACGGCCCGCTGGTCGGCATCCTCGTCGGCTCGGAGTCCGACCGCGAGCGGATGCAGGGGGCGGTCGCGACGCTCGAGGAAGCGGGGGTCGGCTTCGAGCTCGAGGTTCGGTCCGCTCACCGCAACCCTGACGCCGTCGCCGAGTACGCGCGAAGCGCCCGCGACCGCGGCCTGCGGGTGGTCATCTGCGGCGCCGGCCTGTCGGCCGCGCTCCCCGGAGCAGTGGCCGCGCAGACCGACCTGCCCGTGATCGGCGTCCCGCTGCGCTCGAGTCTCAGCGTGCTCGACGGGCTCGACGCGCTGCTCGCGATCGCACAGATGCCGCCCGGCGTGCCGGTCGCCGCGGTCGGAGTCGACAACAGCCGCAACGCCGCAGCGCTCGCGCTACGGATCCTGCGGGCGTGAGCCCGAGTCGCTAGACCGTTCCCTGGGCGGTGTCCGGCGCTGCCCGACCTTGTAACACTGTGTTACAAGGTCAAGTGAGCCGCCGCAGGTCACGGACGGACGGTCTAGCCCACGATGTTGGTGCCGCCGTCGGGCAGGACGACGTGGTTGACGCCCTCGGCGTCGAGCGCATTTGCGAGCACGCGATGGGCCGCGTGCGGGCGGAGCCCGCAGTTGCAGCTCGTCGTTCCCTGCGTCATCACGCCCGCGAACTGGACGCCGCGGTGGTAGCGGGTGCGGGCTATCCGGGCCAGCTCCGCCCACTGCTCGGCCATCGCGGAGTTGTAGATCTCCGGCAGCGCCTTCGTGTGGGGGATCCCGCCGGCGACGTACCACGCCTGCCGTGCGCTCCAGACCGCGCCGACGCCGCCGTCGAGCGAGCCGTAGTCGTACAGCGTGTGGCCCTGCGTCGCGGAGCGGAAGCCGTGGAAGAAGTCACGCGTCTTGCGGAACCCGCGATCCCACGCCGGCTCGGCGTCGTCGGCGGCCGCCGCCCCGACGTGCCCGTCCAGGCCCTCGCGGCCGAGGATGCGTGCGAGCGTGTTCGTCGCGCGCGCCCAGCGGACGCCGGCGGAGTAGGCGCTCGGCACCGCGGGGTGGTAGTTGCTCGTGCCGCGGGCCAGCTCGATGGTCGCCGTGGATCCCTTGGGCAGGCAGGAGGTGTAGCCGCGCGCGTAGCCGACCATCGCCGTCGTGATGTGGTGGTTGTCCGCGTAGCGGCCCGAGAAGAGGGTCGTCCCGTAGCCGTGGTGCTTGAACGCGGGCTTGCCGAAGTCGAGGATGACGATCCCGGTCTCGTGCCGCCTCGCGGCCGAGCAGCCCTGGGCGCCGAGGATCCACGGCTTCGTCGTCTGCTCGTAGATCGAGAGCGTCGTCGCGTGCCGCCGCTCCACCGGGCGCACGCGGACCGGGCGCCGGCGCGGCGGCTTCGGGTTGCGCGGGAACTTCTGCAGCGTCTTCAGCCAGGCCCTGGGGTGCGGAGCGAACCGCGGCACGAGGCTCGTCGCGGGGAGGACGTGGACGTGGGCCGGCTCGGATGGGGCTTGGCGGGCTTGGCTCCTGCCAGGGCGCCGCCGGCGGCGCCGAGAGCGACCGAGATGGCAGCCGCTACGGGGAAAACATACCTCTTCAAAAGTACCTTCCTACAGATTTCGCGGGATAAAGCCGCGCCAGAGTAGCGTCGTCTCGGACGGGTCGCCGTCCCCCGTTCGAGGGAGGGGGCGACGGCTGGCCCGCTCTCTAGACTGGGAGCTGTGATCGCCCGCTACTCCCGCCCGGCCATGGCCAGGATCTGGTCGGACGAGGGGAAGCTGGCCACGTGGCTCGAGGTCGAGCTTGCTGCGCTCGACGCCTTCGCCGAGGTCGGAACGATTCCGGCTGATGCGGTCGCGACGATTCGGGCGCAGGTGCAGGTGCCGACGCCCGAGCGCGTCGCCGAGATCGAGCGCGTCACCGACCACGACACCGCCGCGTTCGTCGACGCGGTCGCCGAGCAGCTCGGCCCGGAGGGGCGCTTCGTGCACTACGGGCTCACTTCATCGGACGTGATCGACACCGGGCTCGCGCTGCAGATCCGCCAAGCAGGAGCCCTGGTCCTGGAAGGCATCGACCGCGCGCTCGAGGTCGTAGTAGGGCGCGCCGTTGAGCACCGGACGACGCTCTGCATCGGCCGCTCGCACGGGATCCACGCCGAGCCGATCACCTTCGGCTGGAAGCTCGCCGGCTGGGCATTCGAGCTCGACCGCGCGCGATCGCGACTCGAACGCGCGCTCGAGCAGAACCGCGTCGGCCAGCTCTCCGGCCCGGTCGGCACCTACGTCGTGGTCGAGCCGGAAGTCGAGCGGATCGCCTGCGAGCGCCTCGGTCTCGAGCCCGATCAACTGTCGACGCAGATCGTCGCGCGCGACCGGCACGCCGAGCTCCTGAACGCGCTCGCGCTCTGCGCCACCTCACTCGAGCGGTTCGCGCTCGAGATTCGACACCTCGCGCGCACCGAGGTCCGCGAGGTCGAGGAGCCGTTCAAGACCGGGATGAAGGGGTCGTCGGCGATGCCGCACAAGCGCAATCCGAAGGTCGCGGAACGCCTCAGCGGCCTTGCGCGAATCGTGCGGGCGACCGCGGTCGTCGGAATGGAGAACGTCGGGGTCTGGCACGAGCGGGACATCTCCCACTCGTCGGCCGAGCGGATCGTGGTCCCCGATGCGTTCTTCGCGCTCGACTACATGCTCGACCGCTTCGTCTGGATCATGGAGGGCCTGGTCGTCTATCCCGAGCGGATGCGCCGGAACCTCGAGGCGAGCCACTTTCTCTTCTTCAGCCAGCGCGTCCTCAGCGCGCTCGTCGAGTCCGGCCTCTCCCGCGACGATGCGTACCGGCTCGTCCAGCGAGCATCGATGCGCTCGTGGGAGGAGGAGCTCGACTTCCGCGAGCTCTGCCGCGCCGACGACGAGATCGCCTCGCGCGTCGACCTCGATTCGACCTTCGACCTCACCGCCTATACCCGCCACGTCGACACCGTCTTCGCCCGTCTCGAAGCTCTGAAGGGGGAACCTGCACATGTCTGAGCTCCAGCACGTCGCATCCGGGAAGATCCGCGAGATCTATGCAATCGACGACGAGCGACTGCTGCTCGTCGCGTCGGATCGGATCTCGACCTTCGACGTCGTCCTGCCGACCGAGATCCCGGACAAGGGCCGCGTCCTGACGGGGCTCTCCGGCTACTGGTTCACCGTCCTCGCGCCGCTCGTCCCGAACCACATGCTCGCCATCCGCGACGACGGCCGGTCGATGGAGTGCCGGCGGCTCGAGATGCTGCCGATCGAGTGCGTCGTCCGCGGCTATCTCGCCGGCTCGGGCTGGAAGGACTACCGCGGGAGCGGCGAGGTATGCGGGCACCGCCTGCCCGAGGGCCTACGCGAGTCGGACAAGCTGCCCGAGCCGATCTTCACGCCGGCGACGAAGGCAGAGGAGGGGCACGACGAGAACATCACGCGCGAGCAGGCGGCGGAGCTGGTCGGCGAGGTGCGGCTGCAGGAGGTGGAGGCGGTCTGTCTGCGCCTCTACACCGCGGCGGCCGACCACGCCCTGCGGGCGGGGATCATCATCGCGGACACGAAGTTCGAGCTCGGGCTCGACCCCGACGGCAACCTCGTCCTCGGCGACGAGGCGCTGACGCCCGACTCGTCGCGCTTCTGGCCCGGCGACACGTACGAGCCCGGCCGCGCGCAGGACAGCTTCGACAAGCAGTTCGTCCGCGACTACTGCGAGACGACCGGCTGGGACAAGACCGAGCCCGGCCCGGAACTGCCGGCCGACGTCGTGCAGGTCACTCGCGCCAAGTACCACGAGGCGTTCGAGCGGCTGACCACGATCCCGTTCCCCGCGTACCTCGACGATCCGACCGTGGTGCTCGGTTGAGGGCGACCGTCCTCGTCCGCCCCAAGCCGGGCATCCTCGACCCGCAGGGCGAGGCCGTCGGCTCGGCCCTCGGCCATCTCGGCTTCGACGTGCGCGACGCGCGGGTGGGCAAGGTGATCGACCTCGAGCTCGAGGCGGCCGACGAGGCGGCGGCCAAGGCAGAGGTGGAGCAGATGTGCGAGCGCCTGCTCGCCAACTCGCTGATCGAGTCCTACGAGGTGGAGATCGTTGGCTAGGCCGCAGCCGCGGATCGGGGTCGTGACCTACCCCGGCTCGCAGGACGACCGGGACGCGCTCTGGGCGCTCGCGGCGCTCGACGCCGAAGCGGTGCCGGTCTGGCACGACGACGACGAGCTGCCGGACCTCGACGCGGTCGTCCTGCCCGGCGGCTTCTCGTACGGCGACTACCTGCGCTGCGGCGCGATCGCCCGCTTCTCCCCGCCACCGCCGCCGTGCGCGACTTCGCCGAGGCGGGCGGGCTCGTGCTCGGGATCTGCAACGGCTTCCAGATCCTCTGCGAGGCCGGGCTGCTGCCGGGCGCGCTGCTGCGGAACGAGTCGCTCCGTTTCGTCTGCCGCGACGTCCCGCTGACGGTCGAGCGCGACGACCTGCCGTTCACGACGCGCTGCACCGCGGGGCAGCGGCTCGTGCTGCCCGTCAAGCACGGAGACGGCCGCTACCTGCCGCCGCCGGACCTCGATCCGGCCCAGGTCGTGCTCCGCTACGTCGACAACCCGAACGGATCGGTCGACGGGATCGCCGGCGTCTGCAACGAGACGGGGAACGTGATGGGGCTCATGCCGCACCCCGAGCACGCCGTCGACCCGCTGCTCGGCTCAGACCACGGGGCCCTCCTGCTCGCGTCGCTCGTCGACGCCGCGCGCGAGCGCGCCCTCGCCGCGGCCTGACCGCGCTACATCCCGAGCACCTCGGCGAGCGCCGGATGCTGCGCGAGCGCCTCCTTCAGCTGCCCGATGTCTTGCGTCCGGAGCGTCACCGGCCCCCGCACTCCGCCGCCCGGCCCCGCATACGAGAAGCGCACGAGCCGCTCTCCCTTTGCCGTCTCGAGCAGCTGGACCCTGGACGAGAACCGCTTCGCGCCCGCCCGCTGCTTCACGGTCAGCTCCTCGACGAGCTCCGCCGGCCCCCACGGTGTCGCCGCCTTCGCCATGCCGAGGAAGCTAACCCGGAAGGCGTGACGACTCTGTGCCGCCTTCGTGCCTAATTCGCGAGCTGACTCAGCCGAGCTTGGCGACGCAGGGGTCGAGGTAGAGGTCGTCGACCTGCCAGCTTCCGGACGTCGCCTGCGACGTGAGCAGAACCTGCGCCGAGGTGGTGAGGAGGGGCAGCGCGAGCGCCGAGGAGACCCGCTGCGTCGGCTGCCAGCTCGTGTAGCCGCTCGGCGAGAGGTTCCCGACGTTGAGCAGGCCGGTCAGGTTCCCGAGGATGCCGCGGAAGATCACCTGCACGTGAAGCTGGCCGTTTGCGCCGACGCTGTGGGCGAAGAAGCGGATCCACGGGTCGACCAGGCTCACCGGCAGCGGCGAGCTCAGCGCGCTTGCGCCGCGGCCGAGCTGGAGCGCGTGCGTCCCCGGCCCAGACACGTGCCACGGCTCGTTCGCGCTACGATCGAGGTGTTCCCGAGCAGCGTCCAGCCGGTCGATCCATTCTCGAAGCCGAGATTCGGGAAGGCGCAGTAGGCGTCTTTGTCACCCCAGAGCGTGAAGGGGTACGTCTTGGCGCCGCAGGAGGGCAGAAGACCACCGTGCCGGGTGCCGGCGGACGCCGCCGGAACCGAGAGGCCACGCCCGCGCGCCAGCCGCGACGAGAACCAGAAGCCGCATTCCTCTGTCTCGCAACCGATGAGCGAATCCTGGCTGCGCCGCAGACTACCGCATCCACCGACTGGGGGTCACGAACCACTGAACGAGGGTTTCTGCGTTCCGGCTCGAGCCCTCATGGGGGGGATGCCGATCAATCTCCGCTGACCGAGGCACTGGCGGCGGGCGCCCCACGCACAACCGACGACGCGGTTCTCGAGCTTCAGCGAGAGCGGTCGCAACACCTCCACGCTGGGCACCGGCGTGGCGGGGTCGGGTCCTCCTGGTCGCGCTGGCGACGCTGCTGCTCCGGGCGCACGGGCCTTTTTCCTCGTGGCGCTCGCGGGCTCGCTCGCCGCCTACGCGATCGCGCCGCGTCGAGGTCAGTCCCGGCTTCGTCGCGATCCGACGGAGGCGATCTTCGTCGTCATGTGGTTCGTCCTGCCGCTGATCCTTCCCATCGCGGTCTGCGCCGCGATGCTGCTCGGCGGCCGCCCGACCTGCTCCGCCGCACGATGCCCCGGACCGGCTCGCGCTCACGGTCGCCTCCTGCTGGTACAGCGTCGGCCCGGGGCTCGTCCTCTACGGCGAGGCGTGGACCGGCCCCGCTGGCAGGACGTGCCGATTACCTCGTGGCGATCGGGGCAGTTCGTCTTCGACTTCGTCTCGACCTTCGACTCACGCGGCGGGTCGTCCGGGTCGGTCCGCAGCCACCTCAGCTACATGCGCAACGCCTGGGGCTTCATCTCGTGCTCGCCCCGATCGGGCTGCTCGCCGCCTTCCCGCGTATCGACATCCGCGGTCTGCTCCTCCTCGTCCCGATGCTGCTGCCCGTCGCCCGGATCGGGCTGGAGAGGGAGGAGAAGAACGACAAGGTGCTCGAGCTGAAGAACGCGTATCAGGACCTCCGACCTGCTCGGCGACATGATCGAGGCGGACGACGCGTACACGGGGAAGGACACCGGGACGTCGTCGAGCTCGTCCTCGGCGTCGTGGACCGCCTAGGCCTCACCGCCGACGAGCACCGGATGGCCGAGTTCAGAGCGCTCTGCACGACGTCGGGAAGCTGAGGAGCCCGAGCCAGGTACGACAAGCGTGGCCCCTCGACGACGACGAGCGCGCCCTGACGAACGAGGACACGACTCGGTCACGGTGCTCGAGCGTGCCGGCGGGCTCCTGGGCGAGGTCGGCCCACACGTCGCTCCTGCCACCACTGGGACGGGAACGGCTGTTCCGAGGGCTCGCCGGCGAGGAGATTCGGCTGTCTCGCGCATCGTGTGCACGTGCGACGCCTGGAGCGCGATGACGACCGACGCCGGTACCGCAGCGCGCTCTCGCGCGAGGACGCGGCGGCCGACTGCTGCGCTGCGCCGGGACGCAGTCGACCCGAAGGTCGTCGAGGCGCTCGCCGCGGTACTGGGTCTCTAGCGCACCAGCAGCCCGAACACGTACGCGGCCGCGATCGAGAGCGCCGGGCCGAGCACCCAGCCCTGGAGGATCAGGAGAACAGCGTCTGCAGGTGCACCGTCTCGCGGCCGCGGGCGAACCCGGCGCCGGCCATCGCTCCCACCAGGGCCTGGTTCATCGAGGTGAAGAAGCCGAAGGCGACGGCCACCAGCACGACGGCGGCTTGCACGAGTTGCGCGGCGGTCGCCATGGCGCGGTCGACGTCCACGATCTCGAAGGCGACCCGGCGCAGGAGCGGCCTGCCCCAGGTCGGAGGACGCCGACGGCGATCGCTGCCCCGCCGAGCGCTCCCGCCGCAAGCGGGCTGAAGGTGCCGGTGCCGACGAGTGCGCCGCTCGCGTTCGAGACGTCGTTCGCTCCCATCGCGAAGGCCGCGATCGCCCCCATCGCGACGAGCACCGTCCCGATTCGCCCTCCCAGATACAGGCGGTCGAGACCGAGCGTGAGGAGGAGGCCGAGGGCGATGGCCACGATCGGCACTGCCGCCCAGACGACGACCAGGTGGCCGATCGCGCTCCACTGGACGCCGATGCCGGTTGCGAGGCTCACGCCGACGACCGAGAAGACGAGGATCTGGATGGTCGAGGTCGGCATGCGGAAGCGGTTGAAGAAGGTCGTGACCGCGAAGGCGACGCCGATCACGACGACCTGCCGCTCCACGGAGAGCGGTACGTCGGTGAGCCCCGAGCCGACCCGCTTCTCCACCGCGTGGCTCGCGAAGGTCGCGCCGAGGAACGCGAGCGGCGCCATGAGCACGAGCGCCTGCCAGGCCCCGATGGCGCGGAGCGCGTGCGGCATCCCCATCACGGCGCCGGTGTAGTGGGCGCCGATGCTCCACGCGAAGCCGAGCGCGAGGACGATGAGGAGCGGCGTCACCGAAACGCTTCGATGCCTTCGCCGTCTGCGTGCTCCCAGCCGTGGGCGGCGAGATGGCCCCAGCAGTCGGGACGGCTGCCGTCGACGTCGGTGACGCCGTAGGCATCCGCGAGTTGGCGCGCGCTGACGATCGTTCCGGCCCAACGACCGGCGTCGGGGTCCCCGGCCAGGGCGTGACTTCTCGCCCGACGTACACGGGCGACTCGGAGATGCCGAAGCCGGGTCGACTCGCCACGGCATCGCGCCAGTTCTCCTCGCCGACGCCGAAGTTCTCCAGCATCCGCTCCGAGCGCAGCCGCCCCGGCGTGTGACCCCCACGGCCGTAGTCGGCTCGGTCTCGAGCTCGGCGGCGAGGCCGATGACGATCCGCTCGACGTTCGCCTTGACGAGGTCGTAGT
>CAWGVE010000023.1:0-59068 GCA_963825805.1 uncultured Actinomycetes bacterium | reverse complement strand
ACACCCCGCCCCTGCGCCAGCAGCGCGGCCGGGATGGCGAGGAAGACAGCGATCCTCATACCCGCTATTATCCCTGTTCGAGCAGCCCCAGCAACTTCTCCTGCATGGCCTCGCCGGTCGGATTGTCCGGCGCGATCACCAGGATCGTGTCGTCGCCCGCGATGGTGCCCACCACCTCCGGCCACTCCTCGTTATCCAGCGCCACCGCCACCGAATTGGCGTGGCCGGGCGCGGTCTTCAGCACCACCAGGTTCTGCGCGCGCAGCACGTCCTGCAGAAACTCCGCCGCCAGCATGGAGAAGCCGGGGCCGGTCTCCTCGGGCGCCATCTCCTGGTAGCCTTCGCGGGTCTTCACCAGCCCCAGTTCGCGCATGTCGCGCGAGAGCGTCACCTGCGTGGCGGCGATGCCGACGCTTCTTCAGCTCCTGCGCCAGTTCTTCCTGGGTGTGAGATCGTCTTGCTGCGGATCAGCTTAGGATCTGGCCCTGGCGGTAGCTTTTGCTCATACGCGTCATCTGGCCGAGCACGCCGGCGCGCGCCTGCCGAGCGCGGCGGCCACGGACTCCGGGCCCGGTGCCGCCCGGCAATCTCGCGCGACTTCATGCCCTTCGTCGGGATCGAGCAGCGCGCGCGATATCGCCGCGTGAACTCCGGCGCGAACGCGCTGCAACTCTTCGGCGCGTCCAGTCGGCGGGCTTGCTGCCGGCCGCGCACGCTCTCCAGCACCAGCCGTCCGACAATCTGATGCGCCTGGTGGAACGGCGTGCCGGCGCGCGCCAGCGCCTCCGCCAGATCGGTCGCCACCACCCAGCTCTCCTCCGCCGCGGCCAGCGGCTTCGCGGGATGCAGCTTCGCCGACTCGATCACCACGCGCGCCATTTCGAGCGAGCCGCACAACTGGTCGGCCGCTTCGAACAGCGGCTCCTTGTCCTCCTGCATGTCGCGGTTGTAGGTCATCGGCAGACCCTTCATCGTCACCATCAGCGAGGTGAGCGCACCCGATCACGCGGCCGCATTTGCCGCGGATCAGTTCCAGCGAATCGGGATTCTTCTTCTGCGGCATCAGGCTCGAGCCGCTGGTCACGCCGTCGCCCAGTTCCATCCAGCCGAACTCCTCGCTCGAATAGAGAATCCAGTCCTCGGCCAGGCGGCTCAGGTGCAGCATGGTCACGCGACGCGGCGTAGAGAAAATCGAGCGCGAAATCGCGATCGCCGGAGACGTCCATGCTGTTGCGCGTGATGGCCGTCGAAGCCCAGGTCGCGCGCGATCGCCTCGCGGTCGAAGGGAAAGCCGCTGCCCGCCAGCGCGCCCGAGCCGAGCGGCAGCACGTTGGCGCGCGCGCCGCGCCTCGCCGAACCGCTCCCGATCGCGCGCGAACATTTCGAAATACGCCAGCAGGTAGTGCGGCCACAGCACCGCCTGCGCGCGGCGCATATGCGTGTAGCCGGGGATCACCGCGTCCGGATACGCTCCGCGCCAGATCGAGCAGCGCCGCCATCACGCCGCGCCAGCAGCGCCGCGCACGCGGTCGCACTCCTCGCGCAGCCAGAGCCGCGTATCGAGCGACACCTGCTCGTTGCGGCTGCGGCCGGTGTGGATCTTGTCCGCCACCGCGCCGGCCTGCTCCTTCAGCTTGCGGATGACCAGCGTGTGGACGTCCTCGTCGGTCGCGCCCTCGTAGAAAGCCGGGCTGGCCGCTTCCGCGCGAATCTGCTCGAACGCCGCGACGATCTGCGTCGCGCTCCTCGGCCGTCAGGATGCCCGACGCCGCTCGAGCGCGCGCGCGAATGCCTGCGAGCCGCGGATGTCGGCATCGATCAGCCGCCGGTCGAAATCGAGCGATCCGGAGAAGCGCTCGAAGACTTCCGACGGTCCCGCTTCGAAACGCCCGCCCCAGAGCTTCATTTCGCCTTGCGGCCTTGCTCAGCGCCGCCCGCACCTTGATCGGCAGGCCGATCAGGTTGATGAAGCCGAGCGCGTCCTTCTGGTCGTAGCTGGCGCCCATGGTGAAGCTGGCGATATCCAGCGAGTAGAGCGAATACGGCGACTTGCGGCTGACCGGCTCGATGTTGCCCTTGTAGAGCCGCAGCGTGACTTCGCCGGTGGTCGTTCTCGCTGACCGTTTCGAAGAACGCGTCGAGCGCCTCGCGCAGCGGCGTGAACCAGAGGCCGTTGTAGACCATCTCCGCGTAATCGAGCGCCAGCTGCTGCTTGTAGTGCAGCGTGTTCCTGTCGAGCGTCAGCGCTTCCAGCTCGCGGATCGCGCAACATGATCAGCGTGCCGCCGGGCGTCTCGTAGCAGCCGCGCGACTTCATGCCGACGAAGCGGTTCTCCACCAGGTCGATGCGGCCGATGCCGTGCTCGCGCGCCGATCTCGTTCAGCGCTTCGAGCAGCTCGACGCCGGTCATCTGCTTGCCGTTCACCGAAACCGGCACGCCCTTTTCGAACCCGATGGTGACCTCGCCCGGCTTGTCGGGCGCCTCCGCGGGACTCTTGGTCAGCATCCAGATGTCGTCCGGCGCGGCGTTGGCCGGATCTTCCAGCGCGCCGCCTTCGTGCGAGATGTGCCAGATGTTGCGGTCGCGGCTGTAGATCTTGGTGGTCGATGCCGCGATCGGAACGTTGTGCTTCGCGCGCGTACTCGATGGCGTCCTCGCGCGAGACGATGTCCCACTCGCGCCACGGCGCGATCACCGGCAGCTGCGGCGCCAGCGCCTTGTAGGTCAGCTCGAAGCGGACCTGGTCGTTGCCCTTGCCGGTGCAGCCGTGCGCCAGCGCGTCGCAGCCGGTGCGCCAGCGCCACTTCCACCTGCTTCTTGGCCAGCAGCGGCCGCGCGATGGAGGTGCCCAGCAGATACTTGTGCTCGTAGACGCCGCCGGAGCGCACCAGCTTCCAGAGATACTCGCGTGACGAACTCCTCGCGCATGTCCTCGATGTAGACTTCGGACGCGCCGGTCTTGCGCGCCTTCTCTTCGAGGCCCGTCAGCTCGTCGCCGCCCTGCCCGATATCGCCGCACACCGCGACCACTTCGCAGCCGTAGTTCTCCTTCAGCCACGGAATGATGACGGAGGTATCCAGCCCGCCCGAATAGGCGAGGGCCACTTTCTTGGGTTTGTTCATAAGTTCGAGTTCGAGCTGACGCTCAGTGCGCGTCACGCCAGCATCATCAGCAGCAGCGCCTTCTGCGCGTGCAGCCGGTTCTCCGCCTGGTCGAACACCACCGAGCGCTGGCGATTCCATGACGCAGTCGGTCACTTCCTCGCCGCGCTTGGCGGGCAGGCAATGCATGAAGACCGCGTCCGGCCGCGCCAGCGCGAACAGCTCTTCGTTCACCTGGTAATCCGCGAAAGCCTTGCTTGCGCTGCGACGGCTTCTGCTCCTGGCCCATGCTGGCCCACACGTCGGTGTAGACGGCGTGCGCGCCGTCGACGCGCCTCTGCCGGATCGTGCGTGATCGTCATGCGACGCGCCGAAACGGCGGCCAGCCCTTCGGCCTGCGCCACGATCTCGCGGATTCGGCTCGTAGCCCTGCGGGCGTGGCCAGCGCGAAATCCATGCCCAGCCGCGCGGCGGTCAGCATCAGCGAATGCGCCACGTTGTTGCCGTCGCCGACGAACGCCAGCTTCAGCCCGCGCAACTCGCCGAACTGTTCGCGCATGGTCAGCATATCCGCCAGCGCCTGGCAGGGATGACAGAGTCGCTCAAGCGCATTGATCACCGGCACCGACGACCAGCGCGCCAGATCCTCCACGGTCGCTTGGGCGAAAACGCCGCGCGACGATGCCGTTGCACCCAGCGGTCCAGATTGCGCGCCACATCCTTGAGCGGCTCGCGGACGCCGATCGGGCCTTCCATAAAGACCGATCCGCCGCCCAGCTGCTTGATGGCCAGTTCGAACGTCAGCGGTGCGCAGCGAAGGCTTTTCGAACAGCAGGGCGATGTACTTGCCGTCGAGCGCGTGCGCATACGTCCCGCGGGCGACCGCTTCACGTCGGCCGCCAGGTCGAGCAGGTAGAGCAGTTCGTCGTCGGTGAGGTCGAGGTCGCGGAGCAGGTCCGGAGTGGCGGTTTTGAGGATCTGGTCTGGAGTCGATGACACTGCCCATGCGGTACGGCCTCGACTGAATTTTTATTCACCTGCATGAATGATTACACACAGGCAGGCCAGGCGTCAAGACTCTCAGGGCAGTGCAGGAACAGAACTCCCTTACTCGTACCGGAGTGCCAGAATCGGATCGATCCGGCTGGCCCGGCGCGCGGGAATCAACCCCGCCATACCGCAACCACAGCAAGCAGCAGCACGCTGCCGCTGCGATCCCGGTGTCGGTCGCTTTGATTCCGTACAGCTGCGTAGCGACGAACCGGCTCAACGCGAGAGCCGAAGGCACTCCGACGGCCAGCCCGATCCCCAGCAGCAGCAGCACCTCGTTCATCACGATCCAGACTACCGAACCGGCGTGCGCGCCCAGAGCCATCCGCAGCCCCAGCTCCTTGGTTCGGCGCGCGACCACAAAGGCCATAACCCCGTACAGCCCGATCGCGGCCAGCAGTGTCGCCAGGAGCCCGAAGCCCGCGGACAGGAGAGCCGTCAGCCGCTCCGTCATCAGTGTTTCGTCGAGTTGCCGCCCAGGGTCTTCAGTTCGAACATCGGCATTCCGGCATCCAGCTCCTTCATCGCTCGTCGCAGAGCCGAATACGCCGAGGACGATCCCATGCCGGCCCGCGCGTACAGCGCGGAACCGCTGTTCCCTGCGTGAGGAATGAAGACCTGCCGCCGGACTCCTTCCCTCGGCCCCTCGTACAGGCTGTCAGCGACCACTCCGACGATCTCTATATCGAGCTTCGCCTGCGGTCCTGTACCGTTTCCGATATGCCGGCCCACAGCGCCGCGGTCCCCGAAGAAGTGGCGGGCGAACTGCCGGTTCACGATCGCCACTTTCGTCTTGCTGGCGTTGTCCACGTCGCGCCGGTCGAAGTCGCGTCCTTCGACCAGTTGCACGCCCATGGTCGCAAAGTAACCGGGTGAGACGGCATTCATGAACGCCTGCATGTTCTCGCCGTCCTTGGACTTGTGACCTTCTACCTGCATCGAATTGTCCCACTCCCAGCCGTGCAGTACGGGCACCGCCGCGATGCCCGCCGACTTCACTCCCGGAATCGCGCGAACCCGATCGAGAAGGTCTTGAAAGAACTGCTTTCCGCGAGCTTCGTTGTACCCGTTCAATGCGGGATTCAGTTGGAAAGTCACCAGATTGTCCGGGTCCCGGAACCCGGTGTCCGTCGTCTTCAGGTTTTGCAGGCTCCGCACGAACAGCCCGGCGCCGAACAACAGCACCAGGCTGAGCGCCACCTGGGCGGCGACGAGTCCTTTCCGCAGGAACACCGAGCCGCCCGCGCCCGCAATAGATCCGATCGTGTCTTTGAGCGTGCTCCAGACATCCGGGCGGCTCGCCCGGAGCGCCGGTATAAGACCGAACACGATGCCGGTCAGGAACGTCACGGCCAGGGTGAACAGTAGGATGCGCCCGTCGGGCAGCGGCCGGATCAGCAGCGGCACCCCTTCCGTTGGAACCAGCGCCAGAAGAGCGCGCGTCATGCCGCTCGCCAGGAGCACGCCCGCCAGGCCTCCCGCGAACGAAAGCACCAGGCTTTCGACCAGCAGCTGGCGAACCAGCTGGCCCCGGGAGGCGCCGATTGACAGGCGCACCGCGATCTCCTTCTGCCGCGAGAATGCGCGGGCAATCAGCAGGTTGGCCACGTTACCGCAGGCAATCAGAAGCACCAGCCCCACCATGGACATTAAAACGACCAGGGCCGTCGAGAAACTGTTGCGCAGTTCCGAATATCCCGTATCGGCATTCTCGACATGGATCGTCCCCTCGAGAAAACGGGATCGCGAGTAGGCCGACCAGTCCTTGGCTTCCGGAAGCGTCGTTTCGTACTCGCGGATCTGCCGGAACAGGCCCTGGAGCGACGGCCTGGCCGACTGCAGCGTGTAGCCCGGCTTCAACCGCGCGAATACCTGGACCCATCTGGCCCGGCGGGACGCGGCGTTGAACCACGACCACTCCGGCATCAGCGCTTCCTTCATCAGGATCGGCACCCGGATCTGCGGACCTTGTGCCGGATCGAGCCCCGCGAAACCCTGCGCGGACACACCCACGATGGTCATCGGAAAATTGTTTACCAGGATCTTTTTCCCGATCACGTTCGGATCGCGGTCGAACCGGTTCACCCAATACGCATAACTCAACGTCACCACCGGATGGCCCCGGACCACCCGGTCATCCTCTTCCGAGGTGAACAGGCGTCCCATGGCGGGCTTCACCCCCAACATGGTGAAGTAATTCCCGGATACCAGTTCGGCGTCCACCCGCTCGGTCTGGTTGTCCACGCTGATCGAGGCGGAGGTCAGCCGGCGGCAGAGTACTTCTGAGAGCGGTGCAGCCTTCTGCTGATAATCCTGGTAGATGGGATAGGAGTGCATCCAACGCCCCATATTGCTTCCGTTGTGGGAGCCTTGCTGATACAGCACCACCAGCTGTTCGGGATTCCGGACGGGCAGCTTTCGCAACATCAGCTGATCCATCAGGGTGAAGATCGCCGTATTGGCGCCTATGCCCAGGGCGAGGGAAAGAATGGCCACCGTGGCAAACAATGGACTTCGGCGAATAGCCCGCAAAGAGTACCGCACATCTCGCGCGAGGACGCTCATGATTCCTTATACTGCCGTTCGGCCGTATGGTTACGAGGAATTCTAAGACCGGGGAGAAGCGCTGCTACTGATTGAAACAAATGTGGATGGTGACCAGGAATTGGCTGGCAAGAAACCACTCCCTGCGCCGCATTCGGAATGGTTGCCCGCTCGCTTCACCCCACGTCTGCAGGAGCGCGTGGTAGGAACGCGCTACGCTCTCCGCCCGCTCTAGGAATGGCCCGAAATCAATGCATGGTTCGGCGCCCTCGATCCGCTCGCCATAGCTTAGGGTGATCAGGGCAGAATCTCGTGCCCCTCGATCGGTGAAGTCGAACTCATTGTAGATTTCGTCCGCACGTTGCGGCGCCAGACGCTCGAGATCTTCGAGAGTCGCGCCTCCCGGAGAACGCATTCCTCGGCGGTAGGCGGCGGTTCGCCCGTCACTCCGCTGCCATTCTGATTCCCGCATCGCACGGATACCGTGATCAGCGAAGTCGTGATGTTGTCCCCGAGCGGGCGCCATGCATGACCCAGAATGATCGCGTCCGGGGCCTTCCCGTTATCGGGACAGGTCAACTGCGAGACCCGGTAGCTCGCGACCGCTGCGACGCGACGGTACACATCCTGAAAGCCCGCAGCCGCGGCTCCAGCCGGGCCGCTCCTCTTGAAGCCAACGGAAATGCGGTCACCGTCTCCGGAATGCCAGCTTCGTGACCGTCCGGTCCTGGTCGTATAGACCAGGCCCTTGCGCCACAAACCGGTTTCTGGCGCAGGTTCGCCGTCCGCGCCCGGCGTCAGGAAGTCGGCAGCAGCGTTCATGCTGTTCTTGAGTCTACATAAAAGCCACGATTGATCTTCCCGAACATTCGCTCCTACTCAACCGCGCCTCGTTCCCTCAGCAGAGTCACCGTTCTCCTCTCGCTCGCGCCACCAAACAACAACGCGTATCCCAAGGCAGTGCACTCCACGATCTCGCCCGGCCGCTCGTAGTCCCCCGGAAGCTTCGCGCGAACAGTGAGGTCGGCGCCGCGGTCGAGCAGCAGCTGGGTCACCGGCAGGCCGCCATCGTCGAATTGCGTCACCGCGTGAAAAATGGCAGTGTGCCCGCCGACCCCAGCCTCGTCGACGGTAGCGCGGGCATTGACGTCGGCCCCGCGGTCGAGCAGCAGGGCGGCCGCTGCAAGGTTGCCGTATTCCGCAGCCGCGTGCAAAAGCGTTCCTCCTTGAAGCAGGAGGGAACGTCCGCCGGTCTGGCCGCAATCCAGTTCAGGGAATCGCCTGTCCACTAGTGCGGGATCCGCCTCGATCTCCACAGCCAGGCTGTCCAGCCGGTTGCGGAGCAGTGCCATCACAGCGGGAGCGTCGTACCGGGTCTCGCCGCCGGCCTGTAGGAGCAGATCGATGCAGGCGCTCAGTCGTTCCACGGAACGCGCGTAACCGGCATCAGGTAGTCGAGAGCCGTGCCTGGAAATGGGATGCCCATCACGCTCTGCCGCGGATCGCGGCAGTTCGGATTGGCGCCGTGATCGAGAAGCCATCGAAGAGCTGCCGGGACGCTCATGTTGCGGCGCCGAAGCTGTAGGGGGCCCACGGCCCGGTGCAGAGGACGTCGAGCGCAGGGTTCGAAGCGAGCAGCTGCTCGACGGCGCGAAGAAGCCGCCGACGTCGCCACGGGCCACGAGGTAACCGGCGTCGCGGCTCGTCCGGACGCTGTCGCGGGCCCGGGTCGCCAGCGCCCGGTGCATCTCGTCGGCGGCGACCTGCTCGAGCAGGCACGTGCGCATGTAGCCGGCGCCGTCCTCGCCGTCCGGCCGCTTGCGGCGCGGCACGATCCGCACGCCGACCTCGACGCAGCCCGCCACGCGCCCGAGCTGACGCTCCAGCGCTTCGAGGCGAGGCGTAACGGCCTCCACGAGCTCGTCGTCGCCGGCGAACCGCTCGCCGAAGCGCACCGGCAGCACGGCCTCCGCGCGGTCGAGCAGGCCTTCCACGACGAGCCCGTGCCGCAGCGGATCCGGCTCGTCGGCCCCGACCACCGCGACGACCGAGCCGAACGGGCGTGCCTCGAGCCCGGTCTCGAGCTCCCGCAGTCCCTGGACGAAGGCGTACAGGTGGATCAATCCGCCTCCCGGTCTTCGAGCGTGGCCGCCGACGCGAGCAGGAGGCGCAGCCCGACGTAGACGAGGTCGACGTCCGCCACCGAGAGCGTGATGTCGCCGGTGACGACGACTCCCTTGTTGAGGACGCGGTCGACGAGCTCGACGAGCGTCACCTCGTCGCGCAGGAGCGGGCTCCGGCTGCGCTCGGCGACGCTCACGACTGCTCTCCCGCGAAGTTGTGCGGAGGCCAGGGGCCGGTCAGTTCGTACTCGACTCCAAGGCCCGCGTGCTCGGCGGTGAGCCGCTCGACCTCGCCGCGCAACCTGTCGTCGCCCTCGCGGACGAGGTAGGCGCCGTTGAGCAACATCGCCTCGGGCCGGCCGGTGAGCTCCCGCGGCTGCGGGCGGTTCACGACCTCGTCGACCGCGACTGCGCTCAGGCGCCCGTGCGCCTCCTCGGCAAGCTCGGTGCAGCGGGCGGCGAGCTCGCGCGAGCGCTCCTGCTCGCGCGCTCGCTGCTGGAGATAGGCCGCGCCCGTTCCGCCGCCCGCGGCGGGCTCCTGCTCAGCGGCGAGCGTCTGCTCGAGGGCGCCCAGGTCGACCCACGCCTTGACGCCGAGCTCGACGTGCTCGCGGACCCGTTCGATGACCTCCGCGAACTCGCCTGACCGCTCGCCGAGCATCTGGCCCACGTGCTCGCGGCTCCGGTAGATCGTGCCGAAGCGCAGCGGCACGACGGCCGTCACGGCGGCAACGCCCTGCAGCACGTCCTCGTGCGCGCGGGCGTTCCGCTCGAGCCACTCGCGGTCGTTGAGACGCTCCGGGAGCACGGTCTCGCCGTACTCGGAGAGCGGCACCTCGCGCACGATGGCGGCCAGGTCTCCGCGGCGGATCAGCTCGACGCCGTCGAGCCGCTCGAGCGCCGGGTCGTCCTCGGCGACGCCGTAGACGTACCAGGCGGTGCCCGCCGGCGCCTCGATCACGACTCCTCCTTCTCGGTCGTCGGCAGCCCGGCCTTCTCCTCCAGCGCCCGCAGCCGCGAGTCGAGGCTCTTGCCGTTGCCGTCACTGCTTCCCTTGGAGAGGAACGGATCGCCCTCCCACCAGTCGATGCCCATCTCGCGGGCCTTGTCGGCCGACGCGATGAGGAGGCGCAGGCGCACCGTCAGCAGCTCGATGTCGAGCAGGTTGATCTGGATGTCGCCCGCGATGACGATGCCCTTGTCGAGCACGCGCTCGAGCACGTCGGCCAACTGGGCCGGCTGACCGCTACCGCTCCGATGAGCGAGCTCGCGGCTGCTCACGCGCCCACCTCGGCCTGGGAGCGGTGATAGCGGCGGCCGCGCTCGAAGCCCAGCAGCTTGCCGTCGCCGTCGAGCTGGACCTCGTAGCTCGCTAGGACGTCGGTCGACTCGGGGATCCGCCGCAGCTCGAGGACCTCGAGGGTCACAGTCCAGCCGTTCGGCGTACGCGTGAGCCCGGAGACGGACTCGGCCTCCACGCCTCGCAGCGAGCGGAGCGCCTCGCGCCCCTGGCGCGCCATCTCCGTGAACTCGTCCGGCTTCGCGCCGCGCGGAGGCTCGCGCTTCTCGCGCGGCCGCTCCTCGCGCTTCGGCTCCTTCTGCTCCTGCTGCTCCTGTTGCGGCTCATCGCCGTCGTGAGACGCCTCGTCCTGTGGTTCCTCGTCCCTCGGGCGCCGCCTCTGCTCGCGAGCCTGCGCCCGGAGCGCCGCCTTCTCGTTCCTCGTCACGCGACCTCTCCTTTCTTTCGCGCCAGTTCGAGCCGTTCCAGGAGCTCGTCCTCGACGAGCTCGTACTCCTCCTCGGTCAGTTCGCCCGACTCGAACGCGATCTCCGCCTCGATGAGCAGGCGCCGCACGGTGGCCTCGTCGTCGAGCTCCCGTTCGGCGATATCCGTGAGCTTCTCGGCGATCCAGATCGTGCCGCGGAGCGGCGCGAGTGGCAGCAGCACGAGGCCGGTCAGGAAGCCCATCGCTCCGACACGAAGTGGTGCGGGGGCAGCGGCCCGGTCAACTTGAAGCGCACGATTCCGCCGTGGCGCTCCGCGAGCTCCTCGGCGCGCGCTTCGAGCTGCTCGACGGCCGGCCGGTCGATGAGGAACGCCGCCCGGACCAGCTCGAACTCGGCGACCCGCTCCTCGACGACGACCTCGCGGGCGAGCGACGCCAGCTCCGCGACGATCTCGTCAGCGTCGCGGATCCGCCGGTCGGCGAGCGCTCGGGAGACCGCCTCGCCCAGCGCCACCTGCGCTCCGTGCCCGGACATGCCGCGCAGCGCGGTGATCTGCGGGTCGTCGCGGACGATGGCCGCGAGCACGGCGTCGTCGTCGTAGAAGGCGCGCAACGTCAGCTCGCCGAGCCCGTCGAGGTCCTGCAGAAGGGAGACGAGCTTCTCGTAGCGCGGCTCCAGCAGCTCCGTGACGACGTCGTCGTCAGATCCGAACACCGTCCCGAACCCGAGCGGGAGGACGGTGCGCTGCTCGAACGCCTGCTGCAGCACGTCGGCGTGACGGAGCAGGTCGCGCCGCCGCGCACGGATCTCCGCCGTCAGGAGATCCGACACGAGCGCCGCGAGTTCGCCGTGCTCGAGCACCCTCACGGAGGCATCGCCGACACCGCCCTCGGCACGCTCACGGGCGCCGTCGGCCCAAGTGACTCCGTAGACGTAGGCAGGAGCCTTGGTCACGGTCGCGACCATCGTCTAGTCGTCGTCGGAACGCTTGCCGTTCGAGCGGCCGACCTTCTCCTTGACGCCTTCGGCCATGCCCTTCGCCTTGTCTTTCGACTTGTTGCCTCCGCCGTCACGCAGCTCCTTGAGGCCAGCCGCCTCGGTCTGGGTCAGGTCGAGGCGATTCACCTGCTCGGCGAAGCGCAGGTACGTGTCGACGCTCGCGATCACGATGCGCGCGTCGATCGTGATCAGCTCGATCCCGATCACCGCGATACGCACGTAGGCGTCGATCACGAGACCCTTGTCCAGGATCAGATCGACGACGTCCGCCAGCCCGCTCGGGCTCGGAGCCCGCTGCAGGTAGTTGCTCGCCGTCCCCTGCGTCGCTACAGCCATTGCTCCTCCTACCTCTTCGCCTTACGCCGCCGTTGGGCGCGGTGGCGAGCCCGCTCGTCGCCGCGCCGGGACAGTTCCTCGGCGGAGAGCGTCCCGCTGGTCTCCCTGCTCTCGCCACTGCTGGTGCCCCCATCGCCCGCGCCCCCGACGTCGCGCGCCTTGTCGGTCAGCTGTTCCGCGAGCTCGCCGCCGCTGCTGGCAGCGGCACGGGCCTTCTCGGGAAGTTTCTCGGCCACGTCACCAGCGCCCTGCGCCGCTTCCTTCAGCCGCGGCAAGACCGTATTCTCGACGAACCCGGGGCCCTTCTTCGCGACGTAGCCCGCCGCCGCGCTCGCGCCCGCGGCGACGAGCGGAGTCAGCAGCTTCTCGGTGACGCGCCGCTTCGCACTCGCTGTTTCCGCCATCGTCAGTCCTCGTCCTCATCCTCGTCGTTTCCGCCGAGCCGGCCCGCGAGCTCCTTCGCGAGCGCCGCGGCAACACCGACCGCGGCGGCCGTCGCGGCACCCTTGGCCGTGGTGCGGAGAACGGGCGAGTCAGGAGTCACCTCGTCCTCCGCGCCCTCGATCGCGCCTTCGGTCATCTCCTCAGCGCCCTTTTCCTGCAACTCGGGGAGCCCGCTGAGCTCGGTCTGGGTCAGGTCGAGGCGATTCACCTGCTCGGCGAAGCGCAGGTACGTGTCGACGCTCGCGATCACGATGCGCGCGTCGATCGTGATCAGCTCGATCCCGATCACCGCGATACGCACGTAGGCGTCGATCACGAGACCCTTGTCCAGGATCAGATCGACGACGTCCGCCAGCCCGCTCGGGCTCGGAGCCCGCTGCAGGTAGTTGCTCGCCGTCCCCTGCGTCGCTACAGCCATGGCGCTGCCTGTTCCTCCTGTTGTCGGTTCGAAAACGCCTCAGCGGCTGCTGCTGCCGGACTTGCGCCGCTCCTGCCGGCCCTTCTCGCGCTCCTTGCGCTCGCGCTCGCGCTCCTCGTCCGACTTATCGTCCCGCGACGTCGGCTCGTCCGCGTCCTGCTGCTGGTCGTCGTCCTCTCCCTCTTCGTCCTCGGGATTCGGCCGGTACTCGATGCCCTTTGCCTCCTCCATCTCGACGTACGCCTTGAAGCGCGCGAGATCAGCCTGCACGGCGCGCTTCACGAAGCGGAGGCCGGAGGCCATCTTCTCGACCATCCCGTTCGGCTCGAACTCCATAGTGATCATCACGCGCGTGAGGTTCGGAGCGAGCTTGTGAAAGCTGACGACGCCCTTGTGCGACATTCCGCTCGTCGTCTTCCAAGCGATGCGTTCGTTCTTGCGCCGCTCGGTCACGCGACCTTCCCACCGGCGGCTGCTGAACCAGATCTTCTCCGACCAGCTGATCTTGTCTTGCCCCTTCTGCTCGACGTTCAGGACGCGGTGCATGAAGCGGGGGAACTGGTCGAACTTCGTCCACGCCTCGTAGACGTCGTCGATCGGGGCAGCGACGTCGGTCCAGCGCTGGATCGGCAGACGCCGCGTCTTCTTGCCGCCGCCACCGCCGCTGTCCTTACCTCCGCCTCCGCCGCCTAGCAGCTTCGACGCCACCTTGCCCGCCGGACCGGCGTTGCTCAGAGTCTTCTTCGCGCCTTCGGCGGCCTTCTTCCCCATCTCCTCGGCTTCGTTATCGCCCTTCTCCTGCGTCGCCCCGGCAACCTTCCGCACGAGATCCGGGCCCTTCGCGGCCGCGAGCGCCCCGACGGCGCTCACCGCAGCCGCCGCGAGGGCTTCCTTCGCCTTCGAGCCGTCGCCGGCGACGTCCTCGACCTTGTCCTTAACCTTTTCGCCCGCCATCTTCAGCCTCCCTTTGTGTTCGTCCCGCCTAAACGGACGGCCCCGCGAACGAGGTACGCACCATCGGTCGACGGCGGGGGCACAATCAGGTTCGAGCCGTGACGGATTGAGGAACATGAAGCCGATGAGGCGCGTCTGGTCGCGCGGCCCGTTCGCGGTGCTCCGCGCCCACCACCGCGATCAGCAGCCGCAGCACGTACTGATGCTGATGGTCGTCGCCGGCGCGCTGGCGCTGCTCGCGACGATCCTCGTCGCCGGGGCGGCCGGTTACTCGGAAGTCGCCTCGCATCTCCGGCACGTACACGCCTACTGGTTCGCGTTCGCGATCGTGGGGGCGGTCGTCGCGCACGTGGGCTACACCGTCGCCTACCGCGAGGTGGCGCACGTCGGCCGCGGCGTACGGCTCGGCACGCTCCGGGCCGGAGCGATCGTGGCCGCGGGGTTCGGGATGTTCTTCCCCCGCGGCGGGTTCGCGGTCGACCTCGAGGCGCTCGAGGATCTCGGCGTTCCGCGCGACGAGGCCCGGGTGCGCGTGCTCGGGCTCGGGTCGCTCGAGTACGCCGTCCTGTCGGCCGGCGCGTGCGCCTGCGCGATCCTCCTGCTGGTCGACCACTATCCGGCCCAGCGGGCCGTGACGCTCTCGTGGACGATCGGCGTGCCGGTGGGCACGGTGCTGGCGCTGATCGCCGTCCGCTACCGGAACTGGCTCTGCCGCGGGCGCGTCGGCAAAGTGCTGCGGCCTGCGCTCGACGCGATCGCGGTGGTCGGGATGATCGTCGCCTCACCCCGGCGCCACGGCGCCGCGGCTTTCACGGGCATGGCGTTCTACTGGGCCGGCGAGGTGTTCGTCCTCTGGGTCTGCCTCGCGGCCTTCACGCATCACACGCCGTCGGTGCCGGCCGTCGTCGTCGGCTACGCGACGGGCTACGCGCTGACGCGGCGGACGCTGCCGCTCGCCGGCGCGGGCGCCGTCGAAGCGCTCCTGCCGTTCGCGCTCGTCTGGGTCGGCTTCGGCCTGCCCGCGGCTGTGCTCGCCGTCTTCTGCTACCGGGTCTTCAACCTCTGGCTGCCGCTCTTCCCCGCGATCGGAGCCCTCCACGCGCTGCAGAGCCGACCCCCCGAGGCGCTTCGGCCTTCGACGGTAGGCCGGTCGCTAGTTTCGGTCGCCGAAGTCCGTGGTGATGATCGTCACGCGGCGCCCCCCGAAGATGCCCGGGGCATTCACGACACGAACGGCTGAGACGCCGATCTCGCGCCACCTCGCGGTGAGCAGGTTCCGGAGATGCTCCGGGCTCGCGATCCACATCTTCATGGCGCCCGCCGCGGTGACGCTCGGCGACGACCAGAGCAGGTTCTCGCCGACCGACCAGTACGAGTAGCCGCGCGCGGCGTAGTAGTGCCGGATCCGCCGCCAGAAGACGGTGCCGTCGGCCGACGGGTGGGCGAAGTAGCCGACCTTGCCCATCTCGACCGAGTGGGCGCGCGCCGATCTGTCGAGCGCCCGCGACTCCTGCAGCTGGCCGAGACCGTGCAGCGCGCGGAACGTGTTCACCGCGGTCAGCACTTCGTGGTTCAACGTCGGCAGGCTCGCCTCGGAGCCGCTGGTCGCGGTTGCGGAGGCGGTGAGGATCCCGCAGGCGGCGATCGCGAGCAGTGCGACGCAGAGGCGGACCGTCCTAGGAGCCGTCATGGTTCATACGGTGTCGGCGACGTCGGACGGCACCTAAAGGCCGTTCGGCGCGAGTTCCGGCGCCGCCGATCCTACTCGTCCTCAGTTTGGCGCCTGCCCGGCTCCGGCAGAATGCGGCAGATGTCCCTGCGCGGAGAGCCGCAAGAGCAAGAGGTCACGCTGCCTGACGGGCGCGTCGTGAACGTTCGCGTGGGCCTGGCCGAGGATTCCTACATTCCGCGGCGCGAGCTCGACACGGTCGTGCTCGAGCTCTGGGACGAGAGCCGCGGCGAGCACCTGGCCGGTATCTCGACCGTTCTCTCCGCCGGCGATGTCGACGCCGCGCGGGTGCTGCTGCGCGAAGTCGTCGCCGGGCTCGGCGACGGCTCGCTCGAACCGACGGCCGGCGCGCTCGAGCCGCTTGCGGATAGCGTTCCGGAGCAATGAGCGCAGCCACTCTCCACACAAGCCAGGGCGCCGTCGAGGTCGAGTTGTTCGACGGCGACGCGCCGAAGACCGTCGAGAACTTCCGCAAGCTCGCAGGGGACGGTTTCTACGACGGCGTGATCTTCCACCGCGTCATCCCGGACTTCATGATCCAGGGCGGCGACCCGACCGGCACCGGCTCCGGCGGCCCCGGCTACACCTTCGAGGACGAGTTCAACGACCACTCCGTCGCGCGCGGTGCGCTCGCGATGGCGAACGCCGGCCCGAACACGAACGGCAGCCAGTTCTTCATCGTCACCGCCGACGCCTGCCCGTGGCTGGACGGCAAGCACACCGTCTTCGGCCGCGTCACGGACGGCATGGACGTGGTCGACGCGATCTCGCAGGCGGAGACGGAAGCGGGCGACCGGCCGCGCGAGACGATCTCGATCGAGCGCGTCGAGCTCGCGGACTAGCCGATTAGTCCTCTCGGAGCTTCCCGAAGAGCGGCAGCCCGAACCAGAGGACTAAAACGAGGAGTGTGAAGCCGACGGTTGCGGCGATCGCCGCTCCCCTCGACGCGACGTAGTCGAACACGAGCAGCACGACCGCCTCGAGGGCGACTGCGAACGCGGCGATCCCGGCGACAGCGAGCCGGCTGCCATAGCGGACGAGATGCTCCTTGTTGCCGGCGCGGAAGCGAAGCCGGTGATAGGAGCTCGGCGCCGTGAGAAACACGACCGACACGCCCGTGGAGAGAAAGGCGACGAGGAAGACGTCGCGCTCGAACGGCGTCACCTTCGGCCAACCCTTGGCGAACGGGACTGCGAGGAGGAAGCCGAAGAGGACGGTGACGCCGGGCAGGACGACTCGCAGTTCGTTCAGAAGCTCGATAAGCTCCCGGTCGGCCCGTTCCTTCGGCGTCTCCTGATCCTGCGGCTTCTCACCCACCCGGGGGACGCTACTCATCCCGCGCGATGCCGACACGCTTACACGGCTCTTGCAGATTGCTTATATGCGGCTCATCGACTCGTGTTCTCATTTTGGCGTGCCCGGCCTGACGCGACGCCTCCTGCTCGCCGTCCTGGCGACGCTCGCGCCGGCCGTAGCCGCCTCTCCGGCCGGCGCGGCCGGGCACACGATCCATTTCTCGCAGCGCCCCAATCCGAACGTCGGCATCGTCGACATCTACACGACGCTCGGCTACGAGAACGGCGTCGCCGCGGGCACCGGGATGATCGTCTCGTCTTCCGGCGAGGTCCTGACGAACAACCACGTGATCCGCGGGGCGACGTCGTTCAAGGTCGTCGACGTGATGTCCCACCACACCTACCCGGCCAGTGTCGTCGGCTACTCGGTCTCGCGGGACGTGGCAGTGCTGCAGCTCGCGCACGCCAACGGGCTGCACACGATCAGGGTCAACCGCTCCACGCCGGTGCGCGTCGGGCAGACGGTCGTCGCGCGGGGTAACGCCCAGGGTCGGGGTGGCCCGCCGAAGGCGGCGCGGGGCCGGGTCATCGCCCTCCACCGGCAGATCGTCGCCAAGGACGACAGCGGCGACTCCGAGACCCTGAACAACCTGATCTCGACGAACGCGCCGGTCGAGCCGGGCGACTCGGGCGGGCCGCTCGAGAACGCCGCGAACCAGGCGATCGGCATGGTGACCGCCGGCTCTACCACCTCGACGATCCACCGCGGCTTCGCGATCCCGATCAGAGCGGCGCTCAACGTGGCGAGCCTGATCGAGAACGGGAAGTCCACAGCGACCGTGCACGTCGGGCCGACGGCGTTCCTCGGCGTCGTGCTCGAGGACGTTCAGAGAGGCGCCGGGGTCTCGCAGGTCGTGCCGGGGAAGGCCGCCGACGCCGCCGGGCTCGTCGCGGGCGACGTCATCATGTCCCTGAACGGAGCGGCGATCTCGTCGAGCGCCGACGTGCGCAAGGCCGTCCTCATCCTCATACCGGGCAAGCCCGTCGCGATCACGTGGACGGACTCGAGCGGCGATCCGCAGACCGGCACGATCACGCCGACGAACGGCCCGCCGCAGTAGCGGTACCCTGACGCCCGCACCGCGCGGGCGTGGTGAAGCGGTATCACGACAGCCTTCCAAGCTGTAGTTGGGGGTTCAACTCCCCCCGCCCGCTCTCTCTCTGTTCAAAGATGTGTGGGGCCGCTCGAGGCGGCCCCACGCTTCTGCGTATTCGATCCCGTCTATCTACTTCGTCGGGACCGGCATTCGTCGCCATGTAGCTGTTCTCGTCGTTTGCCTGCAAGCCGGTGTTCTCCGTTACCCGTGCAGAGACCCGGCGGGTTGCCCGGCGTACCGGTGCCCAGGCAGCGGAACAGGTCGGGGTCACGGGTGTCCGACCAGATCGGGAAGGCGTCGTTGCCCGCCGTATCCAGCCAGATGTAGTCCCCGTAGAACTGGCCGCCGTGCAGGCCACCGAACTGCGTCGGCGCCGGCATCGACGACGTCGTGACCCGCTTGCTGCCGAACTTCACGAGACCCTTGCTCCCGGACAGGGTGAAGTCGGACGAACCCGTGGTCTCGTCATTGCCGTACTGCCGGTCGTAGTAGTCGACCGCGAGCTTGCCGTCCTTCGTGAACGCCGCCCATTGCAACCACTGATCGGTCGTCGCCTGGGCCGGGATCCTGATTCACCGTCGCCCCGTACGCGGATCGGTCGTTCCTCCCGGTGAAGGTCGCACCGCCATCATTGGAGACGCTGAGGAGGATGTTGTTGGCGCACGCCCCAGCAGTCTTGACGCCGGTGTAGGTCGTTGATCCCGTCGGAGGCGAAACCGGTCGGGACGCAGCCGTTCGACTCGTTGGAGTGCTGGTTGATGTACGAGCCGAGCGTCACCGCGACCTGGTTCGAGTTCTTCGGATTCACGGCTCCGGATGCGTAGTTAGTCGCACGGAAGACCGAGACGTGCGACGATCCCTTCTCCGGCACGCAGGCCCGGCCCGGATCGGCGCCGGCGCCCTGGTAGGTGTCGCAGTCGGGCAGGTCGTAGTAGTCGCTGACCTTGACCGGGGCGCTGAACGTCTGGCCGCCGTCCGTCGACTTGGACAGCAGGATCTGGTTGCGGTTGTCGGCCCCCGTCACCGCGTTGTTGAAGTTGTCGAAGGCGACGTAGAGGTCGCCGTCAGGGCCGACGAACGGGTCGGAGTCCTGGTTCTCGTTGCAGTCCCCGTGAGGCGTCCGCAGCGCCGTACGTGACGGTGCACAGCGGGCTGGTCCCGCTCACGAGCACGGGCGACGAGAACGTCTCACCGTAGTCGTTCGAATGCGTCTCGTAGATGTACGCGCTCCCGTCGGCCGCGAACTCCGTCCACGTGACGTAGATCCGGTCCCGGAACGGGCTGCTCGCGTTGTCGTCGACCGCAATCAGCTCCTTGTCCTCGAGCACACCGCCCTCGCCGCTCGGGTCGAAGAACGCCTCCGAGTAGCGACCCGGGAAGTTCCACGAGGCGCCGTTGTTCTGCGTCGAGCGCATGACGAGGAACGCGCTCGACTGGTCAGGGTTCGGCGAGGTGCCGCCGCCGCGGTTGAACACCTGGCAGCTGATGATAGGCATTGCCCCTCGTGTCCCAGGCGACGGAGGTGTCGCCGCCCGCCTGCCAGTACTCGCGCGGTTGCGAGGCGAACCGCGCGTGAACCACGATCGGCACCGTCGAGTCGTTCCAGTTCTTGCCGCTGTCGACCGAGTAGGCGGCGTAGCAGTTGCCGTCGCCGCGGCGATAGTCGTTCTGGCTCGCGACGACGTTCTTCGAGTCGTTCGGGTCGACCGCGATCGACTCCTCGTTCTGCGCCTGGCCGCGACCCTGGAGATCGGCGTCGGAGATGGTCAAGCACTCCTGGTTGACCTTGACGTTGTTGCCTCGGTTCACGGCGCAGCCGCTGTTGCCCGAAGGCGAGTAACCCGAGGACTTCCCGCGCCACCGCCGGGGCCGGGAGCGGGTGAGTAGCTGTCAGGCGGACAAGACGGGGCCTCGTCGGGCTCGTCGCTCTCCGCTGTTCCTGTTGCCGCACGTGCTCGTCTCCGCGTTCGACTCCGGTCGACGTCGGTCCCCACGAGCGACATCGCGAAGTCCGCCGGAGATCAGCCTCTTCTGGATCTTGTTGAGGCTGTGGTACGAGATGCCCTTTCGCCTGACCGGCCGGAGACGCCGCGCCGGCGATCGCGGCGACCGCGCCGATCACGACCACGGCACGCACACGTGCAGCTGAGTCCGCCTGCTCATTGATCCCCCTCCTCGCATAGGAAACCTCGGGAGCCTGACAGGTCTCCTGACGCGACGCGGCGCGCTAGCGTCCCGGCGTGCATCCGTCGGCTGAAGCCATCGGGCTGGCGCCCGCGCTCGCGGTCGGGATCGCGGTGGGCGCGCGCGGCGCACGGATCTCGCGCGCGCGTCTGGCGGCCGGCGCGCTCGGCGTCGCGCTCGTCTTCGCTGCCTTCGTGACCGAGCTCGAGCCGCTCGCGAACCACACGTTCCTCTGGGCCCACCTGCTGCAGAACGTCGTCCTCGCGGAGTGGGCGCCGGCGCTGCTCGTGCTCGCCGTCCCGCCGCGGCTCGCCGAGCGGGCTGCCGGGTTCCCGCTCTTCCGGCCGCTCGTGGCGCTGCCGCTCTGGCTCGTCGCGTACTACACCTGGCACCTGCCCGCGATCTACGACACGGCGCTCCGCCATCCGCATTCGCTCCTCCACGTCGAGCACCTCACCTATCTCGCCGCGGGCGTCTGCCTCTGGTGGCCGGTCGTGCACGGCGAGAGCTCGGCCGGAGCGAAGGCCGCGTACCTGTTCGCCGCGTTCGTGCTCGCCTCGCCGCTGGGCCTGCTGCTCGCGCTGATCCCGCGCGCGATCTACCCGTTCTACGCCCACGCTCCGCGCACGTGGGGGCCGAGCCCGCTCGCCGACCAGCAGATCGCCGGCGTGACGATGGCGGCCGAGGAAGCGGCGGTCTTCTTCGGGGCGTTCGCCGCCTTCTTCCTGCGCTTCCTCGCCGACGAGCAGGCGAGCGGGGCTAGGCCGCGCGCGACGGCATCTGCAGCTCGCGCTCGGCCGGCGCGCCTGCCCGCAGCTCCCGGCTCCGTTCCGCCTCGGCATTGAGCTCGGCGCCGAGGAGCAGCGCGATCGCCGCAAGCCAGAGCCAGGTGAGCATGATGATCACGGCGGCGAGCGACCCCCACGCCTTGTTGTACGAGCCGAACATCGACGTGTAGACGGCGAAGCCGCCGGAGGCGGCGAGCCAGACGGCGGTGGCGAAGACCGAGCCGGGCGTCACGAAATGCCAGCGGCGGTGCTCGACGTCCGGCCCGAGATACAGGAGCGTCGAGAAGGCGGCGAACAGGCCCGCGAGCAGGATCGGCCACTCGGCGATCCACCAGGCCCAGCCGACCGCCCCCGAGGCGGCCCCCGCATGCGACGCGGCGAGATGCTCGACCGACGGCCCGACGATCAACAGCGTCGCGACGAGGAGGAAGGCGAAGCCGATCACCGCGACCATCCCTCCGGCCACGAGCCGCTTGCGGACGAACGAACGCCCGTCCTTGCGGTCGTAGGCGAGGTTGACGGCCGTCATGTAGGCCGTCATCGCCCCGGTCGTCGACCAGACGGCGAGCACGAAGCCGACGATCGTCATCGCGAGGCCGGTAGCCGGGTGCTGGTCGAGCCGGTGCAAGCTCCCGCCCAGCAGGCTCGTCGCCTGTGCGGGCATGACGTGGGAGAAGTGCGCCATCAAGGCCGAGATCGTCTGCGGGCCGACGAGCAGCGTGAAGACGCCGACCACGACGAGCAGCACGGCCGGGATCGCGAAGAACGTCGAGTACGCGAGCGCCGAGGCGAGCATCGTGCCGTTGTCCGCGAGGAACTTCTTGACCGCGCGGACGAGGATCGCCCGCCAGTCGCGGAACGAGAGGTCACGAAGACAGGGATCGACGAGGCGAGACTCGCCGAGCTCCGGCGCTCCATCGAGCGGAGCTTCGTCCGGCAGCGGCCGTTCGCTCATACAAGAGGAACGGCGCTCGTCTTCGTCGAGTTGCGGAGTCGGGGTGGGCAGACTCGAACTGCCGGCCTCCCGGCCCCAAACCGGGCGCTCTACCAGGCTGAGCTACACCCCGAACCGGATCAGTGTAAGCATCCGCCCGTTGCGTATCGTCAAGCGCGGATGCGGGTCACGATTCTCCACTCGAACGACATCCATGGCCGCGTCGAGGGACTTGCGCGGATCGCCACGCTCGTCGAGCGAATCCGCGCCGAGACGCCGCACCGCGTGATCTACGTCGACGCCGGCGACGTGGAGGAGACGACGACGCGACTCTCCAACCTGACGAAGGGCGCCGCGATGCACCGCCTGCTCTCAGCCGCCGGCTGCGAGGTCGCCGCCGTGGGGAACGCCGCGTGGCTCCGATACGGACCACAGGTGATACCCGACCAGGCGCGCGTCGCTGCCTACCCGCTTCTGCTCGCGAACCTCACGCCGGTCGACGGTGTCCAAGCCACGGCGCTGATCGATGGAGTCGGGTTCGTCGGCGTCACCGACCCGTTCCGCAGCTTTCTCGACAACAGCGTCGACTATGGGATTCGGGCCCTGGATGAGGTGGAGGCAGTGCAGCACGGCGCCAGAGAGTTACGCGAACGCGGAGCGGAGCTGGTCGTGTGCCTCTCGCACCTCGGTTACCAGCGCGTCGCCGGGAACCGCGAGGTCGCGACGATCGATCCCGAGCTCGCCGAACGCGTGCAGGGTGAGGTGGACGTGATCGTCGGCGCGCACTCACACGACTTGCTGCCCGTGGGCGAGCGAGTCGGCTCGGTGACGATCACGCAGGCGGGAAGCTTCGCCGAGCACCTCGGCCGGATCGACATGGTCGACGGAGAGGTGAACGCCTCGGTGATCCGCGTCGGGAGCGACCTCCCGCCTCACCCGCGGGTACTCGAGGAGGTCGCCGCCGCGGAAGCTGCGCTGGACGCGTCGCTCGACGAGATTGTCGCCGAGCTCGACACGCCGCTCGACCCGCAATGGATCGCCGAGATGCTGCGGCAGCGGATGGGCGCGGAGATCGGGCTCGCCACGTCCGCCGTAGTGCTCGACTACCCGCTGCCGGCTGGGCCGTTACGGCGCGGCGACCTCTGGGAGGCATGCCATTCGACGGCGAACCCCGCCGTCACCGAGCTCAGCGGCGAGCAGCTCGCTCACATGATCGAGCTCGGGAACGACCCCGAGTTCCAGCAGACGACGGACGGCCCGCTGCGCGGCAAGCCGCGCGGACCGCTCCACGTCGCCGGGGAGGCGACCTCCCTCGATCCCGGCCGGACGTACCTCGTCGCTGCTACCGACTACGAGCTCGAGCCCTACGGCCGCCTGGTCGGAGACGACTGGGAGCTGTCCATTCGCTACGACTTCCCGACGATCATCCGCGAGGCGATCGAGGAACGGCTGGCTACTCGGTCTCCATGAGCGCGCGCAGCTCGGCGAGCTTCTCGCCGCGGAGCTCGTCGCGCTCGCCGCGGTCGATCCGGGCGAGCAGGTCGCGCACGAGCTGGGCGAGGTCGAGCGGGTTGAACGGCTTCGTCACGTAGTCGACGCCGCCGATGTCGAGGCCGCGCGCACGGTCGCGGAACTCGGCCCGGGCCGTGAGAAAGATGATCGGGATCCCGCGGGTGCGGTCGTCCTCGAGCAGCTCCTCGGCGACCCGCCAGCCGTCGAGGCCGGGCATCATCACGTCGAGGAGGACGACGTCGGGCTGCTGGTCCCGCGCAAGGTCGAGCCCGGTCGTGCCGTCGGCGGCCTCGAGGACGTCCATCCCCTCCGCCTCCAGGTTGACCCGGCAGAGCAGCCTGATCGGGGCCTCGTCGTCGATCACGAGCACGCGCGTCACGGCGTCATCCATCGGCGGCCTATATCCATCCATCCCGGAAGTCATTCGCTAACCGTCCCGACGGCCCTGCGCTCGGAGGCGGCAGCCGCCGGCAGCTCGAAGGCGAAGCGCGAGCCCTCTCCCTCGCGCGAGGAGACCCAGATGCGGCCGCCCATGGCGGTCACGAGGCCGCGCGCGATGAAGAGGCCGAGCCCGGTCCCGCCCGCCCCGACGCGCAGCTCGGCGTCGGCTCCCCGGTAGAACTTGCGGAAGATCTGCTCCTGGTCGGCCTGCGGGATGCCGATCCCCTCGTCCGCAACGCTGACCTCGACCTTGTCCTCACGCCGCGCCGCGCCGACGGTCACCGTGCCACCGTCGGGCGAGTAGCGGAGCGCGTTCTCGACGAGGATCGTGCACACCTGGCGGAGCTTCTCCGGGTCCGCCGTCGCGGCGAGCGGCTCGTCGGGGAGGTCGACCGCGAAGCGGTGGCCGTCGATTTCCGCAGCGGAGACCGTATCGAGGACCTGACCGACCACATCACGAACATCGGTCACGGCGAGGTTGACCTGAAGGTCTCCCGTGTCGAGGCGCGCCACGTTGAGGAGCGTGTCGACGATCGACGTCAGCCGCTGCGACTCGGAGGCGATGTAGCGCAGGAACGTGAGCCGCTCCTCCTCGCCGAACATGACGTCCTGGCGAAGCAGCGTCTCCGCAAAGCCGTAGATCGAGGTGAGCGGCGTGCGGAGCTCGTGCGAGACCGTGCTCACGAAGTCGGACTTCACCTGCTCGACGAGCCGGTCGCCGGAGATATCGCGGAAGGCGAAGATCCGGCCGGCGACCGCGCCGAGCGGGTCGCGCATCACGGCCTCGGTGACCGAGAGGAACGCTTCCTCGCGCCCGCGCATGATCGGCACGAGCCGGTCGCCGCGCGCGCCCTCGGGCGCCTCGAGGCTCCGCTGCAGCACGTCGACTGGCGCGCGGCCGAGCGCGGCGGGGGCGGGAACCCCGGTGATGACCTCGGCGGCACTGTTCCAGAGCACGACGTTGCCGTCGCGATCGACGGCGACGATCCCCTCGGCGATGTTCTCGAGGATCGCGACCGACCTCTCCCGCTCGAGCGCGACCCGCTGGTAGAGCTCGGCGTTCGACAGCGCCGCGGACGTGCTGGCGGCGACGGCGAGCAGCGCCTCGATCTCCTCCTCGCGCCACTCGCGCGGAAGGGAGGCGTAGACGGCGAGGACCCCGACGGCCGCCCCTTCCGCCCCGGCGACTGGAACGCCGAGGAACGCGACGTGGCCGGCTCGCAGCATGGGGTCGAGCCCGCGCAGGCGCTCGTCCTCGCCGGCGTGCGCGAGCACCACCGGCGCGCCGGACTGCAGGACGTCGCCCGACAGCCAGGCTCCGGCCGGGCTGCGCGAGCCGAGAGCATCGGCAGCTCCCGCTCCCTCGGCCGCGGTCACGACGAGCTCGTCGCCCTCGAGCAGGCGGAAGGCGGCGGCCTCGGCGTTGACCAGAGTGGGCGCCTGCTGCACGACCTCGTCGAGCACCGCCGCCGGGTCGAGCTCGCTCGTGAGCAGACGGCCCGTGCGCGTCAGCTGCTGCGCCAGGGCGCGCGCCCCCCGCTCGGCCTCGAACAGCTCGCTCCGCTCGAGTGCACCCCGCGTCGCGTCGGCGAGGTGGCGCGCGAGCTCGAGGTCCTCGTCGCTGAACGAGCGCTCGTCGGCGAAGAAGATGAGCACGAGCCCTCGGCCGGCCTCGCGCGGCGCGTCGACCGGAACGGAGATGAGCGACCGATAGCCGCTCACGGCGGCCGCCTCGCGCAGATCGGGCAGCAGGCGCTCGTCGTCCGAGATCGACGACGAGACGAGGATCCGGCCCTCGGCAGCCGCGCGGAAGAGCGGCCCGTGCCGCTCCGTCGCCCGCTCGTCGATCATGCGCGCCACGTCCGGCGGGAGCTCGTGCGTCCCGACGGCCTCGAGCCGGCCGCTCGAGGGAACGAGCACGGCGGCCGAGTTTCCGCCCAGCGCCTCGGCGGCCGCCTGGGCGATCGCCTCGAGCGTCGCCGGCCGCGAGAGAGACTGCCCGAGGACGGAGGCGATGCGGTAGAAGCCGCGCTGGATGCGCGCCTGTCGCGCGCGCTCGGTGAACGTCTCCGCGTTCCGCAGCGCCAGCGAGGCGAGCCCTGCGAACGCTTCGAGAACGTTGGCGTCGCGCTCCTCGAAACGGCGGCCCTCGCGCCGTCCGACGCCGATGACTCCACGCACGTCGTCGCTCCAGATCATCGGCGCCGTGATCACGTCGGTGAACCCGTCGTAGGCCGGATGCGGCACCGGCGAGGTGATCTCGCCGTACGAGCTGTCCACGAGCGGCCGCCCCTCGCGCACGGCGGCGCCGGCCAGGCCGTGCTCGGCCGGGAACTCGAACCCGAGCAGGGAGCGGTCGAAGCCGTGCAGGGCGACGCAGCGGAGGACCCCGCGGTCGCTGTCGAGGAGGTAGCAGTCCGCGGCATCGGCGTCGAGCAGCCGCGCGAGCTGGTCGGCGAGCCGCTGCAGGACGACCGGAAGGTCGAGCTCGCTGGAGAGGACGTGCGCGGCGCGGAGCAGGGCGCTCTGCTGGGTCAACCGCTCTTCGTTCTCCTCGAGCAGCCGGGCGAGGCGCAGGGCAAGCCCGATCTCGGCGGCGACTCCCTCGAGCAGCGCGAGGTCGCTCTTGCTCCACGCGCGCCCTGCGGCGGGGCGCTGCAGGGTGACGAAGCCGGTCTGGCGCTCGAAGGCGAGGACTGGCGCCGCGGTCGTCGGCCGCCCGTCGACCGTCCCGACGACGAGCCGCTGCTCCTGCGCGGCGCGCTCGAGCAGCTCGAGCTCGGGCGTGTCCTCTCCCAGAGCCCCGAGCGCGGGCTCGTGCCACTCGGCGCCGGTTCGCAGGTCCTGCGGGAGCTCGCCGATGCGGACGATGCAACGCGAGGCGCCGAGCGCGCGTCCCGTCTCCTCGGCCGCCCCGGCGAGCGCGACCGGGAGATCGAGCTCGCTTCGCAGGCTGCGGGCGATCGAGGCGAGCAGCCGCTCGCGCGTCAGCGCCTCCTCGAGCGCGACGCCGGCCCGCAGTCGCTCGAGCGCGACGGCGGCCTCCGAGGCGAGGGTCTGCATCACGGCGAGCTCGTCGTTCGAGAAGACGCGCGGCTCGTCGAGCGTCGCAACCGAGATCACGGCGGTCACGCGCTCCTGGACGAGGAGCGGGACGAAGGCGGCGCTCTTCGCTCCGACGGCGTCCGCCAAGCGCCGGCTGATCATGCCCGAGCTCTCCGTGTCGTAGACCGTGAGGGCCGTCGCCTCGAAGACCGCGCTCGCGATTCCCGAAGGCTCGCGCTCGAGGTCGAGGCGCAGGTCGCGCCACCAGTCGACGTCCTCGCCGTCGGCGCGTGCGAGATAGCCGGCCGCCTCCCGCGCGTCGTCCGAGACGAAGGTGAGCGCGACGAAGCCGACGTCGAAGAGCAGCGCCAACTCGTCCAGCAGCGTGCGAGCCGCACGCTCGACGTCGGCGCTGCGCGCAAGCTCGTCGGCGACGCGGCTGACGCTTTCGAGCTCCCGCCCGACAGCTTCGCGGCCGTGGCGGGGGCCGCCACGACGCAGGATCGCGGGCAGGAGCAGCGCCGCCGCCGCGGCGCGGCCGAGCGCGCGAACGGTCGAAAGCTTTGAGGTCCTCACTGGGCCGACAGATTGTACGGAGCCTGACCCGCCGGGGCCAGAAACGCTCCCAGGAAATGGAAAAGCCCGCCGCTCGGGGGGTCGGTGCGGCGGGCTCTCCCGATTGCTCCCCGCGAAGCGTCTAAGACGCCGCGGTTCGCATCGCCCAGTAGCAGGGAGCCTAAAACGCGTCTGCAGGACGGACAATGGGCCGTATGGCCCATCTTTGCAACGGGGATGAATCGCGTCGTGCGGTTTGTTCTCACTTCCCCCTAACGCGCCGGGGCTAAGGTGGCCGCGCAGTGGTGAAGCGCCTTCTCCTCGCCTCGCCGCGGGGCTACTGCGCGGGAGTCGAACGGGCGGTCGAGACGGTCGAACGGGCTCTGGCGCTCTACGGGAGACCCGTCTACGTCCGGAAGCAGATCGTCCACAACTCGCACGTCGTCCGCGACCTCGAGGCTCGCGGCGCGGTCTTCGTCGACTCGGTCGCGGACGTGCCGGAGGAGGCGCCCGTCGTCTTCTCCGCCCACGGGATCGCCCCGGCGGTTCGCCGTGAGGCGTCAGAGCGGCGCCTGACGACGATCGACGCGACGTGTCCCCTCGTGACGAAGGTGCATGCGCAGGCGCGCCGCTACGCGAAGGCCGGCTACGGGATCGTTCTCATCGGGCACGCGGGTCACGAGGAGGTCGAGGGCACGCTCGGCGAGGCGCCGGAGGCGATCGTCCTCGTCCAGTCGGTGGAGGAGGCGGAGCGCGTCTCGCTCCCGCATACCGGGCCGCTCGCTTACGTCACCCAGACGACGCTCTCGGTCGACGAGACGAACGAGATCGTCTCGGTGTTACGCCGACGCTTCCCCCGGATCGAAGGCCCGGCGCGCGAGGACATCTGCTACGCGACCTCGAACCGGCAGTGGGCGGTGAAGGAGCTCCTGGCCGCGGTGGATCTCCTGCTCGTCGTCGGCTCCGGCAACTCGTCGAACTCGCAGCGGCTCGTCGACGTCGCCCGCGCCGCCGGCGTCCCGGCTCACCTGGTCGACGACGTCGGCGCGATCGACGAGCAATGGCTCGCCGGCTGCGAGACCGTCGGCCTCACCTCGGGCGCGTCAGCGCCGGAGCGGCTCGTCGCGGACGTCTGCTCGTGGTTCGAGGCTCGCGGCGCCGAGGTACGAGAGCAGGCGCCGGTGCACGAGGACGTGAGCTTCAGGCTGCCGGTCGAGCTGCGCCGCGCCGAGCGGACCGCCGCTTAGCTCTTCTCGAGCCCCAGCTCCGCCCCGTAGTTCAGGCTCTCGGCGAGGACTTCGCGCCTGATCCACTCGCCGTGCGCGTCGATCAGCCGGCGCATCTCTTCGGGGACGGTGAGGACGATGCGATCGGTGAGCTCGAAGCCCTGCTCCTTGCGCAGCGAGTTGACGCGATGGATGAGCTCGTACGCCTCGCCCTCGAGGAGGAGGTCGTCGTCGAGCGCGAGGTCGAGCGCAACGGTGACGCCGTCGCCGGACGCGACTGCCCAGCCCTCGCGTCCACCCCGCTCGACGAGCACCTCGTCGGGCGCGAGCTCGTGCCCCGCCGCCCGGAAGCGGCCGCCGGGCAGCTCCTCGAACTCGCCCGCCGCGAGCGCAGCGCGCACCGCGCCGAGCTCGGGGCCGAGCTTCGGCCCGAGCGCCGGCAGGTTCGGCTTGACTCGTAGCTCGACCGCCTCGACGGTGCCGAGCTCGACGTCCTTGACCCGCAGCTCGTCGGCGATCTCCTCGCGATGCCCGTCGGGGCTCGCCCCCTCGACGACGAGCCGGCGGAGCGGCTGCCGCAGCTTGATCCCGGAGGTCGAGCGTGCCTGCCGGCCGAGCTCGACGACGCGACGCACCTCGGCGATCTCGGCGAGCAGGCCGCGATCCGGCTCGGCGACCTCCGGCCAGCCGGCGAGGTGCACCGACTCGGGCCCGTCGAGGACGAGCGTCCGCCACAGCTGGTCGGTGACGAACGGCTGGATCGGCGCGAGCACGCGCAGCGTCTGCACGAGCGCGTACCAGAGCGTCCGCAGCGCGGCCTCGTCGTCGCCCCAGAAGCGGCGACGCGAGCGGCGGATGTACCAGTTCGAGAGATCGTCGAGATACGCCTCGAAGTCCCGCGTCGCCTCGACCGTGTCGTACGCCTCGTAGGCGCGCCTGCGCCGCGAGGACGAAGGCGTTCGTCCGCTCGACGAGCCAGCGATCGAGGGGCTCCGACAGACCTCCAGGCTCGAGCTCCGACCACGCCGGCCGGAAACCCGCGATGTTCGCGTAGTCGACGAAGAAGCGGACCGAGTTCCAGAAGGTGAGGAAGCGCCGCTTGACCTCCTCGGCGATCCCGTAGCCGAAGCGCAGCTCCTGGGCGGGGTTCTGCGAGCAGTAGACCCAGCGCATCACGTCGGCGCCCATCCGCTCGAGCGCGTCGTTCAGGTCGATCGCGTTCCCCCACGACTTGTGCATCTCGCGGCCGGTCTCGTCGACGACGTTCTCGTACGTGAGCACGCGCCCGTACGGCTCGCGGCCGTCGAGCGCGATCGCCATGAAGCACTGGGAGTAGAACCAGAGCCTGATCTGCGCGCGCCCCTCCGAGACCCAGTCGGCTGGAAACCACTTCTCCCAGTACGCGTGGTCGGGAAGGTCGGCGCCGGAGAGGCCCGCGGACGCGCCGGTCGCGTAGCCGCCCGGGATCCACTCCGGGTTCCTCCAGCCGAGCGTGGAGAAGTGGACGATGCCGGCGTCGAGCCAGGCGTCGCCGACCTCGGGGACCCGCTCGACCTCGGCGCCGCAGTCCTCGCAGCGGATGCGGACGGCGTCGATCCACGGCCGGTGCAGCTCCTCGAGCTGCTCGAGCCCCGAGACGGCGCGCTCCTCGAGCTCGGCGCGAGAGCCGATCACGTTCAGCTTCCCGCACTCGCACTCGTAGAACGGCAGCGGCAGCCCGAAGAAGCGGCGGCGGGAGATGTTCCAGTCGCCCATGTTGCGCAGCCAGTCGTCCATCCGCTTCTTGTACTGGGGCGGCGTCCACTCCACGGTCGCGTTGCCGTCGAGCATCGGCTGCCGGATCTCGTCGGCGGAAATGAACCAGTCGTCGACGACGCGGAAGACGAGGGGCGTCCGGCAGCGCCAGCAGACCGGGTAGCGGTGGGGGATCGAGGTCGCCTCGACGAGCAGATGGCGCTCGCGCAGCGACTCGATCACAGGATCGACCACTTCCTCCGTCGTCTTGCCCTCCAGCTCGCCGTAGCCGGGCAGCATCCGCCCGGACTCGTCGATCGGCGTAAGTACCGGCAGGTCGTGGACTCGCGAGAGCTCGAAGTCCTCCGCCCCGGCCCCGGGCGCGATGTGGACGATGCCCGTGCCCTCGTCGAGCGAGACCTCGTCCCAGGGGATCACCCGGTGGACGACACCGTCCTGGGCGGCGAACTGGTCGAAGGGCCCCTCGTACTCGAGACCGACGAGCTCTTCGCCGCGCACGCGCTCCTCGAAGTGCTCGTCGGGATACCGCGCGACGGCGACCCACTCACCGACGTCGTTGCGCCCGTACTCCGCGTCGGGCTTGACCGCGGCCGCGACGTTCGCCGGGAGCGTCCACGGCGTCGTCGTCCAGACGACCAGCGACTGGCCCTCGCGCCCGCGAAGCGGGAAGCGGACGAAGAGCGACGGATGCTCGATCTCTGCGTAGTTCTCGTCGCCCGCCTGCTCGTGTTTCGAGAGCGAGGTGCCGCAGCGCGGGCACCACTGCGTTGCGTTGTGGCCCTTGTACAGCCAACCCTTCTCCTGGACGGTCTTGAGGAAGCGCCAGATGTACGCGATGTTCGTGTCGCTGAACGTGAAGTAGTCGTTGCCCCAGTCCATCCACATCCCGAGCCGCTTCGACTGCGCCGTCTGGATGCCGGCGAACTTCGCGACGAAGTCGCGGCAGTCGCGCGCGAACCGGGCGAGGCCGTACTCCTCGATCTCGCGCTTCGAGTTGAAGCCGAGCGCCTTCTCGACCTGGACTTCGACGTGGAGGCCTTGCGAGTCGAAGCCGTTCTGGTAGCGGAGCTCGTGGCCGTGGGAGGCCTTGTAGCGCTGAAAGACGTCCTTCAGCGTCCGGCCCAGGCCGTGATGGACGCCGGCGGGCCCGTTCGCCGTGATCGGCCCGTCCATGAAGGAGAAGGTCGGGCCGTCGCGGTTCTGCTCGCGGAGCTTGTCGAACGTGGCTTCCGTCTCCCAGCGCACGAGCATCTCCCGCTCCAGAGCAGGATGATCCGGTTTGTCCGGTAGAGGCTGGAAGATTGGCTCCGCCATCGGGAAGGCAAGTCTAGGCCGACACGTTCTCACTGTCGGGAGCCTGGGTAAGGTCATCCCGTTCTCGCCCAAACGAAAGGAAACGATGGCAACCGACGTCACCGACGCCACCTTCGAAACCGAGGTCCTGCAGGCCACTGAGCCCGTGCTCGTCGACTTCTGGGCCGAGTGGTGCGGCCCCTGCCACGCCGTCGCACCCGTCCTCGAGCGGATCGCCGACGAGCAGAACCTCAAGCTCGTCAAGGTGAATATCGACGAGAACCAGGATGTGGCGATGCGCTACGGGATCCAGTCGATCCCGAACATGATGCTCTTCGAGGGGGGCGCGCCGAAGGCCACGGCCGTGGGCGCCATGCCCAAGGGCATGCTCGAGAAGCAGCTCGGCTTCGAGAGCTAGCGGAGAGCGCGGCCGCCGGCCGCACTCTCCGCGCCGTCAGGGAAGGGGGAGCTACTCCGCAGGCTGGGCCGTCTCGTGGCCCTCGACGAACCGCAGAAAGTCCGCGTGCTTGGCGAGATACGCCTCGAGCTCTCCGATGCCGGCACCGACCCAGTCCTCGAGCCAGGTCTCGGAGATGTCGTCCTCGATGCAGTGGAGGCCGCGCTCGCTCATCTGACCGCATGATCGACGCGAATTCGGACCTTGCCTATGGGCCGTTCGGCTCAACTTCGCAAGCCGCCGGACCTAAGCGTTTTGGGGGAGGGACGAGGCGTCTAGCACCGCGTCGCTGAACGGCGGCCACGCCTCCTTCGCCCAGTCGCCGAACGGGCGGTCGGTGAGGACGCCGCACGCGAGGCCCGCGTCGGGGTCGACCCAGAGGAAGGTGCCGCTGGCGCCGAAGTGGCCGAACGTCCGCTCGGAGTTGCGGCGGCCGGTCCAGTGCGGCGACTTCGCGTCGCGCAGCTCGAAGGTGAGCCCCCAGTCGTTCGGCTCCATCCGGCCGAGCCCCGGCAGCACGCCGGTGAGGCCCGGGAACTGGACGGTCGTGGCCTCCGCGAGCGTCTCGGCCGCGACGAGCGTCGGGCCGAGCAGCTCGCGGCCGAGTGCCATGAGGTCCCCGAGCGGCCCCCGGTAGCCGTGCGCCGGCGAGCCGGCGAGCCGGCCGGTCAGGCCGAGCGGCTCCACGACGGCCTGCGAGAAGTAGTCGGCGAACGGCATCTCGGCCCGCTGCTCGAGGAGCCGGGCGGCGAGCTCGATGCCCGAGTTCGAATAGATGCGGCGCCGGCCCGGCTCCGTCAGCGGCTGGTCGCCGTCGACGGGCAGGCCCGAGGCGTGGGAGAGGAGGTGCCGCAGGGTCGCTCCGGGCGGTCCTGCGGGCTCGTCGAGGTCGACCGTTCCCTCCTCGAGGGCGACGAGGAAGGCGACGCCCACGAGGATCTTCGTCACGGACGCCCACGGCAGCACGGCGTCGACCCGGCCGTGCGTCGCGACTCCGGCCTCCGCCCGGGTGACGCCGGCCGCGGCGACGCCCGCGCCCCAGCCGTCGATCGCAAGCAGCGCGTCCATCCACGGATAGTGCCGTGTACGCTCGCCGCGCCATGAGGCTCGCGACCCTGGCGGGGCTATACGTCGCCGTCGTTCTCTCGGCGCAGGTCGGCGCGAACAAGATCATCCGGCTGCCGTTCACGCACCTCGCCGCCCCAGGCGGCGTGTACGCGATCGGGGTCGCGCTGGCGCTCGTCCAGCTCGCGCACTACTCGGGCGAGACCCGCCGCGACGGGGCGGTCAACGCGCAGATCCTGATCGGGCTCGGTTTCCTCGGCTCGGCCTTCTTCGCCGGCTACATCGCGCTCCTCGTCCACTCGCACCCCGGCCGCCCGGGGCAGTCGTTCGACCAGGCCGTCGGCTCGACGTGGCGGATCGTCGCCGCCAGCCTCGCGGCCTTCATCGTCTCGGAGACCGTCGACAACCTCGTCGGCGCGCCCCTGCGCGGCCGCATCCACGACGGGGCGCGGGTCGCCCTCTCGGCCGGCGTCAGCGCGCCCATCGACAGCGTCGTCTTCCTCGTGCTCGCCTTCGGCACCGCCGGCCTGCATTTCTTCGAGGGCCAGCTCGTGGGGAAGATCGCGTCGTCCCTCGTGCTCGGGATCCCGCTCGTCCTGCTCGGGCGGCGCTTTCTTCCTGCAAACACCGGGGATAGAGTCCTCGCATGAGCGACGAGCTGATCCCTCCCTCGATCACCGGCAAGGGCTCGAGCTTCCCGCCGGGAGGCAGCGTCCTCGACCACGCGTTCGGCGCGAGCGACGCGTACACGCTCGGAGTCGAGGAGGAGTACATGCTCCTCGACGGCGAGACGTTCGACCTCGTGCAGCACATCGACACGGTGCTCGCCGCGGTCGCGGGGCACGAGCTCGAGCCACAGTTCAACGCCGAGCTCATGCAGTCGGTGCTCGAAGTGGCGACGCCGGTCTGTCACACGCCGGAGGGCGTGCAGCAGCAGCTCCTCCGCATCCGCCGCTACGTCACCGACATCGCGCGCGAGAAGGGGCTGCGCGTCGGCTCGGCCGGCACGCATCCGTTCTCGCTCTTCGAGCAACAGCGGATCACCGCCAAGGATCGCTACCAGGCGATGGTCGACCAGATGCAGTACATCGCGCGGCGGGAGCTGATCTTCGGGCTGCACGTCCACGTCGCGGTCGACGATCCCGAGAAGGCGATCCAGGTCGTGAACGGACTGATCGCGCACCTGCACGAGCTCGTCGCCCTCTCGGCGAGCTCGCCGTTCTGGCGAGGCGAGCCGACGGGGCTCCGCTCCTCCCGCCACATGATCTTCGCCGCGTTCCCCCGCTCCGGGCCCACCGCCGCGCTTCCGCGACTACGCCGACTACGCGCAGGTCGTGAACCAGCTCGAGAAGACGGGCAGCATCCAGGACTACACGCACATCTGGTGGGACATCCGCCTCCACCCGCGCCTCGGCACCGTCGAGATCCGGATCTGCGACGCGGTGACACGGCTCGAGGACGTGATCGCGATCACCGCCTATTGCCAGGCGCTCGTCAAGCACTACGCGGAGCTCTTCGAGCGAGGCGAGGAGATCCCGACTTTCCACCGCATCCTCACGACGGAGAACAAATGGCTCGCCGCCCGGTACGGGCTGTCGGCGCCGGTGATGGACCTGCACACCGGACGGCGCAACCGGGTGCCGGTGGCGGCGCTCGTGCGCCGGACACTCGAGGCGCTCCGCCCGCACGCCCGCGACCTCGGCTCCGAGGAGGAGCTGAAGGGCATCGAGGAGATCCTTCGCCGCGGCAACGGCGCCGACCGGCAGCTCCACGTCTTCAAAGAGAGCCGCGACATCGTCGAGGTGGTGCGGCAGATCGCGGAGGCGACGGAGGTCGCGGCGAAGCCTGACCCGGAGCCCGCTGCGGCCGCGTAGCATCGAGTCATGCTCGAGGCTGGAGAGAAGGCGCCGCTCGAGGCGGTCGTGTGGACGACGCCGCGCGAGCGCGCAAGCATCGGCGACCTCCTCCACGAGCGCCCGCTCCTGCTCCTCTTCTACCTCTTCGACTGGTCCTCGACCTGAACGAGCGAGCTCGAGCTCCTGCGTGACAGGAGAGCGGAGCTGCAGGAGGCGGGCGTGCAGCCGTTCGCGATCTCGCGCGACTCGGCGTACACGCACGTCGCCTGGATGCAGGCGCTCGACCTCGACTTTCCGCTCCTCTCCGACTGGAACGCCGAGGCCACGCACGGCTTCGGCGTCGCCTTCGAGCACAACGGGATGCGCGACGTCTCCCGCCGCAGCGCCTTCCTCATCGACGGTGAGGGCGTGATCCGCGGGGCGTGGGCGTACGCGCTCGACGAGCTCCCGGACGTCGACGAGCTCGTTGCAGCAGCCCGTGATCTGTCTTGACATGTGACCTTTTAGTCACGTAAGCTCGCAGCATGGACGACGACGACCGCGTCTTCAAGGCTCTCGCCGACTCGACGCGGCGCCACCTGCTCGACCGGCTCTTCGAGCGCGACGGCCGCACGCTCACGGAGCTCGAGTCGGAGCTGGAGATGACCCGCTTCGGCGTGATGAAGCACCTCCGCGTGCTCGAGGAAGCCGGGCTCGTCGTCACCCGCCGAGAGGGCCGGGAGAAGCTGCACTACCTGAACCCGGTTCCGATCCGGCTGATCCACGACCGGTGGATCGACAAGTACACGGAGCACCGCGTCGCGGCGCTCGCGGATCTCAAGCACGAACTGGAGGACACGGCATGAGCACGATGACGGCACAGACGACCCAGGTGTACTCCCTCTTCATCCGCGCCACCCCGGAGCAGATCTGGGACGCGATCACGAAGCCGGACTTCACCGAGCAGTACTTCTACGGCGCCCGCATCGAGCTTCGAGGCGGCCGCCGCTTCTCGAACATCGGAGATATGGAGTGGGACGAGGAGGTGCTCGAGGACGACCCGCCCCGGCGGCTCGTTCACCGCTTCTCCGCGGCCTACGACCCCGACATGGCCGCTGAAGAGCCGAGCCGCGTGACCTGGGAGATCGAGCCACAGGACGGCGGCATCACGAAGCTGACGGTCGTCCACGACCAGCTCGAGAGCGCGCCGAAGACGGCGGAGAGCGTCGCCGGCGGCTGGATGTACATCCTCAGCGGGCTGAAGACCCTGCTCGAGACGGGCAAGCCGCTCGCCGGCTGAGCCCGAAGCGGAGACACGCGGCCGCCGGGAGCGATGAGTTTCCGGCGGCCGCAGGGTCTTTTGCCCAAGAGATCGCTCGATGCGACACTCTCGCCAGTCCCACGAACGCCGAGGAGGCACGATGCCGAAGACCCTGTTGACCGTCGCCACCCGCAAGGGCGCCTTCCTGCTCGAGAGCGACGACCGCCGCGCCTGGTCGCTCCGCGGCCCCTACTGCGAAGCGTGGCCGATCTATCACGCCATCTACGACCCCACCACCGGCTCGATCTACGCGGCCGCCGCGAGCGAGTGGCACGGCTCGACCGTCTGGCGCAGCAGCGACCTGGGCGAGACGTGGGAGCAGTCGAGCGAGGGGCTCAGCTACGGCGACGAGGACGGCCGCAAGATGTCGAAGATCTCCACGCTCGCGCGCGCAGGCGACCGGCTGCTCGTGGGCGCCGAGGCGCCGGGCATCTTCGAAAGCCGCGACGACGGCAAGACGTGGTCGCTCCTGTCCACCCTGTCGGGCCAGCACGGCAGCGAGGTCTGGGACGACCCTGCCAACCAGCCGCCCGGCCATCTCGGGATCTCCGGGTTCGTCACCGACCCGGCCGACTCCGACAACTTCTTCGCGATCGTGCAGGGCATCGGCGCCTTCCAGACGGAGGACGGCGGCTCGTCGTGGGCTCCGCGCAACAACGGCCTCCGGCGCGACTGGCCGGCGGACTGGGAGGACGTCGGCTTCTGCGTGCACAAGCTCGTCCGCTCCTCGAACCCCGAGCGCATGTACCAGCAGAACCACGTCGGCATGCACCGCTCCGACGACGCCGGCAATTCGTGGACCGAGATCACGGAAGGGCTGCCGGGCGACTTCGGCTTCGCCGCGGCCGTGCACCCACACGACCCCGAGACGTTCTACGTCATCCCGGTCGACGGGGGCCACGGGCGGACGATGCACGACGGCAAGGCCACGGTCTGGCGCACCCGCGACGCCGGCTCGAGCTGGCAGGCGATGCGCACGGGGTTGCCGCAGCAGAACGCGCACCTCGGCGTACTGCGGCAAGGGATGACGATCGACACGGACGACGTCCCCGGCGTCTACTTCGGCACGAGCACCGGCCAGGTGTTCGCGAGCCCCGACGAAGGCGAGACGTGGAGCGAGATCGCGGGCTACCTGCCCTCGATCTCCTCGGTCGACGTCGCGATCCTCGACTGACGTGCCGGACGTTCGCCTACCGGGAACGCTGACGCCGCTCTTCCCCGGGCTCACGCGCAAGCCCGAGGTGGACGGCTCGACCGTGCTCGAGGTGATCGACCGGCTCGAGGCTCGGTGGCCGGGCCTCCGCGACCGTCTGGTGGCGGAAGGCCCGGCGCTGCGCAGCCACATCCACGTCTACGTCGACGGCGAGCGCGCCGGGCTCGACTCGCCGGTGGCGGAGCGCTCCCGCCTCGACGTGATTGCCGCGATCAGCGGGGGCTAGGCGGCGCCGGCCCTGTGGTGCTGCGCGCCACGAGCTCGAGCGGCAGCAGCTCCAGCAGCGGCTCCACCGAGAGCCCGTCGAGCGCTTCGAGGAGGAGCCTCGCTCCGCGGCGTCCGCTCTCGAGGAGCGGCTGGCGCACGGTCGTCAGCCCGACGTAGCCGGCGACGTCGATGTCGTCGAAGCCGACCACGGAGAGCTCGCCGGGGACCGAGATCCCGAGCGCCCGAGCCGCGTCGAGCACGCCGAGCGCCTGCGTGTCCGAGGCGGCGAAGATGGCTGTCGGCCGCTCCGGCAGGGAGAGAAGCTGGGCGGCGACCGCCCGGGCGACGTGCAGCACGCGCGTCCCCTCGCGCACGTACTCCCTGCGCGGCTCGATCCCCGCCGCGGCGAGCGCGCGCTCGTAGCCGCGCGTCCGGTCACGGCTCCAGTCGAAGCGGAACTCGGGCGGCGGATCGCCGATGAGGGCGACGCGGCGGTGGCCGAGCTCCACGAGGTGGCGCGTCGCGATCTCCCCGCCTGCGACGTCGTCGACGGCGATGCTCGGGAACTGCGGATGCACCGCGTCAATCAGGACGCACGGGATGCCTGCCGCGCGCAGGCGGGCGACCTCGGGCTCGGGCGGCAGGGTCGAGACGACGAGGAGGCCGTCCGCGCGGTCGCCGCGGTCGAAGAGCTCGAACGCTCGGCGCTGCCGTTCCTCGGCCTCGATGTCGAAGACCATCAGGTCGTATTGCGACCCGCTCAGACCGTCGACGATGCCTCTGACCCGCTGCACCGCGGAGGGGTTGGTGAACCAGGGCAACAGCGCCGCCACCACCATCGTCCGCTGGAGGGAGAGGCCACGCGCGAGCGAGCTCGGGCGATAGTTGAGCGCCTCGATCGCCTCGACCACCCGCTGCTGCGTACTCGGCCGGACGCCGGCCCGGCCGTTCAGGACACGCGAGACCGTTGCGACGCCCACCCCCGCGCGCGCAGCGACGTCCGCTATCCGAGCCGGGCCCTCTTCGGAGCTGGTTGACGATCCTGGTAGCGGTTCCATAACTCGTAAAGCCTCATGCTCCGCTTTCTCGAAGTCAAGAGGCATAAAACCAGCTCAAATGGGTATCGGGGACTGGGCTGCTCAATGTTGAAACCGGTTCCAACGAGGGAGGGTTATAGCTCATGACCAAACGCCTAGTGCTGGTCATCGGCGCGCTGGCCGTGGTGGTCCTACTGGCTGCGACAGCGCAGGCAGGCATGAAGACACAGAAGGCCACGAACGTGACGATCTCCGGCTGGTCGTCAGGCCCGGACGAGGACGCACTCGTCCAGCAGATGGTGAACAAGTTCAACTCGACCCATTCGTCGGTCCACGCCACATGGACCGTCATCAACGGGAATTACGGGGACGCGATGACCGCGCGGTTCGCAGCCCACAACCCGCCCGACGTGTTCTACGTCGACTCGAGCGTCATCGGCTCGTGGGAGAAGCAGGGCGTCATCCAGCCGCTGAACAGCCTCGTGGCGAAGAGCCACTACAACACGAAGGCGTTCTATCCGAAGCTGCTCGGCGCCTTCATGCGGGGCAAGACGATCTACGGCTTCCCGAAGGACTGGTCGCCGCTCGCGACCGAGGTGAACAACAACCTCTTCGGCAGGGCCGGCATCAAGTCGGCGCCGAGGACGTGGGCGCAGCTCCGCTCCGACGCGAAGACGATGGTCTCGAAGGGCGTCTCGAAGCACCCGATCTGCCTCTCGCCCGACTGGGCGCGGATGGGCGCCTTCATGTACCAGAACGGCGGCTCGATCACGAGCAACGTCACGTCCAAGGCAAACGCAGCGGCGGTGTACTACTACGTCGGCCTGCTCAAGTCGGGCCTCGCCTACACGCCGCCGTCGGGCAGCTGGTGCGGCCAGGAGCTCGGCCAGGGCCACGCCGCGATCATCTTCGAGGGCAACTGGCTGCTCCCGTACATGAAGTCGACGTACCCGAACGTGCACTACGGGATCCGTCCGATGGTCAAGAACAAGAAGCAGGGGAACCTCGCCTTCACCGTCTCGTGGTCGATGGCGAAGGCCTCGCAGAACAAGCAGGCGGCCTGGACGCTGCTCAGCTGGATGGTCGGCAAGCAGGGTGAGAAGCTCTGGATGTCGAAGGGTCTCGCGCTCTCGCCGCGCAAGGACGTGAAGTCGATCGGCGGTCGCGGACCGTTCCTCGCCGCGGCGCCCTTCGCGCACGGCTGGGGCTTCGGCAATCCGTACTTCGCCAACGCCTACACCGTGATGGGTAACGACCTCAACGCGGTGATCTCCGGCAGCAAGTCGGTCCAGTCGATGCTCTCCGACGTGGCCGCGGCCCTCAAGGGCCACTGACCCGACACTCCGTAACCGTCCACCTGCGCGGCGCCGGCCGCGCAGGTGGACACTCCGTGTGATGGCGACCGCGCGCGCGACAGAAGCCGCACCGAACCGCCTTCGCTCGTCGATGTTCGGCGCGCGCCTCAGCGAGGCGGGCTGGGGTTACGGCTTCGCGCTGGCGCCGATCGTGGTGTTCGGGCTCTTCTTCATCTACCCGTTCGTCTACGCCGTCTACATCAGCTTCTTCCACTGGGGGATCCTCGGGAAGATGCCGGGGGCGTCGGGAACCTACAACTACTCGAAGGTCCTCCACGACCCGGTCTTCCACATCGCCCTCAAGAACATCGCGGAGTACACCTTCGCGGTCGTCCCGCTCGAGATGGCGCTCGGACTGTCGCTCGCACTGCTCGTCAACCAGAAGCTCCGCGGCCGCAACTTCTTCCGTTCGGGGCTCTACTTCCCCTCGATCGCGTCCTCGGTCGCGATCACGGTGATCATCCTCTACGTGTTCGCCCCCCGCGGGCCCTTCAACACGTTCTTCGGCTTCAGCACGGACTGGTTCGGGAGCGCGAGCACCGTGGGCTGGTCGATCGTCGGCCTCAACGCCTGGACGACGTCGGGGACGGTGATGATCTTCTACCTCGCCGCGCTGCAGTCGATCCCGGAAGACGTGTACGAGGCGGCGGCACTCGACCGCGCCGGCGCCTGGCGGACGTTCTCGAAGATCACCTTCCCGCTACTCAGGCCGGCGCACTTCTTCTGCCTCGTCGTGTTCGGCATCGGCGCGCTCAAGCTGTTCGACCAGTCGTACCTCGTCTCCAACGGCACCGGCGGCCCGAACTACGCAACGACCACGCCAATTCTGTACATCTATCTGCAGGCGTTCCACAACTACGACTTCGGCGTGGCCGCCGCCGCGGGCGTCGTCTTCCTCGGGGTGATCCTCGTCCTGACGATCGCCCAGTGGTTCACGATCGGGCGCCAGGAGGCGGCGTGATGTTGCAGACCGTCGCCGCGGCCGAAGCGAAGATCCCGGGCAAGGCACGGTCGGAGATCGCCCGCAAAGTACTGCTCTACGGCCTGGTCACGGTCGTCGCTCTGGTCTTCTTCATCCCCTTCGTCTACACGATCAGCACGTCGTTCAAGACGATCCCCGACAGCGTCAACGTCACGCTCATCCCGCACCCCTGGACGACCGAAGCGTGGCACCAGATGTGGACCCAGTACGACTTCAAGCTGTATTTCAGGAACAGCTTCTTCCTCTGCGGGGTGATCGTCGCGTGCAACATCTTCCTGGGCGGCCTGGGCGGGTATGCGTTCGCGAGGCTCAGGTTCCCCGGACGCGACCTACTGTTCCTGCTCGTCCTCGGGACGATCATGGTCCCCGATCAGCTCCGCCTGATCCCGATCTACGTGATGCTGACGAAGTGGCACCTGATCGGGAACTTCTACGGCTACATCCTGATCAACCTCGTCACCGCAACGAACCTCTTCTTCATGCGGCAGTACTTCCTCACGATTCCGAAGGACTTCGAGGAGGCGGCGAAGCTCGACGGAGCGGGCCACTTCAAGATCTTCTGGCGCGTCATGCTGCCGCTCGCACTGCCGGCGATCGGAGCGCTGACGATCCTCCAGTTCCAGGGCACGTGGAACGACTTCTTCTGGCCGGTTGTCCTCTTCCAGGGCCAGACGCACCTCTACACCATCCAGCTGGGCCTGGCGAATCTGCGGTTCACGTACTCGAACCTATGGCCGGAGATCGCCGCCGGCAGCATCATCGCCATCGTGCCGATCCTCGTCGTCTTCCTTGCGCTGCAGCGTTTCTTCGTGTCGGGCGCCGTCACCGCTGGAGTGAAGGGATGACGGCGCGCACCGCCCTCGGGCTCGCCTTCGGCGACCTCTTTCGGAACTCGTGGCGGCTCGTGCCGGTGAACGCCGCGCTCGGGGCGGTGCTCGTCTTCTCCGTCTTCGCTGCCATCGCGGTGCACGCACTGCTCGTGCTGGCCGTGCTCGCAGGCCCGGTCGTGGCCGCGTTGGCCCACTGCTCGGTGACGCTCGTTCGCACGGGGAACCTGGAGCTCGCCGACGCCTGGGAGGGACTGCGCCTGCACTGGCGGCGGGGGCTCGCGCTCGGCGCCGCCGGAGTCGCCCTCGTCGTGCTGGCCGCGATCGCTGTCCACTTCTACGCGCAATCGAGCCTCGGCTGGCCGTTCGCCTTCCTCACCCTCTACCTCGTCGTCCTGTTCGGCATCTACGCGGTCGTGCTGACGACGATCGCCGTTGCAAGACCCGACGAGTCGCTGCGGCTGATTGCCCGGCACGCGGCGTCGGTTGGAGCGCAGAGGCCGGGCCCGACCCTCCTGCTCGGCCTCGCGCTCCTGCTCGTCAACCTCGCCGGAGTCGCCGCCGCAGTGATGCCCTTCCTCACAATCACCGTCGCGTATTCGTTCGTGGCCGTCGCGCACTTCGTCTTTCCCCCGGAGGCCAGGGAGGCCTGATGGCACCGATCACGTTCGAGCACATCACGAAGCGCTTCGACGAGACCACCGCCGTCGACGACCTGAGCATCGAGGTCGCTGACGGTGAGTTCCTCGTGCTCGTCGGCCCATCCGGTTGCGGGAAGACGACAGCGCTGCGCATGCTCGCCGGGCTGGAGGAGATCACGAGCGGCCGCCTGATGATCGGCGACCGCGTGGTGAACAACGTCGCCCCGGGCAAGCGCGACGTCGCGATGGTCTTCCAGTCGTACGCGCTCTATCCGCACATGACGGTCTACAACAACCTTGCCTTCGGCCTCCGCAACTACAACGTGCCGAAGGACGAGATCGACCGCCGGGTGCGCGAGGCCGCCGAAGTGCTGGAGCTCGGTGACCTCCTCAAGCGCAAGCCGAAGCAGCTCTCGGGCGGTCAGCGCCAGCGCGTCGCGCTCGGCCGGGCCATCGTGCGCGAGCCGAAGGCGTTCCTGATGGACGAGCCGCTTTCCAACCTCGACGCCGCGCTGCGCGTGCAGACGCGGACCGAGATCCTCAAGCTGCAGAAGCGCCTGCGCACGACGACGATCTACGTCACGCACGACCAGGTCGAGGCGATGACGATGGGCGACCGTATCGCCGTCATGAGCAAGGGCGAGCTACAGCAGATCGGCTCCCCCGAAGATTTGTACGAGCACCCGGCCAACACGTTCGTCGCGCGTTTCATCGGGTCGCCTGCAATGAACATGCTCCCCTCGTCCGTGCTCGGCGTCGGCAGCGCGGGACAGCTCGCCGGCTTTCGGCCGGAGCACGTACAGCTCGAGAACGGTCGCCCTGGATTGGCCAGCTACGAGGCCGCCGTCGACGTGGTCGAGTACCTCGGCGACGAGCAGCTTGCGTACGTCCGGCTCGCCGACCACAACCTCGTGGTCAAGCTGCCGGTCGAGCCGCGGTTGCATCCCGGCGACCGCAAGACGTTCTTCGTGCCAATCGACAAGGTGACGCTCTTCGACGAGGAGAGCACCCGCGTCGTCGGACCAGCCGCCTAGGCCTTGTCGCTCACGGTTCTCGACGGGTCTACCTTCTGCGTCTGCGACGAGCGCGGCGACGTCGACGGCCTCGCCGCAGCATCCGGCTTCTTCGCCTCCGACACGCGCTTCCTCTCGCGGTCGCTGCTGACCCTCGGCGGCGAGCGTCTCGATCCCCTCTCGCACGACCACCACCTGCCGCACCTCGCCTCCTTCGTGCTTCGCAACCCGCTCGCCGGCGGCCTCCGGCCGAACGAGCTCGTCGTGAAGCGGGAGCGCTTCGTCGGCGACTGCATGGAGGAGCGGATCCTGGTCGAGAACAACGGCCGGCGCCGAGTCGACGTCGAGCTCGGGCTGGAGCTCGCCGCCGACTTCGCCGACATCTTCGTCGTCAAGCAGCTCGAGCCCGGCTTCGGGGAGCCGGCGGACGTGACGCTGCCGCAGTCCCGACCGGCGGAGCGGGGCACGAACGGAACCCTCGTCTTCTCGGACGGGTCCTTCCACGGCCGCACGGTCGTCCACCTCTCGGAGCCGTTCGACGAGTCGGACGGCGTCGCCCGCTTCGCGCTCTCCCTCGAGCCGGGCGCCCACTGGCGCCTCGTCGTCGGCGTGCAGCCGCAGCTCGACGGCGTGACGCCGCTCACGGCCGCCTCGTTCGCGCGCGAGCTCGACGAGGAGCGCTGCCGCGCGGAACGGTCACTGCGGGACTGGCAGAGCCACGCGCCGGAGCTGAGCGTCGGCTGGGACGATCTCGTGCACACGTGGAGCCGGTCACTCGCGGACCTCGCGTCGTTGCGGATGCGCGTGCCCGAGGTCGCCGACGGCGAGCTGCTCGCAGCGGGGACGCCGTGGTTCATGACGGTCTTCGGTCGTGACACGATCGTCTCGTCGCTCCAGACGCTGCTCCTCGGCCCCGACCTCGCCGCCGGGACGCTGCGGGTGCTGGCCGCCACGCAGGCGACGTCCGACGACGCCGAGCGTGACGCCGAGCCCGGCAAGATCATCCACGAGCTGCGGCGCGGTAAGGCGGCGCTCTCCTGGACCGACCGTTACTACGGCACCGTCGACGCGACGCCGCTCTTCCTCGTCCTGCTCTCGGAGCTGTGGCGCTGGACCGACGACCCCGCGCTTGCCCTCGAGCTCGAAGAGCCGGCACGCCGCGCCCTGGCCTGGATCGACGGCCCGGGCGACCGCGACGGCGACGGCTTCGTCGAGTACGAGCGCCGGGCCGCGGACGGCATCGGGAACCAGACGTGGAAGGACTCTTGGGACTCGATGGCTTTCCGCAACGGTTCGCTCGCCGCGGCGCCGATCGCACCAGTAGAGGTGCAGGGATACGTGTATGACGCGAAGCTGCGTATGGCCGAGATCGCCCGCGAGGTCTGGCGGGACGAGGCCACGGCCCAACGACTCGAGAAGGAAGCGGCCGCGCTGCGCAGTCGCTTCGACGAGGCCTTCTGGCTCGGCGAGCGCGGCTTCTACGCCCTGGGGCTGGACCGCGACAAGCGGCCGATCGACTCGCTCACGTCGAACCTCGGGCACCTCCTCTGGAGCGGCATCGTCCCCGCGGAGCGCCGCGAAACGGTCGCCGGCCTGCTCATGGGCGACGACCTCTGGTCCGGCTGGGGCGTGCGCACCATGGCGGTCGGCGAGGGTGCGTACAACCCCCTCGTCTACCACGACGGGACGGTCTGGCCCCACGACAACTCGCTCGTGGCATGGGGCCTTGCCCGTAGTGGCCGCTGTCGCGACGCCGCCCGCATCCTGCGTGCGATGGTCGAGGCGGCGGGACACTTCGACTATCGCCTGCCGGAGGTCTTCGCGGGATTCGCGCGGGACGACACCAGATTCCCCGTCGTGTACCCGACCGCGTCGACGCCGCAGGCATGGGCGGCGGCCACCCCGGTCCTGCTCCTCCAGATCGTGCTCGGCCTCGTACCCGATCGCGCCGCGCGCGTGCTTCGCTCGGAAGCGCAGGAGGTGCCGGAGTGGCTCGACGGGCTCTCGCTGGACGGAGTCCATGCCTTCGGTCGGCGCTGGACGGTCGGCGTCGAGCGCGGGAGCGTGAGCGTCGAGCCAGCGTCAGCGGGCTAGCGTCTGGCGGTCGGCACGTCCGGGGCGGTCTCGTCCAGCGAGCCGTCCTCGAGCCGGCCATGCGCGATCTCCACGAGGTCTTCGAGCACGTAGAGGGACTGGGCGAGCATGCGCCGGCCGCGGCGGGCGAGGAAACCCGTCAAGGCGCCGACGGCCACGAACGTCACGAGGCGGCTCACCGCCGATGCGTGCGTGAAGTCGAGCCAGGTGAAGTTCCCTTCCCTGTCGTGGACCGCGAGCTCGTAGAGAAGCAGTGCGCCTGCGCCGGCGAGCGCCCCCAGGAGCGGGTCGGTCGCTGCGGCCACGAGGATGACCGGCACGAAGAACGCCTGGCCGAGACCGAGCCCCGGCCGGCCGAACGCGAGGATCCCGGCGAACACGCCTGCGTACGCGAACGCGGAGGCGAGCAGCAGGCGCTGCGGGATCGTCAGGCTCGCAAGATGCCGATGGGCGGACGGCACCCCGGCATTTCAAACGCTATCGACCCAAAACGCAAATAGGTACACGATCGAGCGTGAGAATCTCTACATGCCCATCGCGTGATAGCCGCTGTCGACGTACAGCGTCGTGCCGGTCACATTGGTGGCGCCGTCGCCGAGCAGGTACGCGGCCGCCGAGCCCACGTCTTCGGCCGTGATGTGGCGGCGGAGCGGCGATCGCTCCTCGACGATGTCCTCCATCGTCGTGAAGCCGGCGATCGAGCGAGCGGCGAGCGTTCGCACCGGTCCGGCCGAGATCGCGTTCACGCGGATGTTCTTCTCTCCGAGATCCGACGCGAGGTAGCGGACGCAGGCGTCGAGCGTCGCCTTCGCCACGCCCATGACGTTGTAGTGCGGCACCGCGCGCTCGCCGCCGAGGTACGTCATCGTCACGATCGAGCCGCCCCCCGCCTTCTCCATCAGCGGCTCGGCGGCGCGGGCGCACGCCACCAGCGAGTACGCGCTCACGTCGACCGCGAGCCAGAAGCGGTCGCGCGGCGTATCGGTGAAGCGGCCCTCGAGGTCTTCGGCGGCTGCGAAAGCCACGGAATGGACGAGGAGGTCGAGCTCGCCGCCGAACGCCTCCCCCACCTCGCCGAAGACACGCGCGACGTCCTCGTCCGAGCGCACGTCGCACTCGGTCACGAGCGGCGACTCGATCGACGCGGCCAGTTCCCGCACCGTCGACTCGATCCGCTCGCCCTGGTACGTGAAGGCGAGCTGTGCGCCGCCCGCTGCGAGCTCGCGGGCGATGGCCCACGCGATCGAGCGGCGGTTGGCGACGCCGAGGACGAGCCCGCGTTTTCCCTCGAATGGTCCGGCCATGAGCGCGATCCTAATCGCCCGCTAGCCTGTTGCTCGTGCGTCGCGCCCTTCTCCTGCTCGGGCTGTGCGCGGCCTTTGCCGCTCCCGCCTCGGCGGCGGCGGCCGGCTTCCCGCTCGCACACCTCGTGCACCTCCGCCCGCATGGCCCGCGCGTTCGGACCGGCACGATCCACCTCCAGCCGGGCCACCCGCGCGTGCGGGTGATCGCGGCGCTGTCGCTGCCGCCGCTGGCGCGACGCTACGGCCGCGGCCTCTACGCGTTCGGCGGCCGGCGCAAGCTCGCGATCCGGAGCACGACGGCGCGCGCCTACCTCGCCGAGCTCGCGACCGCGCAGGCGCGCGCGGTGCGGGAGCTTCGCACCGCGATCCCGCAGGCGCGGGTCGAGGAGCGCTTCCGGATCCTGCTCGACGCGGTGACGGTCAGCGTGCCCGACTCGAGCCTCCCGAAGCTGATGGGGCTGCACACGTTCTCGCACGTCTATCCGGTGCTCAGCTACACGATGGCCGACGACACGTCGCCGAGCGTGATCGGGGCACCACAGGTCGAGCAGTCGCTCGGAGCCGACGGCCACGGGATGAAGATCGCCGTCGTCGACGACGGGATCGACCAGACGAATCCGTTCTTCAACCCGAGCGGGTACTCGTACCCGGCCGGCTTCCCGCTCGGCAACAAGAAGTACACGTCGCCGAAGGTCATCGTCGCCCGCGTCTTCCCCGGGCCCGGCTCGGGCAAGCCGGGCAAGCTCCCGCTCGACCCGATCGACTCCTTCCACGGGACGCACGTGGCGGGGATCGCGGCCGGCGAGGAGGGGACGACCGCCCCGGCCAGCGCCGACCACCCGCAGGTCACCGGCCTGCGCGGAGTCGCGCCGCGCGCGTGGCTCGGCAACTACCGCGTCTTCACGATCCCGACGCCGGAAGGCGACTCGGCCGACACGCCCGAGATCGTCGACGCGTTCGAGGCGGCGGTGAAAGACGGGATGGACGTGATCAACTTCTCCGGCGGCGGCCCGGAAGTCGAGCCCGTGAACGACGCGCTGATCGCCGCGGTCAAGAGCGTCACCGACGCCGGCGTCGTACCTGTAATCGCCGCGGGGAACGACCGCAACGACGTCGGAGACGGCTCGGTCGGCTCGCCGGGCACCGCTCCCGCCGCGATCACCGTCGCAGCCACCTCGAACACGCACGTCTTCGCGCCGGCGCTGAACGCGACCTCGCCGAGCGCTCCTCCCGCCCTGCAGGGGATCCCGTTCCAGTGGGCCTTCGGCTCCTCGAAGCCCGCCGCCTGGGGCGCCACGCCCCAGACGGTCGTCGACGTCGGGACGATCACCGGCACCGACGGCAAGCCGGTGAACCCGCTCCTCTGCGGGCCCCCCAAGAAGATCTCCTCACCGAAGGGCACGCTGCCGGCCCACTCGCTCAGCGGCAAGATCGCGCTCGCCACGCGCGGCCTCTGCCCGCTGCAGACGAAGGCTCTGCAGGCGAAGGCCGCCGGCGCGATCGGGCTGATCCTCGCCGACAACCGCGAGGGCGAGGCGAACTTCATCCCGCTCCCGCTCGGGCTGCCGGCAGGGATGATCTCGAACCTCGACGCAGCCCGGCTCCGCTCGTTCATGGACGGGACGAACGGCCAGACGCCGGTGACGATCGGGCGCGCGGTGCAGGATCTCGACACCGGGCGCAGCGGGATCATCACGAGCTTCTCCTCCTCGGGGCCGACCGACTTCACGCACGACCTCAAGCCGGACGTGTCGGCTCCCGGCGGGCAGGTGCTCTCCTCGACTCTTCCGACCACCGACAAGTCGCGCTTCGCGGTCTTCGACGGGACCTCGATGGCCGCGCCCCACGTCGCAGGCGCGGCGGCGCTCCTGCTCGAGCTGCATCCGACATGGACGCCGGCCGAGGTGAAGTCGGCGCTCGTCTCGACCGCGAACGCCGCATGGAACGACACGGCCCGCACGCAGGAGGCGCCCGTGCCGGAGGAGGGCGGCGGCCTCGTCTGGCTGCCGAGGGCGACCGATCCGCTCCTGTTCACGCAGCCGGCGACACTGTCGTTCGAGAACGTCACTCCCGGCTCGGCGCCGGTGCAGAAGCCGCTGCTCGAGCAGGTCTCGGACGCGGGCGGAGGATCCGGCGTCTGGTCGGTCACCGTCGTCGCGCAGGCCGCCACGAGCGGGGCTTCGGTCGCAACGCCCGGCAACGTCACCGTCGCTCCGAGCGGAACGGTCGACTTCCCGATCGCCGCCGTGGTGACGCCGACCGCGGTGCAGGGCGAGAACTACGGCTTCGTCGAGCTCCAGAAAGGGGCGCAGACGCGGCGGATCCCGTACCTCTTCTATGTCGACAGGCCCGCGCTCGTCGGCGACCCCGTCAAGCCGTTGCACGGCCTCGCCCTCGGCGACACGAGCAAGGGGACGAGCCGGGTGAGCGCGTACAAGTGGCCGGTCGCGCCCTTCGGGGTCAACCCCGGTGTCCCGCCGATGAACGAGGACGGCGCGGAGCAGGTCTACGCCGTCGACGTGAAGAAGCCGGCCGCCAACGCCGGCGTCTCGGTGCTCCTGCAGGACGGCTACGTCGATCCCTTCTTCCTCGGCGCACGCGACGAGAGCAGCGTGCAGGGATACGCCGGGACGCCGGACGACGTCAACGGCCTCACTTTCGACTCCGGCCTGCCGATCTCGGCAGCCGGCACCGAGTTTCCGCGCGTGCAGCGCTACTACGTGTCGGTCGACTCGGGTCGCGACCCGGTCACGGGCCAGACTTTCGCCGGCCCCTACATCCTCAAGTCGTGGGTCAACGACGTGACGCCGCCGTCGCTCCGGGTGCTGACCAAGACGGTTACCGCGGGACGGCCCACGATCGTGGTGAAGACGCTCGACCGGCAGTCCGGCGTCGACCCGTACTCCATCGTGATCGGTTACGGCAACGCTCTCGTCGCGCCGGCCGAATACGACCCGATCTCGGGGATCGCCATCATCCCGCTGCCGAATGCCGCGCCGCTCTTGCGCACCGGCCGACGCGAGGTGCTGTTCGTGTCCTCGGACTTCCAGGAAGCGAAGAACATCGACACCATGGGCAAGAACCTGCTGCCGAACACGCGCACGATCGGCTCCAGGCTGCGCGTCGTGAAGAAGGCGACCGAGAGCTGGCTGCTGCCCTCCGGCGGCGCGTGCGTGAGGAAGGGCGACGACCTGCTCCTGACGGCCGGCGCGCCGGACGGAGTCAAGCGGCTGCGCTTCCTCCTCGACGGCCGCAAGATCTCGAAGGCCTTGCGCGGGCCGGTGCACCTCTGGAGCGGGACGCTCGGGAAGCTGGGCCAGGGCCGTCACGTCCTCTCCGCAGTCGCCGTGACCCACCGGGGACGCCGCGTCACCGCTCGCATGCGGGTGCGCACTTGCCGGAAGAAGTAAGCGGCCGGCGGGTCGCAGTCGTCACCGGCGCCTCCTCGGGCATAGGCGCCGAGATCGCACGACTGCTCGCGGGCCGCGGCGACCTCTGCGTCCTGCTCGCACGTCGCGCCGACCGCCTGCAGGAGCTCGCCGACGAGCTCGGCGGCGAGGCGGAGCCGTGCGACGTCTCCGACCGCGGCGCGGTCGAGACCGTCGCAGCCCGGGTGCTCGAGCGTCACCCGCGGATCGGCGTCCTCGTCAACAACGCGGGGATTCCCGGGCGGGCCAGCTTCCTCGACGGCGACCCCGACGTGATCGAGCGCCTGATCCGGATCAACTACCTCGGCGCGGTCTGGTGCCTGCGCGCGTTCCTCCCGGGCCTGCGAGCCGCCTCCCCGTCGGACGTGGTGAACATCGTCTCGGTCTCGGGGGTCGTCGCCGGGCCGCCGAGCGGCCCCTACGCCGCTTCGAAGCACGCCCAGCTCGCGTTCTCGCGCACCCTCGCGGCCGAGCTGCGCGGCGAGCGGATCCAGGTGCACACCGTCAAGCCGGGCTTCGCCGAGACGGAGGGATTCCCGCAGGCCTGGCTGCCGGGGCCGATCCAGCGGATCGTGATCGGGCCTGAGGACGTCGCGGCGCACGTGCTCCGTTCGCTCGAGGACGGGCGCGGCGAGACGACCGTCCCGTGGTTCTACGGCCCGCTCGGGGGGCTGCAGGATGTGATGCCCAACGTGTTCACCCGCGTCTTCTCGCGTGGTGCGCATGTCCTTTCCCGGCCGCCGAAAGCGGAATAGACTCGCGCCATGACCGATCAACCCCAGCCGTCGATCCAGGACGTGATCGCCGTCGCCGAGTTCAGGTCGGCCCTGCGGCATTTCCTGCGCCGGAGCGAGAAGATCGCCCGCCGCTCCGGGCTCACCCCCCAGCGGTACACGCTGCTGATGATGATCAAGGGCTCGCGGGACGGCAGAGAGCAGTCCACCGTGACCGAGCTGGCCGAGCGGCTGCAGCTCGCGCAGAGCACCGTGACCGAGCTCGTCCGGCGGGCCGAGTCTGCGGGCCTCATCGAGCGCGAGCAGTCCCAGCGTGACGCGCGAGTCGCCCACCTGCGACTGACGGCCGAGGGCGACCGGCGTCTGATGCTCTCGTTCACCGCGCTCGAGCAGGAGCGCGAGCAGCTACGTGACGCGTTCTCGGCTCTCGAGGGCGGCGCCATCGGCATGGCTCGCTAGGAGCAGGTACCAGCCGACCTCCGCGACGAGAACGCGAGGGTCGGCGGCCGCGAGCTGCTCGACCCCGGTGCGGCTGTCTCCCTCACAGCCGGCGAGATCGAGGTAGGCGCCGAGCTCCCGTCGCTCCTCCTCGCGCCGCTCGCGGATCGGATCGAGCCCGTTAGCCGCGAAGAGCTCACGCAGCTCCGCGTCGGCGAGCAGGCGGCAATGCGAAGGATCCCGCGCCGTCTCGAAGGCGTGGACCGAGGCGGCCGCGGCGGGGTCGTCGGGAGCGAGCTGGTCGACGACGAGCACCTGCCCACCGCGGCGCGTCACCCGCGCGAGCTCGGCCACGACGCGGTCGGGCCGGTCGACGTGGTGGAGCGTCCGATGCGTGCCCGTGAGGTCGAAGTCGCCGTCGGGGAAAGGCAGCGCCGTCCCGTCCCCCTCGACGAACTCGGTGTTCGGAAGCGCCCGTTCGCGCGCGAGCTCGAGCAGCTCGGGCACCGGGTCGAGGCCGACGACCTCGCGCACGAGCGGCGCCAGGGCGAACGCGAGCGCGCCGGCGCCCGTGCCCACGTCGAGGGCGCGTTCGTCTCCGGTCGCCTCGACGAAGTCGCGTACCTCTGCCGCCAGGCGCGGTGCGCGGCCGTCCTGACGGGCGGCGACGCGCTCGGCCGTGCGCGCGAAGCGGTCAGCCGACGACGACACGGCTTGCACGCTCGGGCCGGCTGTTGATGCCGCAGGCGATCTCGTAGCCGATCGTCCCGGCCACGCCCGCATGCCGCTCGATCAGCAGGCCGTCGCCGACGATGGTGACGGGCGTCCCGACCGGCAGCTCGCGGTCGAGCTCGACCGCGACGGCGTCCATCGAGACGGTACCGACCGCGCGCCGCGGCTCGCCGTCGACGAGCACCTCGGTGCCCGTCATGTCCCGCCGGAAGCCGTCGGCGTAGCCGACCGGCACGGTCCCGATCCAGGTCGGCCGCTCCGCGACGAAACGCCGGCCGTAGCCCGTGCTCTCCCCCGGCTGGAGAAGGCGCACCTGTGCGATGCGGCTCCGCCACGAGAGCGCCGGACGCAGCCCGTCCTCGGCCGGGTCGGTGTCGAACGGCGAGATCCCGTACAGCGCGATGCCGCAGCGAGCGGCGTCGAAACGAGAGCCCGGGAGCCGAAGCGCGGCCGCGCTGTTGGCGAGGTGTCGGGTGAGATGCGAGTACGGCTCCGTCGCCTCGCGGAACCGCTCGACCTGCCGCTGCGCGAACTCGGGGTCGGAGTCGGCGGTGGCGAGATGGCTCATCAAGCCGACGACGTTGTCCGGCGGCTGCGGCAGCTGGGCGAGCCCCCAGCGTCCCATTCCGGTGTCGAGCTTGAGGTGGACGGGGACGTCGCCGGGGATCTCGCCGCCCGAGACCACGAGCTCGAGCCGCGCGTCGCGCGCCTCGGCCACCTCCTCCGTCGGACACATGACGAGGACCCGCGCCTCCGGCAGCTCGCGGCGCAGCTCGATGCCCTCGGCGACCGTGACCACGCAGAGGGCCGACGCCCCGGCCTCGAGCGCGGCCCGCGCGACATCGCCGGCGCCGTGGCCGTAGCCGTTCGCCTTCACCACAGCCCACAGCTCGCTGCCGTCGAGGGCCTCGAGGAGCTTGCGCGCGTTGTGGCGGATCGCGCCGAGGTCGATCGTGATCTCGCTGCGGTGCACGCTCAGGCGGGCGTCCAGGCGAGGCCGGCCACGGCGATGAGAAGCGCTACTGCGATCCCGGCCGCGACCACGAGGGGATACGCCCGCCGGCGCGTCAGGGCGATCGTCGCGAAGATCCCTGCCGGGACGATCAGGATCCCGATCGAGAGGGCGCCGAGCACGACCCAGATCCAGAGCGTCGCGGTGGCCCACGCGGCGGCTAGCCCGCCGGCGACCGCCGTGCTGCTTTCCGCCGCTGCGGCTGCGACGCCGGCGGTGGCGATCGACGCGGCGACGAAGACGACGCGGCTGGTGATCCCGGTTCCCTGCTGCGAAACGGTCGCGAGGTAGAGCCCGTCCACCGCGAACGCGCAGAGCGCGGCCGTGTATCCGGGGTGGACGCGAAGCGCGTGCATCCGGCGCCAGCCTAGTCCCGCGCGAGCGCACGCGGGAGAGCCTCGACCACGTCGCTCGCCACCAGGCCGAAGCGCTGTGGAGCCTCGTGCGAGGCGAGCTGCTGCGCCGCGCACGCCGCCGCGGCCGCCCGCTGCGGCTCCATTCCCTTGGCGAGGAAGGCGGCCGTGACGCCGGTGAGGACGTCGCCGGTGCCCGCGGTGGCGAGCGACGGCAGGCCCAGGGCCACGACGAGCACCCCGCGGCCCGGCGCGGCGACGAGCGAGTCCTCGCCCTTGAGCACGACTACGCAGCGGTACTTCTCGGCCGCCTCCTGCACCGAGGCGAGCCGGTGCGCGGCTATCTCGCGCGACTCGCGGCCGAGCAGGCGCGCGAGCTCGCCCTCGTGCGGCGTGAGCACGCGCGGCGCCGGCCACTCGGCGGGCTCGAGCTCGAAGAGCGCGTCGGCGTCGACGACCATGGGAACCTGCGCCTCCGCGAGCAGGCGCCGCACGAGCGGCTTCGCCTCCTCGCCGCGCCCGAGGCCGGGCCCGACGGCCATTGCGCTGGCTCGCTCCGCCGCCTCGAAGACCTGCTCGAGCGGTCGCTTCACCGCCTCCAGCACCAGCGTCTCGAGCACGGGAAGTGAGTCGGTCGGCGCCGCGATCGTGACGTAGCCGGCATCGGCGCGCAGTGCAGCGCGGGCGGCGAGCGCCGGCGCTCCAGTCATGCCCACGCGAGCCGCCGACTACGACCACGTGACCGGCCGTGTACTTGTTGTCGCGCGCGCGAGCGGCGCGGCACCTCGGCGAGGATCTCCGAGCGTCACAAGCCGGTGCTCGGTTTCTGCCGGCTTCGAGCCCGATGTCCGCGACCTCGACCTCCGCCGGCATGGAAGCGGCCGGGCGCGACCGCGAGCCCGACCTTGAGGCCGTGCATCGTCACGGTGACGTCGGCGCGCACCGCTGCGCCGGCGACCTCGCCGGTGGACGCGTTCACGCCGGACGGGATGTCGACGGCGAGCACCGGAACGCCGGCCGAGTTGATCTGCTCGATCAGCCCGGACGTCTCGTCGCGGGGCGCTCCCTTCAACCCGGTGCCGAGGAGCGCGTCGATAACGACGTCGGGCCGCTCGTCGACGACCTCGAGGCCCTGCCCGCGGAGGATCTCGGCGGCGATGCGCCCATCGCCGCCGTTCGCGCCGCCGCCGGCGTGGAGCGCTATCCGGCGAGCGTCGGGGAAGCGCTGCGCCAGCGCCTCAGCCACGGCCGCTCCGGCGCGCTGCATCATCGCGTCCACGTCGTGCCCCGCCTCCGCGGCGCGCATCTCCTCGGCGGTGTAGAGAGGCTCAGTCGCCGCCATCGGCGATCGCCACCGCCTGCGCGAGCTCGCGGGAGTGCGTCATCGAGAGATCGACTCCGCCGACGCCGAGCGCAGCGGCCCGTTCGGCCAGGCGACCCGAGAGCCGGACGGCGGGCTTCGGCCGTCCCGACGATCTCGACCTCCTTCCAGGCGAAGGCGCGCGCGACGCCGAAGCCGAGCGCCTTGCCGACCGCCTCCTTGCCGGCGAAGCGGCCGGCGTAGCTCTGCGCCGGGTTCGGGCGCGAGTCGCAGTACGCGCGCTCCGCCTCGGTGAAGCACCGCTCGCGGAAGCCGGCGTAGCGCCCGAGCGCCCGCCGGATCCGCTCGATCTCGATCAGGTCGGTGCCGACCGCGATCATGCGATGTGCTCCTCGAGCCACTCGGGGAGGTGGGCGATCGAGGAGACGATGCCGTCGGGCTGGACGCGCGAGGACTCGACGGAGTCGGGCCGGAACTTCCCGGTGCGGACGAGGACGGCGTGCATCCCGACCCCGCGGGCGCCGACCACGTCGGTCTCGATGTCGTCGCCGACCATCCAGGTCATCGACGGCTCCGCGTCGAGCGCGTTGCAGGCGGCGTCGAAGTAGGCCGGGCTCGGCTTGCCGAGGATGGTGGCCGCCGTCTGCGCCGCGTACTCCAGCCCGGCGACGTAGCAGCCGCTGTCGAGCAGCGGGCCGCGCTGCGTCTGCCACCAGCGATTGCGGTGCAGGCCGTAGAGGTCGGCGCCGAGCTCGAGCTCCGCGAAGGCGCGGGCGAGGTTCATGTAGGAGAAGACCAGGTTCGTCTCGGGCGAGTCGTCGGCGCCGCCGATGAGGACTGCGTCGACGTTGTCGCCGACGAGGTCGACGCCCTCGAGATCGCCGACGAACGCGTGCATGACGAGCGCGAGCACGCGTTTCCCGCGCAACGCCTCTACTGCGGCGTCCGCCGTCGTCTGCACCTCCTCCGCCTCGAGCTCGATGCCCATGGCCTGCAGCTCCGCCGCGAGCTGCTCCTTCGAGCGCGTCGTCGCGTTCGTGACGAAGCGGAGCCGGTGCCCGGCCGCACGCAGCCGCTGCACCGCGTCCGCCGCGCCGGGGATCGGCTGGCCGGAGACGTGCAGGACGCCGTCCACGTCGAGCAGAATCGCGGCCATGGCCGCCGAGTCTATTCGCGTCACCCGCTCCGTCGTGCTTCCGCTGGCGGAGGTCGAGCTCCAGGTCTCGCGCTCGAGCGGCCCGGGCGGGCAGCACGCGCAGAAGTCCGAGACCCGCGTCGTGGCCGTGTTCGACGTCGAGGCGTCGAGCGCGCTGACGGAGACGCAGAAGCGGCGCGTGATCGCGAAGGCGGGAGCGGTCCTGCGAGCCGTGGCTCAGGACGAGCGGAGCCAGTCGCGCAACCGCGAGCTCGCGGTCGAGCGGCTCGTGGCCGCGTTGCGGGAGGCGCTGCGCGTGGAGCGCAAGCGGGTTCCGACGAAGCCGACCAAGGCGGCCCGCGAGCGCCGGCTCGAGCAGAAGAAACGTCGCTCCCGGACGAAGCGGCTGCGGCGGGAGCTCGACTAGACGCCGGTGCGCAGCTCGGCGTTCGCGCGCGCGAGCTGGCGCCGGGTCGGGTGCGCGCGGCCGAACCAGACCCACAGGTAATGCTCGACCCGCCCGCTGCGGATGAACCACTGCGCGTACCCGACGCGACGAGGGATGCCCTCGGCACCACCTGGCTGCACGTCCTTCCGCCGAATCCGCGGCGGCCATGTTCCCAGCGGAGCGCGCGCTGGGCGCTCCTGTGCGTTCGAGAGCTGGATGACGATTCCGTCCGGCGGCAGCCGAGCGAGCGTGCGGTGCGGAGGGATGCAGTCGCGGCAGTCTCGATAGGCGACGGTCGCGGCCCATCCGTCCGCCTCGACGCAGCGACTCGCGGAGACGCCGACGCAGGCTCGCGTCGGCCGGAAGCCGACGTGCCAGCCGGGCGCGGCGGCGAAATGCGGGGGCGATACCGCAAGCAGGAGGGCGAGAAGACCGAACATGCCCTCTATACGCCGTCAGGTCGCGATCGCGTCCCCGGCCTCGGCCTCGGCGGGCCGCTCGACCTCCACGTGCGGCAGCCAGTCGAGCCAACGGGGCAGGTACCAGCTGCGGTCACCGAGCAGCGTGAGCATGCTCGGGAGCACGACCGAGCGGATGATCGTCGCGTCGAGCAGGAGCGCGACGGCGACGCCGAAACCCATCTGCTCGAACATCACGAGCTTGCCGCGCGCGAAGCCGGCGAAGACGACGACGATGATCAGCGCGGCGCCGGTGATGATCCGGGCCGTCGACGAGACGCCCCACACCACCGCGTCCCGCGTCGATCCGGTCTGGTCGAACCGCTCCTTGATGCGGCTCATGAGGAACACCTGGTAGTCCATCGACAGGCCGAACAGGACCGAGAAGAGGAAGAGCGGCACCCAGGCGTCGATGACGTGCGTGTGCTGGAAGCCGAAGAAGCTCGCGCCGTGGCCGTCGAGGAAGACGAGGGTGAGCAGCCCGTAGGCCGCGCCCACCGAGAGCAGGTTGAGGACGATCGAGACCAGCGCGACCATGATCGAGCGGAACGCGATCGTGAGCAGAACGAAGCTCAGGCCGAGCACGAAGAGCAGGACGTACGGCGTCGGGTTCGAGACCGCGTCGAAGTAGTCGACGTTCTCGGCGGTGTCCCCGCCCACGTAGACCCGGGCTCCGCTGTCGTCGAAGATCGACGGGATGACGTGGGAGCGAAGGTCGCGCACCGCGCCGACGGCGGCGCCGCCGACCGGGTCGCCGCGAACCGGAGCCGTGAGCAGCGCCACGCCACCCTCGCGCGCAGAACCCTGGACGGCGCCCGGCCCGAAGCTCCCCTCGGCGGAGAGCCGGCGCTCGAGGCGCACGAGGTCATCGTGAACCGCAGCCGCGTTCCCGCCCACCGCGACGATGCGCACCGGCTCCGGGTTCTGGACGGGGAAGGCGCGCTGGAGCAGGACGTAGCCCTGCTTCGAGGGCAGGTTGTCGGGCAGCGTGCTGACGCCGTTCGCCCCGGTGTGCAGGCCGAAGATCGGCGCGGCCAAGGCGAGCATCAGGCCCACCGACAGCACCAGGGAAAGCGCCGGCCGGCGGAGCACGGCCTCGATGATCCGGCGCCAGAAGTTGCCTTCTGCGGTGTCCGCCCGGCCGAGGTTGCGACCCAGGATCGGGACGGGGAGCGAGTTGACGCGGTCGCCGGCGACGCTCAGCACCGCAGGCAACAGCGTCAGCGCGGCGGCGACGGAGACGATCCCGACGAGGATCGCGCCGAGCGCGAGGCTGCGCATGATCGAGGTCGGGACGATGAACAGGCCGAGCAGCGCGACCACGAACGTCGAGCCGCTGAACAGCACGGCGCGGCTCGCGGTGGCGCCGGTGTGCGCGATCGCCTCCTCCTTCGCCAGGCCGAGCCGGCGTTCCTCGCGGTAGCGCGAGACGACGAACAGCGAGTAGTCGATCCCGAGCGCGAGCCCCATCCCCGTGAGCATGTTCACGATGAAGACCGAGAGCGAGAAGCCGAGGGAGATCAGCGCGACGAGCCCGAGCGCGACGATGATCGACAGGATCGCCGTCAGCACCGGCACGAGCCCGGCGAAGACGGCGCCGAACACCAGGACGAGGACGATCAGCGCGGCCGGGAGGCCGAAGGCGAGCTCGCCGTGCTCGAGGTCGGTCTGCGACTGCTTGCCGAAGTCGAAGCTGGTCGAGTGGTAGCCGGTGATGCCGACCGTGAACCCCCCTCCGTTCGCCTTCTCCACGACCTGCTCGACGGGCTTCGCCCCGGAGTCGCTGCCGATGAGAACCGAGACAAGCGCCGAGTGGCGGTCGGGCGAGACGGCGACGAGCCGGGCCGCGCGCACCTCTCCCGTCGCGCGAAGCGAGGCGATGAGCTGCGCGCCGAACCTGCGGGCCTGCGGCGACGTCGCGGCGTAGCGGCGCGAGCTGACCACGATCACGTCGCCTTTCGCGGCGGCCGCCTCGCGCGGAAACGCCTTGGCGATCTCGTCCGCGGCCTTCGTCGACTCCGGCTTGCCGATGACGTTGCCGTTC
>CAWGVE010000022.1:0-17085 GCA_963825805.1 uncultured Actinomycetes bacterium | reverse complement strand
TAGCAATAATCAGTCGAAGGCATCCTCATCGCTTGTCTGCGTCGATGGCCCTGACCATCTCGTTCTCGGCCTTCGACTGGGGCATGTCGCTCGACCCCCATTGGTTCTCCACGATGTACGGGTTCCTGTTCATGGTGGAGATCTGCTGTCCGCCATGACCTTCGTGCTCATCGTGCTCTCCGTGATCGGCAGCGAGGCCCCGCTCAGCACTGTCGTGCACCCGACTCCGGTGCACGACCTCGGCAAGCTGACCCTCGCCTTCGTGATGCTCTGGGCGTACATCTCCTTCTCGCAGTGGCTGATCATGCGGTCCGGCAACCTCCCCGAGGGAAGATCCCCTGGTACCTGCGGCGCATGCACGGGACGTGGGGCCTCGTATCGCTGCTCCTCGTCTTCCTGCACTTCATCCTGCCGTTCCTGCTCCTTCTGCAGCGCGGGCTGAAGCGCAAGACGTCGACCCTTTCCCGCATCGCTGGCGCCATCTTCCTCATCCGCGCAGTCGAGCTGTACCTCGCCAACGCCCGACATGAATCACGCCGTCCTCGAGCACGGCGGCGCCCTGCACCCGCTCCGCTACGTCTCCGATGCCGCTGCGCTCGTGGCCGTCGGCGGCCTCTGGCTGCGGTTCTTCGCGCGGCAGCTCGCCAACCGGCCGCTCCTCCCGATCGGCGACCTCGAGCTGCGCGAGCGTTACCCCGAGGTGAGCGCGTGAAACATCAACAGCGACGAAGGCGTCGACGCTCTGCTACGAGACGAAGGACATCCGCCCGAAGGACGTCGTCCGCGCGGCCATCGCGCTGACGCTCTTCACGGTCGGTAGCGTCCTCTTTGCCGGGGCCACAATGCTCCTGCTGAAGAGCGGAGACGGCCTTCCGTTGTACGGCATGCACCCCGTGGTGCACCAGGGGCCGCTGGCTGTCCACGGTCTCGAGGGCACGGAGACCGACGAGGTTCGAAGCCACCTGAAGCAACGCTTCCCGGAGCCGCGTCTGCTCGAGCGGGAGCCGGTCGCCCTTCGCGAGTTCCGCGAGGAGGAGCGGGAGGCGGTCGACAGCTACGGATGGCTGGATCCGTCCACGGGTCGCGTCCACGTCCCGGTCGCCACGGCAATGGAGATCCTGGTGCAGCGGGGACTTCCGACGAGGGTCGAGCCGGCGCCGGCCGCTGCGCCTTCCACCACGCCGGCGGCGATCGCACCCGCGCCGGCAGGAGCTGTGAGCCCGGCCGCTCCGGCTCCGACCGCACCCGCCACGGTCCCCGGCGTCGAGGAGCGACCGATGAGGATCCCCCGGGCCACCGCGCTCGTGCTCGCAGGGGCGCTCGCACTGGTCCCGCAGACGGTGCGCGCAGGCGGCGGATGCGACGACGGCCGGTCGCGGCGCTGCGCGAGGTCGGATTCGACCAGAAGCTCGGCGCCGCCCTCCCGCTCGACGCGACCTTCCGTGACGAGAGCGGCCGCACCGTCGCGCTCGGAGACTACTTCCACGGCCGTCCGGTCATCCTGTCGCTCGCCTACTACGAGTGCCCCATGCTGTGCACGCTCAGCCTCAACTGGTCCGCGAGCGCGCTCTCCATCCTGTCGCTGCAGCCGGGCAAGGACTTCGAGATCGTGACCGTCAGCTTCGAGCCGAACGAGAAGCCGGACCTCGCCGCGGCCAAGAAGAAGAGCTATCTCGCGCGCGACAAGCGCGCGGGCGCGGAGAACGGCGCGCACTTCCTACGGGGGACAAGGACCAGATCAAGCGTCTGACCGAGGCCGTCGGCTTCCGCTACGTCTGGGACCAGCAGACGCAGCAGTACGCCCACGCCGCCGGCATCATGGTGGCCACTCCCGACGGTCACATGTCGCGGTACCTCTTCGGGATCGAGTACTCACCGAAGGACCTGCGGCTCGCGCTCGTCGACTCCAGCGCAGGGAAGGTCGGCACCCTCGCGGACAAACTGCTGCTCGACCGCTATCACTACGACCCGGCGACCGGGAAGTACGGCCCCGTCGTCATGCGCCTCGTGCGGGTGGCGGGAGTGCTCACGGTCGGCGCGCTGGCCGGGTTCATCCTCGTCATGCACCGGCGGGAGCGGATCGCCCAGCAAGCTGCGCTCGTGGGCGAGCCGAGGTGACCGTGCGGCGCCCCGAGTCGGTGACCGCGTTTCCGGAAAAGGCGCTGGCGACAGTCATCGGGTCCGCCAGCAGACGGAGCCTCGCTAACGCAATGTTCGAGAACCTGCCGCTCTTCCCGACGCAGGCGTCCACCATGGCCGCACCGGTGGACCACCTGTACTTCTTCCTGATCGCCATCAGCATCTTCTTCTCGGCGCTCATCGCCATCGCCGTGATCGCGTTCGCCATCATCTACCGGCGCCGCAGCGAGGCTGACCAGCCGCGCCCGATCCACGGCTCGCTCCTGCTGGAGTTCACCTGGACCGCGATCCCGCTCGCGATCGTGGTGTCGACTTCCTCGGTCCGCCGATGTCTTCGTGGCCGCCTACAAGGTTCCGGACGGGGCCATGGAGGTCTACGTCGTCGGCAAGCGCTGGATGTGGAAGACCCAGCACACGACAGGGCAGCGTGAGATCAACACCCTGCATGTGCCGGTGCACACGCCGGTCAGGCTCACGATGACGTCCGAGGACGTCATCCACAGCTTCTTCTACAAGACCGAGCCGAAGGAAATTAACATAAAAAAAAAAAAAAAAAAACCATTGTGGTCGTTCTTCGACGGAAGCGTTCCGACGACGACGACGATGGTCACGGAGCTCTCCGGCGACGAGCCACTTGGTCATGGTTGGAGCGTGCCGAGGGCGGCTTGGTGACGCCTCCGGTGAGGGTGCTCGAGCACGGCGAACTCGCGGCGCCGCGTCGTATCTCCTGACGGCGGAGATCCGTGCGTGGTGGGCGCGACCTGCTCCGTCACGCCGACCGCGCTGCAGCAGGCGTTCGAGCAGCGCACCGTCCTCCTTGCCGGGTTCGGGACGGTGTTCGGATCGACGACGACGTCGTCACGGAGCCTGCTGGAGCCGCGCTACGAAGCTCGTCTCCCTTCTGCCAGGACCTCGACGGGCTCGGCGAGCTGACGTTGCGCGCCTTCTACGACGACGACGCCGTGCTCGCGGCCATCGTCCGCGACGACCCGCAGATCACCGCGCTGCGCGGCATGTCCGGGCACGGAGCGCAGGTGGCGCTGGGCGAGGCGGTCTCCCGAGCGCTCGCCGACCGGCGGATCCGCGACGCTGACGAGATCGTCGCGGAGCTGGCGTCGCTCGCCCGCGAGGTCGTCGTCGAGGAGCGGGTCGCCGAGTTCGAGCTGGTCCGGGCGGCGTTCCTCATCGACCGGCCGGCCGTCGAGCAGCTCGAAGCGCGCGCCGAGGAGCTCGCGGAGCGCCACGGCGGAATCGTGCGCTTCAAGTTGACCGGGCCGCTGCCCCCGCACCACTTCGTGTCGGAGCGATGGGCTTCCTGACCGGCCTCGTGCTGCTGCCACTCGCGCCGCTCCGCGGCACGATCTGGATCGCCGAGAAGCTCACGGATATCGCCGAACGGGAGCTCGACGACGAGGCCACCGTGCGGCGCCTGCTCATCGAGGCGGAGATCGCGTTCGAGTCGGGCGAACTGACCGAGGAGGAGTACGAGCTCGTCGAGGACGAGCTCCTGGAACGGCTCGAACTGGCGCGAAAGAAAGGAGAGGTCGCGTGACGAGGAACGAGAAGGCGGCGCTCCGGGCGCAGGCTCGCGAGCAGAGGCGGCGCCCGAGGGACGAGGAACCACAGGACGAGGAGGCGTCTCACGACGGCGATGAGCCGCAACAGGAGCAGCAGGAGCAGAAGGAGCCGAAGCGCGAGGAGCGGCCGCGCGAGAAGCGCGAGCCTCCGCGCGGCGCGAAGCCGGACGAGTTCACGGAGATGGCGCGCCAGGGGCGCGAGGCGCTCCGCTCGCTGCGAGGCGTGGGAGGCCGAGTCCGTCTCCGGGCTCACGCGTACGCCGAACGGCTGGACTGTGACCCTCGAGGTCCTCGAGCTGCGGCGGATCCCCGAGTCGACCGACGTCCCTAGCGAGCTACGAGGTCCAGCTCGACGGCGACGGCAAGCTGCTGGGCTTCGAGCGCGGCCGCCGCTATCACCGCTCCCAGGCCGAGGTGGGCGCGTGAGCAGCCGCGAGCTCGCTCATCGGAGCGGAGCGGTCAGCCGTCCAGCTTCGGCCGACGTGCTCGAGCGCGTGCTCGACAAGGGCATCGTCATCGCGGGCGACATCCAGATCAACCTGCTCGACATCGAGCTGCTGACGGTGCGCCTGCGCCTCCTCATCGCGTCGGCCGACAAGGCCCGCGAGATGGGCATCGACTGGTGGGAGGGCGATCCGTTCCTCTCCAAGGGAAGCAGTGACGGCAACGGCAAGAGCCTCGACTCGCGGCTGCGGGCGCTGGAGGAGAAGGCCGGGCTGCCGACGACCGAGAAGGAGGAGTCGTGATCGAGGCGCCGGCGGGCACCGCCTGGTACGTCTACGGCGTCGCCGAGGACGACCCGGCGCTCGAGCGGCTCGACGGCGTCGAGCTGATCCGCCGCGGAGACCTGGCCGCCATCGTGCGCGAGGTGCCGCTCTCCGAGTACGACGAGACCGTGCTCCCGGAGCGTCTCAACGACCGCGAGTGGCTCGAGCGCAACGCGCGCGCGCACGAGGACGTGCTGCAGGGCGCCGCCGCCGTGACGGCCGTCGTGCCGCTGCGCTTCGGCACGATCTACCGGAGCCGCGAGCACGTCGGCCAGATGCTCGGCGAGCGATCGGGCGAGTTCGCGGAGACCCTCGAACGGGTCCGCGGGCACGTCGAGCTCGGCGTCAAGGCATGGGTCGACCTGGACGCCCTCGAGCAGACGCTCGCCGCCGAGCAGGACCCTCCGGGGGCGGCGGAACGGGCGCGGCCTATCTCCAGCAGCGAGCGCGCGAGCAGGAGCGCTCGCGCGAGCTCGCCGCCCGCTGCACCGAGCTTGCCGAGGAGGCGCACGGGCGCCTGAGCGCAGTCGCGGTCGACGAGGTCGTGAACCGCCCGCAGCCGCGGGAGCTCACCGGCCGGCCCGAGGCGATGTTGCTCAACGGCGCCTACCTCGTCCGCGAGGGCGACGACAGGTTGCGCGGCGAGGTCGAGCGGCTCACCGCCGAGCACGCGGGCCTTGGAGTCGAGTACGAACTGACCGGCCCCTGGCCTCCGCACAACTTCGCGGGAGAGCAGTCGTGAGCGTCGCCGAGCGCAGCCGGAGCCCGCTCCTGCGCGACGAGGTGACGCTCGTCGAGCTCGTCGACCGCGTCCTCAACAAGGGAGTCGTCGTCACCGGCGACATCACGCTCTCGGTGGCGGACGTCGACCTCGTCTACGTCGGGCTGCGCCTCCTGCTCGCGTCGGCGGCCACGCTCGAAGACCGGGAGGCGGATTGATCCACCTGTACGCCTTCGTCCAGGGACTGCGGGAGCTCGAGACCGGGCTCGAGGCACGCCCGTTCGGCTCGGTCGTCGCGGTGGTCGGGGCCGACGAGCCGGATCCGCTGCGGCACGGGCTCGTCGTGGAAGGCCTGCTCGACCGCGCGGAGGCCGTGCTGCCGGTGCGCTTCGGCGAGCGGTTCGCCGGCGACGACGAGCTCGTGGAGGCCGTTACGCCTCGCCTCGAAGCGCTGGAGCGTCAGCTCGGGCGCGTGGCGGGCTGCGTCGAGGTCGGCGTGCGGATCGTGCCGCGCCGCAAGCGGCCGGACGGCGAGGACGGCGCCGGCTACATGCGCACGCGCCTGCTCGAGCAGGTCGCCGCCGACGAGATGCACCGGGCGCTGGCGACCCGGGCCCGCGACAGCGTCCGGACGAGCCGCGACGCCGGTTACCTCGTGGCCCGTGGCGACGTCGGCGGCTTCTCTCGCGCCGTCGAGCAGCTGCTCGCTTCGAACCCTGCGCTCGACGTCCTCTGCACCGGGCCGTGGGCCCCCTACAGCTTCGGCGCCGCAACATGAGCGTCCCGGCCGATCTCGAGTCCAGGCTGCTCGCGGCGAGCGGCGACGTCAACCGGCTCGCTCGGGAGCTCGGCGGCGACGCGAGCCCGTTCCCGCGGCGCGTGAACGCCGACCCGGAGAGCGTCGAGCGGGGCCTCGCCCAGCTCGTGCTGACGCTGGTCGAGCTGCTGCGGCAGCTGATGGAGCGTCAGGCGCTGCGGAAGATGGAGAAGGGCTCGCTCGACGACGAGCAGGTCGAGCGGCTCGGGCTGACCTTCATGCGGCTCGCGGAGCGGATGGAGGAGCTGAAGACCGAATTCGGCCTGGGGGACGAGGACCTCAACCTCGACCTCGGGCCGTTGGGGAGCCTCCTCTAGCGGGGCGGTTCAGAAGTGGGCTGGCGGGAATCCCTGCGAGTCAAACGACGACGGAAAGGAGTCGAAATGGCATCGCTCAAGGAAGTAGAGAAGGTCGCCGACGACCTCGAGCAGCTGGTCGGACAGCTGCGGACGGAACTGTCGAACGGCAGCGATTTCGAGAAGCTGACGGAGATCGCCGACGAGATCAGCGAGCACGCGGACCACGCGGCTCAGACCTTCAGCACGGTCAACGAGACGCTGATGTCCCGCATCGGCGAGCTCAAGGGGAAGCGCCGCTCGTCGTCCGGAACCAAGTCGAAGAGCTCGTCCTGATGGCTGTCACAGAGGAGAAGGACGGGGCACTCGCGACCGCCGCGGCGGCCGCAGCGGCAGGCGCAGCGGTCTACGGGCTCAAGAAGGCGCTGGCAAGCGGCGGCAACGGCAAGACGTCACGCAGCGGGAACGACGACGACCACGACGACGACGGCGACGAGCGCGAGAACGGCGGCGGCTCGCATGCCGGCGGCCTCCTCCAGAGCGTCTGGGAGTCGGCATCCGACTCGTTCGTGCCGCTGGCCGAGGAGGCGGCGGACGCGGCGGGCAAGTGGGTCGCGGAGAACGCTCCCGACCTCGTCCGCGAGCACATCGTGCCGCGCTTCATCGAGTCGTTCCAGGACGCCGCGTAGCAAGTGGGTTGCAGCGGCGGCTTCCGATGCGCCCGGGAGGATTCGAACCTCCGACCCGCGGATTAGAAGTCCGCCGCTCTGTCCACTGAGCTACGGGCGCCCGCGCACAGCGTAGATAGGGTGCCCGTCGGTGGCGGACGCGCTCGAGCAGCTGAAGGAGCGGCTGGCGGAGGTCATGGACCTCTACAAGGTCGTGCGGCTCCTCTCGTGGGACCAGCAGACGATGATGCCGCCCGCCGGCACCGGCCACCGGGCCGACCAGATGGCGACGGTTCAGCAGCTCGCCCATGAGCGGTTCATCGATCCCGACGTCGGACGGCTGCTCGACGAGCTGCAGCCGCTCGAGGAGTCGCTCGATCCCGACTCCGACGACGCCTCGCTGATCCGGGTCGCGCGCCGCGACTACGAGAAGGCCGTGAACGTGCCGGCCTCGCTGCGCGCGGAGATGGCCCGGGCAGCGGCGGAGGCACGGCCGGTCTGGGTGAAGGCGAAAGCCGAGTCCGACTTCGCGTCTTTCCTGCCCAGCCTGGAGCGGATCGTCGAGCTGAAGCTCGAGTACGTCGACTGCGTCGCAGATGGGGCCGCAGAGCGCTACGACGTGCTCCTCGACGACTACGAGTCGGAGACGACGACTGCCGAGGTGCGGACGCTGTTCGAGGAGCTCAAGCCGCCGCTCGTCGAGCTGATCGCGGAGCTGCGGGAGCGCGACGTCGACGACTCGTTTCTCCATGGCAACTTCCCGCCCGACCGCCAGCGCGCGCTCGCGCTCGAGGTGATCGACCTCTTCGGGCACCGGCCGGACAGTTGGCGGATCGACCCGACGGAGCATCCGTTCGCCTCCGGCCCCGGCCGCGACGACGTCCGGATCACGACCAACTACCACCCGGACTCGCTCGAGTCGTTCTTCTCGACGACGCACGAGTACGGCCACGGCCTCTACAGCCACCAGCTGCCGCAACACCTGGAGCGCCTGCCGATCGGCCAGGCGTGCTCGCTCGGGATCCACGAGTCGCAGAGCCGGCTCTGGGAGAACCTCGTCGGCCGGAGCCTGCCGTTCTGGCGTCTCTTCTATCCGCGCCTGCAGGAGACGTACCCCGAGCAGCTCGGCGGCGTCGACCTCGAGCGCTTCCACGCCGGCATCCACGCAGTCAAGCCGAGCCTGATCCGGATCCAGGCCGACGAGGTGACCTACGGGACGCACGTCATGCTCCGCTTCGAGCTCGAGCAGGACATCGTCGAGGGGCGCGTCGAGCTGCGAGACCTCCCGCAGCGCTGGAACGAGAAGATGTGGGACTACCTCGGCGTCGAGGTGCCTGACGACGGGCACGGCGTGCTTCAGGACGTCCACTGGTCGGGCGGGTCGATCGGCTACTTCTCGACCTACCTGATCGGGACGGTGGCGTCGGTGCAGATCTGGCAGGCCGCGAACCGCGACCTGCCCGAGCTCTCCGAACAGGTCGGCCGCGGCGAGTTTGCGCCGCTGCGCGAGTGGCTGGGCGAGCACGTCCACGCGCTCGGCCGCAAGTTCTCGCCGCAGGAGACGCTACGGCGGGCGACGGGCTCGTCCCTCTCCGCGCAGCCGTATCTCGACTACCTCCGCGCGAACTACGGCGCATAGCTCTCGCCGCGCCGGGTAGGCGCGGAGAGAAAGCGACGCGAAGGAGGGGTCTGCCGTGGCAGACACGATGAAAGGAAAGAAGGTGGCGATCCTTGCTGCCGACATGTTCGAGCGGGTCGAGCTCGAAGAGCCGCGGAAGGCGCTCGAGGACGCCGGCGCCGAGGTCGAGATCGTCTCGATCGAGGGGGGTGAGATCCAGGGCTTCGACCACTTCGAGCCTGCGAACAAGGTCAAGGTCGACCGGACGGTCGAGGAGGCGTCGCCGGACGACTACGACGCGCTCATGATCCCGGGCGGCGTCGGCAATCCCGACCTGCTGCGCGGCGACGAGAACGCCGTCGCGTTCGTCCGCGGCTTCCACGAGGCCGGCAAGCCGATTGCCGTTATCTGCCACGGCCCGTGGATGCTCGTCGAGTCGGGCATCGTCCGCGGCAAGCGCGTCACCTCCTGGCCCACGCTCCAGACCGACATCCGCAACGCCGGCGGCGAGTGGGTCGACGAGGAGGTCGTCGTCGACGGCAACATCGTCACGAGCCGGAAGCCGGACGACATCCCGGCTTTCAACGAGAAGATGCTCGAGCTGTTCGCGGGCGTGCGGGTCGCATAGCGACCCGCGCCCCGCAGCAGGTGGCGGACGGGACTCGAACCCGCGACCACCGGGACCACAACCCGGAGCTCTACCAACTGAGCTACCGCCACCGAGCCCGCACAGCCTAGCGGGATACGCCACGCGTTCCCGCTCGCGCCGCGCCCGCATATGTCTCGCGGCCGGCGACTTGCCGGCCCCGTAGCTCAGCGGACAGAGCGGCAGCCTTCGAAGCTGCGTGCGGAGGTTCGATTCCTCCCGGGGCCATAAAGACCGCTGATTCGCAGGTCCTCTCGTGTCTCGTGGTACTGAATTGAGCGAATGCGAGCGTCGATCGAGCTGGAGGCCCGCCTCTCCGACGGTTTGCTCGCCCTGTCTTGGAGTGGGGGCAAAGACTCGGCGCTCGCGCTCTGGAAACTCCGCCGTGAGGGCCGCGAGCCGGCCGCGCTGTTGACGACGGTGACGGAGGGTTACGAGCGGATCAGCATGCACGGCGTCCGCCGTAGCCTGCTTGGCAGGCAAGCCAGGAGCGTCGGAGTCCCGCTCGTCGAGGTGACGATCCCGCCTGCTTGCAGCAACGAGCTCTACGAGCAGCGGCTGGAGCGAGCGTTCGCCGCCCCCGGCCTGCGGGGCGTCGAGACCTTCGCCTTCGGCGACCTCTTCCTAGAAGACATCCGCACCTACCGCGAGGAACGCCTCGCGATGGCCGGCCGGCGGGGTCTGTTCCCGCTCTGGGGCCTCGACACGACCGACCTCGCGCACGAGTTCATCGCTGCCGGCTTCGGGGCCACCCTTGTGTGCGTCGACCCGCGCAAGCTCGATCCCTCCTTCGCCGGTCGCACCTTTGACGAGCAGCTTCTCGCCGACTTGCCGGTTGAAGTCGATCCTTGCGGCGAGAACGGCGAGTTCCACACCTTCGTCCATGCTGGACCCATCCTCAGCAGGCCGATCCCCTGCGCTCGCGGCACCGTCGTCGAGCGTGACGGCTTCGTCTTCTGCGACCTAATCCCCACCGACGACTGAGCCTGCTCCTTGCTCACGGCTCTCGATGGACGGATGATCCATGCGTGCGGCCCGAGCTTCCGACTGGCACCGTCACGTTCCTATTCACCGATGTTGAAGGTTCGACCTCACTACTGAACGACCTCGCGGTGGAGTCGTTCGCTGCGGCGCTCGCCGGTCACAGGGCGGTGATCCGGGAGGCATGTGCGGTGAACGGGGGTGTTGAGGTCGATACGCAGGGAGATGCTTTCTTCTTCGCCTTCCCTAACGCGCCGGGCGCGATCGCCGCTGCCTCCGCGTTCACCGAGCGTCTCGCGGCAGACGGTCCCATCCGGGTGCGGGTCGGCATTCACACCGGGAGGCCTTTCGTCGGAGAGGAAGGCTACGTTGGGTTGGACGTCCACCGCGCGGCCCGCGTGTCGGCAAGCGGGCACGGCGGCCAGGTAATCGTTTCCGAGACGACCGCCGACCTCCTTGACGGAACACCGCTCCGCGACCTCGGCCCGCACCGGCTCAAGGACCTGCTTGAGCCGATTCGGCTCCACCAGCTCGAGATCGACGGGCTTCCGGGCGAGTTTCCGCCACTGCGCAGCCTGTATCAGACGTACCTGCCGGTGCCCGCGACGCCCTTCGTCGGCCGGGAGGAGGAACTCCGCGACCTCGGCGCCATGCTTGCGGCCGAGGACGTGCGAGTCGTGACCGTGACCGGACCGGGCGGGGTCGGCAAAACGCGACTGTCGCTCCAGGCTGCAGCGGAGTCGTCGGAGGCATTCCCGGACGGCATCTTCTGGGTCGCGCTGGCTCCGGTCGGCGATGCCTCGCTGCTGGCGGCGACCATCGCACAAGCGCTCGAGGTGGTCGAGCAGCCGGATCGAACGGTCATTGAGTCCGTGATCGCAGCGCTGGCGGCTAAGCGGGCGCTGCTGCTGGTGGACAACTGCGAGCATCTACTCGACGCGATCGCCGAGGTCGTGGTGCTCCTAATCGAGGCGTGCCCCCGCCTGGTAGTCGCGTGCTCGAGCCGTGAACGCCTCGGGCTCCGCTCCGAACGCGTCTTCCCGGTGCCGCCGATGACGGACTCGGACGGGGAGGCCTTGTTCTTGGAGCGCGCGCGTGCGGTCGAACCGGGGTTCGTTCCTGACGAGCACGTGTCCGCGATCTGTGCCGCGCTGGATGAACTGCCCCTTGCGATCGAGCTTGCAGCCGCCCGCGTCCGCTCCCTCTCGACCGCCGCGATCCGCGAGCGCCTCGCCGATCGACTGCCGCTCCTGGTCTCGCGCGACCGCGACCGCGACGAGCGCCAACGCACACTCGAGGCTGCGATCGCCTGGTCGTACGACTTGCTCGATTCGGACGAACAGCGCGTGTTGCGAGCACTTTCGGCATTCGCCGGCGGCTGCACGCTCGAGGCGGCCGAGACCGTCGCGGGTGCCGATCTCGACCTGCTCGAATCGCTGCTCGATAAGAGTCTCGTCCGCCACCGGGCTGACGAGGCCGGCGAGGACCGCTACTGGCTGCTCGAGACGATTCGCGAATACGCGGCCGTTCGCCTGCAGGAGGCCGGCGAGAGCGAGGTGGCGAGAGAGGCACACCGGGCCTACTTCCTCGCGAAGGCGGCTGCGATCTCAGGGGACGGGTTCATCCACGACGGCAGTGAAGTCCCGTTCTTCAGGGTCGACCGTGCGAACTACCGTGTCGTGCTGCTCGACGCGCTCGCGGGGGAGGACGCGACAACCGCACTCTCGCTTGTGGCCTCGCTCGCGCATATCTGGCACAGGGCCGGTGAGGTCACCGACGGCTACCGGCTCATGCAGGCCGCTCTGGCGCTCGCAGGCGGCAAGGAGTTGGACCGCGGCCGCGCGGCGCACCTGGCGGGCGACATGGCCGTCGATCTGGGCGAGCATGAGGAGGCCGCTCGCTTGCTCGCCGATGCCGAGGAAGTCGCCATCGCGCTCGACGATCTCGCCCTCCTCAACGGCGTTCTGTACACCCGCTCCTACCTCTGCGGCGTGGGTTCTGACTACGTGGCTGCCGCCGAGTGGGCACACCTCGCCGTCGAGACGGCGCGCAAGCGGGGCTCGGAAGCCGCGGAGTTGGACGCTCTCCAGATGGAGCTTCAGTTCATGCGCTTGGCCGCCAGCGACCGGGACGAGATCGACCGACCGGCGCTCGAGCGCAGCCTCGCGATCGGCGAAAGGCTACTCGGCCGCTCACACTCGCTCGGCAACCCGTTAACCGAGGCGTTCCTCTACCAGCAGCTTGCACTCGTTCTCTTTGCTCTGTCCCGCCATCAAGATGCGCTCCGGCACGCGCAAGCGGCTTTGCGGCTACGTCACACAACGCTCACGTCGTTCCAAGCGATGGGGGAGGTCTTCGTCATCGGGCTGATCTGCGGCGGGCTCGGTGACCACCCAACTGCGGTGAAGCTCGTTATGGCAGCGCTCCGAGCATACGAGTCCGAGGGATTCAAAACGGACAGCGAGGACAATCGCAACCTCGCCCGCCTCGAAGCCGACGCAAGGCAAGCCCTCGGCACCGACGAGTACGAAGCCGCGGTCCGCGCCGGAGAAGCCCTTACGCTCGAACAAGCCTGCGAACTCGCACTCGACTACCCGAACGCCGATCTGACCGCGCCGGCGGCCAAAGAGCAACCAGACGACAAGCACTGACCTTGAGCAGACGCCCGCTCGCGCGGCGATTCCGGAGAACGCGCCGAAGACAGGCGGGGCTCGCGGGAGCTCCGCAAGTGACGATCGCAGCGTCTTTGCGCACGACGCTCGTGTGCGGTAAGGGTGCTTCGTGCACCTCTCGGCAATCGACACATTCGAGCTCGTCAGCGGCGCGTTCAGCATCGTCGGCACGGTGCTCCTGGGATATCTCGCGATCGGGAGCTATCGCGAGGGACGCGAGGTGCGTCGCCTCCAGCTCGAGGTCGCCCGCCTGATGGGCGAGGTGCACGAGGTTCAGAGCGAGATGCACGAAGATCAGCGGTCGACACATGACGAGCTTCTGGAAACGAAAGAAACGGTCGAGCGCGTGGCTCAGGCGACGCGCCGACGCCGGCTGCCTCGGATGCGCCTGGAGTTCGGCGTAGATTCGGACTGAGAAGTCGTAGGCGGACGGTGGTCGCCGAGCGGTTCGAGAGTTCGCTCTGGGAGACGTCGTCGCTCTTGCTCGCGGCGGGGATGGACGCGGTGCTCGTCGATCCTGCAGTCTCGGCGGACGAGGTTGCGCGGATCGCCGCACGCGCCCGCGACCTCGGCGTCCGCGTCACTCACGTGCTTGCCACACACGCAGATTGGGACCATGTCTGCGGGATCGCGGCGTTTCCCGCCGCGACCGCGACGATGAGCGAGGCGGCCGAGGCGCGCCTTCTGGCCCGCGCCGGGAAGGCGACGGTCGCGGAACGGGCAGCGGCGAGCGGGGTCGAGATCGCCGGCGAGCCGCGCGTCGACCACACATTCTCTGCCGGCGGCGCCCTGCAGGCGGGGCCGTTCCTCCTCGAGACCATCGCGCTTCCCGGCCACACCCCGGACGGGACCGCCTTCCGCTGCCGCGACCCCGACCTGCTCGCGGTGGGCGACTACCTCTCCACGATCGAGTTCCCGTTCGTGACCTCGACCGCTGCCTACCGTGGCACGCTCGCGGCGCTGATCGACCTCCTGCGCCATGACCCGCCCGGGCGAGTCGTACCAACACCAGGTCACCCGGGCGCGCGATCTTCATCACCGCGGTCGCAGCCTCGTCGCGATTCGGCAGATGCCGGACGACCGACGACGACAACCCGGCGGAGATCGCGGCGTCAGCCATCGCCTTGGCTGGCGCGCCGCCGACCGTGACCAGCCAGTTCAGTCCAGCCGCCGCGGCGGCGCGGCCGCACTCCTCGTGCAGCCGCCGGCTGTGCGCGCCGAGCTCCAGCATCTCGCCGAGCACCGCGGCCTTGCGGGCGCTGCCGGTCGCGACGCCAATCGTCTCCAGGGCTCGCGTCAGCGCGGCCGGGCTCGAGTTGTACGAATCGTCGACCAGCGTCACGCCGCCGGGAAGCCGCAGGAGCTCGCCGCGATGTGCCGCCGGCACGAGCGTCGCCGCCACCGAGACGATGTCGTCCAGCGACACGCCCATGCTGACCGCCACCGCCGTCGCAGCGAGAACGTTGGCCAGGTTGCCGGTGCCGAGCAGCGGCGTGCGCAGACGCGCGTGCCGATGGGCGTTCGAACCTCCGCGGCCATGCCGTCGAGCCCCAGCGCCTGCACCTCGCGCGCTTCCACATCCGCCGCGATGTCGATGCCGAAGGTCGTGACCCGGCCCGGAAAACCGGCCAGGCGGGACACGATCCGCGGATTGTTGGCGTTCGCGACGAGGCGCGTCGTGCTGGTTGCCGCTCGAGGATCTCCCCCTTGGCGTCGGCGATGGCGTCCGCTGACGCGAAGAAGCCGAGGTGCGCGTCGCCGACGTTGGTCCACACGCGAATGTCCGGCTCGGCGATCCCGACCAGCGTGCGAATCTCGCCGGCGTGGTTCATGCCCAGCTCGACGACCGCGACATCCGGTGTCGTCGCGCAGCTCGAGGAGCGAGATCGGCAGGCCGATGTGGTTGTTCAGATTGCCCTGGTTGCGGAACACCCGGTAGCGCGTGCGCAGGAACGCGGCGGTCACTTCCTTGGTCGTCGTCTTGCCGGCGCTGCCGGTGATCGCCACCACTGGGCACCCGGCGCGACGGCGGACGTCACGCGCGACCCCTGCAGTGCCTCCGTCGTGTCGTCGCCCGATCACCGCGGTCGCCGTCCGCCGCCGCGGACCTCGACTCATCCGGCGACCGCGATCCACCAGCGCGCCGGCGCGCGCCGCGCGCCAGCGCCGCGGCGACGAACTCGTGCCCGTCGAACCGCTCGCCGCGGATGGCGACGAAGAAGTCGCCGGCGTTCAGCGTGCGCGAGTCGATCGACACGCGTCCGATCGCCTGGCCCGGTTGCCCTGCGAGAACTCCCGCCGGACGCGCTGGCCACCTCGCCGGCGGTCAAGGTCATCGTTTCCACGCGCTACGAGACCCGCGCCCGGGTCGGCGCCGCTCAGCGCCTCCCGGGCCACATCCACGTCGTCGAAGGCAGCGTCCGCTCGCCGATCACCTGGGTTTCTCGTGCCCCTTGCCGGCGACCAGCACCAGGTCGCCCGGCCGCGCTTCCTGCGATCGCCTTCTCGATGGCCGCCCTCCGATCGACGATGGCCAGGCACGGCGTCGATGGCAGCGGCTGCCCTCGGCGCGCGATCGGCCGGCATCACGATGCCGCGCTTGATCTCCTCGATGATCCGCGCCGGGTCTTCGGAGCGCGGATTGTCGGAGGTGACGATGACGAGGTCGCTGAGACGCGCGGCGACCGCGCCCATCAACGGACGCTTGGTCCGATCGCGATCGCCGCCGCAGCCGAACACCGTGATCACGCGGCCGGCCGCGAGCGGCCGCGCCGTCTCGAGCAGGTTCTTGAGCGCGTCGTCGGTGTGCGCGTAATCGACCACGACCCGGACGTCGTCGGCCGGGCTGGAGACGACCTGGAAGCGGCCGGGCACGCTCGCAGCGTGGCGATGCCCTGCTCGATCGCGCCGAACGGCACGTCGAGCGCCGACCGCGGTCGCCGCGCCGCGAGGATGTTGTAGACGTTCGGCCGGCCGACGAGCGGCGAGCGCAGGTGCAGCGCGCCCCGCGGCGTCCGACGTCGAAGGCCAGCCCTCGAGCGACAGGAGCGGCCCGGGCGCGACGTCCGCGGCGGCGTCGATCGCGTAGGTCAGCGCTTGCGGGGCGGCGGCGCGAACGCCGCGCCGCGCCGATCGTCGAGGTTGACGACGCCGAAGCCCGGGCGGCAGCAGCTCGAACAGCCGCCGCTTGACCTGGAAGTACTCCTCCATGTCGCGAGTGGAAGTCGAGGTGATCGCGGGTCAGGTTGGTGAAGACGCCGGCGGCGAAACGCAGGCCGTCGCGCGGCGAGAGCCAGCGCGTGGGACGAGACTTCGATCGCGCAGGCGCCGGCCCCGCGATCGACCATCTCGCGCAGCAGTCGCTGCAGGTCCGGCGCCTCCGGCGTGGTCCGCGTCGCTCGGCCTCGTCGCCGACGCGGTGCCGACAGTACCGATACGCCCGCACATCACCCCGGCGGCCTCGAAGATCGCGGCCACCAGTATGTGGTCGTCGTCTTGCCGTTCGTGCCGGTGATGCCGATCAGCCGGCAGCGCGTGGCTCGGATCGGCGTAGAACGCGGCCGCCAGTGACGGCCAGCGCGAGCCGGGCATCGTCGACCTGCACCCACGGACCCCTGCCGGCGCATCGGCCCTTCGGCGATGACCACGCCGCGCCGCGCGTCGACGCATCGCGCACGAACGCGACGCCGTCGGCGTGCACGCCTTTGAGGCCACGAACACCGCACCCCGGGTCACCATCCGCGAGTCGTACGCGACCCCCGACACCTCGACCGGCCGCACCGCCCCGGGCACGGCAACGCCTCCAGCCCGGTGAAGGGCGGGCGGCTCGCGACCGAGCGGAGCAGTGCGTCGAGCGTCAATGCGGCTGACCTCCCGACACCAAGACCGGGCGGCGGCCGAGCGTCAGCGTGGCGGCATCCGAGTTGCCAAGTGGAGTGCCGGCGGCCGGCGCCTGTTCCAGCACGATTCCATCGCCGGTCATCCGCGCGGTCATCCCGAGCTTCGTGAGCGTCCGCAACGCTTGACGCGCACTGAGTCCGCGCAGATCGGGCATCACGTCATCGTCGGGCAGGGCCGCTTCAGCCCCGGGCGAGGCCAGGGTCTCGGCCGCGCGCACACCGGTGTCGGGAGCATTTCCTCGGGTTCGTTGCGCGCGACCAGCACGGGCGGGGAGCAATTCATC
>CAWGVE010000021.1:0-69702 GCA_963825805.1 uncultured Actinomycetes bacterium | reverse complement strand
AGACGGCGCGCCAGCTGCTCCTCCGCCTGCGCGAGCGCAAGCTCGAACGGGAGCTCGCAAAGGCCGACGACGAGAGCCTCGTCGAGCTCCAGCAGGCGCTCGCGAAGCTCCGCGACGAGATCAGGGCCTTCGTCTAACTAAGGGAGGGGCCGGCGAAACAGTGGCTGTGCCGCAGGGCTGCGCTGAACGCCGCGATGCCGCGTCCTCGGTCGCGCCGATAGAAACCACTATCGGCGCTCCCTGCGTCCTTGCCTCGCGACGCCCATCGCACCCCTGCGACGAGCACCGTTCCGCCGGCCCCTCCTGGCTACAATGCCGCCGCCGATCCCCGGTAGCTCAATTGGCAGAGCATCCGGCTGTTAACCGGAGGGTTGTTGGTTCGAGTCCAACCCGGGGAGCTCCGCAGCGCAGCTAGAGGAGTCAGAAACACGCCGTCGGGGCGCCGACGCTCCAGAGGCGGGGCGGATCGGTCGGCTTGGTTCAACCGATAGAGCGGCAAAGGGGCTTGCTCGTGGCAGAAAGGGTTGGCGTCGACAGCACCGACCGGCTGCGGAAGCTTCAGGCCCTCACGGATGCGGCTCTCGCGCATCTGGAGCTCGACGCGCTGCTGTCGACGCTGCTTGTTCGTACCCGTGAGATCCTCGCGGTTGACACGTGCGCGGTCCTGTTGCTCGACGAGGCTACGGATGAGCTGGTCGCGCGGGCGGCTGTCGGCATCGAGGAGGAGGTCGAGCAAGGGGTTCGGATCCCCGTCGGCGGCGGCTTCGCGGGCCGGGTCGCAGCGAGCAAGCAGCCGGTGATCCTCGACGACGTCGATCACGCGGACGTGCTCAACCCGATCCTCCGCCAGAAGGGGATCAAGTCGATGCTCGGCGTGCCGCTGCTCGTTGGCGTGCGAGTGCTCGGCGTCCTCCATGTGGGGACGCTCGTGCCCCGGATCTTCGACGACGACGACGCGGAGTTGTTGCAGTTCGTCAGTGACCGCGCCGCGGTCGCGATCGATCATGCCCGGGCCTTCGAGGCGGAGTCCCGGGCGAGGCAGCGGCTCGAGCATGTGCAGGCGGTCACCGATGCTGCGCTCGCCCACCTGGAGCTCGACGAGTTGTTCGAGGTGCTGCTTCCGCGGATCCGCGACATCCTCGAAGCGGACACTTGCGCGGTGCTCCTGCTCGACGAGGAGACCTCTGAGCTGGCTGCGCGGGCGGCTGTCGGGATCGAGGAGGAGGTCGAGCAAGGGGTTCGGATCCCCTTTGGCGGCGGCTTCGCGGGTCGGGTCGCGGCGAGCAAGCAGCCGGTGATCCTCGACGACGTCGATCACGCGGACGTGCTCAACCCGATCCTGCGCCAGAAGGGGATCAAGTCGATGCTCGGCGTGCCGCTGCTCGTCGAGGGCAACGCGCTGGGCGTGATCCATGTCGGCACGCTCGTCCACCGCAGGTTCACTGCAGACGACGTCGAACTGCTTCAGCTCGTCGCCGAGAGGGTCGCGATCGCGATCGAGCGCGGCCGCCTCCATGAGCAGACCGTGCAGCTCGACGAGTTGAGAGCGAACTTCGTCGCGATCGCCTCCCACGAGCTGCGAACGCCTGCCACATCTGTGTACGGCGTCCTCAAGACCCTGTTCGAGCGCGATGCCCTGGACGAGGACTTGCGCAGAGAGATGTTGCGAGTCGGGGTCGAGCAGGGCGAGCGCCTGACCCGGCTGATCGAAGAACTGCTCGACCTGTCACGCCTCGACGCACGCGGCGTCAGGGTCAGACCTGAGCCACTCGTGCTCGGAAGCGTCCTGGGTGAGATCGTCTCAGAAGCGCTGCCGGCCGGCGCAAGCACCGCGGTGCACGTTCCCGAGGATCTCGTCGTCGTCGCCGATCGTCTCGTCCTCGATCGCGTCGTCGCCAACCTGCTGGGGAACGCCCTGCGCTATGGGGCCGAGCCGATCACGCTGACGGCCGACGTGGGAAACGGAAATCTCCGAATCACCGTCGAGGACAGCGGCAAGGGCGTGGCCGAGGAGATCCGTCCCAGCTTGTTCGAACGGTTCGCGCGCACCGAGTCGGCCAACGTCGGCAGTGGGCTCGGCCTCTCGATCGCCCGCAGCTACGCCCGCGCGCACGGCGGAGACCTCGTTCACGAGCCCGGCGCCACGGGTGCCCGCTTCACCTTGACCATCCCGCAGCCTGATCCCCCGAACGCCGCCGGAAAGACCGGCTCCTAGCTCGAACCAAGCTCGGCCTGCCACGCCTCTGTGTGCGCGCCGGGCGCGGGAGCGTCGGCGTCGCCGGCCGTTGTCGCAAGGTCGACAGCGGCTTCGGCGAGCGTGGCGACCGGGCCGACGCAGACGTCCTCGTCCTCGAACAGGTCGAGCCACGCGGCCAGCGGACGCTCCGCGAAGATCGCCGCCAGCTCGGCGGCCAGCTCCTCCTGGTCGGCGGCGTACTGGCGCTCGGCGAGATCCGGCCGTCCGAGCAGCTCGGCGAGGCGGCGAAAGAACACCGGCTCGAGCGCGCCGACCGTGAGCAGGCGCCCGTCCGCCGTCGCGTAGATCCGGTAGCAGGCGAGACCGCCGGTGAGCAACCGCGGCACCGGGTCACCGGCGAGTCGGTGGGCCGCGAACCGGTGGGAGCCGTGCGTCATCGATACGACGACGTGGGCTCCGCGGCCGGTCTTCTCCCGCTCGAGCAGCGCGGCGAGCACCTTCGTCACCGCCCCGAGCGCGCCGGCGGCGAGATCGGCGACCTGCACGGGCGGCAACCCGGGCGCGGTGTCGGCGAGCACGCCCGCCCAGCCGAGGTAGTTGAGGTCGTGGCCCGCCCGTTGTGCGTGGCGCCCGCCGGGGCCGAAGCCCGTGATCGAGCAGTAGACGGCCGTCGCCGGCGCCTGCTCGGCGCCGATCCCGAGCCGCGACGCGACGCCGGGCCGGAACGATTCGAGCACCACGTCGGCACGCCCGAGTAGCCCGCGGGCGAGGGACGCATCCTCCTTGAGGTCGACGACGACGGACTCCTTGCCGGCGGCGAGGGCTGCGTGCCATGCCGGAGCCGTCGCACGCAGCGGGTCGCCTCCGGGTTGCTCGATGCAGACGACTCGCGCGCCGAGCTCGAGCAGCTCGCGCGAGGCGAATGCGCCGGGCAGGTAGCGCGTGAAGTCCACGACGAGAAGCCCGCGCAGCGGCTGCATCTGCGCCGAACCTAGCAGGAGCCTTCCCGGGCCTTCCCCGCTAGGCTCACGCCCCGTGGCCGACCTCGACGAGCTTCTGCGGCGCCTCGGCGAGATCTCCGACCTGGACCGCATCTCCGCGCTCCTCAGCTGGGACCAGGAGACGAAGATGCCTCCGCTCGGCGCTCCCGCACGCGCCGAGCAGCTCGCGACGCTCGCGGGTAAGCAGCACGAGCTGGCCACCGCGCCCGAGCTCGGCGCGCTGCTCGACGAGCTGCGAACGCTCGAGGAGACGCACGAGCCGGAGTCGTTCGAGGCGAGCGTCGTTCGCGTCGCGCGGCGGGACTACGAGAAGGAGCGCCGCGTCCCAAACGCGCTGCGGACGGAGCTGACGCGCGCCGGCTCGCTCGGCTACGGCGCCTGGCTCGAGGCTCGCGAGGCCGAGGACTTCGAGATCCTGCGCCCGCATCTCGAGCGGCGGCTCGAGCTCACGCGCGAGTACGTCGCGTGCTTCGAGCCGTACGACGACCCCTACGACGTCCTGCTCGACGACCACGAGCCGGGCATGCGAACCGCGGAGGTCGCAGCCGTCTTCGCCCGCCTCAAGGACGAGCTCGTGCCACTCGTCGCCGGTATCCGGGAGCTCGTCGACGACTCGTGCCTGCACGGGGAGTTCTCCACCGACCGCCAGCGGAAGTTCTCCCTCGAGGTGCTCCACCGCTGGGGGATGGACGACCAGGCGTGGCGGCTCGACGACACCGTGCACCCCTTCGCGTCCTCGATCTCGGACGCGGACATCCGCCTGACCGCGCGCTTCGACCGCGACAACCTGACGGGGCTTCTCTCGTGCCTGCACGAGTTCGGGCACGGCCTGTACGAGCGCCAGGTCGACGAGCGGTACTCGCGCACGCCGCTCGAGCACGGCGCCTCGTCGGCGTTCCACGAGTCGCAGAGCCGCCTCTGGGAGAACGTGGTCGGTCGCCGCCTCTCGACGTGGCGCTTCCTGTATCCGCGGCTCCAGGACACCTTCCCGGAGCGGTTCGCCGATGTCCCGCTCGAGGACTTCCATCGCGCGCTCAACCGCATCGCGCCGACCCTGCGCCGCGTCGATGCCGACGAGGTCACCTACCCGCTCCACGTCGTCCTCCGTTTCGAGCTCGAGCGGGAGATGCTCTCCGGCGAGGTCGCCCCGGCCGACCTGCCGGAGGCGTTCGACGCGAAGCTCCGCGAGTACCTCGGCGTCCAGCCGAAGGGAGTCCTCGACGGCGTGCTGCAGGACGTCCACTGGTCGGACGCCAACTTCGGCTACTTCCCGACCTATGCGATCGGCAACGTCATCGCCGTGCAGCTCTGGGCGCGCGCGACGAGCGACCTCGGCGACCTCGACGTGGCGTTCGAACGGGGAGAGTTCGGGCCTCTCCGCGAGTGGCTGGGCGAGCACGTGCATCGCTGGGGCCGCGCCTTCGAGCCGGCGGAGCTGCTCGAGCGCGTCGCCGGCGGGCCGCTCGCCCCGGAGCCGTACCTCGCCTACCTCCGGGCGAAGGTGGAGGCGCTTCAGTCCGGGACTGTCTCGACGTAGGTCCAGGCGGGTGGCGCTGCGCTAGACTCGCTGCGTGGGCTGGCTGTACATCGCCTTGCTCGCGGTCGCTGTCGTACTGGTCGCGGGCGCCGAGTGGCCGCGGCTGGAGCAGCGGTTCGGAGGCGACTCGCGCCGCCGCCGGCAGCGCGCCAGGCGGAAGACGAACCTGCGGGTGGTCCGCGACGACGAGGCGGACGAATTCGCGGCGAGCGTCGAGCGCGACCTCGCCAACCTGCCCACGATCGACGACCGCGAACGCCGCAACTAGGCCGAGCGGCCGGCTACTCCTTCGGGTCGAAGGGCGAGCCCGACTCGGTGTGATGCGTGAGCCACGCGGTGCGCAGCTCGCGCGTCCGCAGCTCGAGGCCGTCGCTCAGACGGCGGATCTCGTCGCGCTCACGTGAGAGCGTCTCGACCCGGCGCAGCTCGGCCGCGATCCCGGCGAGCGAGCTGGCCGGATCCGCATCGAGCTCCGCGAGCCGGTCTTCGGCCGCGCGAAGCTGCGCCTCGGTCGCGCGCGCCCAGCCGCCGGCGTGGTCGGCGAGCGTCCGCATCTCGCTCTCGGATGCTTCCTGCCCGCCGACGACCTGCCGCAGGCGGTCGGCGAGTGCGAGATCGAGCTGATCGGGAGCGCTACTCACTGGCGGAGCTGAGACTGCCAGATCTAGTGCCGCAGCGTGACCGTCGTGCTGAGAACACGGGTGTTCGGGAGCACCGGCCCGACGTCCTCCATGTTCTTCGTCTCCTGGTAGTCCGAGGCCGTGACGGTCACATGCCGCTTGCCCGGCGCCAGCGAGGCCGTCGGGATCGAGAGCACGCCGTGGGAGTACGTGAATCGCACGTGTGCGCCGCCCACCTTCACGCCGAGCGAGTGCGGGTCGACGCCGGAGCCCGAGTCGCGGACGGCGAAGCGGATCGGCTTTCCGCCGACCGCCGTCCGGTCGAGCAGCCGGATCGACGGCGGCGAGTTGTCGTTGACCCAGAAGCGGAAGCTGAAGGCGCCGGGCTTCTTGCCGGTCGGCGTGTCGAACACGAAGTCGTAGACGCCGGGATCCGGCAGCACCGCTCCCACGACCGGCTCCGCCCGGCCGAGCCCCTGATACGGGTTCAGGGTCGCCGGCAGCCCCGTGTACCCGACCACGCGGTTCTCGTCGTCCCCGGCCACGAGGCGTGGCGACACGTGCACTCCGGCGGCGCGGCCGACGACGGCGACGCCGAAGTTCGCTACCTGCCGGCGCAGCGTGAGCCTGAAGACCTGCTCCGGTCCTCCCAGCCGCGTCGGCACCCCGGCCGCGAGGCCGCGCTCCGGGTAGCGATAGGAGGCGACGCGCGAAGGCCGTCCGGCCGTGTTTCCGTGGTAGATCCCGGGCCCGTGCAGAGTCTGCTGCCGGTCGAGCGCGAGCCGCGGCACCTCGACGTGGAACCAGAACGCGATCCGCCGCACGTCGCTGCCGCGGGTGAGGAGGACGAAGCCGGTGCCGTCGCCGGCCCTGGCCGTCGGCGAGACGGTCAGGCGCAGGGGCAGAGCCTGTCCGGCGACGACCGTCGCGGCGAGTGGTGCCAGCGCTGCGCCGCGCGGCATCGCCTGCGCGGCGACGGACACGCTCCACGGCGCGCCGCCGCCCCCGGCATCTGCGGTCGCGACCTGCTTCGTGCTCGAGAAGCCACGACGGACGAGGCCCCAGCCGAGCGACGTGGGGTCGGTGAGGATCAGCGGCTCGTCGGCGCGGGCGAGATCGATCCTGCCTCCGCCCTCGCGCAGCACCGAGACGGCCCCGGAGCCGCCGTCGGGATGCACGGTGTCTCCCGTCGAGGCAAGGGCCGACTTCACCTGCTCCACCGTCCATCCCGGATGCCGCTGCAAGAGCAGCGCGGCGCCGCCCGAGACGTGCGGCGTGGCCATGCTCGTCCCGTCCCATGCCTGCCACGCGTTCGGCGGCACGGAGGAGAGGACGTCGACTCCGGGGGCCGTCACGTCCGGCTTCGGCAGGAGCGAGATCGGCGTCGGCCCCCCGGATGAGAACGGGGCGATGACGTCGGGGCGTGTCCCGTCGCCGCCGACCGTCGATGCCGCGACCGTGATCGCCGCGGGGGCGTTGGCGGGCGATCCGATCGATCCGGAACCGCCGGCCTCGAAGTCGTTCCCGGCGGCCACCACCGGCACGACTCCCGCGGCGGCGGCGTTGTCGAGGGCCTTGACGACGATGTCGCGCCGCGGCTCCACCTCCGGCTCGCCGATCGAGAGGTTGATGACGTTCATCCCGTCGGCCACCGCCTGGTCGATCGCCTTCGCGATCTCCGGCGAGTTGCCGTCGAGGCCGTAGTCGCGCGTCGGGACGGTGAGCGCCTTGTAGTTGCCGAGGTAGGCCTTCGGCGCGATCCCCGACGCGAGGAGCCCGCCCTGGCCGGTCGTCGGCGTGTCGAAGTCTCCCGCGGCGATGCCGGCGACGTGGGTGGCGTGCTCGGAGTAGACCGGGTCGAACGGCGTCCCCGCGTACCTCCAGTGCGTCGACGGGGACGGGAAGGCGCGCGCGACGATGACCTTCGGCGACGTGTAGCCGGTGTTCCCCTTCGGGAAGCCGGCGGGATACGAGAAGCCGGAAGCGTTGAAGTACGGATGCTTCTGGTCGATCCCCTCGTCGATGATCCCGATCTTCACGCCCTGGCCTGCGGTGGCGAGACTCGACCCCCAGAGCGCCCGCGCGCCGACGAGCGTCGGAGCCTGGTTGACCTGGTCGGCGGCCGCCGCAGACGAGGTCGTGTCGCGCAGCGCGTGGTACGTGACGCTCGGCCACACGGTCGCGCCGGGCAGCGCGCGGAGCTGACCCAGCTCGGAGGCCGGGAGCACGACGGAGACGCCGTCGAGCGCGACGCCGTAGTGCCAGCGCACGCGCGCCGCGGGCGCCGCAACAGCGAGCCGCGCTGCAAGCGTCCGCTGGGACGCCGCGAGCGTGCGGAGATACGAGACCGCGGCGGGCGCGCGCACGTCGACGGAGTGCCGCCGCCGCGCCGCCGCTGCGAGCGTCCTGTCGTGCCCGACCGCGACGGCGAGCGCCGGCCGGGGCAGCGTGACGACGACCTCTACGAGCTTCCCGGAGGGCCGCAGCGGCGCGGCGGAGCCACCGCCTGCGAGGAGCGCGAGCGTGGCGGCGAGGGCGAGCGCGAAGGGAAGCAGTGAGCGATGCAGAGCCGGCGCATGGTACGCGCGTGCGCAGGGTTTTCGGGTGACGCGCCCGGGCTACACTGTCGCTCCGCGCGGATGTGGCGGAATTGGTAGACGCGCACGGTTCAGGTCCGTGTGGGCTTCGGCTCGTGGAGGTTCAAGTCCTCTCATCCGCATAGACGGTTTCCGGGCTTCCCGTCTCGGTCGCCGCTGCACTGAAGGTCGGGGCCCCGGCTACGTCAGCGTAGACGTGTACCCGCGCTGAAATAGTCAGAGAGCGCCCTCACGTGGGGCGCTCTCTCGTTTTTCACAAGTCCTCTGATCCGCATAGGCGGCCGGCCCGGCTCACTGAGCCGGAGACGGCCAGCCGTACTCGACCTGGGGGGCGACGGAGACGACCTCCTCGTCCGGAAGCTGCTCGTCCGGAAGCTCCACCTCGTAGCGGTCGAGCTCGAACTCGTCGCGGAGTAGGGGCTCGTCGGCAGGCGACGGCGCCCGCCGCTCCCGGCGAAGCTTGCTGAAGTCGGCCCGCTCGTGCTCTGCCACGAACGCCACGCCGTACCCGAGCGCCGTGCACAGGCCGACGAGGATCGCCGAGCCGAGCCCGACCGTCATCCACACCACACCCAGGCCGAAGCCGACTGCACATCCGGCATACCGCCACGAATTGCCCACCGCTGTACCTCCTCGTCGTAGACCCCTGCCCGACGACGATTCGGCTCCGGGGCGCGGACACCTTCTCGCGCGGCGGAACCAAATCGCAGCCCGGGCCGTTGCTTCTCCGGCAACGACAAGGGGTCGAGGAGGCAGGAATGGCAACGTGGATTTGGATCGTGATCGCGATCGGAGTGGTGGTCGTGCTCGCGCTGGTCGTCTTCGGGGCGTGGAGTGGCCGCCAGAAGCAGCTCGAGCAGAAGCGCGAAGAGGCGCAGGGGCTCCGCCAGCAGGCCGAGACGCACAACCGGCAGGCCGAGGAGCGCGAGCGGATTGCCCGCGAGCACCAGAAGCAGGCGACCGAGGCGCGTCAGACGGCCGCCGAGGTCGGCGCCCGGGCCGACCGGATCGACCCGGATTCGGAGGCGCCGGACGAGGAGTAGAACGCCCTAGGTCACGGCCTTGCCGCGCTGGTCGAGGCGCGCCTCGAAGGCGCGCCGCACCAGCTCGCCGGTCATGTCCCCCGTCCGCCGCGGGATCGGCTTCAGCTCGATCCGCGAGACGCTGACGATCTCGCCGCTCCGCTCGCCGTAGCTGCGGGCGTAGGCGTCCTCCTCGCGGATGGGGGACACCTCGCGCTTCTTCCCGCGGCCGAAGAGCGAGCGGAGCCACCCGAACATGCGACTAGGGTCGCAGAAACCCGGCCTCGGGACTAGTCGCCGAGATCGACGTCGGCGTCGGGATACAGAACGCGCCAGACGCGGAGATACAGCTCGACCTCGAGGCGGGAGGCGTCGGCGCTGTCGGCCAGCTCGATGCGATCCGGAGCCGCGACGACGGCAGGGCAACCGACGCTCGTCAAGAACGCTGCGAGCCGGTCCGTATAGGTGGAATCGCGCACGAGGAGCTGCATGGGCCGCAACTCCAATCGTCTCCCCGCTACGCGCTATCGGGAATCCCCCGGCAGAGGGGGATCTCTCGCCCCGTCAGGCGGCGGCGAGGGCGGCGAGGACGTCGTCGGCGTGCTCCGCCGGCTTGACGTCGTGCATCGCCTTCGCAACGGCGCCGTCAGGCCCGATGACGAAGGTCGACCGGCTGATGCCCAGGTACTTCTTGCCCGCGTAGCTCTTCTCGCCCCAGACGCCGTACCGCTCGGCGACCTCGTGCTCGGGGTCGGCGAGGAGCGTGAACGGGAGGCCGTACTTCTCCCTGAACTTCACGTGCCGCTTGACACTGTCCGGCGAGACTCCGAGCACCACGGCCCCGGCACGCTCGAACTCCCCGTACGCGTCGCGGATGCCGCAGGCCTGTGCCGTGCAGCCCGGTGTGTCGTCCTTGGGATAGAAGTAGAGGACGACCGGCTTGCCGCGGAAGTCGGAGAGGCTGACCGGCTCGCCGGCATCGCTCGTCAGCGTGAAATCGGGTGCCGGCTCGCCCTCGGTGACCACGTTCGCAGCGTAGTCGGAACCACCAGGTCTGGATCAGTGGAGGCGCGACACAGCGCGTCTAGCGCTTGTGCTCGAAGATCACGAGCACGGCGAGGTGCTCGTAGGCCGTGAAGCGGTGCTCGGCGCCCGCCTCCACGAAGACGGCGTCGCCCACCTGCACCGGCACGCTCTCCCCGGACACCTCGAGCACGCCAGACCCGTCGAGCACGACGTAGACCTCGTCGTCGGCGTGCGGCTGCTGGCGATCGGGCTCGGGCGCGACGAGGACGTAGACGCCGAGCTCGATCCCGGGCGACTCGTGAACGACCTCGTACCCGCCGCCGGCCGCCCGCAGGCGCTCGACCGCGCTTCCCACGCCGAATGCGTGCATCTGGCGACGTTAGCGAAGAAAGGCCGGCCGCCTCGGGAGGAGACGGCCGGCGTCGTCGGGAGACGACCTCTGTGCGGGACCCCATGGCGGCGCCCCCCGAACCTCGGACTTTCCGACTTTCGACTGATAAACGCCGGAGCGCCCCGAGCGGTTACGGGCCGGCTCAGCCGAGATGCAGGAGGCGGAGGTCGGGGAGCTCGCGATACCGCTCCTCGAGGTCGAAGCCGTAGCCGACGTAGAGCTCGTCGGGGACGACGAAGCCGACGTAGCGGACGGGAAGGTCGTCCACCAGCCGCCGGTACGGCCGGTCGAGCAGCGTCACCGCCGCGACCGAGTCGGGGCCGCGCAGCTCGAGGGTGCGCACGAGGTAGTTGAGCGTCAGCCCGGTGTCGACGACGTCCTCGACGATGAGCACGTCGCGGCCACGGACGTCGAGGTCGAGGTCCTTGAGCACGCGGATCTGCTGGTGCCCGCCCATGCTGGCGCTGCCGTAGCCCGCGAGCTCGACGAAGTCGAGCGCATGGAGGATCGGCATCGCGCGCGAGAGGTCGGCCACGAAGACGAGGCTCGCCTTGAGCGACCCGACGAGCACCGGCTCGCGTCCCGCGTAGTCGCCTGCGATCTCGGCTCCCAGCTCACGGACGCGCTGCGGCAATCTGCGCCGCGGAGAGGTAGATCTCTCCGATCCGGTCGTCCGCCGGCCGGTAGCCGGGCTCAGCTTGCGAGGTCGAGATGGAAATGCTGGGCGAGGCGCTCCAGGTCGCGCCGGTAGAAGAGCTTGATCTTGATGCCGGGATACCGCTCGCGGAGCTTGCGCAGCTTGCGGTTCTTGCGGGTGACGAGTGACTGCTTCATGGCGGTGATCTCGACGTAGAGGTCCTGGTCGGGGAGATAGAAGTCGGGCGTGAAGGCCTCGAGCACCCGGCCGGCCTCGTCCTGCTCGAGCACGAACGTCCGTGGCTCGTATTCCCAGGCGATGCCGTAGTAGTCGAGCACCTTCGCGCATTCGAGCTCTGCGGGGCTGGCGAACCGCGGCGGCTCGGAACCGCGGTACGCCTGGAAAACGGGGAGCTGAGCTCCATCGCCAGCACGGTAGCGAGCGGTCGGATGCGAGACAATCGTTTCCCGGGTTCGCCGAGTCCTGATAGACAACCGCCTGTCGTGGCCGCCTTCAACCTCATCCCGCAGAAGCGCGAGTTCTTCGAGATCTACAACCGCGCGGCGGCGAACATCGTCGAGATCGCCGACAAGCTGGTCGAGCTGCTCGACCGCTTCCCGGACGGCGCGGACGATCTCGTGCCGCGACGTGCAGGAGCTCGAGCACGAGGGCGACCGGCATCACCCACGAGCTCGTCGATCTGCTCAACCGGACCTTCGTCACTCCGTTCGACCGCGACGACATGTACCGCCTCGCCGGCGCGCTCGACGACATCTGCGACCACGTCGACGAGGCGGCGGGGAAGGATCGTCTCGTACGGCGTCGCGGAGATCCGCCTGCAGGCGCGGGATCAGGCGCAGGTCATTCGGCGCGCGGTGGGGAAGCTCGCCGACGCCGATCGCGCGTGCTCGAGGGCTTCAAGGACTCGCGCGGACATCTGACAGAGCTACGCGAGCTCGAGGACGTGGGCGACCGGATCCTTCACGACAGCGTCTCGAGCGCTCTTCACGGCGGCGTCGACGCGCTCGAGGTGATCCGCTGGAAGGACATCCACGAGAGCCTCGAGGAGGCCGTCGACGCGTGCGGACAAGCGCGCGAACGTGCTCGAGGCCATCGTCGTGAAGAACCGGTAGCCGGACCGCATGGGGACGACCCTGCTCGTCGTCGTGATCGTGGTCGGCCTGGCGTTCGACTTCACGAACGGCTTCCACGACACCGCGAACTACGTGGCCACCTGGGTCGGGACGCGGGCGCTCTCGCCGCGCCCTGCCGTGCTCGTCTCGGCGGCGGCGAACCTCGCCGGCGCCTTCGTCACGACGGCGGTCGCGAAGACCGTCGCGAAGGGCATCATCGACACGAACCTTGCGACGAACCAGACCGTGCTCGCGGCCCTCCTCGGAGCGATCGCCTGGAATCTCTTCACCTGGCGGGTCGGTCTCCCCTCGAGCTCGACGCATGCGCTCATCGGCGGCCTCGTCGGCGCCGCCCTCGCCCAGTCCGGCGCGCAAGGAGTCCAGTGGTCGGGCGTCTGGCACAAGGTCATCGTCCCGGGCGCCCTCTCACCCTTCATCGGCTTCGCCGCCGCGTTCGCGCTACTCGTACTGATCTACCGGCTCCTGCAGCGCCTCACGCCGGGCATCGCCAACCGCGGGTTCCGCTCGGGCCAGCTCCTGTCCGGCACGTTTGTTGCGTTCACGCACGGCGCGAACGACGCGCAGAAGACGATGGGCGTGATCGCGCTCGCCCTCGCCACGCACGGGTCGATCGACCACTTCTACATCCCGACGTGGGTGAAGATCGCCTCCGGGTTGACGATCGCCGCAGGCACCTACGCGGGCGGCTGGCGCATCATCCGGACGCTCGGGCAGCGGGTCTACGGGCTGCAGCCCGAGCACGGCTTCGCCGCGCAGGTCGCCGCCGGCTCGACGCTCTATCTCGGCACCCGTCTCGGCTTCCCGATCTCGACCACGCACGTCGTCTCGGGCTCCGTCATGGGCGCAGGAGCGACGCGCCGCCTCTCGGCCGTCCGGTGGGGCGTGGCGGGCAACATCGTCGTCGCCTGGCTCTTGACGCTCCCCGCCGCAGCGCTTGTGGCAGCAGCGCTCTACTACCCGGTGGCCTGGATCTTCTAGCGTTCCCGGGACATGTTCAGGATTGTCCAGCTCTCGGACCTGCATTGCGGGCAGCAGTTCTTCCTCCCGCAGCATCTCGAGCGCGCGATCGCGGAGACGAACGAGCTCGAGCCGGACGTCGTCGTGATCTCCGGCGATCTCACCTCGAACGGCTTCAAGGACGAGTACGTGCTCGCGCGGGAGTACCTGAACCGCATCGACTGCAAGTCGATGGTCGTGATCCCCGGCAACCACGACTCGCGCAACGTCGGCTACGTCCACTTCGAGGATCTCTTCGGCGAGCGGAACTCGGTGCTGCGCGTCGGAGCCGCGACGATCGTCGCGGTCGACTCGAGCGAGCCCGACCTCGACAACGGCCAGATCGGACGCGGCCGCTACCGCCTGATCGAGGCGGCCTTCGAGGAGGAGGCGGAGCTGCGGGTGTTCGTCTGCCACCACCATCTCCTGCCGGTGCCGGGCACCGGGCGCGAGCGCAACATCGTCAACGACGCCGGTGACACGCTCGAGACCCTCCAGCGCGCAAAGGTCGATCTCGTCCTCTCGGGCCACAAGCACGTCCCGTATGCGTGGCGGCTCGAGAACCTCTTCGTCGTCAACGCCGGCACCGTGTCGTCGTCGCGCCTGCGCGGAAACGGCCGCCCCTGTTACAACGTCGTCGAGGTCGACGGCACGCACGTGGACGTCTGGCGGCGGTACCCGTTCCACGGGCAGGATCGGATCATCCAGTTCTCGACCGAGACGAAGACGTATGAGAAGTACACGGCGCGGATCGAGGACGAGGTGCGCTCGACGTGAGTCCGCGCGCGCTTGTCCTCATCGACGGGGAGCACTACGCGCCGGTCGTGCGCGACGCGCTCGAGGCGATGCCGTACGACGTCGTCGGAGCGCTGCTCGTCGGGGGGACCGAGAAGCTGCTCGGAAACGACGGCTACGGGGTGCCGCTCGTCGAAGCGTTGGACGCGGTCGATGTGGACCTCGTCGTCGATCTCTCCGACGAGCCGGTCCTCGGGCCGCGCGAGCGGCTGCTGTGGGCGTCGCGGGCGCTCGCGCTCGGGCTGCCGTACGTCGGCGCCGACTTCCGCTTCGATCCGCCGCCGTTCGCATCCGGTCGAGCCGCCCTCGCTCGCGGTGATCGGGCTCGGCAAGCGGATCGGGAAGACCGCGGTGGCGGGGCACGTCGCGCGGCTGCTCGCACGCGACCGCCGCGTCGTCGTCGTCGCGATGGGCCGGGGCGGCCCGGCCGAGCCAGAGCTGGTCGAGACGCCGCCGACCCTCGACGACCTGCTCGCGCTCTCGCGTTCCGGCAGGCACGCCGCGTCCGACCATCTCGAGGCCGCCGCGCTCGCCGGCGTCCCGGCGGTCGGGTGCCGCCGCGCGGGCGGCGGGCTCGCCGGGGCGCCGTTCGAGTCGAACGTCCTCGAGGGCGCGCGGCTCGCCGCGCAACTCGATCCGGAGCTGCTCGTCTTCGACGGCAGCGGGGCCGCGCTCCCGCCGGTCGACACGGACGCGCGCATCCTCGTCACGAACGCCGCTCACGACGCGCGCGCGGGGCTCAACGCGTATCGCGTGCTCGTCTCGGATCTCGTCGTCGACACCGGCGGGGCGGACCGGGAGGCGATCCGCTCGATCTCCGACGTTCCGGTGGTGTCCGCCGAGCTGCGTCTTCGCCCGGCCGAGCCCCTCCACGGGCGCCGCACCGCCGTCTTCACGACGGGGCCGGCCCCGGTCGAGGACCTCGACGCGAAGGTCGTCCACGTCTCGCGCAACCTCGCGCGGCGGGACGCGCTGCGGGGAGAGCTGGAGAGCGTCGAGGCCGAGGTCTACCTCGTCGAGCTGAAGGCCGCCGCCGTCGACCTGGTGGCGGAGGCCGCACTCGCCCGCGGCGCGGAGGTCGTCCTCGCCGCCAACGACGTCGTCTCGGACGAGCTCGACGAGCGCGTCCTCTCCCTCGTGCCGGACCGGAGCCGCGCGTGAACGAGCCGCGGCGGATCATGCCGCTCCCGCTCGGCGGCGGGGAGCTCGGGCTGCCCTACTCGCGCGGCCTCATGGCTCGCTCGCTCATGGCGTCGGGGGTTGCCGGCTACCGCGCGTACGCTCTTGCGAGCCGCGTCGGCGACGAGCTCATCGAGCGCGGGCTCACCACGATCGAGCTCGATCGGCTCGAGGCCCTGGCGATCGAGGTGCTCGGGGAGGAGGAGGGGCACGAGACGATCCGGCGCGTGCGGCGCTACCAGGCACTGCGCGAGCTCGACCTGCCGATCATGGTCTTCATCGGCGGCGCGACCGGCACGGGCAAGTCGACCGTCGCGACCGAGCTCGCATACCGCTTCGGCATCACCCGCGTCACCTCCACGGACTTCGTCCGCCAGACGATGCGGGCCTTCTTCTCGAACGACTTCATGCCCTCCATCCACCAGTCGAGCTTCGAGGCCGGCGACGCCTTCCCCGACGCCGACGACCCGCTCGAGTTCGGCTTCCTGCAGCAGGCGCGGAACGTCAACGTCGGCGTTCGCGCCTCGTCCGAGCGCGCGCTCGAGGAGGGCTGGTCGCTCGTCCTGGAGGGAGTTCACCTCGTGCCGGGGATGGTCGACCTGCCGCGGCCGGAGCTCGCGGTCTCGGTGTTCGTCGTCCTCTCGATCTCCGACGAGGAGGAGCACGTGCGCCACTTCCACTTCCGTGACGAGGAGCGGCGGCCGGAGTCGCGCTACCTCGAGCGCTTCGCCGACATCCGTCGCTTGCAGGAGCTCGTCCTCGCCCGTGCGCGCCGCGAAGGGGTGCCGGTGATCGAGAACCAGGACGCGGACCGCGCGGCGCGAACGGTCGCGGACCTCGTCCTCGACGCCGCCGAGCTGAATCGCACGGTGGCGCGGTGAGCGACGGCCCGAGGCCGGCCGAGCAGGAGCAGCCCTGCCAGTGCCAGGCGTATCTGCGCGCGACCGAGCGGGCCGCGCTGGTGTCGGCGCGCTGGCTCGGCCGGGCCGACGAGGACGCGGCGGAGGAGGCGGCGGCGACGGGCATGCGGGCGACGCTGGACCTGCTGCGGGTCCGCGGCCGCGTCGTGCTCGGCTCGATGGACGACTCCGGCGGGCTCACGCCCGGCGCGACCGTCGGCGCCGGCGGCGTCGAGGTCGACCTCGCGCTCGACCCGCTCGAGGGACGCGGAGTCGTCGCGCGCGGCGGCAACGGGGCGATGTCGATGATCGCCGTCGGCGAGCCGGGCCGCTTCACGACGCTGCCCGACATCTACATGCGCAAGATGGCCGTCGGCCCGCGCGCCCGCGGCTCGATCGACCTCCTGCGCCCGGTGGGAGAGAACATCGAGGCGATCGCCGAGGCCTTCGGGCGGCGGGTGAACGACGTGACGACGATCGTCCTCGACCGCCCCCGTCACCACGACCTGATCGAGGAGATCCGCAACGCCGGCGCACGGATCAAGCTCATTCAGGACGGCGACGTCACCGCCTCGATCTCCGCCGCGATCCGCGGCACGAACGACCACCTCGCGATCGGGATCGGCGGCACGCGCCAGGCCGTGCTCTCGGCGGCCGCGCTGCGCTGTCTCGGGGGCGAGCTGCAGGCGCAGTTCTGGCCCACCTCCCGCCGGGAGATCGACGACCTGCGCGCAGCCGGCATCGAGGACTACGAGCAGGTCTTCCGCACCGAGGATCTTGCGCCGGGCGAGGTGATCGTCGCGGCCACCGGAGTCTCGAACGGGGATCTCCTCCGCGGCGTCCGCTTCCTCGCCGACAGCGCGCGCACGCATTCGCTTCTCATGTGCACGCGCTGCAACTGGGTGCGCTTCGTCGACGGTATCCACTTCTTCGCGCGCGAGCGGCGCGAAGAGGTGCGGCTCCTCGGCTACTAGGGGTCTTGGCGGAACGGTGCTCGTCGCAGGGGTGCGATGGGCGTCGCGAGGCAAGGACGCAGGGAGCGTTCGTAGCCGGAGGCTACGGGCGCGACTGAGGACGCAGCAGCCGGCGCAGCCGGCCGACGAGCGAAGCGAGGAAGTCGCGTCGTTCAGCGCGGCCCTGCGGCACAGCCACTGTTTCGCCAAGGCCCCTGAAGATCGCACCGCGAACGGTTGTTCCATTCCGCACGAGCCGGGCGTAGAGTCGCTCGCAAACCGCGACAGGGGAGGAGAGATGGCTGTTTCCGTCCAGGGGCTCGCGACCGCCGTCCGGGGGCGCGTCGTCGAGTCGACCGACACCGACTACGACGCGTGCCGGGCGCTCTTCAACGGCATGATCGACAAGCGGCCCGCCGCGATCGCGTACTGCGTCGACGAAGCGGACGTCGCCGCGGCCGTGCGCTATGCCGTCGAGCACGGCCTGCGGATCGCGGTGCGCGGCGGCGGCCACAGCGGCGCCGGCTCGGGCAGTTGCGACGACGGCCTCGTCATCGACCTGTCGGAGCTGAGCGACGTCACCGTCGACCCCGGTGCGCGGATGGCCCGCGTCGGCGGCGGCGCCACGCTGAACAAGGTCGTCACGGGCCACGCACGAGCACGGCCTGAGCGTGCCCGTGGGGATCATCGGCACGACGGGCGTCGGCGGGCTGACGCTCGGCGGTGGCATGGGCCACCTCACGCGTGGGATGGGGCTCACGATCGACAACCTCGTCGCCGCGACCGTCGTCCTCGCGGACGGCTCGATCGTCCAGACGGATGCCGAACGCGAGCCGGACCTGTTCTGGGCGCTGCGCGGCGGCGGCGGCAATTTCGGCGCCGTCACGTCGTTCTCGTTCCGCTGCCATCCGGTCTCGACCGTGCTCGCCGGGCCGGTGCTGTACGACATCGGCGACGCGGCCGAGGTGCTGGCCTGGTACCGGGACTTCCTGCCGAAGGCGCCCGACGAGGTCAGCGGCTTCTTCGCCTTCCTGTCGATTCCGCCGGGGCCGCCGTTCCCGGAGGAGCTGCACCTGCGCAAGGTGTGCGGGGTCGTGTGGACGCAGCCCGGCGAGGAGGAATCGGCTGCGCTACGCGAAGCGCGCTCCTTCGGCACGCCGCTCCTCGACGGGATCGCCCCGGTGCCGCTGCCGGCGTGGAACTCGGCCTTCGACGCCGTGTACCCGCCCGGCGACCAGTGGTACTGGCGCGGAGAGTTCATCCGCGAGATCCCGGACGAGGCGATCGCCGTCCACGCCGAGTACGGGCCGGCGATGCCGACGTGGAAGTCGACGATGCACCTCTACGCGATCGACGGCGCCGCCTCGCGAGTCGCAAACGACGCGACCGCGTGGGGCTATCGCGACGCGATCTGGGGCGGCGTCTTTGCGGGCGTCGATCCCGACCCGGCGAACGCCGGCGCGATCCGCGAATGGACGGTCGCATATTCGGATGCCATCAAGCCGTACGCGATGGGCGGCGGCTATGTCAACTTCCACATGGACGAGCCCGATCGCGTGCGCGGCATGTACGGCGCGAACTACGACCGTCTCGCACGCATCAAGGCGCAGTACGACCCGGACAACGTCTTCCGGGTCAACCAGAACATCCAGCCCGCCGCCTAGCGGGGGTTGGGCTCATCTGCCGAGCGGGCGGCGTTTGCCGCCCGCTCGCGCTCGTCGTACCGCTTGCCTGCGCGGAGGAACCACCAGGCGAACCAGCACAGGCCGAGCACGGGCACGATCGACGACAGGACGATCACCCACTCGACGAACTCGGTGCCGCCGGCGACGACCACGGCGGGATGGTACGCGCCTCCAGTGATGACGTTGCCCGGTTGGGTCGCGAGCACCAAGCGATGGGACGCAGGGCGCGTCTAGACTGGATGCGTGGCGACGAAGGACGAGGTGCTCGAGGTTCTCAAGCAGGTCGAGGATCCCGAGCTCGGGATGGACATCGTCGACCTCGGGCTGGTGTTCGAGGTCGAGGTCGAGGACTCGAAGGCCAAGGTCACGTACAGCCTGACCTCGATGGGCTGTCCCGCCGGGCCCCTGATCGCGCAGGACATGGACAGCGCCATCCGGCAGGTCGAGGGGATCCAGGACGTCGAGCTCGAGCTCACCTTCGATCCGCCCTGGACGCCGGACCGGATGTCCGACGACGCGAAGTTCATCCTCGGCTTCGGCTAGCCGTCCGGCGCTCGCTCCCAGGCAGGACTCCCGCTCGCGAAGGCGAAACGCGGCGTTGCTGTTCGATGCAACCGACACGAACGGGAGCGGACACGATGAACCTAGAGCTCGAAACACGTGAGGCGGTCGAGGACGCCGCCGGCAAGTGGTGGCTGTTCCTGGTTGGAGGGATCGCGTGGCTCGTGTTCGCGCTGATCGTCTTCCAGGGGAGCTACAAGACCGTCTATGCGGTCTCGATCCTGTTCGGGATCGTCGCGATCGCAGCCGGGCTGACCGAGTTCCTGTCAATCGGGCTCTGGACGACCGGCTGGAAGATCGTGCACGGGATCCTCGGAACGCTGTTCGTCATCACCGGGATCTGGGCGCTCGTGCACCCGCACAACGCCTTCGCGACCCTCGCGGCGCTCATGGCGATTTTCCTCTTGTTCAAGGGGATCTACGACATCATGGTCTCGTTCATCGCGAAGGACCAGCTCGAGATCTGGTGGCTGCAGCTCGTGCTCGGGATCCTCGAGGTCTTCCTCGCGTTCTGGGTCTCGGGCAGCTTCCGGAAGTCGGTGATCCTGCTCGTCGCCTACGTCGGGATCATCGCCCTGAGCCGGGGAATCACGGACATCTTCGTCGCCTTCAAGCTGCGCGGGCTGAAGAAGGACCTGGCCGCCGGCGCCCCGGTGCTGGGGTAGCCCGCTACGGGACGCTGAGGACGATCTTCCCGAGTTGCTCGCCCGCCTCGAGCCGTTCGTGTGCGGCGCGGATCTGCTCGAGCGGTAACACCTCGTCGACGACCGGCCGCGCGCGGCCGGTCGCGACGAGGTCGTAGACGGCAGCGAAGTCCTCGCCGGTGCCCATCGTCGAGCCGAGGATCGAGAGCTGCTTCCACCAGATCCGGTGCAGGGCGGCGGGCGGGTTCGGCCCGCTCGTCGCGCCGCAGACGGCGATGCGGCCCGCCGGTGCGGCGACCGCGAGGGACGTCTGCCACGTCGCCTCGCCGACGTGCTCGACCACCACGTCGACGCCGCGCCCGCCGGTCGCCTCCTGCACCGCGGCCTTCACGTCGCCGCTCGCATGGTTCACGGTCGCATCCGCGCCGAGCTCGAGCGCGCGCTCGAGCTTCGCGTCGCTCGAGGAGGTCACGAGCACGCGCGCGCCCAGCGCCTTTGCGATCGCGAGCGCCGCGGTCGAGACGCCGCCGCCGATCCCCCACGCGAGCACCCACTCGCCCTCGCGCAGGCCGGCGCGCGTCACGAGCATCCGGTAGGCGGTCTGGAAGACGAGCGGGAACGCCGCCGCCTCCTCGAAGCTCAGGCCGTCGGGGATGGGGTGGACGTTCGTCGCGGGCACGGCGATCAGCTCTGCGTTCGTGCCGTCGCCGTGCTCGCCGATCACGTGGATCCGGCCGTCGCCCGCCTCGATGCCCGGGTTGATGACGACGGGCTCGCCGGGCTCGAAGCCGGTCACGCCGTCGCCGAGCGCCTCGACTATGCCGGCTCCGTCGGCGCCGAGGATGCGCGGCTTCGGCACCGACGGCATCCCCTTGCGGATCCAGACGTCGAGGTGGTTGAGCGCGGAGGCGCGCAGCCGGACGAGCACCTCGCCCTCGCCGGGGACGGGATCTGGGGCCTCCTCGAGCACCAGAACCTCGGGGCCGCCGTCCTCGTGGATCCGAACCGCGCGCACCGCGGCAGACTATCCGCGTGACGCAAGCCGAACTCCAGGCCCTCGGGCGCGAGCTCGGGCTCGACGCGGTCGGCGCCGCACGCGCCGAGCCGTACGTCGAGACCGAGCGTCACATCCGCGAGCGTCGCGAGCGCGGGCTCTTCGCGGACATGCGCTTCACGATGGCCCGCCCCGAGGAGTCGTGCCATCCCGAGACTCTGCTGCCCGGTGCACGCACGGTCGTCTCCGCCGCGCTCTGCTACTGGCTCCCCGAGCCGGCGCGTCCTGACGGCCACGGCCGGCTGCCCCGCTACACGTGGTTCGACGGCTACGAGGCGCTGCGCGAGAAGCTCGACGCGCTCGGGCGCAGGCTCGGCGGCTCCGTACCGCGTCCTCGTCGACGCCAACCAGCACGTCGACCGCGAGGCCGCGGCCCGGAGCGGCGTCGGCTTCTACGGCAAGAACACGCTCCTGATCACCCGCCGGCACGGCTCGTGGGTCGTGCTCGGGACGCTCGTCACCGACGTCGAGCTCGAGCCGACGCCGCCGCTGGAGCTCGACTGCGGCGACTGCCGCCTCTGCATCGACGCCTGCCCCACCGGCGCCCTCGACGAGCCGGGAACCCTCGACTCGACGCGCTGCCTCTCCTACTGGACGCAGGCACCGGCGCCCCCGCCGCCGAGTACCGCGAGCACCTCGGCGCCCAGGTGTACGGCTGCGACATCTGCCAGGACGTGTGCCCGTGGAACCGCGGCGTCGAGAAGCGGCGCGGGGGAGAGGCCCGCCGCCGGAGGCGGACGCCCCACGTCTCGCTCGTGGAATGGCTGCGCGCCGACCCAGACGAGCTGAGGCGCCGCTTTGCGAGGCTCTACGTCCCCGCAACGACGGCCGCCGGCTTCGGCCGGTCGCGCCCGTCGCGGCAGGCAACGTGGGTGGCGACGCCGAAGGCACGCTGTGGCGGTCCCGCGCAACCAGACGTGACCTGATGGTACGCGCGAGACCGGCCAGCACTGCTGCAGAAGCCGCTCCGGAGGAGCGTCGCGGCGTCCGCAGCCCCGTCAGCCGGCGCGCCCTCCTCCGCGCGGCGCTCGTCGTCGTCGGCATCGTCGCCGTGGCCAACACGAGCTTCCCGCCCGGGTACGAGGCCTGGGGCGTGGGCGGTCGTCGGCTTTTTCGCCGCAGAGACGGTCGCCTCGGGAACTCCTCTCGGTCGCTCGAGCTCGACCGAGCGGCACGCACGCAAGCGCGGGTAGCTCCTGGTCGCGCGCCACGCACTGGTCGGGATCGGGTTCGTCGCCGTGTTCTCGTACGAGGCGGGCGAGCCCTATCGCGCCCTCTACCTGATCCCGATCGCCGAGGCTGCGCTTCGTTTCGGCCTGGTCGGCGGCGCCCTCGCGGGAGCCCGCGACGACCGGCGCAACGATCGTGATCGACGCACTCGGGCCCGGAGTCCAGCGGGCGTACAGCCCTCGTCCGCGTTTGCTGGTCTGGGACGCTCCCCGGCATCGTCATCGGGCGCCTGCGCGACACGCTCAACGCCGAGCCCCCCCGCGCCGAGGCGCGGGCGGGGGAGGCCGAGCGTCTGCGGGACGAGCTCGGTCGCCGCGTCGACCTGCTCGAGACCGCGAACCGCTGCGCGCGCGCGCTCGGCTCGTCGCTCGAGCTCGACGAGGCGTTTGGCGCCTTCTCCGCGCGCGGCGCGGCCTCGTCCCGTTCGACCGCGTGGCGATCGTCCTCGAGGAGGGCGCCGCGGCGATGACGGGTGATCGCCGCCAGCGGTCTTCGGCGTCGAGCAATGGCTGCCAGCCCGGCTACGGCGCTGCCGAGCCAGGGCGCGCTCGTGGAGGAGGTGATCTCGAATGCCCGGGACCGCGTCTACCGGCGCGACATGACGGAGGGGCGCCTTCACCCCGAAGAGGACGCAGCTGGTCGCCGCACGGGCTGCGCTGCCAGCATCGTCTCGCCGCTGCTGATCGGGGCCCGCGCGACCGGCATGCTGAGCCGTTCTCCGGCGCGAGCCGAGGGGGACTCGCTTCGGTGACGACGAGATCGAGCTGGTTGACGTCCTAGGACGGCTCGTCGGCACGGCCGTGCAGAACATCCGCGCCTACGAGGCGGAGCGGCGGCGCGTCGAGGAGCTGGCGCGGCTGTCGCAGCTCCGCGCCGACTTCGTCTCCCTCGTCTCCCACGAGCTCCGCAGCCCGATGGCGGCGGTGATCGGCGCGGCGCGGACGCTGCAGGACCGCTGGCGGATGCTCACGGCCGACGCAGCGCGAGTCGTTCCTCGCGCTCATCGGCGACGAGACCTCACGGCTCGCGGCGCTCGTCGCGGACGTCCTCGACACGTCGCGGATCGAGGCGGGCACGTTCAGCTACAGCTTCGACGACGTCGACCCTGGACGGCTTGTTGACGACGCGGTCGAGGCGGCGGCGCTCGCGCAGCAGGAGGTGCCGGTCGTGGCTTCCGTCCGAGGCGGCTCCCGCGAGATCCGGGCCACCGCGCCCGGCTCCGTCAGGTGCTCGGGGAACCTGATCGACAACGCGGTCAAGTACTCGCCCGAGGGCAGCGAGGTGCGCGTCTCGGCGGCGCCCGGCGAACGGCGCCGTGCGGATCTCGGTGCGGGACGACTGGCCGGGCATCCCGCTCGACCACCAGGTGCGCATCTTCGAGAAGTTCGGCCGGGTGGACGTGCCGGTGACTCGAAGCGGGGACGGGGCTCGGCCTCTTCATCGCCCGGTTGATCGCCGAGGCGCACTCCGGCCTGCTCGACGTGAGCTCGGGAGTCGAGGCGGGCTCGACCTTCACCCTCACGCTGCCGGTTGTGCGGTAGCGGCTCGCTTCGGTCGCCGCGTACAGCCGCCATAATCCGTACTTCCTTCAGCTGCGCCCGCCGCGATCCCCGAAGGCGAGCCGTTCCGGCGACGAGGTCCTTCACGGTGCTCGTCACGATCACCTCTCTCGCTGGGGCCTCTGTGGCGGCGCGGGCCCGACGCGACGGCGAGCCCGGCCGGCTTGCCTTCGTGTAGCTCGCACTCCCCGATTGGATTACGGCTCGGATGTCCAGCCCCAGTTCGGCACGCCGTCGTCGATCGCCCGGGCGGCCCGGATCGCGCGCGCCGGGCCGTCGAACGTCGTGAGAAGCCGTCGCCTGCGGTGTCCCGTCCTCGCCGCGGAAGCGAGCGAGCTCGCGCCGAACGACTGCGTGGTGTGCGGCGAGCAGGTTGCGCCACCCGCTGTCGCCGAGCGCGCTGCCCGCTCGGTCGAGCCGACGATGTCGGTGAAGAGCATCGTCGCGAGCATGTTCTCCGGGACCGCCGGCGTCTGTTCCCCGGCGACGAAGCGCTCGACCTCGGCTGCGATGTTGGGGGAGTGGAGGATCCCAGTAGTCGCTCCCGGAGACCCTCATCGTCCGGGCGCCGGGGATGCGCGACGGCGACCCCATCGTCGCGTCCTCCTCGCCGAGGCGGCCGCGCCGGTAGAGCGCAGCTCGGCGCGTGCACCGCCGGCAATACGGCGCTCAGGTCGGTGTCGACCAAAGCGCGGTTGAGGGCGTACGCAACCGCCGGGCTGGCGCCGAGGCGCAGCTCGTTGGCGAACGACTCTCGGCCTTCTCACCCTGGTCGTAGACGGTCGGGCAGCCGACGCGCAGCAGCTTGTCGCAGTACTCGTGGTCCCCAGCCCTCGCGCAGTTCCGCCAGCTCCTGCTGCATTTGCTGCTCCGAGTCGAAGCCCGCCTCCGCGCCGGGTGGAAGAGTACGAGCGCGCGCGTCCGCTCGGGGTAGGTCGCTGCGAACATTGCCGCCATGCCCGAGCCCTCGTGCGAGCCGAAGACGACGGTGCTCGTGGAGCCGACCTCGTCGAGCACGGCCCGGAGGTCCTCCATGCGCGTCTCGAGCGCCGCGAAATGGGCGCCGTGATCCGAGAGGCCCGTGCCGCGCTTGTCGAAGAGGATCAGCCGGAACGACCGCGCCAGCCGCTCGTAGAACGCCCGCATGAGGCCAATCCCCAGTAGTAGACGAGGTTCGAGACGTAGTCGGGCACGTAGACGAGGTCGATCTCGCCCTCGCCGACCACCTGGTACGCGATCGCGACGCCCCCGTTCCGCGCATAGCGGATGTCCACGGCTGCCGGAGTCTACGCCCGCACGCGGAGGCGCTCGACGCCAAGCTCCTTCGCGAGCGCCCTGGCGCGCGCGGCGATCGTGCGCCGCAGCTCGTCCGGCTCGAGCAGGACCGCCTCGCCGCGGAGCGAGAGAACCTCGCTCTCGAGCCACTCGTCGCTCCCGACCGACACCTCGCGCACGGCCCTGCCGTCGGCGAGCAGCCGCGCGCCGCGCTCGATCGCCCAGCGCGCGATCTCCGCGTCGTAGAGGAGCTTCGCGGTGCGCGCGTCGCGCAGGCGGGTCGGCTCGAATCCCTCCCGCGCCTCGAATTTCTCCCGGGTGAGCTTCGCGTTCCGCATCCGGTCGAGGCGGAACGAGCGGGCGCCGTCGCTCGTCCGGTCCCACGTATGGACGTACCAGTTCGGCAGCTGGCGCTCGAGGGAGTACGGCTCGACGAGGCGCGTCGAGGGCTCCGCGTCCATCTCCTTCTGGTACTCGATCTCGACGAGCTTCCGCTCCCGCATGCCGCGCGCGAAGGTCGAGACCAGGTCGACCTCCTCGGTCGCGACGTCCGACTCCGGCGCCCCCCGAGCTCGAACTGTCCGAACGTCTCCTCGAGCTTCTTCCGGACACGGGAGAGCGGCGTGTGCGCGTCGGCCGCGATCATCGGCCCGACGTACTCGAGCGCGAGCCGGATCGCCCGGGCCTCGAGCGGCGTCAGCCGCGGCGCTGCACGGAACGTGTCGCCCCACAGCTCCTTGTCGACGTGGACCGAGCCCTCTCGCAGCTCCGCGTAGACCGTGTAACAGCCGCCGCCGAAGTTGACGAGGTTGAGCAGAGACAGGTGCTCCTCGAGCTCGTCCGCGGGGATGGAGGGGAAGCGCTCGAGCAGCTCGGACGCCGGGATCTCGGCCTCCCGCTCCTCGCCGCACGCCGCGAGCAGGTAGGCGAGCAACGCCTGCAGGACACCGAACCGCTCCGGCGCCACGGGACCGGCCGGGCGCTCGACGGTGCCGTCGCCCTCCACCAGCGGCGTCTCGCGCGCGGGGCTCGGGGCTTCGCCCTCGTGCCGCTCACGCACGCGGCGCAGCGCGGCCCCGACTTCCTGCTTCAGCTCGTGCGGCTCGAGCGGCACGGCGCGACCGTTCTGGCGCAGCACCCACGAGGCGAGCTGGGGGATGGACGAGTACTCGGTGACGAAGACGTCGTCCTCGAGCGTCCCTGTCGAGCCGTATGTCCGGCGCACCCACCAGGCGGTGTCGCCGCGAACCTCGATCCGCGCGGTGCCGGCGGCGTTGCCGATCTGCCACGGCGGCCGGCCGCGGTAGACGTCGACGTCGAAGTCGGTCGGGGCGCGGAAGTCCCGCTCGCGCCGAGTGGCGAACTTGATGTCGCCGCGGATCCGGGAGACGCGGAAGGTGCGGATGTCCTCGCGGTCGAGGTCCTGCCCGACGACGTACCAGAGCCCGTTGTCGTTGAGCAGCGCGTACGGGTTGAGCGTCCTCTCGCTCATCTCGTCGCGGGAGATCGACCAGTACTCGAAGCGCACCGTCCGCTGCTTCGAGATCGCGTTCTCGAGCTTCGCCAACCTGCCCGGCGTCTCCGTCGAGTAGTCCGGGTCGAGCACCTCGACGCGACTCGCCGTCTCGGTCGGCGGCTCGCTGAAGCCGGGGCGTCCGAGGGCGAGGTTCTGGAGCGCGAGGCGGAGCGGCTCGGCGTAGGCGAACTTCCCCTCGAGGAGGTAGAAGGCGGTCTGCAGCGCCGCCAGCTCCTCGTCCTCGAGCTCGAGCTGGGGGAGGAAGTACTGCTCCGAGCGGAGCGTGTACAGCTCCTCGCCGGTGAACTCGTCGCGCTGCGACTGGAGCGGGACGCCGAGCGAGAGCAGCTCCGCGCGGTCGGAGTAGAAGCGGCGCGCGAAAGCCTCGTCGGACATCTCCGAATAGCCCTCGACGTTCGACTTCACGTCGCGGGCGGTGATCGCCCGGCGCTCCGCCATCAGGAAGGCGACTAGCGAGAGCTGCCGGATCAGCTTGTCCGTATCGTGCGACACCCCGCGCCGGACACTACAGCGGCGCGGCTGTGGATCGCACCTGTGGAAGCCTGTGGAGAGTCGCTACGCCGCGGCCGCGGCCCGTGTTTCCAGGTGCTGATGCGAGGGGCAGTAGTCGCGCTCCGGGAGCGGAGTCCGCTGGCACGGCTTGCCCTTGCGCGTCGTCGCCCGGCAGCGGGCGACCCCGCCGTCGAGCAGCCCCGACTCGATCTGCTCCTCGATGAAGTCGACGGCCGCCTTCACGCCCTGCTGCACCGCCCAGGCGACCTGCGCCTGCGCCGTGATCGGGAAGTGGCGCCGGATGTCCTGGAACAGCGCTCGCTCCGGCTTCGCGAAATAAAGGGGATCGGTGGCGAGGCGCTCCATCGTCTGCTCGCACGCGACGAGCACGGAGCGGCGCGCTTCGAGCTGGCTCTCACGGTCGCCGTACGGCTCGATCATGTCTCTCACGGAGCGATAAATGGCTCGTGAGTACTGATACATACACTGCTGTAACTGGGCAGTTCTCTCTTCAATCACTGGCGTCTACGTCTCCTCGTCGCCGGCCCGCAAGCCCTTGTCCGAAGCCAATTCCAGGCGGGCTTCCCCTAAGCCCGGGAATGATCCTACATCGTACACGTCACTGTCACAAAGTCGCAGCAATCGTTGTCGGATCGGTAAACGAACGCCGAACGCGATTGCCACGTCGATCACGGAATGAGAATCCCCGCTCGGCAGCAAGCGGAAACGTGTGTCGGTCAGGCCTGGAGCACGACGAGCCGCTCTTCGGTCATCTCTCGGATCGTGTAGGCCGGGCCTTCCTTCGTGTTGCCCGAGCCCTTGACGCCGCCGTAGGGCATCTGGTCGGCGCGGAAGGTGGGCGCCTCGTTGACCGTGACGCCGCCGAAGTCGAGCGCCTGGGCCGCGGCGAGAGCCGTGGCGATCGAGGCCGTGAAGATCCCGGCCTGCAGCCCGTACTCGGTGCCGTTGGCGCGCTTGTACGCCTCCGCGAGCGAGTCGACCGCATTGACCACGCAGACGGGGCCGAAGACCTCGTCGCAGACGACGCGTGCCGACTCGGGCGCGTCGCCGAGCACGATCGGCCGCAGCGGGTCCGCGTCGGTCGCGCCTGCGAGGAGCCTCGCGCCGGCGGCCTGCGCCTCCTCCACCCATTCGACGATCCGGGTGCGGGCGTCTTCGTCGATCACCGGACCGACGTCGGTCGCCTCGTCGGCCGGGTCGCCGACGACGAGCTTCTCCACCTGCGGCAGGAACCGCTCGAGGAAGGCGTCGACGGCCGGGCGCTCGACGTAGATCCGCTGGACCGAGATGCAGCTCTGGCCGGCGAAGGAGAAGGCGTTGGCGGCGAGCTTCGTCGCGGCGAGGTCGAGATCGGCGTCCTCGGCCACGAGGACGGGCGTCGAGTTGCCGAGCTCGAGCCGCACGCGCTTCTTCGCAGCGCGCTCGGCGATCCCCCAGCCGACGCCGCTCGAGCCGGTGAAGGTGATCAGGCGCACGCGCTCGTCCTGGACGAGCACGTCACCGATCTCGGCCGACGGGCCGACGAGGACGGTGAGCCAGCCGGCCGGGAGGCCCGCCTCCTGCTCGAGCTCGGCGAGCAGCAGCGCCGAGAGCGGTGTCTGGCTCGCCGGCTTGAGGACGACCGGACAGCCGGCGGCGAGCGCAGGCGCGAGCTTGTGCGCGACGAGGTTGCAGGGGAAGTTGAACGGCGAGATCGCCCCGACGACCCCGACGGGACGGCGCAGGGTGAACGCGATCTTCCCCTCGCCGGCCTCCGACGCGTCCATCGGCACGACGTCGCCGGCGAGCTTCCGCGCCTCGACCGCGGCGAAGGTGTACGTCGAGACGGCGCGGGAGGCCTCGACGCGGGCGGTGCGGATGGGCTTGCCCGCCTCGGCGCAGATCGTCCGCGCCATGTCCTCGCGCCGCTCGCGCAGGAGCCCCGCGACCCGGTCGAGGATCGCCGCCCGCTCGTGGGCCGGCAGCGGCGAGGCGAGAGCGCGCGCGGCCGCGTCGACCGCCCGGCGGGCGTCGTCGGCGCCGGACTTCGGCGCCCGGCCGACGATCTCGCCGTCGTAAGGGCTGCGGACCTCGATCTCTTCAGTCGTGGTGGCCATATGCTCCGCCGGTGGTCAGGCGTGACGATATAGGTCGGCACCTGACCAGCGAGGTCGTCTTCGCCGGTGACCGCTGGCCCGGTTTCTCCGACACGATCGAGCATCCGGACGGCCTGATCCTCGTCGACACGGGGATGATCGACACGACGCCCGAGCTCGACGACGAGTGGCAGCCGACGCCGCACCCGCTGCCGGACGAGCTCGTGAGTCGGGTGGCGATCGTGGTCAACACGCACCTCCACTTCGACCACTGCGGGGGTAACCGGCTCTTCCCGGGCCTGCCGATCCACGTGCAGCGGCGCGAGCTCGCCGACGCGCGCACGGAGGAGGACTACACGGTTCGGGAGTGGGTCGACTTCCCCGGCGCGACGTACGTCGAGCACGACGGCGAGGTGGAGATCCTGCCGGGAGTGCGGCTCGTTCCGGCGCCGGGGCACTCGGCCGGGCACCAGGTCGTCGTCGTAGAGACGGACGAGGGGCCGGTCGTGCTCGGCGGCGACGTCGGCTACTCGTTCGCGGAGGTCGGGCAAGGCGACACCGAGGGCCGCCGGCTCGTCCTCGAGCTCGCGGCGCCCACGTATCTCGGGCACGTCGCGGAGCCGCGCGTGCCGGAGCGCCGCGGGTAGCTCTCAGGCGTAGTCGGGCGGGACCCGCTGGGCGAGTGCGATGAGCACCTTCGACTGAATCGAGGGCACGTCGCGCATCAGCGTTCGGAACCCCGAGGCGGTGAGGACGAGGACGCGCGCGGCGCCCCGCGTTCGCACGGTCGCCGTACGCGGCCCGCCCGTGACGAGAGCGATCTCCCCGAAGAAGTCGCCCGGACCGAGCCCGGCGACGAGGCGGCCTTTGCGAACGACATCGGCCTCACCGTCGACGAGGATCACGAACTCCCGGCCGCTCGAGCCCTCGCTCGTGAGGTCGCGCGCGCTCGGCAGGTCGAGCTCGTCCGCGACCGATGCGATCTCGCCCAGCTCGCGCTTCGAGCAGCCGGCGAAAAGCGGCACCCGCTTGAGGAGCTCGATCTTGGCGTTCTTGCGCAGCATGACCGCGGTACAGTTTCTTGCATGTCGCAGCCCGGCGCAATGATCGTCGATGCAGTTCGTAGTCCGATCGGCAAGAAGAACGGCACGCTCTCGCACATCCGCGGCGACGAGCTCTCGGCTCAGGTCGTGAATGCGCTCGTCGGGCGGAACGGCGTCGACCCCGCCGAGATCGAGGATGTTCAGTGGGGCTGCGTGACCCAGGTCGACGAGCAGGCGTGGAACATCGGCCGCAACGTCTCGCTCACGGCCGGGTGGCCCGTCTCGGTCGCCGGCACCACCGTCGACCGGCAATGCGGCTCCTCGATGCAGACGAACTTCAACGCCGCAGCGGCGGTCTGGTCGGGCCAGCTCGACCTCGTCGTCTCGGGCGGCGTGGAGATGATGTCGCGCGTCCCGATGGGCTCGAACAACGGCTCGATGTCGCCACTCGTCTGGGAGCGCCACGAGATCGTGATGCAGGGGATCTCGGCCGAGGAGATCGCGAAGCAGTGGGGGCAGACGCGGGAGGAGCTCGACCGGATCTCGTACGAGTCGCACCAGCGCGCTGCCCGTGCGATCGACGAGGGGCGGTTCGAGAAGGAGGTCGTGCCGATCGAGCTCGACGTGCCGTCGCCGGAGTCCGGCTCCACGCTCGTGCGCACGCGCTTCGCCGTCGACGAGGCGGTGCGGCGCGAGACGACGCTGGAAAAGATGGCCTCGCTGCAGCCGGCGTTCATCCCCGACGGCGTCGTGACGGCCGGGAACTCGTCCCAGATCGTCGACGGCTCGGCGGCCGTGCTCGTCGCGTCGGAGGCGAAGGTGAGCGAGCTCGGGCTCGAGCCGCGGGCGCGCTTCGTCTCGTTCGGCGTCGTCGGCGTCGACCCGCACCTGATGCTGCACGGCAATCCCGAGGCGTCGGCGAAGGCGCTCGCGAAGGCCGGTCTGACGTGGGACGAGATCGACGTGATCGAGGTGAACGAGGCGTTCGCCTCGGTCGTGGCGCAGTTCCTCTCCGACACGGGGCTGCAGGAGCGCTACGAGGCAGGCGACGTGAACCCGAACGGCGGCGGCATCTCGCTCGGCCACCCGCTCGGCGCCACGGGCGCGCGCATCACCGCCACGCTCGTCTCGGAGCTCGAGCGGCGCGACGCGCGCTACGGCCTCGCCACGATGTGCATCGGCTTCGGCCAAGCGATCGCGGCCGTCGTCGAGCGGGTCTGATCCGGCTGCTTACCAGCCGCCGGGGTGGTACGAGACCCGCGCCGGCGGCCAGTAGCTGAAGATCACCGGCCCGATGAGGCTGCTGCGCGGAACCGCGCCCCACCTGCGCGAGTCGCAGGAGTCGGGCCGGTTGTCGCCGAGCATGAAGTACTCGCCTGCCGGCACCTTCCAGGTCTGGCCGAAGTCCCCGACGTCGGCGAGCCGGGTCCGCGCCGACAGGTAGGGCTCCTTCAACTTCGTCCAGGCGCTCGCCCCCGGCTTGCGGATCAGGATGAAGCCGTGCTCGTCCTCACGGACGGTCTCGCCGGGGAGCCCGATCAGCCGTTTCACGAACGTCGTGCCGGCGTCCCCCGGCTGGCAGACGCTCGCTCCAGCCGGAGCCGTGAAGACGACGATCTGGCCGCGCTGCGGACTGCCGAAGTCGTAGGCGAGGCGGTTCACCAGGACGCGGTCGCTCGTCGTGGAGCGGCAGCCCGCGCTGGGCCGGGCGCAGTGGAGCGTCGGCTCCATCGAGTCAGACGGGATCCGATACGGCTTGGCGACTTTCGCCTCGAAGACGAGCACGAACCCGATCGCCAGGGAGATCGTGAGGAGCCAGTCGACGACCTTCCGCCACGGGTCGGGCAGGCGGTTGAGCAACGGAACGCCCACGGCCTGCAGGATAGACCCGCTACCGACTCAGTCGTGCCGGGCGAGCCAGTCGCCGACGACCTGCATGTAGCGCTCGCGCTCCTCGACGTGCGGCATGTGGGAGGACTCCTCGAAGCAGACCCACTCAGAGCCGGCGATGCCGTCGAGGAGGGCCTGCTGCAGCGCCGGCGTCGCTTCGTCGTAACGGCCGGAGACAAGGAGCGTCGGCACGCGGATCTCGGGCAGCCGGTCCTTGACCTGCCAGTCCTTGCACGAGCCGATGATGTGGAACTCGCTCGGGCCGTTCATCGTGCGGTACACGGTCGGGTCCTGCTCGAGGAACTCGAACGTCGCCGCCACCTCGGGCGGCCAGTCGATGCGGCAGACGTGCCGCCCGTAGAAGACGAGACACGCCTCCACGTACTCCGGGTCGTCGTACGTGCCCGCCGCTTCATGCTTGTCGAGCGTCGCCTGCACGTCCGACGGGCAACTCCGCCCGCAGCTTGCCGGCCTCGGTCGCGAAGTCGGCCCACGACGCAGCGGTGTCGGCGAGGACGAGCGAGCGCAGGCCGGGCGGCTGCGTGAGCGCGTACTCCTCGGCGAGGAACCCGCCCCAGGACTGGCCCAGCACGTGGTGGCGGTCGCCGATCCCGAGGGCATCGACGAGGTTGTGGAGCTCGCGGACGAAGAGCTCGACCGTCCAGAACTCGGCGCCGCGATCGGGATAGTGCGTGCTGCGGCCGTTCCCGACCTGGTCGTAGTGGATGACGGCGCGGTCGGTCGCGAGATCCGCGAGCGAGAGGAGGTAGTCATGCGTCCCGCCCGGGCCGCCGTGGAGGACGACGAGCGGTGCGGGAGCGTCCGCGTCCCCGGGGCGCAGGTCGCCGGTGACGCGGTACCACGTCTCGGCCTCGCCGAACGTGACGGTGCCCTCGCTCACCTCCACGCGAGCGAGCCTATGCCTCTAGGCTCCGCCGCGTGAAGATCGGAGTCGTAGGGCTGGGGACGATGGGCGCGGGCATCGCGCAGCTCGCGGTCGAGGCGGGTCTCGCCACCACAGGCCGCGAGGTGACCGGCGAGCTGGGGGAGACGGCGCGTGGCCGGATCGAGCACTTCCTCACGCGCAAGGTCGAGAAGGGCCAGCTCGAGTCCTTCGACATCGGCCTGCTGGCCACGACGACCGAGGTCGGCGACCTCTCCGACTGCGACGTCGTGATCGAGGCGATCGTCGAGGAGCTCGAGCCCAAGCGGGAGCTGTTCGCGGAGCTGGAACGCGTCTGTCGCCCCGACGCCGTCCTCGCGACGAACACGTCGGCGCTCTCGGTCACGGAGATCGCCGGCGCGGTCTCGACGCCCGAGCGCGTCGTCGGCATGCACTTCTTCAACCCGGCGCCGCTGATGCCGCTCGTGGAGATCGTCCGCGCCGAGCGCACCTCCGACGAGGCCTTCGAGACGGCCTACGCGCTCGGCGAGCAGCTCGGCAAGCATCCGATCCGCTGCCACGACACCCCCGGCTTCGTCGTCAACCGCGTCCTGATCCCGCTCCTGAACGACTGCGTGCGCGTGCTCGACGAGGCGCGGGTGACGCCCGCCGACCTCGATGCCGGGATGAAGCACGGCGCCGGCTGGCCGATGGGGCCGTGCGAGCTCGTCGACCTGGTGGGGATCGACGTGCACGTGCACGCAAGCGAGGCGCTGTGGGAGAAGCTCCGCGAGCCGCGGATGGCGCCGCCGCAGCGTCTCGTCGCCATGGCGAACGCCGGGCTCCTCGGCCGCAAGTCCGGCCGCGGCTTCTACGAGTACGGCTGAGTCCGCCGGCCCGCGCCCGGACGTTCCTCTCAGGCCGGAGTACCCTGGGAGCGCTCATGCGGCGGATTCTGCTCAGCCTGGCGGGTGTGGCGCTCCTGGCGCTCCCCGCCGCTACCTCGGCCGGCGCCGCCGGAGGCGGCAAGTCGGGGTTCCTCGTCGTCCGCAAGGCGCAGGGCGACGGCGGCCTCTACGGGCCTCCCGTCGTCACCGTCGTCGTGCAGGGCTTCGTGCTCGGCCGCGCCTCGCAGGAAGCGCGGATCGACGTCTACCACCTGCCGTCAGCGGCGGGAGGGGGCAGCCCGCAGGCGGCAGGCCCGGACGTGCGCACGAAAGTCGTGCACTGGCGGCGGTTCACCGGCACCGAATACAACGGCAGCAGTTTCCGCTTCCGCGCCATCGGCGGGGCGTACCGAGTCGTGATCCGCGGCTCGGGCGTCTACCTCTTCGCCGGGGGACACGGCACCGTCGTGCTCCATGGCTCCTCCGTCTATCCCGGCAGCGACGGCGCCTACTCGGTCGGCGGCCGGCACTACCGCTCGCTGCCGGCGGCGCCGCTCGAGCTCCCGATCGGCAAGGGGTGAGGACGACGCCCGAGGCGCAGACGATTCTCGTGGTCGAGGACGAAGAGGCAATTGCCTCCTTCGTCGCCGCGTACCTCCGCAAGGACGGCTTCACGGTTCGCATGACCGCGAGCGGCCGCGAGGCGCTGGCCATCGTCGGCACCGAGGCGCCGGCGCTCGTCATCCTCGACCTCATGCTCCCCGACCTCGACGGGATGGAGGTCTGCCGGCGGATCCGCGACGCGAGCACGCTGCCGGTGCTCATGCTCACGGCCCGCGACGACGACCTCGATAAGATCGCCGGGCTCGAGGTGGGGGCCGACGACTACCTGACGAAGCCGTTCAACCCGCGCGAGCTCGTGGCCCGAGTGCGCGCGATCCTCCGCCGCAGCGCCGAGCGGACGCGGCCCGACGGCGGAATCCTCGAGCACGGCGACCTCGTGCTCGATGCGGGCAGGCGCGAGGCCCACGTGGGGGAGACCGAGATCCGGCTCGCCCCGAAGGAGTTCGACCTGCTCTGGGAGCTGATCGACCACCACGGGCTCGTCCTCACCCGCGACCAGCTGCTCGAGCGCGTCTGGGGCTACACGTTCGCCGGCGACACACGGACGGTCGACGTTCACGTCCGCCAGCTGAGGCGAAAGCTCGGCGACGCTTCGCCGATCGTGACGGTGTGGGGCATCGGCTACAAGGCCGGTCCGGCTCCGGCCGCCGCCGCCGCCGACGACTAGGCAGCCCGTGTTCAGATCACTGCGCTTCCGGATCCCCGCGCTGTTCTTGCTCGGGATCGTGCTCACGGGCGTCGTCGCGACGCTCATCGCCGTCACCTTCTTCCAGAGCTACACCCGCAAGCACGCGGCCTCCGAGCTGCGCGGGGAGTCGGCCGGCCTGGTGCGCCTCTACGAGGGGCAGGCGGGCACCGGGCACGTCTCGCTGAAGAACCTCGAGCTCCCGCTCGGCGGGGATCAGGTCTTCTGGGTGCCGATCGTGCCGGGCGCCACGCTCAACGCCGGCCCTTTGCCGCAGCTCCCGAGCAGCGCCGTGCCGGTCGCCAAGGTCCTCGACGGCACGGCTCCGACGTTCACCCTCCACGTGCAGGGCCGCGCGTACTTCGGAGTCGGGCAGGTCGTCGAGCTCGCGGGGATTCCCGTGGGCGCGCTCGTGGTCGCGAAGCCGAACTCGGCGCTGCGCAGCCGCTGGCTCCAGCTCGTGTGGGAGCTCGCGATCGCGTTCGGGATCGGGATCCCCGTCGCGCTCGCGCTGGTCGTCTACTTCTCGGGCCGGATCGTGCGGCCGATCGAGGCGCTGACCGCGGCGGCGGACGAGGTCGCCGCCGGCCACTACACGGTCGCGCTACCCGAGAAGACCGGCGGCAGCGAGGTCGAGCGGCTCTCGGCGCGCTTCGGCCAGATGGCGAAGAGGCTCGCGGAGTCGGAGGAGCTCTCCCGTCACTTCCTCATGTCGGTCTCGCACGAGCTGCGGACGCCGCTGACCGCGATCCGTGGGCACGTCGCGGCCCTGCGCGAGGGCGTCATCGACGACGCGGAGTCACGGCGGCGGTCGCTCGAGGTGATCGCCGAGGAGGCGCTGCGGCTGGAGCGCCTCGTGGGCGACGTCCTCGACCTCGCCAAGCTCGACGCGCGCCGCTTTGCGCTCCTGCGCGAAGAGGTCGACATGCGCGCCCTCTGCGAGCGCGCCTACGCGACCTTCGAGGAGGAGGCGAAGGTGCGCCAGATCGCGTACGAGCTCGCGCTCGGGGAGGGAGCGGTCCTCGTCACCGACGGCGACCGGGTGCTGCAGATCGTGACGAACCTGCTTGCGAACGCGCTCCACTGGACGCCGCCGGACGGCCGAGTCCAGCTCGCGCTCGACCGGCAGGACGGCGAGGTGATGGTCGCGGTCACCGACACGGGCCCCGGGATCGCGCCGCAGTCGCGGGACCGGATCTTCCGCACGTTCTGGTCCGGTGACGGCGGCGGCACCGGTCTCGGGTTGCCGATCGCGCGGGAGCTTGCGCTCGCGCTCGGCGGCCGGCTCGACCTCGAGACCGAGCCCGGCCGCGGGAGCCGCTTCGTGCTCGTGCTACCGGTGCAGACGCCGAGCGTCTAGCCGGCCTGACGCTCGCCGAGGCGGTACACGACCGCTCCGTCCTGCGTCAGTCCTGCTTCGAGCCGCGCAAGGCGCTCCTCGACGCTTCGCCAGCCGGAGGCGACGAGGTCGACGAGCAGCGCGAGGTCGTCGACCCGCGCGTGGCGTTCGGCGAGGGCATCGCCCTCGATCCGTTCGAGCCGGCGGATCACCTGGCTCATGAGCCCGCGCACCTCGGCGAGGTGGCGGGCGCTCGGCCGGAAGTGCTGGCGCAGCCCGTCCTGGATCGCCTCGGGCAGCCCCGCCTCGAACTGAGCGGTCGTCGAGGCCAGTGTCTCGACCGCGGCCCGGGCCCGCTCGAGCGTCGCTTCGAGGGTGGCGGCGTCGGGGCGTCCGGCGGCGGCCTCCTCGAGCCGCTCCTGCGCGCGCGCGATTGCGTCCATGTCCACGGGGGCGACGATAGAACTCGGGTCGGATGGACCTCTCGGAGCTCGACTACGAGCTGCCGCCGGAGCTGGTCGCGCAGCATCCGGCCGAGCAACGCGACGCGTCGCGGCTGCTCGTCTACGAGCGGACGACCGGCGCGCTTCGCCACCGCACGTTCGCGGAGCTGCCGGACGAGCTCCAGGGGGAGCTCGTCGTCGTCAACGACACGAGAGTCGTGCCCGCGCGCATCCCGCTCTCCTCACCGCGCGGCGAGGTACTGCTGCTCGAGCGGCTCGAGGACGGGACGTGGGAGGCGCTCGCACGGCCGACCAGGCGGTTGCGGGCGGGCCGCAGCTACGGCCCGGTCGAGCTGCTCGAGCATCTCGGCCAAGGCCGCTGGCGCCTGCGCCTCGAGGGCGAGCCGGCGGGCGAGACGCCCCTGCCGCCGTACATCACCGAGCCGCTCGGCGACGCGTCCCGCTACCAGACCGTCTACGCGCGCGAGCCGGGCTCGGCGGCCGCGCCGACCGCCGGGCTCCACTTCACGCCGGAGCTGCTCGCACGGCTCGACCCCGCACGGGTCACGCTCCACGTCGGCCTCGACACGTTCCGGACAGTCAACGAAGGCCGGTTGGAAGACCACCGAATCCACGGCGAGCGCTACCAGGTCGAGCCCGAGGCATGGGAGCGGATCCGGACGGCCGACCGCGTCCTCGCCGTCGGCACGACGACGGTGCGGGTGCTCGAGACGCTCGCCCGAGGCGGCCCGCTCGCCGGCCGCACCGAGCTGTTCATCACGCCGGGCTTCGAGTTCCGTCGCGTGGACGCGCTCCTGACGAACTTCCACCTGCCGCGCTCGACGCTGCTCGCGCTCGTGATGGCGTTCGCCGGGGTGGAGGAGACCCGCCGCCTCTACCGGCTCGCCGTCGAGGAGAGGTACCGCTTCTACTCCTTCGGCGATGCCATGCTCCTGCTCTGATGCTCGACCACGTCACGATCCGCGCCTCGGATCGCGAGGCGAGCCGCCGGTTCTACGACGCCGTCATGGGCGCGCTGGGCTTCGGCCCGGTCGAGCCCGGGGCGGTGTACTACGAGTGGGGCGACTTCTCGGTGGCGCAGGCGGACGGCGAGCACCCGGTCACCGGCCACCTGCACGTCGCGTTCGCGGCTCCTTCGCATGAGGTGGTCGACGCCTTCTGGAGGCGCGGCGTCGACTCCGGCTACCGGAGCGACGGGGAGCCCGGATTGCGGCCGCAGTACACGCCCGACTACTACGGCGGCTTCCTGCTCGACCCGGACGGGAACAGCGTCGAGGCGGTTCATCGGCCGGGCCGGACGGAGACAGGCCCGCCGATAGACCACCTCTGGCTCGGTGTCTCCGACCTGGGCGCGAGCCGTCGCTTCTACGAGACGATCGCGCCCGTGCTGGGGCTTGAGGTCGGCGAGGGCGACCGGCCCGGCTACGTCTTCGTGGCCCGCGACCGCCGCCACCTCGCGCTCGTCGCGGACGGCCGCCCGCCGACCGAGAATCTCCACTTCGCGTTCCCCGCCGCCGACGACGAGACGGTGGCCGAGTTCCACCGTGTCGCGACCGCCGCCGGGTACCGCGACAACGGCGGCCCGGGCGAGCGACCCGAGTACCACGCGGGCTACGTCGGCGCCTTCGTCCTCGATCCGGACGGGAGCAACGTCGAGGCGGTCAACCACAACCGCTCAAACTCTTTCCCAGCGGAATCGTCTCAGTAGTCGCCGGCGTCCTTGACTCAAAGGAGTCGTATGCGCGCGAAGCATGTGGTCTCCCTGCTCCTGTCGGGCGCCGGAGTTGCCTTGCTCGTCGCGGCGACGACTGTCGGCGTTGCCTCCTCCGCGACGCAGAAGGTCGGCTCCTCGAGGGCATTGCGCGGCGGCACGCTGCGGATCAGCTACTCGGGCGGGGTCATCGACACGCTCGATCCCGCCCTCGCGTACGTATCGGCCGACTGGGCCGTTCTCCACTCCACCCAATTGCTGCTCGTGAACTTTCAGGACAAGGCGGGTCAGGCCGGCTCGCGGCTTGTCCCGGAAGCCGCGAGGTCGTTCCCGACGATCTCGAACAGAGGCAGGACGGTGACATTCCACCTGCGGGAGGGCCTCAGGCTCAGCGACGGCTCGCCCGTCAGCGCGGCTTCGTACCGGCGGGCCTGGGAGCGGGTACTCAGCCCGAAGATGTACGCGCAGTACGGCATCTTCGACCAGCTGAACACGATGGTCGTCGGCGCGCAGAAGTTCGTCGACGGGAAGTCCGCTCACATCTCGGGCATCAAGGCGTCGGGGCTGACGCTCACCTTCCACCTGACGAAGCCGAACCCGACGTTCATCTCGACTCTCGCGATCCCATGGCTCGGTGCGGTGAAGCCGAACATGCCGTACTGGCGGAAGAGCTCCAGCGGCGTCCTCGAGTACCCGTCGGCCGGCCCGTACTACATCGCGACCAACAGGCCGGGCCGCCTCGTGGTGCTGAAGCGGAATCGGTACTACCACGGCTCGCGCCCGGCCAACCCGAACGAGATCGTGATCAACAGCTACCCGAGCTCGAACGGTGAGACTTCGCTCCTCCAGATCGAGAAGAACCAGGTCGACTTCGACCTGGCCGGCGTGCCGGCGGCCGACGTGGCGACGGTCGCGAGGCAGTACCACAGCCAGTTCCATGTCGGCACTCAGTCCTGCACCATCTGGTGGGCTCTCAACACCGCCAGGCCGCCGACGAACGACGTCAGGGTTCGCAGAGCGCTGAACTACGCGATCGGGCGGATGCCGATCGTCAAGCTGCTCGGCCCGTATGCCGCCAGTCCGACCGATCAGATCTTCGAGCCGGGCATGCCGGGCTACAAGAAGCTCGACGTGTACGGCAATTACCCGAATTTCGCGAAGGCCGAGGAGGTTGGCGGCAGCGCGCTGAAGAACGCCCCGCCGCTCAACATCCCGTACAACTCCGACAGCGCGCTCCGCGCGAACGAGGCGGAGCTCATCAGGTCGCAGCTCGAGCACATCGGGCTGACCGTGAACCTGATCGCGCAGGACTTCTCCTATCCGTCACCGCTCGAGACGGACTACAGCGAGGACAACCTCGTCCGCTCGGGCTTCTGCGTCGACTACTTCGACCCGTTCGACATCGTCAACGTCCTCTACAGCAAACGGAACACCCAGCCATTCGGCTTTCACTACGCCGGCGACGCGCTCGTCAGGAGGAGGGCGGAACACGCCGCGTCCCTCTCTGGCAGAGCACGCGCCAGGGCGTATGCCGCGCTGGACAAGCTGTTGATGGTGAGGTACGCGCCCGTGGTTCCGCTCGATATCCCGAACTTCCGCTATCTGACGTCGAAGCGTGTCCACAACATCGTCTTCAGCCACTACCTCGGCTATCCGATCCTCAACGCGATGTCGGTGGGCTAGCCTCTCGGCCTCTCATGAGGCCGCGGAGCGCGAACGAATGGCGGGACTTCTGGCGCGACGGCGGGGAGCGCGAGCTCGCCGCCCAGCTGGAGGAATTCGAGCCCTACAGCGTCCGCATCGCCACGCTCCTCGGCAGCGGCGCACCGGAGCCCGCGGTGGTCGCCGAGCTCGGGCGAATCCGCGCGAACGAGCTCAGCACGCCTGCGGATCCGGGCCGCGACGCCGAGCTCGCACGTCGCATCCGCGCCTGGTTCCCAGGCATCCGGTGAGCGTGTTCGAGGTCACCGCCCGTGACGGCGCCGCGCGCGCCGGCGTTCTCCGCACGGCGCACGGCGAGGTGCGGACGCCGGCCTTCCTGCCGGTAGGGACGAAGGGAACCGTGAAGGCGGTCGATCCGGACGAGCTGCGCGCGCTCGGCGCGGAGATCGTGCTCGCCAACACGTACCACCTCCACTTCCGGCCGGGGGAGGAGCTGATCGCGGAGCTCGGCGGCCTGCACGCCTTCATGGGCTGGGACGGGCCGATCCTCACCGACTCGGGCGGCTTCCAGGTCTTCTCCCTCCGCGACACGCTGCTCGGGGTGGACGACGACGGCGTCACGTTCCGGTCGGTCTACGACGGGCGGCCGGAGCGGTTCACGCCGGAGCTTGCGGCGCGCGTGCAGGAGCAGCTCGGCTCCGACGTGGCCATGTGCCTGGACATCTGCCCGCCCGCCGGCGTGCCGCGTGCCGAGCTCGAAGAGGCCGTGCGGCGGACGACGCTGTGGGCCGAGCGCCAGCGCGACCTGCCGCGGGCCGCCGGCCAGCTCCGCTTCGCGATCACGCAGGGCGGGCTCGACGCCGAGCTCAGGCGCCGCTCGTCGGAGGAGCTCGCCGCGCTCGGTTTCGACGGCTACGCGATCGGCGGCCTCAGCGTCGGCGAGCACCGCGAGCCGATGTTCGAGGCGACCTGCGCCGCGGCGGCTCTGCTCCCGGAGGACAGGTCGCGCCACTTCCTCGGGATCGGCGACCCGGACGGCGTGCTCGAGGTGATCGCGCGCGGCGTAGACACCTTCGACTGCGTGCTCCCGACCCGCACCGCCCGCACCGGCAGCGCGCTCACGAGCGAGGGCCGGCTCAACCTCCGCAACGCACGCTTCGCCCGCGACGAGCGCCCGCTGGAGGACGGCTGCGGCTGCCCGGCGTGCACACGCTTCAGCCGCGCGTACATCCGGCACCTCGTCAACCAGCAGGAAATCCTCGGGTTACGCCTGCTCAGCCTGCATAATCTCCGCTTCCTGCTCGATCTCGTCGCCGCGGCGCGACAGGCGATCGAGCGCGGCGAGTTCCTCACGTGGAAGGGCGAGGCGCTCGAACGAGCGAAGGGAGCTATCGAGTGACCGTGATCGCAGCGAGCAGTGGCCCGGGATTCCTCTTCATCGTCGTGATCGGGGGCCTGCTGCTCTGGCTGATCGTCGTGCGGCCGCAGAAGAAGCGGCAGGTGCGGCAGCAGCAGTTGCTCCAGGAGCTGAGCGTCGGCGACGAGGTGCTCACCGCGGGCGGCATCTACGGGACGATCTCGGCCCTCGACGAGGACGAGGTCACGCGTCGAGATCGCGCCGCAGACCCAGGTTCGCGTCGCTCGGCGCGCGATCGCAGGCGTCACCCGCGACGAGGAGCCAGAGGACGAGGAGCCCGAGGAGCACGAAGAGCCGGAGGACGCCGAGGAGCCCGACGAGACGCTCGCGCGCCTCCAGGCGGCCGATGACCCGAATGGGCCAAACGTCGGCGCGGAGCCCTCGGACGAGGGGAACCGCGGCTAACCTGTGCCGCGGTCTTGAAGGATCCCTCGTGACAGAACGGCGCAAATATCTCCTGCTGGTCGGCGTGATCGCAGCAGCGGTTGTCGGCGCGCTCCTGCTCGCCGTTCCGGGCTCGCCCCTGCACAAGAAGCCGACGCTCGGCCTCGATCTGCAGGGTGGGCTGGAGGTCGTGCTCCGCGCGGTGCCCGACAAGGGGCAGCAGATCACGCCGCAGGGCATGCAGACGGCGCAGAGCATCGTCCAGAACCGCGCCAATGGAACCGGTGTCGCCGCGCCGAACATCGCCGTGCAGGGCGGTAATGAGATCGTCGTCCAGCTTGCCGGCGTCCACGATCCGGCCAAGGCCGCAGCGATCATCGGCAAGACGGGCCAGCTTCAGTTCTTCGACTTCGAGAACGACCTCGCGTCGCCGACGGTGAGCTCGACCGGACAGCCCACGCCACTCACGTCGCTGTACAGCCTCCTCAAGCAGGTCGAGCCCCAGGCGAAGAAGGGCAATCCGCAGGCGTACTACCTGATCAGGACGATCTCGAAGACGAAGCAGGTCAAGTCGAAGGTCAAGGGCAAGACGGTCACGAAGCCCGTCACGACGACGACGCACAAGACTCTGCAGGGGCCGGCGCCGAACCTGAAGCAGCTCCTGCTGCCGTACAGCGGCGAGAAGCCGCCGCACACCAAGGTCTTCCCCGTGCCGGCGAACCGCCTCGTCGTCCACTCGCCGGGCGGCAAGCTCTGGTACCTCTTCAAGTACTTCCCGACGACGCCCTCGGGCGAGAAGGGCCCGCCGGAGCTGACCGGGAACGACCTCGTCGAGTCGGGCATCCAGGCCACGGTCGACCCGACCAGCGGCCAGCCCGTGGTGGACCTCCAGTTCACGCGGCACGGCACGAAGCAGTTCCAGAAGATCACGAAGCACGAGTACGACAATGGCCAGCTCGCCGCCGGCACCGCCGGCAAGGCCGGCATCCACGACCCAACCGTCGTCCAGCAGTACGCCAAGCACAACGCGATCGTCCTCGACGGCGTGCTCCAGTCGACGCCGTACATCGACTACACCGACGGAGCCCTCAGCGACGGGATCGGCGGCGGGCAGGCGCAGATCACGATGGGGCCCGGCGGGCTCGGACAGGCCAACGACCTGGCGCTCATTCTGAAGAGCGGCTCGCTGCCGTACACGTTCCAGCAGATCGAGAGGACCGACGTCTCGGCGACGCTCGGCAAGAGCTCACTTCACCAGGCGCTATGGGCTGCCGCCATCGGCCTTGCAGTCGTCGCGCTCTTCCTGCTTATTCTCTATCGCTTCCTCGGTCTCGTCGCCGTCGCCGGTCTTGTGATCTACGCGGCGCTGTACTACGCGGCGATCCTGCTCTTCAACGTCACGCTGACGCTGCCGGGCTTCGCCGGCCTGATCCTCACGATCGGTGTCGCGGCCGACGCGAACGTCGTCGTGTTCGAACGCATCAAGGAAGAGGTGCGTGCCGGTCGATCGGTCCGGGCCGCGATCGCCGCCGGTTACGGCAAGGGCTTCCACACGATCCTGGACGCGAACGTCGTCACGGCGATCACGGCCATGGTCCTGTTCCTGATCGCGGTCGCCGACGTGAAGGGCTTCGCCCTGATGCTCCTGATCGGTACCGGGATCTCGCTGCTCACGGCGGTGGCCGCGACGCGGGCGATGCTCGGCCTGCTCAGCGGCTTCAAGTGGTTCAGCAACCCGCGCTTCATGGGCGCCGAGGGCCAGCAGACCGCGAAGTGGCTCCAGATCGACTTCATGGGGAAGCGCAAGCTCTGGTTTGCGATCTCGGGCGCCGTGGTCCTCGCCGGCCTGATCTCGCTCGGCGTCCGCGGCCTCAACCTCGGGATCGACTTCAAGGGCGGCACGCAGGTCGCATTCAAGACACATCAGGCGTACTCGCAGGGCGACATGGCCAAGTTCATGGCAAGCCAGGGGCAGCCGGACGCGGTCGTCCAGGGCGCCGGCCCGTCACAGAACGGCGACTACAAGCAGTGGCAGATCCGGACGAGATCGCTCTCGGGCTCGGGCCAGTCGAACCTTTCCGCGAAACTCCACACCAAATTCGGGGCGTACGCGGAGGGCGTCAAGAACGTCTCCGGAACGTTCGGCCACCAGATTGCGATCGACGCGATCTACGGGATCGTCGTCTCGCTGCTCCTGATCGTCCTCTACATCACGATCCGGTTCGACCTGAAGTTCGCGATCCCGGTGATCATCGCGCTGATCCACGACATACTCATCACCATCGGGGTCTACTCGATCTCCGGCAAGGAGGTCTCGGTCGCGACGGTCGCAGCGGTGTTAACGGTGCTCGGCTACTCGATCTACGACACGATCATCATCTTCGACCGAATCCGCGAGAACGTGCCACTCATGCGCCGTTCGCCGTTCGCCACCATCGCCAACGTCTCGCTCTGGGAGACGATCCGACGCTCACTGGCGACGACGTTCATCACGCTGCTGCCGATCATCTGTCTCTTCATCCTCGGCGGCGCGACGCTGAAGGACTTCGCCTTCGCGCTCATCATCGGCGTCACCTCGGGCGCCTACTCCTCGATCTTCATCGCCGCGCCGGCGCTGACGGTCTGGAAGGAGCGCGAGCCGGAGTACGCACGGCGGAAGCAGCTCGTTGAATCGGGTGCGTTGGCGGCGGACGGCGACGGTCGCGGGCGCGAGCCGCTCGTCACGGGCACGGCGGCGCTCGCCGCCTCGGAGCAGGCACTCGCCGAGGAGCCGACGCCGGAGCTCGTCGACGTGGCCACGGCGACCCCGTCCGAGCCGGCCGCACAGGCGCGGCGTGAGAAGCGGCAGCAGCGTCGACGCTCGAGGCCGCATGGCCGCGCGCGGTAACAACCGGCTGATCCTCGACACGGTCGAGGAGCTGATCGCCGAGCTACCCGCCCGCGTCCGCGGCACCCGCACACGGTTCTCCGAGGGAGCGCTGGCCGTCCTGCGCGGCATCACGGACGAGCTCGACCTCGTGACCCGCGACGAGCTCGAGGAGCTAGAGCTCCGCGTCGCGCAACTCGAGCACCGCTTGCGCTTGCTCGAGGGAGCGGACGCTTCGCATCCGCTCCCCAAGTAACCGACGGCCGAGGGTTAGCTCAGCGCCAGGACATCCGCGAAACGCTGTTCGGCTAGGGCGCCGAACAAGGCATGGCGCGAAAGCTTGGCCTTCGTCGTGGCCGGGCTCGAGAGGCCGCAGAGGAAGCGAGCTCGCTGGCGGGGCGTTCCGAGCGCCGTTGGATACTCGGTCGTCAGCTCGTCGAGGACGGCTCGGTCGAGCTCGGGTTCGGGGGTCGCGGCCGGCTCCGGAAGCCTTTGGGCGGATCCGGTCAGGCAATACGAACAGTGGCCGCACGGCTCGCTACGGGTCTCGCCGAAGTAGCCGACGAGCGATTTCACCTGGCAGCCGTCGTGCTCGACGAGGGCGACGACTCGCTCGATCCGCTCGGCCTCTGACTGCTCGCGGCGGTAGAAGCGCTCGGCGAGGCGGTCGCGCAACTCCTCGAGCGACGGCGGCTGCTTCAGCAGCGTGAAGCGCTGTCGCACGTCGGCGACCTTCAGCTCGACGAGGCCGTGCTCCTCGAGGTAGCTGAGCGCTTTGACCACGCGCTCACGGTCCTCGTCAGGCACGGCGTCGGGGTCGACACTCGTCCAGATGCGCCCCTCCTTGCCACTTGCCAGCACACGTCGCAGGAAGTCGGCGCGGTCTCGGTCGAACGCCGCATAGACGCCGTCCCACTCGCCGCTCGACGGACGCACGCTGTAGCCCGCGTAGAACGGTGTGCCCTGCTCGAGGAGGCCGTCGAGCTCGAGGTAGGTCAAGATCGTCTTCAGCACGAGCGGCCGTACGTCGTGACGTGACGAGAGCTCGTGTTCCGATACCGCGAATTGCTCGCCCTGCGAGTGTGTGAACACGTCGTCGAGCACGCCTGCGATCGCCTCGGAGGTCGGCGTGTCGCCGAACGCGAAGTTCTCGAGCGTCGGCACGTCGTCGCGGCACGCAAAGAGCTCGCAGATCGACGGCGCGCCGTCGCGTCCGGCGCGGCCGATCTCCTGCGAGTACGACTCGAGTCCCTTCGGCAGGTTGAGGTGGTAGACGTAGCGCACGTCGGCCTTGTCGATCCCCATGCCGAACGCGATCGTCGCGACGACGATGTTCGAGCCCGAGCGCGTCCACCACTCCTGCACCTCGATGCGGTCATCAGCGTTCATGCCCGCGTGGTAGGCACGCGCCGGCAGGCCCGCCGCCACGAACAGGGCGGCGACACGCTCCGCCGTGCGCTGCAACGTGACGTAGACGATCGTCGAGCCGGCCGCTCGCTCGCGCAGGCGGGCGACCAGCGCCTGGTCGCGCTCAGGTGCGTTGACCGGCGTGGTGAGCAACGTGAGGTTCGGTCGGTAGAAGCCGGTGACGACGGAGTCGCGTTCCTCGATCCCGAATCCGGCGCGGATATCGGCGACCACCGCGGGGGTGGCGGTCGCGGTGAGCGCGAGCACGCGCTCGGCCCCGAGCTCGCGTGCGCGCGCCGCGAGCTTCAGATAGTCAGGGCGGAAGTTGTGGCCCCATTCCGAGATGCAGTGCGCCTCGTCGACTGCGAACAGCGCGATCTTCGTCTGACCGAGCTGCGCGAGGAAGCGCTCGTTGTTGAAGCGCTCCGGCGCGACGTACAGCAGCTTGAGGCTCCCCTCCCGCAAGCGACCAGAGACGTTCCGCACCTCGTCCCCGGCGAGGCTCGAGTCGAGCCTCGCCGCGTCGACACCCTGGCGCGCGAGCAGGTCTATCTGATCCTTCATCAGCGCGATCAGCGGCGAGACGACCACCGTCACGCCTTCGAGCATCAGCGCGGGCAGTTGGTAGCAGAGGCTCTTCCCCGCTCCGGTCGGGAAGACGGCCAGGGCGGAGCGGCCGGCCAGCAACGACTCGACGACTTGTTGCTGGCCCGGGCGGAACGCGGTGTATCCGAAGCGCGAGGTGAGGATCTCGGCGGCGCTGGTCACCGTCCGACGGTAGCGACGAACCGGCGCCAGGCGGCATAGGCCGAATGGGTGATGCCTCTAGCGTCTGAAGCGAGTCACGGTCGCGGCGAGGAACGTCTCGGCGTCGTAGACGATGAAGGCGCAGAGGGCGGCGAGCGGCAGCTCGGCGAGGACAGCCTCCGCGATCGCCTCCCACATCTCGCTGCCGGCCTGCGAAGTGACGATGTCGAACCAGGCGTCGCAGAGGAGCATCGTTCCGGTCACCGCGGCGAGCGGCACGAGCCACTGCGAGCCGCGGAAGGCGGCCCACGCGGTGGCCGAAAACGACACGAGCAGCGCGACGTCGAAGCCGATCCAGGCGGTGTCGTAGTGAAAAGTGACGTGGCGGGAAGGGAGCGTGAACGTGAGGAAGAGGATCCACGGCACGAGCGCGAGCGCGACGAGCCCGAGGAGCAGCGTCATCCAGCGGGGCAGGGGGATCCGCAGCGCTCGCTCTCCCAATTCCCTCATGCGCACGTTGTACCCTCGCCGAGTGATGCCGCGGATGCCCAGCGCGGAACGGCTCCTTGCCTGGAGCGCCGCCGGCGTCGGCGTGATCGGGCTCGTCTCGGCCCTGACGCCGGAGATGGCGGACCGGGTCAAGATCGTCGGGGGCGTCCTTCCGCCCGGCTGGCCCGAGGCTGCGCGCGTCCTCACGATCGCTTGCGCGATCGGTCTGATCTGGCTCTCGCGCTCGCTCGCAAAGCGTCGCCGCCGTGCCTGGCAGCTCGCGGTCGTGGTCGTCGTCGCCTCGGCCGCGGCGCACCTCGCGAAGGGTCTCGACTTCGAGGAGGCAACGGTCTCGCTGCTCCTGCTCGCCGCGCTCATCCGCTGGCGCCGCCGCTTCGACGTCCCCGGCGACCCTGCGAGTGTCCGGCCGGTGCTCGGCCTCGGCGCTGCGCTCGCGGCCATCGCCGCGATCGCCACGTCGGCGGAGCTGCGCGGTGCGGAGCTGCCGCACCCGGCCGCCGACGCGCTCCGCGGGGTCGGCATCGCCGTCGGCGTCGCGGCTCTCTACTTCTGGCTGCGGCCGTTCGGCCAGGCCGTCGCGCAAACGGTGGGGGAGCGGCGGGCCGCCCGCGCCCTCGTCGAGACGTACGGCAGCGACAGCCTTGCCTTCTTTGCCCTGCGGCGAGACAAGAGCTACCTCTTCTCGCCCTCGCGCCGGGCCTTCCTCGCCTACCGCGTCGTCGCCGGCACCGCGCTCGTCAGCGGCGACCCGGTCGGGGACGAAGCCGAGATCGACGACCTTCTCGCCGAGTTGCGCCGCATCGTCCGCGCTCGAGGCTGGCGATTCGCGGTCGTCGGCGCCTCCGACGAGCATCTCGACCGCTACCGCGCGCTCGGCCTCAAGCCCGTGCCGATCGGCGACGAGGCGGTGCTGCGGCCGGCGGAGTTCTCGCTCGAGGGACGGGCGATCCGCAAAGTGCGCCAGTCGGTCTCGCGGCTGTGCAAGGCCGGCTACCGGTTCCGGATCGTGCCGGCGGACGAGGTCGCCCCGCGGCTCGAAGCCGAGCTCGAGGACGTGTCCGCCGATTGGCGACGGGGCGAGCCGGAGCGCGGCTTTGCGATGGCGATCGACGACCTCCACGTGCCCGGCACGGTGCTCGCGCTCGCCGTCTCGCCGGACGGGCGCGTCGGCGGCTTCCTTCACCTCGCGCCCTCCCCGGCCGGCGGCGGCTGGTCGCTGAGCACGATGCGCCGCCGCCCCGACGCGCCGAACGGCCTCACGGAGTTCCTCGTCGTCGAGACGGTCGCCTGGGCCCGTGAGACCGGGGCGAGCGAGCTGTCGCTCAACTTCTGCGCGCTGACCGACTTCCTCGCGCCAGAGCGCATGACGACGCCGCTGCACCGGCTCGTTCGCCGCGGCCTCCTGCTCGCCGACAACGTCTTCCAGCTCGAGCGGCTCTATGCCTTCAACCGCAAGTTCTTCCCCGAGTGGCGGCGCCGCTATATCTGTGTCGAGCGCTTCACCGACCTGCCGGCGGTCGGGCTCGCGTACCTCCACGCCGAGTCGCTGCTCGTCCCGCCCGGCCCGTGGACGCGCAGGCGCGAGGCCCGCCGCCGCGCCGCCGCCTGACATCGGCCCTGCTGACATCGGCCGGAAGGCCGCGTAGCCTGTTGGGGGTGAGCACGACTACCCGCAGCATCGGCCGTCTCTCCGAGATCGCGCAGGTCATGGTGCGCCACGGCTTCGGCTACTTCTTCGAGGCGCACAAGCTCAGCGACCTCCTGCCCGGCCGTTCGGCGGAGGACCGCCTGGCGGACGTGGCGGCCGAGCACGGCGCCGCCTCGGCGCGCGGCCAGCACCTGCGCGAGGTGCTCGACGAGCTCGGGCCGACGTTCGTCAAGTTCGGGCAGCTCCTCTCGACGCGGCCCGACGTCGTCCCGCCCGACATCATCGTCGAGCTGCGCGGCCTCCAGGACGACGTCCGGCCGTTCCCGTTCGAGCAGGTCGAGCGGGTGATCGAGGAGGACCTGGGGAACACGCTCGAGCGCCTCTTCCTCGAATTCGAGCCGGCGCCGGTCGCGGCCGCGTCGATCGGCCAGGTGCACCGCGCGACCCTGCCCAACGGGCGCCGCGTCGCCGTGAAGGTGCAGCGGCCGGGCGCTCCGGCCAAGATCGAGGCCGACCTCGGTCTCCTCTACCAGGCAGCCCGCCTCGCGAAGGAGCGGATCCGGGCGTTCGATTTCGTCGACACGCGCCAGCTCGTGGACGAGTTCGCCCGGCAGATTCGGCAGGAGCTCGACTACCGCCAGGAAGCGCGCAACGCGCAGACCTTCCACCGCAACTTCGCCGGCCACCCACACGTCCGCGTCCCCAAGGTCTACTGGCACTACACCCGCCCCCGGGTGCTGACGCTCGAGTGGATCGACGGGGTCCAGCTCGCCGACGTCGACCTCCTGGCCATGAGCCTCGAGGAGCGGCGCGATCTTGCGTACCGGGTCACCGAGACGTGGATGGCGATGATCTTCCGGCACGGCTTCTTCCACGGCGATCCGCACCCGGCGAACATCCTCGTGCCGCCGGAGGCGGGGACGATCGGGCTCGTGGACTTCGGCGCCGTCGGGACGCTCACCGAGGACGACATGTCCAAGCTGACCGGTCTCTTCATCGACGCGGCCAACGAGAACATCGAGCAGATCCCTAAGCGGCTCGCCGATCTCGGCGTCCGCTACCCGAAGGAGCGGGAGGGCGAGTTCCTCGCCGAGATCCGCGAGCTGTACTACCGCTACTACGGCTCGAGCCTGAGCGAGATCGACCCGATCCAGGTGATCCGCGAGGGCTTCCAGCTCATCTACTCGCTGAACCTCCACCTACCCGCGCGCTTCCTCCTCCTCGACCGGGCGATCGCGACCCTCGGCTCGGTCGGGCAGGAGCTCTACCCGGACTTCAACGTGTTCGACGTCGCCCGGCCGTACGCGCGCGACCTGATGCTCGAGCGCTTCTCGCCGCAGCGGGTGGCGCGGCGGGCGCGGCGGGAGGCGATCAGCTACGCGCAGGTGCTGCTCGAGGCGCCGCACCAGTTCCACGACTTCATGGAGGAGATCCGCGACGGCCAGATCGAGGTCGGCTTCGTGCACAAGGGGCTCGACGACCTGCTCGCGAAGCTCGACACGCTCTTCAACCGGCTCGTGATCGCGCTCATCGTCGTGGGCGGCCTGATCGGCTCGAGCATCATCGGGATCTTCGCCACGGCAGGCCCGCAGGTGCTCGGGATCAACATCATCTCGATCCTCGGCTTCGTGTTGTCCGCGGTGCTCGGGATCTGGCTGCTCTGGGGCGTCATCCGCTCCGGTCGCCTGTAGGAGGCCTTGGCAGAGTTCGGGAGCTTTCGAGCGCTGATTGCGCCGCAGACTGCTGAAGAGCACGGCTCTTCGCTTCTCAGTCGTCACGCTCTCGCGTAAAAGGACATCTGGCGCGCGCCCGTCGCCGCGCCTACTCTCGGCCGCATGACCGCGCTCCTCATCGCCGAGTCCGAGCCCGCCGTCCGCGGCTTCCTCGAGCGTCAGCTGCGCAACGACGGCTTCGACGTGGTGGCGTGCGAGCGCGCCGAGCAGCTGCCGCGCGCGGCCGATCCCGATGTCCTCCTGCTCGGGGACGCCGGCGCGCTCGACCGCGGCGTGGTGCCCAACTGCCCGGTGATCGTGCTCGGTGGCGCCGACCCCGCGGCCCGCGTACGGGCGCTCGCACGTGCCGACGACTGTCTGCCGCGCCCGTTCGTCTACGAGGAGCTGCTCGCGCGGATCCACGCGCTCTTGCGGCGCTGTCCGCCGCGTGTCGAGCTCACGGAGGTCGGCCTGCTCGCAATCGACCGGGCCTCGCGAAGGGTCACGGTCGGCGTGCAGGAGGTGGAGTTGTCGGCGAAGGAGTTCACCCTCCTCGTGAAGCTCGCGTCGGATCCCGATCGCGTCTTCACCCGTGAGCAACTGCTGCGCGACGTCTGGGGCTTCCGCACGTACGTCCCGACCCGGACCCTGGAGTCGCACGCCTCCCGCGTCCGGCGGAAGCTCGAGGCCGCCGGCCTGCCCGGCTGGATCGTGAACGTCTGGGGCGTGGGCTACAAGCTGCGCCACGTCCCAGCCGGTCGATCCGCTAGAGCAACGCCCCTTCCAGCCGCAGCAGCCACTCCTTGCGGTCGAGGCCGCCGCCGTAGCCGGTGAGGCTGCCGTTCGCGCCGACGACGCGGTGGCAGGGCAGCACGATCGGCAGTGGGTTTCGGTTCATGACGGTGCCGACGGCCCGTGCCGCGCGCGGTGCGCCGACCTGCGCCGCGAGCGTTCCGTACGTGGTCGTGTGGCCGTACTCGACCCGGCTCAGCTCGGCGAGGACGCGCCGGTGGAACTCGGGCGTAGCGCGGAGGTCGAGCTCGAGGTCGAAGGCGTGGCGGCGGCCGGCGAAGTACTCGTCCAGCTCACGGCGCACGCGGTCGAGCGCGGTCGGGGTGCGCAGGACGCGCGGGCCGAAGTCCCGTGCGAGCCGCTCGAGCTCCGCCTCGGGCTCCGGGTCGAAGCCGACGCGGCACAGGCCCTGCTCCGAGACGCCGACGAGCAGCGGGCCGACCGGGGTGTCGTCGAGCAGGTCGTAGGCGACGTCGAGCAACCCCTCGGCGGCCGCGGCCGCGCGGAAGCGCTCGTCGAGGACGGTGGGGACTGCGGTCATCGCTGCTCCTTCTCCTTCCGCAGCCGCCGCACGCCGGCGGAGGCCGCCTGCCGCGCCGCCTGCTCGTTCGAGCCCAGGGCGGCGCCGATCGTGTCGTAGTCGAGGTCGTAGCCGTAGCGGAGTACGACCGCCGCGCGCTCCTTCGGCGGCAGGCCGTCGGTCAGCGGCGCAAGCTCCTCGACGGCGGGACGCTCGTCCTCGCCCGCCGGCTCGACCGCGAGCTCGGCCGTGGGCCGCTCCCGCCGCGCCGTGTCGATCACCGCATTCGTGGCGATCGTCAGCACCCAGGCTCGCAAATGCTCGCCGTGCTCGAGCCGTCCGTACGCGCGCAACGCGCGCAGGAACGTCTCCTGGAAGAGGTCGTCCGCCCGTTCGCGGCCGGCCCGCCGCCGCAGGAAGGCGAGCACCTCGCCCCTGTGGGACTCGTAGAACAGCTCGAAGGGCGGGATGCCGGTGCGGGCCATCGAGCACTGAAACGTACTCCCGGACCAAGATGTGAGACGTGAGACTCGCCGTCGTCGGACATGTCGAGTGGGTCGAGTTCGCCCGCGTCGACCACACGCCCCTGCCGGGCGAGATCGTGCACGCGGTCGAGACGTGGGAAGAGCCCGCCGGAGGCGGCGCCGTCGCGGCCGTCCAGCTCGCCAACCTCGCGGGCTCCTGCCTCCTCTTCACCGCCCTCGCCGACGACGAGCTGGGCCGCCGCTCGCGCGAGGAGCTCGAGGGCCGCGGCGTGACGGTGCACGCGGGCGCGGCCCACGGCGCGCAGCGGCGGGCGCTGACGCACGTCGACGAGGGCGGAGAACGGACGATCACGGTGCTCGGCGACAAGCTGCTCCCGCCCGGCGAGGACGGCTCGCTGCCATGGGAGGAGCTGGGCCGGTGCGACGCGGTCTACTTCGTAAGCGGAGACATCCCGGCGCTGCGGGCCGCGCGCCGCTGCGACGTGCTCGTCGCCACGGCCCGCGAGCTCGCGACCCTGCGTCGCGGCGGTGTGCCGGTGGACGTGCTGGTGGGAAGTGGGGAGGACGCGGCGGAGCGGTTCGAGCCCGGAGAGCTCGACCCGGAGCCGCAGATCGTGGTCACGACGTCGGGCGCGCTCGGCGGCTGGATCCGCCCCGGAGGGCCCTTCCGGGCCGCGCCGCTCCCCGGTGCGGTGTCGGACGCCTACGGCTGCGGCGACTGCTTCGCCGCCGGCCTCACCTACGGCCTGGCCCTACGAGAGCCGGTCGACGAGGCCGTCGCGATCGGGGCTCGCTGCGGCGCCGCCGTCCTCACGGGTCGCGGCGCCTACGAGCGCCAGCTCACCGCTGCCGATCTAGGGCCCGACTGAGGGGGTGCTCGCGCAGGTCCGCCGTGGTCCGAAATAGTGGACTTGTGGAGGAAAGTGGTTTATAGTGGGGCGCAGTGGTGGGATAGGAGAGGCGCCCCATGTTTCTCGGCGAGTACGAGCATACGATCGACGACAAGAACCGTCTCACGCTCCCGGCGAAGTTCCGCGGGACGTTCGAGGACGGATGCGTCGTTTCCCGGGGCCTCGACGGCTGCCTCTGGGCGTGGACGCCCGAGGGCTGGGACAACTACCGCGACTCCATCCTCGGCCTGCTCCACCCACTGAGCAAGGAAGGCCGCCAGATGCAGCGTCATTTCTTCGCCGGCGCCAGCGAGACGGCGCCGGACAAGCAAGGCCGCGTGAGCATCCCGCCGACTCTGCTCACGCACGCAAAGCTCGGCCGCGACGTCGTCGTCGCCGGGGTCAACGACCACCTCGAGATCTGGGACCGCGCCGCCTGGAAGCGCCAGCTCGCCGAGGTCGAAGGGAGTGCTGAGGATGTTGCCGAACGTCTTGCAGCCCAGGGAAGCTGACCACGTCCCCGTCCTCGCCGAGGAGGTGAGGGCGTGCCTCGGCGTTGAGCCCGGCGAGACCGTCGTCGACGCGACCTTCGGCGCCGGCGGGCACGCTGCGATCCTCGCCGCCGACCTGCGCGGCAAGGGGAAGCTGATCGCGATCGACCGCGACCCGACCGCGCGGACGTACTTCGAGCGGCTCACGAGCCGTGCGACCGTGAGTGCACGCCTGCTGCGCGGCGACTTCGGCGTCGTCCTGCCCCAGCTGGCGGACAACGGCGTCCGGGCCGACGCCATCCTCCTCGACCTCGGTGTGTCCTCGATGCAGCTCGACCGGCCGGAGCGCGGCTTCTCGTACGCCGCCGACGCGCCGCTCGACATGCGCATGGACCCGACCCAGGACCTGAGCGCCCGCGACGTCGTCAACACGTGGAGCGAGAAGGAGCTGGCGACGATCTTCCGCCGCTACGGCGAGGAGCGCTATGCGCGGCAGATCGCGCGAGCCCTCGTCCGCCGCCGGCGCGAGCAGCCGTTCGAGCGCACCGGTGAGCTCGTCGACGCGATCAAGGCCGCGATCCCGGCGCCGGCGCGCTTCGGCGAGGGCCATCCCGCGAAGCGGGTCTTCCAGGCGCTCCGGATCGCGGTCAACGACGAGCTCGCCTCGCTCGAGAGCGCGCTGCCCGCCTCCCTCGAGATGCTGCGGCCGGGTGGCCGACTCGCGGTCATCTCGTTCCACTCGCTCGAGGACCGGATCGTGAAGCGGTTCCTTCGCGACCGCGAGCGCGGCTGCACGTGCCCGCCCGACTTCCCGGTCTGCGTCTGCGGTCACGAGCCGGAGCTGCGTGCCCTGCCGCGGCGGCCGATCCGGCCGGGCCAGGCGGAGGTCGCGGCGAACCCGCGCTCGGCCTCGGCGCGGCTGCGCGTGGCGATCAAGACCGGGGCGGAGGAGGCCTGATGGCGGCCGTCGACTGGTTCGCGCACGCCGAGGTAGCGGAACCGGCGGCGGTGCCGAGGCGGCGCCGTGCCACGGCGGCGGCGCGTCCGAAGGCTCCCGTACGCTCGCGGAGCAGGCAGGCCAACCGCCGTGTCCGTTTGCCCATCGTCTGGATGACCGTCTTCGCGCTTCTTCTCGCGGGTGTCGTTGCCGTCAACGTCGCCGTGCTCCGCGCACACGTCGCCGTGACGAACCTCGACCAGGAGCATGCGAAGCTCGAGGCACAGAACCAGGCGCTCGCCTCCAGGCTCTCCGCCGCCAGCTCGCCGCCGCGGATCGAGGCGGCGGCGCGCCGGCTGGGCCTCGTCCAGGCGCCGGCGACAGGCGTGACATACCTCGACCTCATGCCACGCAGCCGCTGAGGATGCCGGCGCGCGTCGTCAACTCCCGGCTCCGTCTCCTCCTTCTCGTCATCCTCCTCATCTTCGGCGCCCTCGCCGCCAGGGCGGCGTGGATCCAGACCGTCCGCGCGTCGTCGCTCGCCGGAATGGCCCAGGCGCAGACGAAGGCCGATCTCGTCCTCCAGGCCGGGCGCGGGACGATCTACGACCGGCTCGGGAACCCGCTCGCGATCGGCGAGCAGGCCACCGACGTCGTCGCCGACCCGATGCAGATCGCCGATCCGCGGCGCGAGGCGCGGGTCGCGGCGAGGGTGCTCAGGATCCCCGTGGGGCCCCTTTACCGGCAGCTCTCCGACCGCAGCCGCGGCTTCGTCTACGTCGAGCGCAAGGCGCGGCCGGGCCTGGCCACTGCGCTCTCGAAGCTGCACCTCGCCGGCTTCACGTTCTCCTCCGACGAGCGGCGCGTCTATCCGCAGGGCACGGTCGCGGCGCCGGTGCTCGGCTATGCCGGCATCGACAACACCGGCCTCGCCGGGCTCGAGCAGGAGCTGAACAAGCAGCTCTCGGGCAGGCCGGGTAGCGCGACGGTCGTGCGGGACGCGCTCGGCCAGGCCGTGAACACGACGCAGCAGCGCCCCGCGCGCGACGGCCGGGACGTCTTCCTCACGCTCGACAGCCACATTCAGGCGAATGCCGAGCAGGTGCTCGAGCAGACGGTGCGCCAGTGGCACGCAAAGGACGCGACGGCGATCGTCCTCGACCCGCACACCGGCGCGGTCCTCGCGATGGCGCAGGAGCCGGGCTACAGCGCCAACTACTTCCCGCAGGCGACGAAGCACGGCCTGACGGTCGACCACGCCGTGAACGACGTCTTCGAGCCGGGCTCGGTGTTCAAGGTCGTGACGATCGGCGGCGCCCTGTCCGAGCACAAGGTGACGCCGCGGACGTCGTTCATCCTCCCTCCGGAGATCCGCGTCGCCGACCGCGTGATCCACGACGCCGAGATCCGGCCGACCGAGCGGATGACGGTGGCGCAGATCCTCCAGCGCTCGTCGAACGTCGGCGCGATCACGATCGCGGAGCGGTATCTCGGCGAGTCCGGGCTCAAGCGGTGGATGGCCCGCTTCGGCTTCGGCCGGCGGACGGGCATCGACTTCCCCGGCGAGAGCCCGGGACTCCTGCCCTCCTACTGGTCTGGCTCGACGATCGGCAACGTCCCGATCGGGCAGGGCGTCTCGGTCACCTCGATCCAGCTCGCCTCCGTCTACGCCGCGATCGCGAACGGCGGCGAGTGGATCCAGCCGCATCTCGTCGACCACGTCCGCGGCGGGCAGCCGTCGCGCTTGGAGCGGCGCAGGATCCTGCCGCCCGGCGTCGATCAGGAGCTGCGGACGATGCTGAAGGGCGTCGTCTCGGACCAGGGCACGGCGCAGCTCGCCGCGATCCCCGGCTACAGCGTCGCCGGCAAGACGGGAACGGCGCAGAAGCCGGGGCCGCACGGCTACATCCCCGGGGCGTACGTCGCGACCTTCGTCGGAATGGTGCCGGCGTCGCATCCCCGCCTCGTCGTGCTCGTGAGCGTCGACCAGCCGAGTGGACAGATCTACGGCGGCCTGGTCGCGGCTCCCGCCTTCGAGCAGATCGCCTCCTTCGACCTGCAGTACCTGGAAGTCCCGCCGGATCTGCGGATTCGGTGAAGACGGTTCTCGTCCTCACCGGGCCTGTCGGCGTCGGGAAGACGAGTGTCGCTTGGGAGATGACCGAGGTGCTCGACGAGCGGGGAGTGCCGTTCGGGTTCTTCGACCCTGACGCCATCCACTTCCGGCCCGTGCCGCACGACGATCCGTTCGGCTACCGCGTCTGGTCGGTCGCGCTAGCTGCGGCCTGGCCGCTCATGGGCGCCGAGCGGCTGATCGTCCCGCTTGTCGTGGAGGAGCGGGAGATCGCGGAGCGGCTCATCCCCGGCGCCGAGCTCACGATCGTCCGCCTGACGGCGCCGCCGGCGACGCTCGACGAGCGGATCCGCAGACGCGAGCTTGGCGCCGGGCTCGACTGGCATCTGGCACGCGCGCAGGAGCTCGACGCGCACTGGCGCGAGCATCCCGTCGAAGACTTCCTCGTCGACACCGAGGGGCGGAGCGTTCGGGATGTCGCCGTCGAAGTGCTCGACGCGAAGCGGCTGGCTATAGTCGCCGCCGAGATGGACCTGGAGCGCCTCGTCGCAGCGCTCGAGCCGGTGGAGGTGCTCGGGCGCCCTTCCGGCGAGGTGCGCGATCTCGCCTACGACGCCCGCGCGGTGGGGCCGGGCAGCGTCTTCTTCGCGGTTTCGGGGGAGCGCGCCGACGGCCACGACTTCGCGCCGGAGGCGGTCGAGCGAGGAGCGGTCGCGCTCGTCGTGGAGCGGCCGCTCGACCTGCCGGTGCCGCAGGTCGTCGTTCGCGACACGCGTGCGGCCATGGCGCCCGCCGCGGATGTGTTCTTCGGCGAGCCGACCCGCGAGCTCGAGGTCGTCGGCGTCACGGGGACGAGCGGCAAGACGACGACGAGCTTCCTCCTGTTCGCGATCCTCGCGGCGGCGGGCCGGCGGCCGGGACTGCTCGGGACGGTCGAGGCGCGCGTCGGCGGTGAGCGGCGCGGCGTGGTGCGGACGACGCCGGAGGCGATCGTCCTGCAGCGGTTGTTCCGCGAGATGCTCGACGCGGGCGACCGCTCGTGCGCGATGGAGGCCTCGTCGCACGCCTCCGTGCTCCATCGCTTAGATCGTGTGCGGTTCGCGGTGCTGATCTTCACCAACCTCAGTCAAGACCACCTGGACTTCCACGGCGACATGGAGTCGTACTTCCAGGCGAAGCGGCGGCTGTTCCTCGCCGAGCCGCGGCCGGTCGCGGTCGTGAACGCCGGCGACGAATACGGACGGCGTCTGGCCGGGGAGCTCCCGGATGCGATCACGTTCGACGTGGGGGACGCGGCCGAGCTTGAGGGCGTCGCGCTGAAGCTCCAGGGCCGCTTCAACGTCGAGAACGCGCTCGCGGCGCTCCATGCCGCTCGTGCGCTCGGCATCGACGACGACGCGATCCGGCGGGGCCTCGAGTCCGTGCGCGGCGTGCCGGGCCGCTTCGAGTCGGTCGACGCAGGCCAGCCGTTCCACGTGATCGTCGACTACGCGCACAAGCCGGGCGCGCTCGAGAACGTGCTGCGTGCGGCGCGCGAGCTCGCTGCCGGCGGGCGCGTGATCTGCGTCGTGGGCGCCGGAGGCGACCGCGACCGCGGCAAGCGGCCCGTGATGGGGCGGATCGCGTCGGAGCTCGCCGACGTCGCGATCGTCACCTCCGACAACCCGCGCAGCGAGGATCCCGAGGCGATCGCAGCCGAGATCCTGGCCGGCGCGGAGGGGGAGGTCGAGCTCGACCGCACACGCGGCGATCGCGCAGGCGATCGAGCTCGCGCGGTCCGGCGACGTCGTCGTCATCGCCGGCAAGGGGGCCGAGCAGGGGCAGGAGCTCGCCGACCGGACGGTGCCGTTCGACGACCGCGAGGCGGCGAAGGATGCTCTGCGCGCGCTGGAGGCCCGGACCTGATCCCGTTGCCGCTCGCCGAGGTGCGGGCGCTCTCGCTGGGGACGCTCGAGGGCGACGCAGATGCCGTGACCGGTGTCCAGGTGGACTCGCGCCTGATCGGGCCGGGCGACCTCTTCGTCGCGGTCTCGGGCGGCGCGTCGTACCTCGACGACGCCCGCGAGCGCGGTGCCGCGGCGACGCTCGTGCCGGACGACGCGCACGCCGCGCTCGGCGCGCTGGGCAGTGCCGTCCGCGCCCGCAGCGATGCTCGGGTCGTGGCGATCACCGGCTCGGTCGGGAAGACGTCTACGAAAGACATCCTCGCGGCGCTCCTGCGCCCGCGCCTGCGCACCGTCGCGGCGCCCCGCGGCTTCAACAACGAGATCGGGCTGCCGCTCACCCTCTGCCGGATCGAGCCGGAGACGGAGGTCGTCGTGACCGAGATGGCGATGCGCGGCCCCGGCCAGATCCGCGACCTCGCCCGGATCGCGCGGCCGCAGCTCGGCGTGATCACCTCGATCGCGCCGGTCCACCTCGAGCAGCTCGGCAGCCTCGAGAACATCGCCCGCGCGAAGGCGGAGCTGCTCGACGAGCTCCCGGACGGCGCCGTGGCCGTTCTGCCGGAGGACGCGCCGGAGCTCGAGCCGTTCGTCCCGGAGCGACTCGACGTGCGCCGCTTCGGCCCGCCGCAGGCGGAGGTTCGTGACGGGAGGACGCACGTCCAGTGGCGAGGCCGCGAAGTTGTGTTCGGCTTCTCGGCGCGGCACCAGGCCACTAACGCGGCTGCCGCATTGACGGCAGCCGAGGCGCTCGGAGTCGAGCCGCCGAGCGAGCCGGTGGCGGTGGACTTCTCGATCTGGCGCTCTCAGGAGGTCGACCTCCCGGGCGGCGGGCTGCTCATCAACGACGCCTGGAACGCGAACCCGCTGGCCATGCAGGCGGCGCTCGCCCATCTGCTCGAGCGGGCGGACGGCCGGCGGACGGTCGCCGTGCTCGGCGAGATGGCGGAGCTCGGGACCGACGCTCCTGGCTACCACGAACAGATCGCGCGGGAGGCCGAGCCGATCGACGTCGTGTTGGGAGTGGGGGAGCTCGCGCGCGGTTACGCGCCCGACGAGTGGGTGGCAACCGCCGCCGAGGCGGTGGAGGCCGCGCGCGGCCTGGTGCGGCCGGGCGACGCGATCCTCGTCAAGGGCTCGCGGGCCGTCGGCCTCGAGGTCGTGGCCGAGGCGCTGGCGGAGGTGAGCGCGTGATCCGCGTCCTCATCGCCGCCGGGGTGGCGCTTGCCGTCTCCCTCGTGATCGGGCCGAGGTTCATCGACTTCCTCCGCCGCAACGAGTTCGGCCAGCACATCCGGGAGGAGATGCCGGAGCGCCACTTCGTCAAGCAGGGGACGCCGACGATGGGCGGGCTGCTGATCCTGTTCGCGGCGACAGTCGCGTTCCTGCCGGTCAGCCACTACCGGCTCCAGTCCCTGACCGTGCTGTTCACGGCTCTCGCCTGCGGGGCGATCGGCTTCCTCGACGACTTCATCAAGCTCACGCACAGGCGGTCGCTCGGCCTGTCCGGTCGCTGGAAGCTCTTGCTTCTCGCAGCCGTGACGCTCGTTGTCGCGATCGTCGCGCGCCACCTGCATCTGAGCACGGACGTGTACATCCCGGTGATCGACGTCACGGTGCCGCTCTCGTACGGGTGGTACGCGTTCCTCTTCCTCATGATCGCCGGCGCCTCGAATGGGACGAACCTCGCCGACGGCGTCGACGGTCTCCTCGCCGGGACGGGGATCATCGCGCTCTTCACCTTCATGGCGATGAACGTCGTCTCGTATGTCCGCTCGGGGCCGGCCAGCCACCGCAACCTGACGAAGCTCGACCTCGCGATCGTCGGAGCGGCGTTGATCGGCGCGGCGGTCGGGTTCCTCTGGTTCAACGCCTTCCCGGCCGACGTGTTCATGGGCGATACCGGCTCGATGGCGTTCGGCGGTGCGCTAGCTGCCTTCGCCATCATGATGAAGGTCGAGGTGCTGCTCCTCCTGATCGGCGGAATCTTCGTGATCGAGGCGCTCTCGGTGATGATCCAGGTGTTCTCGTTCAAGCGGTTCGGGCGGCGCGTCTTCTTGATGGCGCCGATCCACTACCACTTCGAGATGAAGGCGTGGTCCGAGACGAAGATCACGGTGCGCTTCTGGATCGTCGCGGGCCTCCTGTGCGCTGTCGGCTTCGCGCTCTTCTACCGCTACTACTTCGGGCAGCGATGAGCGCGGGCGAGATTGAGCAGGCGCTGCTCGAAGCGGCGCGGCTGGAGCCGGAGCAGGACGTGCTCGTGCTCGACGGCGCAGCGCTCGCGCTCGGGGCGCACGAGCGGGTCGGCGACGGCTGGATCTACGTCGTCCGGTCGCAGGTCGACGAGCTCGAGGAGCTGCTGGGGGAGGCGCACGCCGCCGGAGCGAGCGGCGTGGCGTACCTGGTCGGGGCGGCGCCGGTGCTGCCGCTCCCGGACGGCTCGGTCGCAGCGGCCCTCGGCCGGATTGCGATGGAGGACGGAGCGCTCGGTGCAGCGAGCGACGAGCTCGCGCGGGTGCTATCGGCCGGTGGGCGCGTCGCCTTCGCAGAGCCGGACGTGGCGGCAGGGGACGAGCTGGCGCGCTCGCTTGCCGCCGCGGGCTTCGAGGAGCTCGAGGTCGTGCAGGCGGGCGGCGAGGCGGTCGTGAGCGGCCGGCTGCGCTGAGGATGCGGGAGCCCGACGACGAACCCGTATTCCATCCGCGAGAAAACCTCCACAGATCCGTCACGCCCGGGCGCGTACGCTGACCCCAGGGGACCCGCGCCCCCCATTGGGGGAGGCCGTTTGTCTTGAGCGGGACGCGTCCCAACCAGCCGTCGCGGGACGAGGCATGGCTGCCGCGCCGGGCGCTCGTCGTCGGGCTCGCGCGGTCGGGGCGCGCGGCGGCGGCCGCGCTCGCGCGGCGCGGCGTGCACGTCGTCGCGGCCGACAGCTCTCCCGACGCCGCTGCCGGAAGGCTCGGCGAGCTCGGCGTCGAACTCCAGCTTGGAACGGAGGAGGAGGCGTTGCTCGAAGGGGTGGATCTCGTCGTGAAGAGCCCGGGGGTACCGGCCGAGTCCGGCCTGGTGGCCGGCGCACGCCTGCGCGGGATCCCGGTCTGGAGCGAGGTCGAGCTCGGCTACCGGCTGCTGCCCAGCGGCGCGCGGGTCATCGGCGTCACCGGCACGAACGGCAAGACGACGACGACGGAGCTGCTCGGCGCGATCCTCCGCGCCGACGGACGGCCCGTCGAGGTTGCCGGCAACGTCGGCCGTGCGCTCACCGATGCGGCGGAGGCCGCCGCCGAGGGGACGTGGATCGTGTGCGAGCTCTCGAGCTTCCAGCTGGAGGACGTGCACACCCTCGCCTGCGACGTCGCCGTCCTCCTCAACCTCGAGCCCGACCACCTCGACCGGCACGGCACCTTCGACGCCTACCGCGAGGCGAAGCTCCGCATCTTCGAGCGCGCGCGCGCGAAGATCGTCCCGCGCGGCTTCGGCATCGACGACGGGATCGAGTTCTCCGCCGACGACTCGCTTCCGGCCGAGCCGCTGCTTCCCGGGCGTCACAACCGCGAGAACGCCGCCGCCGCGACAGCAGCCGCCCGCGCCGCAGCCGTCCCCGACGAGTCGATCGCCGAGGCGCTCCGTACGTTCCCCGGCGTGCCGCACCGGCTCGAGCTCGTCCGCGAGCTGCGCGGCGTGTGCTGGGTCAACGACTCGAAGGCGACCAACACTGCCGCCGCCAGGCGCGGCGTCGCCGCGTACGACGCGCCTCTCCGGCTCATTCTGGGCGGCTCGCTCAAGGGCGAGGACTTCGCGCCGTTCGCCCGCGAGCTCCCGGAGAACGTCCGCTCCATCTACCTCGTCGGCGCCGCGAGCGACGAGCTCGCGGCCGCGCTCGACGCCGCCGGACGCGCGTACGTGCGCGCGGGCGACTTGCCGAGCGCCGTCTCGCGGGCCGCGGCCGACGCCGAGCCCGGCGACGTCGTCCTGCTCTCGCCGGCGTCTGCGAGCTACGACCAGTTCGCGAACTTCGAGGAACGCGGCGACGTCTTCCGCCGGCTCGTGCAGGAGTTGACGTGAGGAGCAAGCGGCTCCAGTTCGAGTGGAACCTGCTCGTCCTCGTCACGGCGGCGCTCGTGCTGTTCGGTCTCGTGATGGTCTACAGCGCGACTTCCGGATCGGCCGCGCTCGGCAACACCAACCCGCTCGGCTACGTCGAGCGTCAGGTCGTCTACGCGCTCGTCGGCGTCGCACTGCTCGTCGTCGTCTCGCGCGTGGAGCTCGACCGGCTGCGCGCGCTCGCACCGGCGCTCGTCGTGACCTCCCTGATCCTCTGTCTCGGCGTGCTCGTAGTCGGCTCCCGGGTCAACGGTGCCCGCCGCTGGATCGACGCAGGGCCGCTCGTCTTCCAGCCGTCGGAGCTCGCGAAGCTCGCACTCGTCATCTGGACGGCGGCATATCTCTCGCGCCGCAAGCCGCCGCGCACGCTGAACGAGCTCGCACGGCCGCTCGGGTTCCTCGTCCTCCTGTTCGCGGCGCTCGTGCTCGTCGAGCCGGACCTCGGCACCGCGCTCACCCTGCTCCTCGTCGTCGGCGCCATCCTGCTCGTCTCGGGAACGCGGCTGCCGCTGCTTGCCTCCGCCTACGGCCTCGTGTTCGGGCTGGCGGCGATCGCCGCCTGGACGTCCCCGTACCGGCGCGACCGGCTTCTCACGTTCCTCGACCCGTGGAAGGACCCGACGGGAGCGGGTCTCCAGAACGTCCAGGCGCTGATCAGCATGGGCTCCGGCGGCGTCTTCGGCCGCGGGCTCGGGCAGTGCATCGAATGCCTCCACTACCTGCCCGAGGCGCACACGGACATGATGTTCGCGGTCGTCGGCGAGGAGCTCGGTCTCGTCGGCGTGGCCCTCCTCGTCGCCGCGTTCTGCACCTTCGCGTACGCGGGCGTGCGCCTCGCGATCGCAACCCGCGACCCGTTCGCGAAGCGGCTCGCAGCGGGAATCACGGCGCTCGTCTGCGGCCAGGCTGCGATCAACATGGCCGCCGCGATCGGCGTCGCGCCGTTGACCGGGATTCCGCTGCCGTTCGTCTCCTACGGTGGCTCCAGCCTCGTGGTGATGCTCGCCGGGGTCGGCGTCCTCCTTAACATCGCCCGTGGCAATGGCGGACGAGCGGCAGCTGCGGTTCCTGATCGCGGCCGGAGGGACGGTCGGACACGTCGCGCCGGCGCTGGCCGTCGCCGAGTCGCTGCGGCGGCGGGGCGGGCTGGTGACGTTCGCCGGGTCGCCGGATCGCGTCGAGGCGCGGCTCGTTCCTGAGCGCGGGTACGAGTTCGACGCATTCGCCGTCTCCGGTCTCCCGCGGCGGCCGGGGATGCGGCTCGTGCGTGCGGCCGGTCAGGCGGTCACGGCGCCTGCCGCCTGCCTCCGCATCCTCCGCAGGCGCAAGCCGGACGCCGTACTCGGCGCCGGCGGTTACGTCGCCGGGCCGATGGTGCTCGCTGCGCGGCTGCAGGGGATCCCGTGCGCGCTCAGCGAAGCCGACGCCCACCTGGGCTTGGCGAACCGCCTCGCCGCGCCGCTTGCCCGACGTGTCTTCCTCGCCTTCCCTCTCGGCCTGCACGGGGAGAAGTACCGGGCCGTGGGGCGGCCGATCCCGTCCGCGTCGCAGCCCGTCGACCGCGTCGAGGCCCGCAGCCGGTTGGGGCTGCCCGCCGACGCGCACGTCGTTCTCGTCTTCGGGGGATCGCTCGGCGCACGCCTGCTCAACGATCTGGCGCTCGACGCCTGGGCGGAGCACGGCCCGGCCGTGGTCCACCTCTGCGGCGAGCGCGACTACCCCGAGCTGCACGAGCGCGTCTCGCGTCCCGACTACGTCCTCCGTCCCTTCATCGACGAGATCGGGCTCGCCTACGGAGCGGCGGACGTGACGCTCGCGCGCGCCGGCGGATCGGTCTGGGAGCTCGCCGCGGCGGGGCTTCCGGCCGTCCTCGTCCCCGGCGCTTTCGCAACCGGCGGCCACCAGGACAAGAACGCCGCCTGGTTCGCCGACGCCGGCGGCGCGGTGGTGGTGCCCGAGGCAGAGGCGGCGCGCGCGCCGCAGGTGGTGGAAGAGTTGCTCGCCGACCCGGACCGGCTCGCCGCGATGGCCGTCGCGATGCGTGCGGTCGCAAAGCCCGACGCAGCCGAAGAGATCGCGGATGAGCTCGTCTCCCTCGCAGCCGCTCGCCGGTAGGCGCATCTGGCTCGCCGGGATCGGCGGCGCCGGCATGAGCGGCTACGCGCTCCTCGCGCGCGCCTGGGGCGCCGAGGTCGCCGGCTGGGACCGGGCCGAGACGCCCTACCTGCGCCACCTCGACGGCGTCGCGGTCGAGATCTCGCCGAAGCCTCCGCCGCCGCCCGCCGGCTGGGAGGCGTACGTCTCCACCGCCTTCGTCGGGCAAGTGGAGGGACGTCCGCGCGCCGATCTTCTCGCCGAGCTCGTCTCGCTGCGGCGGTCGATCGTCGTCGCCGGCGCTCACGGGAAGACGACCACGAGCGCGATGATCGCCTTCTGCCTCGACCGGCTCGGCCTCGACCCTGCCTTTCTCATCGGGGGTGACGTGCCGCAGCTCGGCGGCAACGCGCGAGCCGGCTCGGGCTGGCTCGTCGTCGAGGGGGACGAGTCGGACCGCTCCGTGGCGGCCCTGCGGCCGGAGATCGCCGTCCTGCTCAACGTCGACCTCGACCACCACACGACGTTCGGCTCTCGGGCCGAGGTCGAGTCGTTCTTCGAGGACTGGCTCCGCGACCTGCCGCACGTCGTGCGCGCGGAGGCGCTCGAGCCTGTGGCGCAGGATCTCGCGGTGCCGGGGGAGCACAACCGGCGGAACGCCGCCGCGGCTCTGACGGCGCTCGACCTCGCAGGCGTGCCGCGCGACGACGCCGAGGCTGTCGTCGTCGAGTTTCGCGGCGCAGGCCGCCGGCTCGAGCCGAGAGGCGAGGCGGGCGGCGTAACCGTCCTCGACAGCTACGCGCACCATCCGGCAGAGCTTGCCGCCGATCTCGCTGCGATCCGCAACGGCGGCCGGCTCCTCGCGCTCTTCCAGCCGCACCTCTACTCGCGAACGCTTTATCTCGCGCACGGCTTTGCGCAGGCGCTCGCGGCGGCCGACGCGGTCTGCGTGACGGAGATCTATCCGGCCCGCGAGCACCCCTTGCCCGGGGTGAGCGGGCGGCTGATCGTCGACGAGCTCGCGCGCCTCCGTCCCGGGATGCGGATCGGCTGGGCGCCGGAGCTCGACGACGCCGCCCGCTTCGTCGCGGGCTGGGCCCGCGCCGGAGACACGATCCTCACGCTCGGCGCCGGCGACGTCGACCGCGCTGCGCCCCTGATCCTCGAGTCGCTGGCTGGATTCGTACGTATTGCTGTCGTAGGCGCCGATCCGGGTCCAGCTATTCCCCGCGCTGTCCGTGACCGAGGTGATGTGGTTGGTGGCGCCGGTGTAGACGCTGGCCGACAGCGCCAGCAGGTCGCCCTGCGTGCTTGGCCTGGGCAGAGTGACCGTACCGGTGGTCGAGCCCGCTGCCTGCACGAGGGCCGGGCTGGCCGTCCCCGACGGTGTCGTCGCGGTGGCTGGCGCGCTTGGCTGAGAGACGTTCCCGGCGCCGTCCTTGGCGTCCACGGTATAGGTGTAGCTGGTGGCCGGGCTCGCCGACGCATCGACATAGCTGGTGGTGGTGCCGGAGACAGTGCCGATCGTGGTCCCGTTGCGCACGACGTCGTACCCGGTGACGCCATTGCTGTCGGTCGACGCGTTCCAGGACAGGTTCACCGTCGTGGGCCGGCGGCCGTGGCGGTCAAGCCGGACGGGGCCGAGGGCGGCGTGGTGTCCACCGTCCAGGTGTCGGTGGCCGGGGTCGGGTCGGTCGTCCCGTTCGCCGTCGCGGCCACGCTGAAGGTGTGGGTCCCGCTCGGCGAGCCCGGTGTAGTTGACCGGGCTCGTGCAGGGCGTGGCGGCCGCCCCGTCCAGGCGGCAGGCGAACGTCGGCGCCGCCGGCCGGTCGCGTGGAAGGTGAACGTCGCGGTCGTGGCCTTCGTGAGCGCGTCGGGCGCGTGTCGATGACGGTGTCCGAGCGGCCGGGCCGAAGTTGTAGGTCTGGACGTCGAAGGTGCTGCCGTCTCGTCGGTGGGCGTGACGGTGACCGTGGTCCCGGCCACCGTGACCTTCAGGAAGTGGAAGACCTGGCTGGCCGACGTCGGCGCCGTGGCGCCGCCGCAGGCGGTGCCCTTGAGCTTGGTCGGTGACCAGCCGATGGCGTAGGCGTCGAGGCGTGCGCACGGGTCGACCGGTTCCAGCGTCGCGCCGCCGCCGCCGGTGATGTAGCGTGACCGGCATGCCGGCCGCGCTCGGGGTTGTTCCGCTCGTAGATGTGGGCGTGGCCGTTGAACGCGATCTTGACGCCGTTCTGGCCGAGCAGGCCCTCGAGCTTGAGGGCGCCCTGCAGGGAGGTGTCGGAAGCTCTGGTCTCGGGTTGTCCGAGTACAGCGGGTAGTGCGAAGAAGGCGAACTTCAGCACGCACGGGTGGGTCTGCAGGTCGTTCAGCAGCCACTGGTATTCGGGCGTGCCGGGCGCGAAGTGCGCGGCGGCAGTCGTTGGCGTACGGCGTCGGCGGTGCCCGCGTTCGTGTCGCCCCAGGCGGAGTCGAGGACGTAGAAGCGGGCCGGGCCGGCGTCGAACGCGTACCACTCGCTGCCGTAGTTGGCCGAGCTGGTGCCGTTGACGCAGCAGTAGACGTCGTTCTGGTAGCGGCCGCCCGAGCTGGACGACCGCGCTGTCCTGCGGTCCAGGTGGTGATGTCGGTGTGCGAGGTGCCGCTGAGCCCGTGGTTGCCGACGCGCGGTGAACAGCGGGATCGTGCTGCCCGCCACGGTCCAGAAGCTCGGCCCGAAGATCGCGCTGGTGTCGGCGCCCTTCTGCTGCAGGTCGCCGTAGTTGATCTGGCTGCCGTTCGGGTATCCGTTGTCGCCGACGGTGACCGCGAACCGGGCGCCGCTCGCCGCGATCTGGGAGAACGAGGTTGGCCTGGTCGGCGTTGTTCCCGCTGGCGTCGACCTGGCCCCAGTCGCCGAACACGTCGAACGAGAACGGGCTCGGTCGCCGGCCGCGCCTGGGTCGGTAACTGCGGCGAGGGGTCGGCTGCCGAGCAGGTCGGTGTCCGCCAGCAGAGGGCGGTAGCAGTACGTGCCCTGGCTCGGGAGCGTCCAGTGACGCCTTCCACTGGTACTCGGCGACCGAGCCGACCGTGATCGACGCGCGTTGCGCGTCTGCGTGTTGCGTCAGCGAGCAGGTGCCGCCGGTGACCGGGCCCCAGTGCAACGAGCCGGTCGTCGCCGACCGATCGGTCGCCCAGTTGACGTTCACGTGCGTGCCCACGAGGTCGGTCAGGTACGGCGCCCGGGTCAGGTGGGCATTGAATGCCGTGGCCGCCTCGCACGCCGCGGCCTGCCCTGCCGCGGTGGCGAGCAGGGCCGCGGATGCCACGCCCGCAGCGAGCCGATGCCGCCGTGACAGCAGCCTTCCAAGAACCGTCCGCATAACGGCCATTGCAGGTCCCCCAAAGGTTTGGTCAATCGTAGTCCTCAGCATGGCAATGGCGCTGGAATTTCTGCAGGATCTGGGCGCGGCGCGGGCGGTAAGGATGCAGCGCTTCATGTGGATGGGCTCGACGCCTGCTTCGGGTATGTCAACTGCTGTTCCGATGGCCTGAGCGAGCCTGCAGATGTCCGCTCCTGGCCGTGCGGCGCCGCGCCCATGCGAGCAGGCCGACGGCGAGCACGAGCGCGAGCGGAAACCCGGCCAGCCGGAGCAGGTTCGGCCAGTAGGCTTTCGCCGTCGTCTGGCTGGTCAAATCGCTTGCATCTGGGCCGAGTAGGCGTGGGCACGCTGGTGCCCCGCAACTCGCGCAGCACGTCAAGTGATTGGTAGCGGTACTTCAGGGATGGCTCGACATAGGAGTTCTCGCTGAATTCGTTCCAGCTGATGAGGCCGAGCACGTCCGGTGAGGAGGTTACGCGATGGCGTACTCGGTACGCAGGGTCTGGCCGTTGTCCGCGCGGGACGACCCTTGTGACCGCCGACCAGCCGGGCGTCGAAACCCGGCGCGAACGGCGCGATCCAGTACTTGCCGTCGTGGTGGACGGCCTGGCTCATCTCGGTCAGCTTGGCCCGTTCGTGGGTGTTCGTTGGCGGGGTTCACCGACGACCAGTAGTAGGCATCGCCATCGGTGATGTCGGCGATCCGCTGGTATCCGTCCCACGTTCTTCTCGGTGTTGAGCACCAGCATCGCAGTCGCGGACGCACCCCGGTCGACCGCGGGCGACCTCGGCGTGGGAGTATGCCCAGGTCCCGCTCCAGATCGTGAGCGGCTTGCCGCCCAGCCGGTAGAACACCGGATCGCTGGCGTAGTGGTCGTGGAAAGTCTCGAAGTCGGCGGCCACCTCGCTGACGCGGGCAGCGGGTGGCGGCCGAAGTCCAGGCCCTGGTAGATCATCGCCAGCTTGAAATGCTCCTGCCGGGCCACCC
>CAWGVE010000020.1:0-4841 GCA_963825805.1 uncultured Actinomycetes bacterium | reverse complement strand
GCGCCTTCGATCACCGCCGCCTCGCCGAGCGCCGAGAGCTCGACCCGCGGGGCCGGGAAGGGCAGCCAGTCCTCGAGACAGCGGCGGACGGGCTCGAGCAGCTCTGCGTTGGCGCCGACGCTGCCGCCGAGCACAACAAGCGGGAGATCGAGCGTCGCCGCGAGCGGCAGGATGTGGAGGGCGATCCGGCGGGCGGTCTCTTCGACGACGCCGCCCGCGACACCATCGCCGGCGCGGGCCGCCGCGAAGATCTCGTGCACTTCGAACGGCGGCTCGAGAACCGTTTCCTTCCCGGCGGCCAGCTTCACAGCGGCCTGCGAAACGGCCGCGGCGCACGGGTCGACGTCGTCGGCGCGCCCCTCGCGGATCGCGTCGAGCTCTCCCGCGGCGCCGTTCCGGCCCCGGTGAAGCGTCCCGCGGAGCACGACGGCGGCGCCGAGACCGTCCCCCACGAGGAGGAAGGCGAAGTGGTGCACTCCCTGGGCGACCCCGCTCCGTTGCTCGCCGAGAGCGGCGAGATTGACGTCGTTTTCGAGCGTCACCGGTGCTCGGAGCGCCCGCTCGAGCTGTTCGCGCAGGTCGGGGGCGCTGAGCCCAGGGAGGTCGGCGGCGGAGACACTGCCGTCGGCGGGCGAGACGACGGCTGGGAGGGCGACGACGGCGGTCTGAAGCAGGTCGCCGGGCAGCTTCGTCCTCCGCTGCAGCGAGCGGCAGGTGCTCGCGAGGGCGGCGATCCGCTCCCCGACCGAGCCGGAGCTGCGCATCTCCTCGCGCGCCCGCACCTTTCCGGCGAGGTCGCAGAGGGCGGCGCGGACGACGCGCGAGCCGAGATCAACGCCGAGGACGAGGCCGGCTTCGGGATCGGCCTCGTAGTAGACGGCGCCGTAGTGGGGACGGCCGGGCTCGAGCTCGGTCTCCCGGACGAGCCTGTCCTCGAGCAATGTGCGCAGCACGAGCGAAACGGTCGGGCGCGAGATGCCGGTCCGGCGTGCGACCTCGGCGCGCGAGATGGGGCCGGACGCGCGCAGTATCTCCAGCACCGTGCGTTCGTTCATCGCCCGCAGGAGCGCCGGGACGGCCTTGGTGTCCGCCATCTCGTAAGTAAGATTAACGAGGAGGTGACGAAGATCGCAGTCGTCGGCGGGGGCTCCACTTACACGCCGGAGCTCGTCTCCGGGCTGACCCGCCTCGACGTGGACGAGTTCGTGCTCGAGGACGTCGATCCCGAGCGGCGCGAGATCGTCGGGCACATGGCGCGCCGGATGCTCGCGCGCCAGGGCTTCGGGGGCCGGCTCGAGGTGACGGGAGATCTCGACGCGGCGGTCGAGGGCGCGGATTTCGTCCTGGTCCAGATCCGCGTCGGCGGCCAGGAGGCGCGCCTGCGCGACGAGACCGTGCCGCTCGCGTGCGGCTGCATCGGGCAGGAGACGACCGGCGCAGGCGGCTTCGCAAAGGCGATGCGAACCGTCCCGGTCGTGGTCGAGATCGCCGACCGCGTGCGCGCGCTCGCCACGCCCGGCGCGTGGATCGTCGACTTCACCAACCCCGTCGGCATCGTCACGCGCGCCCTGCTCGACAGCGGCCACCGGGCCGTCGGACTGTGCAACGTCGCGATCGGCTTCCAGCGCCGCTTCGCCGGCTGGCTCGAAGTAGAGCCGGCGCGGGTCGTCGTCGATCAGGTGGGCCTCAACCACCTCACGTGGGTACGGCGAGTGCTGCTCGACGGCGAGGACGTGCTGCCGGGCCTGCTCGCCCAGCACGGAGACGAGCTCGCCGAAGACATCGAGCTGCCGCGCCGGCTACTCGAAGAGCTCGGCGCCGTGCCGTCCTATTACCTGCGCTACTTCTACGCGCACGACGCCGTCCTGCGCGAGCAGCTGGAGGGCGAGCCGCGCGCGGCCGTGGTGCAGGAAATCGAGCGCGGCCTGCTCGAAATCTACCGCGACGCGAGCGTGGACGAGCGGCCCGACCTGCTCATGCAGCGTGGCGGCGCGTACTACAGCGAGGCTGCGCTCGGTCTCATCTCCTCACTCATGACCGGCGACGGCGCCGTGCACGAGGTGGACATGCGCAACGACGGGACGCTGGCGGGCCTGGCCCACGACGACGTCGTCGAGGTTCCGGCCCGCGTAGGCCGTGACGGCCCGGAGCCGCTGCCGCAGGAACCGCTCGCGCCCGAGCTCCTGGGGCTCGTGCAGCACGTCGCGGCCTACGAGCGGCTTGCTGTCCGCGCGGCGCTCAGCCGCGATTCGGTCGACGCGCGGAAGGCGCTGCTCGCGCATCCCCTGATCGGCCAGGTCGAGCTCGTGGACGGCCTGCTCGACCGGTTCGTCGCCGAGGCCGTCCGCTGAGAACCCTGAGCACGCTCTTCGCCGTCGACGGCGGCGGCTCGAAGACCGATGCGGCACTCGTGCGCGAAGACGGCACGGTCGCTGGCTTCGCCCGCGGCCCCCTGAGCCAGCCCGACCACATCGGCGTCGAGGCGAGCGCGGAGGTGGTCGATGCGCTCGCCCGGGAAGTCGGTGCGCCGGCCGACCTCGCCGTGCTTCTTATCGCAGGACTCGACTTCCCGGACGAGGAGGAGACGTACCGGGCGGAGGCCGAGCGACGGCGCTGGGCCGGCGAGCTGGTCGTTGGGAACGACACCTTCGCAGTCCTGCGGGCCGGAAGCGAGAGCGGGTGGGGCGTCGCGGTCACATGCGGATCGGGAATGAACTGCGTCGGCGTCGCGCCCAACGGCCAGCAGGCGCGCTTCGCCTCGCTCGGCCCGATCAGCGGCGACGCGATGGACGGTGCAGGCGCGGTCGGCCTTGCCGCGGCCGCGGCGGCCGCGCGCAGCGAGGACGGGCGGAGCCCGAAGAGCGAGCTCGAGCAGCTCGTTCCGGAGTACTTCGGGCTCGGCACGCCGGTCGAGTTCGCCCGGGCCGTCCACGCCGGAAGGATTCCCTGGCGCCGGCTCGGGGAGCTCGCGCCCCTCGTCTTTCGGGCGGCGGAAACGGATCGGGCGGCCGCCGAGATAGTCGATCGGCAGGCAGAGGAGGTCGTCGCCTTCGTCCGCGCCGCCTTGCACCGCCTTGATCTAGCCGGCGAGGAGGTGGAGGTCATCCTCGGCGGTGGAGTGCTGCAGGCCGGCAATGCACGCCTGATCGCCGGGGTCGAGGAGGGCCTGCGCGAGGTCGGGCCACGACTAGCCGTGCGAGTGGCGAGCTCGCGGCCGATCGTCGGCGCCGTGCTGCTCGGGCTCGACCGGCTCGACGCGCTACCGGGGGCCTACGAACGAGCGCGCGCGGAGCTCGATCGAGCGACCGCGTCACTCGGCGACGTGACAGGCGACGCGTCGGCCGTCGCCGAGCTCTCGTAACGTCGGCGTCACCGTCTCGCACTTCGCAACTGCGAGCGGGCAGCGCGGCCGGAAGCGGCAACCCGGCTGCGGGTCGACGACCTTCGGCGGCTCTCCCACGTCGCGCGCGTCGGCGAGCCCCAGCTCGGCACGAGGATCCGGCACCGCCGCCAGCAGCAACTGCGTGTACGGATGCTTCGGCCGCTGGAGCACGTCCTCGGTCTCGCCCTCCTCGACGAGATGCCCGGCGTACATGACGAGCACTCGGTCGGCGAGGTAGCGGGCGCTCGCGACGTCGTGGGTGATGTAGAGGAACGAGACGCCCTCCCGTTCGCGCAGCTCGCCCATGAGGTTGAGGACACCGACACGGATCGAGACGTCGAGCATCGAGACCGGCTCGTCGGCGACGATGAGCTTCGGCCGCAGCGCGAGCGCCTGCGCGAAGCCGACCCGCTGGCGTTGGCCGCCGCTGAGCTCGTAGGGAAAGCGCCGTTGCGTGTCGCGCCACCGGCATCAGCCCGACCGCGTCGAGCACGCGGTCTCAGCTCGGCCCCGCGCTGCTTCTGCGAGAGGTCGCCGCGGTGGAGCTTCATCCCGCGCAGGATCCCGTGCGAGACCCGGTACGCCGGGTTGATCGAGCTGTACGGATCCTGGAAGACCATGGGACGTCGGCGCTGTAGGCGAGCCGGCCTTGCGCCGGCGCAGCCGGCTCAGCGGCCGGCCCTCGAACCAGATCTCGCCGCGCGTGGGCGTGTAGACGCGGGCGAGCATGCGCGCGATCGTGCTCTTGCCGCTGCCGCTCTCACCCACGAGCGCGACGATCTCGCCGCGGCCGATCGTGAGGTCGACGTCGTCGACCGCGTGGAGCGTCTCCGAGATGTGAGCTTCCCGACGCTGAAGTGCCGCGTCAGGCCCTCGGTGCGAAGCAGTTCCTCGGTCATTCGACCGTCTCGTGCTTGACGCAGCGGACGAGGCTTCCGTTCACGGCGAAAAGCGGCACCTCGGCGGCGGTGCAGAGCTGCCTCCGCATGCGGGCAGCGCGGCGCGAACCGGCAGCCGCCAGGGGGATGAGCGAGGTCGGGCGGCGAGCCGGGAATCCCTAGCAACCGCACCTTCGGCCCGCGGATCGAGGGAAAGGCGCCGAGCAGCCCCTGCGAGTACGGGTGGAGCGGCCGGTCGAACAGCTCCCGCGTCTCGGACAGCTCGGCGACCTGGCCCGCGTACATGACGAGTAACCGGTCCGAGAAGTGGCTCACGAGCGACATGTCGTGCGTCACGAAGATGACCGCGAAGCCGAGCCTCTCCTGTAGCTCCTTGATCTGGACCATGAGCGAGCGCTGTGCGACGACGTCGAGCGCGGATGTCGGCTCGTCCATGATCACGAGTTCCGGGGTGAAGAGCAGCGCCATCGCGATCATCGCCCGCTGCCGCATCCCGCCGGAGAGCTGGTGCGGATAGCTGTGCAGGTGGACGGGTCGATCGAGACGAGCCGGAGCACCTT
>CAWGVE010000019.1:0-13495 GCA_963825805.1 uncultured Actinomycetes bacterium | reverse complement strand
GAGGGCGTGCCGATCTATCACGGCAAGATCGACAAGTACCTGTTCCAGGCCCAGCTGCAGGCAATCGGGCGCCTCAGCCCCACGCCTAGCCGAACTCGGCGTCAGGCGGATTTCTTCGCCGGCGTCTTGCGTGACCGGGAGCCGGCCTTCGTGCCGGCTTTCCCGTTCTTGGAGTTCTTCGCGGCCCGGCGTCCCTGCGCGTCGGCGACACTCTGTCGCAGCGCCTCCATCAGGTCGATCTCCGGCGCCTCGGCGGTCGGCTCCGGCGCGACGATCTCCTGGCCCGCGAGCTTCGCCTCGAGCATCTTCGCCAGGTCGCGGCGGTAGTCGTTCTCGAACTCCTCGGGCGTCCACTCGCCCGCGAGGCTCGAGATCACCTGCTCGGCGAGCTTCAGCTCGGCCTCCTGCACGTTGGTCGCCGCGACGGCCTCCTCGATCTCGTCCTTCGCGCGGACGTCCTCGGCGAAGAAGAGCGTCTCGAGAAGCAGCGCACCCGCGCGGGAGCGGATCAGGCAGAGGTTCTCCTTCCCCCACAGCACGAACTTGCCGACCGCGGCCATCCCCGACTCCTCCATCGCCCGCAGGAGGAGGACGTAGGGGCGCCGCTGGGCGTCGGCGCCGGCGGGCGCGAGGTAGTACGTCCGGTCGAAGTAGACGGGATCGACGTCGTCGAGCGAGACGAAGCGGAGGATCTCGATCGACTGCGAGCGCTGCAGCGCGACGGCCTCGAGGTCGGACTCCTCGACGAGGACGTACTGGCCCTTCGAGAACTCCCAGCCCTTGACGAGCTCGTCGGGCTCGACGTCACGCTCGTGCACCGGGCACCAGCGCTTCTGCTTGATCGGCGTGCCGCACTCGCGATGGAGCGTGCGGAACGAGACGTCCTGCCGCTGGGTCGCGAGCGCGAGCCCCACGGGGATGTTGACGAGCCCAAAGCTGATCGATCCGTTCCAAATGGTCCGCATGAGAGTTCCCAGTTTAGTTAGGGACTGCCCCAATTCTCGATTCTCATCGCCTTCCCTGCATACGATTGAGCCCATGGAGAGGCGCACCGCGCCCGAGCTCTGGCGCGACGCCGTTCGCGATGCGCCGGACGAGCCCGCGTACCTCGAGGAGCAGGAGGGCGGCGACTGGCGCCCCGTGCCGTGGAACGAGGCGGCCGAGCGCGTCGACGACCTCGCGCTGGGATTGCTCGCCCGCGGCGTGCGCAAGGGCGACCGGGTGGCGGTGCTGTCTCGCACCCGGCTCGAGTGGGTCCTTCTCGACTGGGCGGTGATGTCGATCGGCGCGGTGGTCGTCGGCCTCTACCCCACGGGCTCCGCGAAGGAGTGCGAGTACATCCTCGCGCACTGCGAGGCAGTGCTCGCCTTCACCGAGGACGAAGACCAGACGCGCAAGCTCGTCTCCGTTCGCGGCACGCTCCCTGCGCTGCGGGAGATCATCCCGTTCGACCGGCTCCCCAAGCTCGAGGCGGAGGGGCGCCTGGCGAGGCACCTCCACCCCGAGCCGGTCGAAGAGGACGACCTCGCGACGCTCATCTACACGTCCGGCACGACCGGGCCGCCCAAGGGGTGCATGCTCACGCACCGCAACCTCGTGACGGCGGCGACCCGTGTTGTCGAAGGGCTGCAGGAGCCGGGCGACGTCGTGCTCCTCTTCCTGCCGCTCGCCCACAGCTACGGCCGGCTGGCGTACCAGGCGGCGGCGTTCCGCGGCGCCACGATCGCCTTTGTCGCCGACGTCGCGCGCCTGCCCGAGGCGATGGCGGCCGTTCACCCGGCGGTCCTGCCATCCGTCCCTCGCGTCTACGAGAAGGTCTACGCGAACACGCTGGGCGAGATCGAGCGCGCCGGCGGCCTGCGGCGGCAGATCGGGCTCTGGGCGCTGCGGGTCGGCGGCCGGGCGAGCCGCGCCCGCCGGGAAGGACGTTCGGTCTCCGGCCTCCTCGGGCTCCAGGAGCGCCTGGCCGACCGGCTCGTGTTCGGCAAGGTGCGCGAGCGGCTCGGGGGGCGGATGCGGCTCGGTATCTCCGGAGCGGCGCCGCTTTCGCCGGACGTGATCGAGTTCTTCCACGCCCTCGGCGTACCCGTGATCGAGGGCTACGGCCTCACCGAGACGGCAAGCTCGGCCGCGGTGAACGAGGCAGACGACTTCCGGATCGGCACCGTCGGCCGCGCCGTCGAGGGGACCGAGATCCGCCTCGCCGACGACGGCGAGATCCTGCTCCGCAGCGATTCCGTCTTTGCCGGCTACTACAAGGATCCGGAGGCGACCGCGGCCGCGCTGACCGAGGACGGCTGGCTGCGCACCGGCGACGTCGGCGAGATCGACGGGGACGGCTTCCTCCGGATCACCGACCGCAAGAAGGACATCATCATCACGGCCGGCGGCAAGAACATCGCGCCGCAGAACCTCGAGAACGCGCTCAAGTCGTCGCGCTTCGTTTCGCACGCGATCGTCGTCGGCGACCGCCGCCCCTACGTGACGGCTCTGCTCACGCTCGACGAGCCGGAGGTCACAGCGAGCGGGCGCGACCCGCAGGAGCTCGTCCAGGAGCTCGTCGACGAGGTCAACCGCGACCGGACGCGCGTCGAGCAGATCAAGCGGTTCGTCATCCTCCCGCGCGACTTCTCACAGGAGGAGGGTGAGGTGACGCCGACGCTGAAGCTGCGCCGCAACGTCATCCACGAGCACTTCGCGAACGAGATCGAGCAGCTCTACGCGGGCTAGTTAGCCCAGGATGCGCTTGGCGCCGTCGTACTCGGAGGAGTACCAGCCTCCGCTGAGGCTGTCGATGCGGACGACGTCGCCGGTGTGCGGCGCGTGGATGAACTGCCCGTTGCCGACGTAGATCCCGACGTGGCCCAGGCCGGCGAAGAAGACGAGGTCGCCGGGCTGGAGCTCGTTCCGCGGCACCGAGACGGAGTTGGGGTAGTTGTACTGGGCCACCGTGTAGTGCGGCAGCGAGACGCCGACCTGCGCGAACACGTACATCACGAGGCCGGAGCAGTCGAAGCCGCTCGGGCTCGCGCCGCCCCACACGTAGGGAGTGCCGAGGTACTGCATCGCGATCCCGACGACGCCGCTGAAGTGCCCCGACGGCACCGAGCCGGCCGCGGGATCGCCGACGCCGAAGCTGCCCGTCGGCGCGGCCGACTGCACCTTCGCCGCGACCCGTGCGCGCTGCGCGGCTACGGCCTGCGCCGCCTGCTGCTGCGAGATCATCTGCTGGAGCTGTGACCGGACCGAGCTGTAGAGGTGCCGCTCGGAAGCGAGCCTTCCCTGGATCCGGCTGCGCTCCGCCGCGCGCTCGCCCACGAGCCGGTGCTGCCGGATGCGCTCCTGGCGCAGGAGCGTCCGGCGACGCACGATCTGGTGCTGGTACCCCACCACCTGGTTGATGAGCGCCGAGTCCTGCTTCGAGAGGGAGTTGACCGTCTCGATGCGGGAGATGAGGTCGTCGAGGCTGCGGGCCCCGAGGATGACGGCGAGCGACGACTGCTCGTCGTCAGACGTGTAGATCGCCACGAGCCGCTTCTCCAGGAGGCGCTGCGCGCGCGAGAGGTTGCCGCGCGCGACGCCGAGCGCCTGCTGGTTGATCGCGAGCCGGTGCTCGACCTGGTGCAGCTTCGCGCTCGCAGCCCGGTAGCGGCTGTTCGCCAGCTGTGCCGACGCGTCGAGTTGCTGGAGCTGGACCAGCACTGCTCGAGCCTGCGCGCGCTTACCGGCGATGGAGTCCGCATGGACCCCCGCAGCAGTCGCGAGCAACAGACCGATGAGCAGCGCCGAGACCGCTGCCGTCCGCCTCGGCACACGCAATGACGTCCTCCCGCCCGTCACGAAGGGGGCACGGTAACAACCCTGCCGGACGCTTGCAATGGGGAACCGTCACGAAAATGCTGCAATTTGGCACCTCGCTCGGGGACGCGACCTCGTTTGCCGGCGCACAACGTCGCTCGGTCGACTACGGTCCCGCCTTCGTGCTCGGGTTACACAGACCCCGCGCCGCACGGCTTGCGGCTCTTTCCGTCGTGCTCGCGCTCACGGCCGCGTCGGCCGCGCTGGCCGCTCCGGGAAGCTCGAGCTCGCAGGGCTCCAACGTCTCGGCGCAGGATCTCGACACGAAGACGCATCAGGCGCTGCTCGGCCTCTATGCGCTCGACTCGCAGGTCCAGGCGTGGCACGCCCGGGTCGGCTCGCTCGGGGCGGCGGCCGCCGAGTTGCGGCGGCGGCGCTCGGCCCTCCGGCAACAGCTGGGGATAGCGCACTCGTCCCTCGCTGTCGCACAGCGTCAGCTCGAGGCCAACATCCGCACCATCTACGAGCAGGGCAACGTCGACCCGGTCGCGGTCATGCTCGGGGCGGCCTCGCTCAGCACGGGCCTCCGCAAGCTCGACGACCTGAGGAGCGTCGCCGACGAGAGCCGCAAGATCGTCCTCGCCACGCGGGCGGCACGCACCCGTCTGCTCCGTACGCGAGTCGAGCTCGCGTTGGAGGCTCGGCGGCTCGCACGCTCGCTCGCGGCAGCGCAGCAGGCCGAGCGGAGAGTCGAGGGCGCGGCAGCCGCCAGGGCCGCGTACGTGTCCTCGCTGCGGACGAAGGAGCGGCTCCAGGCGTCGCAGGTGCAAAGCGTCGTGGCCACCGCGCAGGCCGTCCAGCAGAAGTCGCAGACGCTGCAGCCGCCTACGACGACGGCGCCGCCGCCCTCGTCCGGCGGAGGCCGGCAGATCGCCGTGAGCGCCACCTGCTACGACCTGCAGGGCAAGACGGCAACGGGGATGCCCGTGGGGCCGGGCGTCGTCGCCGTCGATCCCTCCGTGATCCCCCTCGGCAGCCGGATGTACGTCCCCGGCTACGGCAACGGCGTCGCGGCCGACACCGGCGGCGGCATCCAGGGAGCGGTCATCGACCTCTGGATGACGCCCTCCCAGTGCGCGGCCTGGGGCCGCCGCACCGTCACGATTACGGTTTACTGATTAGACTAGGCGCCGCGAAAAGGGGGAAACTTCGCGGTGACGGAGCTCGTGGAGACGGCCGAGGAACGGCAGACGGAGGCGCTCCGCGTCGTCCTCGTCGACGACCACGATCTCTTCCGCACCGGCCTGCGCAACCTGCTCGAGGAGCAGGGCCTCTCGATCGTCGGCGAGGCGGCGACGGGCACCGAGGCGGTCACCCTCGCCCGCGACCTCACTCCCGAAGTCGTCGTCATGGATCTGAACATGCCCGCGATGGGCGGTGTGGAGGCCACACGGCACATCGCGGAGGTCTCGCCGCTCACACGGGTCCTGATGCTCACGATCTCCGACGAGGACAGCGACGTGACCGACGCGATCCTCGCCGGCGCGTGCGGCTACCTGCTCAAGGACGCGTCGATCCAGGAGCTCGTCTCCGGCATCCTCGCGGCGGCACGCGGCGAGGCGCTCATCTCCCCCAACATCGCGGCGAAGGTGCTGCAGCGGATCCGCGCCACGAGCGCGCAGCCGCAGATCGAGGAGATGATCCGCGCCGAGCTCTCGGAGCGCGAGATCGAGGTGCTGAAGCTGATCGCCAACGGCAAGGACAACGCCGTGATCGCGGCGGAGCTCCACATCAGCCCGAAGACGGTCAAGAACCACATCTCGAACATCCTCATGAAGCTCCAGATCGACAACCGCATCCAGGCCGCGGTCTACGCCGTCCGCAGCGGAATCGTCTAGGCCGGAGCGGCTCTCCGCCGGCGCCTGACGCCCTGAAGCTTGCGGAGGAGCGAGCGGAGCCCTGCGAGCTCGCCGTCGGCCGTCTCGAGGCGCACGGACAGGCGGGCGACCTCGCGTACGTCCTCGGCGTCGTCCGCGTCGCGCGCCACCTCGCCCAGCCGCCGCTCGATCCGCCACCGTTCGCCCTCGAGCGCGAGCGCGGCGGCGTAGCCGTCCGTCAGGGTCGTCTCGATCGTGTCGATGGTGGGCGCGCCGGCCCCGTTCTCGGGCAGGCTGAGCAGGTCCACGATCTTTTCACGCAGCGACATAGCACGGATTATCGAACGGCGAAGCGGCGCGCGGGAATGGGTCGCTCGGCCCATCTTCGAAAGTGGGCCGACCCATCGGGCTTGACGTTTCGACAATCGCTTGAAAAATGGAAAGCCGTGCGTCTCCGCCTCGCCGCAGCAGTGGTGGCAATCGTCGCGTTCTTCGGAGCCCCGGCCGCTCAGGCCGGGTCGCGCAACGCGTTCCAGCAGCTGCTCGCGCGGGCGCTGCACGCCCGGCACGTGAGCCCGGCGCAGACCGGCGCGATCGTCCTCGACCTCCGCACCGGCAGCACGCTCTTCACCCAGAACTCCGGCCGCCCCCTCCGCCCCGCGTCGAACGAGAAGCTCGCGACCACGTACGCAGCGCTGAGCGCCCTCGGCCCGGCCTTCCCCATCGAGACCGACGTGCTCGGCGAGGGGCACCAGACCGGGACGGCCTGGGTGGGGAATCTCGTCCTCAAGGGGTACGGCGATCCCGCGCTGACCGCCGCGGAGCTGGTCTCGCTCGCGCACCAGGTGGCCGCGGCGGGAATCAGGCACGTGAGCGGCCGGATCCTCGGCGACGAGAGCTGGTTCGACGCACGCCGTACCGGGCTCGGCTGGAAGGCCCAGTTCTACCTCCACGAGTCGCCTGCGCTCTCGGCGCTCATCGTCAACCGCGGCTGGACGGGCCGCTACGAGACGGGCCGCCCGGCGCTCATGGCCGCTCAGCTCTTCCGGCTGGATCTCCGCCGCGCAGGGGTCTCGGTCGACGGGGGCGCGGCGGTCGGCGTCGCCCCTGACGGCGCGGTCCAGCTCGCAGGCGTCCAGTCTCCGCCGGTCTCGGCGCTCGTCCGCCACATGGATGTGTACAGCGACAACTTCTACGCGGAGATGCTGCTGAAGGAGGTCGGCGCCGTGCAGGGGAGCGGGGGCTCGGCGGCGGCCGGGGTCGCGGTGACGCGCCGGCTTCTGGCAGCGGCCGGCGTGCCTCTCGCAGGCGTGCGCATCGTCGACGGCTCGGGCCTGTCGCTCGTCGACCGCTGGACGACCGGCGCGCTGGCCACCCTCCTGCGGACGATGTGGCTCGACCCCGACCTGCGGCCGTACATCATCCCCGCCCTGCCGGTCGCCGGCGAGACCGGCACGCTCGAGCACCGGATGCGCAACCGCCCGGCGCGCGGGCTCGTCCGCGCCAAGACGGGCACGACGGCCAACTCCTCCGCCCTCTCGGGCTTCGTCGGCGACCGCTACGTCTTCTCGATCGTGGAGAACGGCCGCCCGGTGCGGAGCCTCGACGCGGAGCAGTCCCAGAACCGCTTCGCGCAGGTCCTCGCGCGCACCGCCGTGCCCTAGCCGCGCTCGCCGAGCAGCGCGAGCAGGTCGCTCTCGGAGAGGATCGGCACCTCCGCCTTCTGCGCCTTCGTCAGCTTCGAGGCTCCCGGCTCCTCCCCCACGACGAGCCCCGTCGTCTTCGCGGACACGGAGCCCGTCACCTTCGCGCCGAGGGCCTCGAGCCGCGCCTGAGCCTCCTCGCGCGAGAAGCGCTCGAGCGTGCCGGTGATGACGTACGTGTTGCCGGTGAGCGGGCCTTCGCGCGGCCGCTCCTCCGGGCTCAACGTGAAGTTCAGGCCTAGACCGCGCAGCTCCTCGACGAGCGCCCGGTTCTGGTCGTCAGCGAACCACTCCACGACGTCCTCTGCGCGGTCGGGACCGAAGCCCTCGACCTCGGCGACTTCCTCAGGAGTCGCCGCCAGCAGCCGGTCGACGGTCTCGAAATGGCTTGCGAGGGTGCGTGCGAGCACCCAGCCGATCCCGGGGATGTTGAGGCCGAGGAGGACGCGCGAGAACGGCACCTGCTTGGAGCGCTCGATCGACTCGACCGCAGCGCTCGCGGAGATGTCGGCGAACCCCTCGAGCTCCACCAGCTGTTCCTTCGTCAGGCGGTAGAGGTCGGGCAGCGACCGGACGAGACCCTTGTCCCACAGGATGCGGATCGTCTGCTCGCCGACGCCGTCGATGTCGGCGACGCCGGTCCAGTTGATCAGCGTCTCGAGTCCGCGCGAGGGACAGGCGCGGTTCGGGCAGCGGTGCATGGCCTCGCCCTCGGGCTTCACGATCGCCGTGCCGCACAGCGGGCAGTGCGTCGGCATCCGGAACTCTTTTGTTCCCCTCCGGTGCGGGCCGGCGGGGCCGACGATCTGCGGGATGACGTCGCCCGCGCGCTGGACGATCACGTCGTCGCCCTGGCGAATCTGCTTGCGGTTGATGTCCTCCTCGTTGTGCAGGGTCGCGCGGGTGACCGTGACGCCGCCGACCTGGACCGGCTCCATGATCGCCCACGGGTTGAGCGCCCCGGTCCGGCCCACGCGGATCCGGATCTCGAGCAGCCGGGTCACCGCGGTCATCGGCGCCCACTTGTAGGCGCGCGCCCAACGCGGGCGGGAGTGCAGGGCGCCGAGCCGGCGCTGCTGGTCGAGGGAATCGACCTTGACCACGACGCCGTCGATCTCGTAGTCGAGCTCCAGCCGCCGCTTCTCCCACTCGACGCAGGCGGCGGCGACCTCTTCGATCGATTCGAGCCGCTCGGCGTACGGATTCGTGCGCAGGCCGTGCTCGCGCAGCCACTCGAGCATCTCGAACTGCGTCTCGAACTCGACGCCTTCGCGATAGCCGGCTCCGTAGACCCAGATCGAGAGCGGACGGTCGGCGGTGATCGCGGAGTTCTTCTGGCGGAGGCTCCCGGCCGCGGCGTTGCGGGGGTTCGGCGCGAGCTTCTGATTCGTCCCGGCGAGACGCTCGTTCAGCTCCCGGAAGCCGGAGAGCGGCAGGTACACCTCGCCGCGGACCTCGATCACGGCCGGCGCGTCGCCCTCGAGGCGCAGCGGGATCGCCTTGATCGTGCGGATGTTCGGAGAGACGTCCTCGCCCTGGACGCCGTCGCCGCGGGTCGCCCCGCGCACGAGCACGCCGTTCTCGTAGGTCAGGTTGACCGCGAGCCCGTCGATCTTCGGCTCGAGGACGTAGGCGACCGCAGCGTCGGCGCCCAGGCGCTTGCGGACGTCGTCGCCCCACTTCTGCAGCCCTTCCTCCGTCGTCACCTTCTCGAGCGAGCCCATGGGCTCCAGGTGCTGGACCTTCACGAACTTGTCCGAGATGCCGCCGACCCGCCGCGTCGGCGAGTCGGGAGTCGCGAGCTCGGGGTGCTCGGCCTCGAGCGCGAGCAGCTCGTCGAAGAGCGCGTCGTAGGCCGCGTCCTCCATGATCGGCTCGTCCTCGACGTGGTACGCGACGAGCGCGCGGCTGAGGATCTCGCGCAGCTCCGCGGCGCGCGCGGCGGCCGTGGTGCTCCTAGAGGACGCCAAGGAGCTCCTCCGCCGTGTCGACGATCGCGTCGGGCTCCTCCGCCTCCAGGCGCGCGCGCTCGTGGATCCGGCCCCACGTCACGGCCACGGCGAACATCCCGGCCGCCTTCGCGGCGCGGACGTCGAACGGCGAGTCGCCCACGTAGGCCGTGTCGGCCGGGTCGGCGCCGAGGCGCTCGGCTGCGAGCAGGAGCGGCTGGGGGTCCGGCTTGTGCCGCTCCGTCTCGTCGCCGCCGACGATCGTCTCGAAGAGGTGGCGGAGCGGAACCCGGTCGAACGCGAGCTCGACGGTCACGCGGCGCTTGGCGGTCACGATCCCGAGCCGGCGGCCCTCCTCGTGGAGACGGACGAGCACGTCCTCCATTCCCGCACAGGCCTCGAGCTCGTCGTGGAGCGGCTCGTTGTGGGCGCGGTAGACGTCCACGAGCCGCTCGACGTGGTCGGGCGCGAGCGCCGACATCTGGGCCTCGAGCCCCGGACCGCCGACCGCCTGCAAGAGCTCCTCGTCGGAGTAGTCGCGGCCGAGCACCTCCCGGGTCGCGTGCCGCATCGAGGCGAGGATGATCGCGCCGGAGTCGACCACGGTGCCGTCGAGGTCGAAGAGGACGGTGCCGAACCGCATGCGTCGATCGTATCGGCGGCCCCACTAGGCTCCCTCCGGTGGCCGAGGTCTCCGCGTTCCGCTTCCTGGTCGTCCCGCACACGCACTGGGATCGCGAGTGGTACCTGCCGTTCGAGCAGTTTCGGCTGCGGCTCGGCAACGTCGTCGACGGGGTGCTCGACACGCTGGAGAGCGACCCATCCTTCACCTCCTTCACGCTCGACGGCCAGGCGATCGTGCTCGAGGACTACGTGGAGGTGCGGCCCGAGAACGAGGGGAGGCTGCAGGCCCTCTTGGCTGAGGGACGGCTCGAGGTGGGCCCGTCGTACATCCTTCCCGACGAGATCCTCGTCGGGGGCGAGCCGCTCGTCCGCAACCTCCTGCTCGGAAGGCGCGTCTGCCGCCGCTTCGGGGTCGAGCCGAGCGGCGCCGGCTACCTGCCGGACAGCTTCGGGCACCCGGCGCAGATGCCGCAGATCCTCGCGGGCTTCGGCATCGGCACCTGCCTGTTCTCGCGCGGGATGGGCGACGAGCTCGACGAGATCGGGGTCGTCTTCCGCTGGCGCGCCGGCCCGGCGGAGGTCGTCGCCTGCCAGATGCACCCGCACTACGACAACTTCGCGCGCCTGACCTGGTACCACGACGCCGAGCAGCGCGTGCGCGCCATCGTGGACGCGTTCGGCGAGCTCGTCCACGCCGCGGGAAGCGACGAGATCCTGCTCGCCAACGGCTCCGACCATCTACCGATCGAGCCGGAGCTGCCGGAGATCCTCGCGGAGCTGTCGCGGACGTTCGGCGCGGAGTTCCGGATCGGCCGCTACGACGAGCACGCGCCCCTCGCCGAGGGGCTGCCCGAGCACGAGGGGGAGCTGGTGGGAAGCCGCCTCCAGAACGTCCTGCGGGGCGTCAACTCGGCCCGGATCTATCTCAAGCAGGCGAACGAGCGCACCGAGCGGCGCCTGCTCTCGATCGAGACGGCGGCCGCATTGCGGACGCTGCGCGGGGACGCGCCGTATCCCGGGGCCGATCTCCGGCTCGCGTGGCGCGACCTCCTCCGCAACCACCCGCACGACTCGATCTGCGGCTGCTCGTGCGACGAGGTGCACCGGGACATGCTCGTCCGCTACGAGCAGCTCGACCGCACGCTCGACTACGTCGAGCGCGAGGCCCTCGGCGTCGGCGGCGCGCTCGTGAACACGCTGCCATTCGGGCGGCGCCGCGTCGTCGACGGGCAGCTGTACGAGCTGGACGGCTTCTGCGGCCGCCGCCCCGAGCCGCTCGCCGAGCGAGAGACGCCGTTCGAGCTCGAGGCGATAGCCGAGTTGCTCGTGTTCGAGGACGAGCCGGACATCGGTGACCTGTACACGTTTTGTCCCTCGGGCGAGACCACGACAGCACGGCTCGTCGCCTCGCGGAGTGATGGGGATGCGCTTGTGCTCGAGCACGAGCTGCCGGGGATCCGGATCGAGACGACCGTCCGCGTGGTCCCCGGGCTCGACCGCGTCGAGCTGACGAGCGTGGTCGAGAACGAGGCGGATGACCACCGGCTGCGCGTTCTCGTCCGCTCGACAGACGGCGCGGACGAAGTGCGCGCCGAGAGCCAGTTCGCCGTCGTGCGACGTCCGCTGGCGCCGCCGCCGCCTCGCGCGGAATGGGTCGAGCCTCCCGTGGCGACCGCCCACACGCTGGGAGCCGTCGCGCTCGGCCCGCTTGTCCTCCTCACGAAGGGGCTACCGGAATACGAGGCGAGCCTCGAGGGGCTGCGGCTCACGCTCCTGCGCTGCGTGGGCACGATCTCGCGCCCCGCCGGCCTGGCGACGCGCCCTCTCGCCGCAGGCCCGGAGATCGCCACTCCGGAGGGCCAGTGCCGCGGCCGCCACGTCCTCGAGTACGCGCTCCGCTTCGACGGCGACCGGCTCTCGAACGCGGCGCTCATACGGGCGAGCCAGGACTACCGCACGGACTTCCTCCGCGGCGATCCGTTCGAGCCGCCGCTCGAGCTCGGCGGCGACGTCGTCTTCTCCTGCCTCAAGGGCGCCGAGGACGCCGACGGCCTCGTCCTGCGAGCCTTCAACCCGAACCCGCAGCCCGAGGAGCTGACGCTGAGCCTGCCCGCCCACCGGATCCGGCTCGACGAGGAGGAGCCGGTCGTCGGCGGCCTCGAGCTCGCACCCGGCGAGATCGCGACTTTCCGGATCCCCAGGTAACCCGGACCCCCAAGTAACACAATGTCACTTAGTAAGACACGGCCACGAGGTACAGGCCCCACGGCGGCGCCGTGGCTCCGGCCTCCGAGCGCGAGCGGCCGTCGAGCAGCTCCGGGATCGTGCCCGGCGCCTCGACCATCGTTCCCACCAGGCTCCGCACCATGTGACGGAGGTAGCTGTTTGCGGTGATCTCGAAGTCGAGGTGGTGATCGCGCCGGATCCACTCCGCCCGCTCGACCGCACGGACGAAGGCCTCGTGGTTTGTCTGCGTCGGAGTGAAGGCGCGGAAGTCGTGCTCCCCACGCAGCTCGGCCGCTGCGGCTGCGAGCGCGTCCTGGTCGAGAGGACGCGGTAGCCACCAGCTCCGGCGAGCCTCGAACGGCGAGGGCGTCGAGCGGGTGAAGAGCCGGTAGCGGTAGCTGCGCGTACGTGCCGAGTGGCGGGCGTGGAAGCCCTGCGGAGCCGGCGTCGCCGCGACCACGTTGATCTCGTCCGGCAGGCGCGTGTTCAGCGCACCTGCGGCACGCTCCGGAGGCGGCCCGCCCTCGACGTCGACCGAGACGACCTGGCCGAGCGCGTGGACGCCGCTGTCCGTGCGCCCCGCTACTGCCAGGTTCTCGACCGACTCGAACGTCCCGCCGAGCGCTTCCCGTAAAGCCGACTCCACCGTCGGCAGCCCCGGCTGTGCCGCCCAGCCGCGGAAGGGCGTGCCGTCGTACTCGAGCGTCAGGATGAGCCGCATGTCAGGGCATCCTGACTTGATTTGTCAGGTCTGCCTTATGCTCTACTAACTTGCACACTCTCTGATATACTCTACTCGTGAGCGACGAGCATACCTTTCTCCTGCAGCGTGTCCAGCCGGCCATGGTCGGTCTCATCGACGGCTCGCTCTCGACGCTCGCGCCGATCTTCGCAGTCGTCCTCGCCTCGCACGACACCCGCTTCGCCTTCATCGCCGGCCTTGCGACCTCGATCGGCGCGGCCATCAGCATGGGCTTCTCGGAGGGGCTCTCCGACACGGGGGAGCTGACCGGGCCGGGGCAGCCCCTGGGCCGCGGGCCGATCACCGGCGGCGGCACCTTCCTCGGCGGCATCCTCCACTCCCTGCCGTTCCTGATCACGAACTACCACGTGGCGCTCCTCTTCGCAGTCGCCGTGGTGGCGTTCGAGCTGCTGATGCTCGCGTACTTCCGCTACCGGTTCTTCCAGGACACGTTCATCCGCGCCCTGGGCATCGTCACGTTCGCAGGCGTCCTGATCGTGGCGATCAGCGCCGGCCTCGGCAGCCTGCTCGGCGCGCCGGTCGCCAGCTAGACCTAGGGCTCCGCGGGATCGAAGT
>CAWGVE010000018.1:0-16766 GCA_963825805.1 uncultured Actinomycetes bacterium | reverse complement strand
GCGCGCTCGATCTCGCCCAGCGTGTTCGCGTAGACCTTCTCGTAGACGCGAGGGACGGACGGCAGGACCGCCGGGTGAACGGCCGCCATCGCCTCGGGCAGGCGCGCGACGTCGGCGACGAATGCGATCGTCGCGCCGCGGAACGCCGCCGCCTGGTACGCCAGCCGGCCGTAGCTGTGGGCGAGCGGCAGGAAGAGGAGCACGACGTCGCCCGGCTCCTGCAGCCCTTCGACAACGCGGGTCGCCGCCGTCACGAGGTTGAGGTGCGTGAGCATGCACCCCTTCGGCGGCCCGGTCGTGCCGGACGTGTAGATGAGCGTCGCGAGGTCGTCCTCTTCGACCGGCTCGGGGGCAGGTGCCTCGCCAGGCGCCCCTCCGCCTCGAGCTTGGGGAGCCGGTCGAACGGGATGATCTCTCGCAGCGCAGGGAGGGTGCCGCGAACGGAGACGAGCTTGCGCGTCTGGTCTTCGTCCTCGGTGAAGGCGAGCACTGCCTCGCAGTGCGCGAGGATGTACTCGCATTCCTTCGCGGAGCCCGTGGGTAGAGGCCGACGACCACCGCGCCGATCGACATCACCGCCCAGTCGAGAAGGACCCACTCGAGCCGCGTGCGAGACAGCACCGCCACCCGGTCGCCCTTGCGCACGCCGCGGGCGAGCAATCCCAGCGCGAGGTCGTCGACGCGCTCGGCCGCCTCGTTCCACGGCACGGGGCGCCAGTCGCCGCCCTCCTGCTCCTCGAGGTACGCGGGCTCGTCCGGCGCATCGCGAACGGCGTCGCGCCAGAGCTCGGGCGCGGTGCGCCTCTCCATGGGCTCAATCGTATGCAGGGAAGGCGATGAGAATCGAGAATTGGGGCAGTCCCTAACTAAACTGGGAACTCTCATGCGGACCATTTGGAACGGATCGATCAGCTTCGGGCTCGTCAACATCCCCGTGGGGCTCGCGCTCGCGACCCAGCGGCAGGACGTCTCGTTCCGCACGCTCCATCGCGAGTGCGGCACGCCGATCAAGCAGAAGCGCTGGTGCCCGGTGCACGAGCGTGACGTCGAGCCCGACGAGCTCGTCAAGGGCTGGGAGTTCTCGAAGGGCCAGTACGTCCTCGTCGAGGAGTCCGACCTCGAGGCCGTCGCGCTGCAGCGCTCGCAGTCGATCGAGATCCTCCGCTTCGTCTCGCTCGACGACGTCGATCCCGTCTACTTCGACCGGACGTACTACCTCGCGCCCGCCGGCGCCGACGCCCAGCGGCGCCCCTACGTCCTCCTCCTGCGGGCGATGGAGGAGTCGGGGATGGCCGCGGTCGGCAAGTTCGTGCTGTGGGGGAAGGAGAACCTCTGCCTGATCCGCTCCCGCGCGGGTGCGCTGCTTCTCGAGACGCTCTTCTTCGCCGAGGACGTCCGCGCGAAGGACGAGATCGAGGAGGCCGTCGCGGCGACCAACGTGCAGGAGGCCGAGCTAAGCTCGCCGAGCAGGTGATCTCGAGCCTCGCGGGCGAGTGGACGCCCGAGGAGTTCGAGAACGACTACCGCCGCGACCTGGCGAAGATGCTCGAGGCGAAGCTCGCGGGCCAGGAGATCGTCGCGCCGGAGCCGACCGCCGAGGCGCCGGAGATCGACCTGATGGAGGCGCTGCGACAGAGTGTCGCCGACGCGCAGGGACGCCGGGCCGCGAAGAGCTCCAAGAACGGGAAAGCCGGCACGAAGGCCGGCTCCCGGTCACGCAAGACGCCGGCGAAGAAATCCGCCTGACGCCGAGTTCGGCTAGGCGTGGGGCTGAGGCGCCCCGATTGCCTGCAGCTGGGCCTGGAACAGGTACTTGTCGATCTTGCCGTGATAGATCGGCACGCCCTCTTCCACGCACACCCGGATGACCTCCTGCCGATCGAGACCGAGCTCCTTCGACAGTTCTTCGGGCGTGAGGTGATTTGCCATTCTCGCTGCTCCTTCCCCCGGGAACGAAAAAACCCGCCGCGCGCAACGCGCTGGCGGGTTAGGTCGCACCCTTGCTTGTGGTCTTCACGGGCATCACTCGGCCCGCCCTGCAGAAACATCCATTGCCCGAAGAATATGCCTCAGTGATGACGGACGGCAAACCCCGGTTGGAGGGATTCGCGGAGCGGGAGGTCGAGTGGCGCGGAACGCGGCTTCGCTACGCGGTCGGCGGTGACGGATCGCCGCTCGTGCTCGTGCACGGGCTCGGCGGGACGATCGAGAACTGGCGCGCGATCGCGCCGCCGCTCGCCGCCCGACACCGGGTCGTCGTTCCCGATCTGCCGGGCCACGGCCGCTCGGCGCTGCTGCCCGAGGCGCGCGACGTCGACGCGCTGGCCGAGGCGGTGCTCGCCCAGATCGATGCGGAGGCGATTCGCGGCGCCGTGTGGATCGGTCACTCGCTCGGCGGTGTCGTCGCGCTCCGCGCCGCCGCCCTGCGGCCGGAGACGGCGCGCGGGCTCGTCCTCGCCGCGTCGGCGGGGATCGGCTCGACCTCGCGCTCCGCCCAGGTGACGCTCGCGGTGCTGGGCGCCGCGCGGCCCGGCAAGCTGATCGCGCCTCACCGCCACGCCTGGGCGCGCTCGCGGCTCGGCCGGCGGGCCGCGTTCGGCTGGTGGGGCGTCGCCGATCCGGACGGGCTCGAGCCCGAGCTCGCCGAGGCGTTCCTCGTCGGCCCCGCGCTTCACGCCGACACGCGCCAGGCAGGCCGGGCGCTCCTCGCCTCGGATCCGCGGACCGAGCTCGACCGCGTCACCTGCCCCTGCCTCTGTCTCTGGGGGGCGAGCGACAACTGGGTACGGCTCGAGGACGGGATGGAGTACGCACGGCGCCTTCGCGTGCCGCTGCGGACGATCGCAGGGTGCGGTCACCTCCTGATCGGCGAGCGGCCGGATGCCTGCCTCGCGGCGATCCAGGAGTTCGTCGCCTCGCTCTAGGCCCTGCCTAGCCCGCTGCCGCAGGCGCCTCGAACGGGATCACGTCCGCTCCCGCCTCCGCCTCCTCGTCCTCGTCACGCCGTGGCCCGCCGCCGAGGAACTCGATCCGGCGCGCCACCACCTCGATCGCGCTTCGCCGCTTGCCTTCCTCCTCCCACGAGCGGGACTTGAGCCGCCCGTCGACGGCGACCCGCCGTCCCTTGCCGAGGTACTCGGCGCACAGCTCCGCCTGCCGGTCCCACGCCGACACGCTCACGAAGTCCGCGCCACCGTCCCGGCTCGCACGGTCGACCGCGAGCACGAAGCTCGCCACCTTCTTCTCTGGCCCGACCTCGCGCAGCTCGACCTCGGTCGCGAGGTTGCCGATCAGCGTCACCACGTTCACGTTCGCCTCCGTTGTCGCTGCGAAGGAAGCTAGGCGGAAAGGTGTTACCGCGGGGTGCCGTCTCCATAAGAAGTTCGTGACTTTGCGGATATGCTCGGCGGGCGATGGGGCTTTTCTCTGGATTGACCGGCTTCGGTGGCCGTGACATGGCCGTGGACCTGGGCACCGCGAACACGCTCGTCTACGTGCGCGGACGCGGCATCGTGCTCTCGGAGCCGTCGGTCGTGGCGATCGACCAGCGCTCGGGCGAAGTGCACGCGGTCGGCGTCGAGGCGAAGCGGATGCTCGGCCGCACGCCGGGCACGATCCAGGCGATCCGGCCGCTCAAGGACGGCGTGATCGCGGACTTCGACGTCACCGAGCAGATGTTGCGCCACTTCATTCAGAAGGTGCACCAGCACCGGTTCGCGCACCCGCGCGTCGTGGTCTGCGTCCCGTCGGGCGTGACGGGGGTGGAGAAGCGCGCCGTCGAGGAGGCGACGCTGTCGGCCGGCGCGCGCCAGGCGTACCTGATCGAGGAGCCGATGGCCGCCGCGATCGGCGCCGGGCTGCCCGTCGCCGAGCCGACCGGGAACATGATCGTGGACATCGGCGGCGGCACGACCGAGGTCGCCGTCATCTCGCTCGGCGGGATCGTCGTCTCGCAGTCGCTGCGCGTCGGCGGCGACGAGATGGACGAGGCGATCATCAACCACATCAAGCGCGACTACAAGCTCCTCATCGGCCAGCAGACGGCGGAGGAAATCAAGCTCGAGATCGGCTCCGCGTGGGATCTGAAGGAGGAGCTGCAGGCCGAGGTGCGCGGGCGCGACATGCTCACCGGCCTCCCGAAGACCGTCATCCTCACCTCGGAGGAGATCCGCCGCGCCCTCGACGATCCCGTCACGCAGATCATCGACGCGATCAAGTCGACGCTCGACAAGACGCCGCCCGAGCTGGCCGCGGACATCATGGATCGCGGCATCGTCCTCGCCGGCGGCGGCGCGCTCCTCACCGGGCTCGACGAGCGGCTCCGGCACGAGACCCAGATGCCGGTCCACCTCGCCGAGAGCCCGCTCACTTGCGTCGCGGTCGGCTCCGGCCGGAGCCTCGAGGAGTTCGAGGCCATCCACCGCAGCAACAAGGCCCGCAGCCGTAACGGCCGCCGCTACTAGGGCATCCGTGGACATCGAGGAGGTCGACGCCCGCACGGCGTCGGATGACGTGCTCGCGCGCTTCCATGCGATCGAGGTCGCCTGCCACGAGGAGCTCCAGTCGGGGGAGCCCCTGCCGGAGCCGGGAAGAGGCGATCGCCTACCGTCGCCACCAGCCGGAGACGCTTACGACCTGCCACTGGCTCGCCGACGGCGGCATGGCCGCGCTCTACGTGCATGGGCCGACCGCAACGTTCACCGAGCTGCTCGTCGACCCGAAGAGTCGGCGGCAAGGGATCGGGACGGCCCTGCTCGAGAGCGTCGTCGCGCGCTGTCGCGAGGTCGGCGTCGAGACGCTGCGCGGCGAGCACCTCACGCCGACGGGAGCCGCGTTCGCCGCCCGCCTCGGGGCGGTGGACCAGCAGCGCGTCGTCCGCTCGCTGCTCGACCTCCGCGCGACGGTGCTCCCGGAGCCGTCCCCTCCGGACGGCTTCCGGCTCCTCACCTGGCTCGGCCGCGTTCCGGACGAGCACCTCGATGCGTACGTGCGCGCACGCGCCGCGATGGACGACGCGCCCGATCCGGAGGGCATGGACTTCCCGACGGCGACGGCCGAGAAGGTGCGGGCGTCGGAGGAGTCACTCGCCCGCCGCGGACGCGAGATGCGTGTGACGGTCGCGATGGCGGCAGCCGGCGAGATCGCCGCTTTCACTGAGCTGCGCGTCTCGGGCGGCTCGCCGCTCGGCGTCACAGACGACACGGGAACCGTTGCGACCGAGCGGGGCAAAGGGCTCGCGCGGTCGGTGAAGCTCGAGTCGTTGCGGCGTCTGCGCGACGACCATCCCGAGATCGAGGCCGTCAAGACGAGGAATGCGGAGGAGAACGCAGTCATGCGGCATCTGAACGAGTCGATCGGCTTCCGTCCTACGCTCGTCGAGACGGTGGCCGCGCTCGATTTGGGGGCGTCCGGCTCGGTCGGCAGGTAGCCGCGATACCCTAGGGCGGTGGCCACCCGTAGTCGCAGCGACCGCGCGGCTGTGCTTGCCTCGTCGGTTCAGCGCTCGAACCCGACCCCGTATCCCTCGAAGGCACGCAGCGCGGTCATTCGCCGGACGATCGTCGTCGTCCTGGTCCTCGCCGCGCTGGCGCTGCTGACCGTCTCCTTCCGCTCGCCCACGGCGGGAGCACTGCACGACGTCCAGGGCGCGGGAGCATCTGCGCTGCGTCCCTTCCAGGTCGCGGCGACCCGCGTCGCGCAGCCTTTCCGTGACTCGTACAACTACCTCGCCAGCCTCTCGAGCGCGAAGTCCGAGAACGCGAAACTGAAGAAGGAGAACATCGCGCTTCGCCGGTCCGCTCTCATCGCCTCGGCGAAGGCCGCGAAGTACCCGGCGCTCCTGAAGCTCCTCCACTTCGAGCAGGGGCGGAGCTTCCCCAACGACTTCCGCGCGGTCAACGCCGCGGTGATCTCGGCCCCGAACGGGCCGTTCACGCACTCGCTGACGATCGCCGCCGGCTCGGACTCCGGGCTGCGGGTCAACACGCCCGTGATCAGCGGCGACGGCCTCGTCGGCCACGTGACGAACGTCTCCCCGGGAACGGCGGTCGTGACCCTGCTCACGGACCCGCAGAGCTTCGTTGAGGCGCGCGACCTCCAGAACGGCGTGCGGGGTGGGGTAAAGGCCGGGCCTGACGGGACGCTCGCCCTCACCGAGGTTCAGAAGCAGTTCCGCGTCGGCCAGGGAGACAGGATCGTCACCGACGGCACCCGGAACGCGCGCTTGCCGGACATCTACCCGTACGGGATCCCGATCGGCCGCGTCTCGTCGGTCGGCGTCACCGACACCGAGGCCTTCCTGCAGGTGCAGGTGCAGCCCTACGCGAGCCTCGGCTCGCTCGACGCGGTCGCTGCGCTCGTCCCCAAGCGACATCGATGAGCCTCCCCGACGGCGTCAAGGCCGCCGTGGTGCTCTTCGTAGCCGCGGTCGCCCAGGTCTCGATCTTCTCGCAGGTGCACGTCTTCGGGGCCGTGCCCGACCTCCTGCTCGTCTCGCTCGTCGCGATCGCTCTCCTGCGGGGCAGCGTCGTCGGGGCCGTCGGCGGCTTCTTCGCGGGTCTCGTCGTCGACACCGCGACGCTCGGCACCCTTGGGCTCACGTCGCTCGTGCTGACGCTGGCCGGCTTCTGGATCGGCCGCTACGGCGAGACGACCGGTCGCGACCGCGCGCACGCGCCGTTCCTCTCGGTCGCCGTCGTCACCGTCCTGTACCAGCTCGGCCTGCTCGTCGTGCACTTCGTGCTCGGCGAGAGCGCCCCGGCGGGAGCGGTCGCGCGGAGCCTACTGCCGGCGATCGTGCTGAACCTGATCCTCACCGCGCCCGTCTACGCCGTCGTGCGGCGGCTCCTGCGGCCGGCCCAGCGGGAGGAGTTGACGGCGGAGGTGCAACTCCTTGGCTAGCACGACGGCGTCGCCTCCGTCCCGTCGCGCGCGGCCGGAGGAGCCGGAGGCCGCGCACGAGACCGTCGAGCCGTACCGGCTGACGCCGAAGCTCGCGCGGAGGGTGGCCCTGCTCGGAGCGCTCGTCGTGATCGGCTTCGTCGCGCTTCTCCTGCGCCTCTGGGCGCTGCAGGTGCTCGCCGGGCCGCAGTACGCCGCACGCGCGACGGCGAACCAGGTGCGCACAGTCCGCGTCGAGGCGCCGCGCGGGCCCATCGAGGACCGGAACGGGAACATCCTCGTCACGAACAAGCAGGTCACTGCGGTCGAGCTCTGGCCGTCCGGCCTGCCGAAGCTCTACGCGCGCCGCGTCCGTGAGCTCCGCGCCCTCGCGGACGTCACCCGCGTGAACGTCCGGCAGGTGACGAGGCAGATCGTGCAGCGCCGAAAAGCCGGGGACCTGCTCGATCCGGTCGTGATCCGCCCCGAGGCGCCGGCGCCGATGCTGACGTACCTCGAGGAGCGGGCCGGAGCCTTCCCCGGCGTGACGCTGGCCCGGAGCTACGTCCGCACGTACCCGCACGGAGCGCTCGCGACCCAGCTGCTCGGCTACGTCAACCAGGTCTCCCCGGACCAGCTGCAGACGCTCGGGAAGGCGGGCTACCAGCCGGGCGACGAGGTCGGCCAGTCGGGCGTCGAGGGGAAGTTCAACACGTATCTGTTCGGCGTCCCCGGCACGGCCCGCGTCCGCGTGGACTCGCTCGGCCGCCCGCGCAGCCTGCAGACGCTCGCGACGCAGCCGCAGTCGGGCCAGACCGTGCGCCTGACCCTCGACACCGGGCTCCAGCTTGCCGCCCAGAACGCGCTCAAGTACGGCATCCAGCTCGCGCACAACAACAAGCAGTGGGCGGCGGACGGCGGCGCGATCGTCGCGATGAGCCCGCGGGACGGATCCATCCTCGCGCTCGCGTCGTCGCCGACGTTCGACCCGTCGGTCTACACCGGCCGTGTGACGCAGCACAGGCTGGCCGCACAGGGGCTCACGCAGAAGACGGCGCTCGCCAGGAACTATCCGGCGCTCGACCGCGCGCTCGACGCGACCTATCCGCCGGGCTCGACGTTCAAGCCGCTCACCGCGATCGCGGCGCTGCAGGAGCACCTGATCAAGCCCAGGGCCCTGTATCCCTGCACGGGGACGTACACGTCGCCCGACGACTCGTCGCACCACGTCTTCCACAACTGGGACCCGTTCGTCTACCAGGGAATGAACCTGCCCACGGCGCTGGCCTACTCGTGCGACACGTACTTCTACCGGGCCGGGAACGCCTTCTACGACCTGCCTCCCGACCGCGGGCAGCCGCTGCAGAAGTGGGCCAGGAAGTTCGGCTTCGGCCGAACGACCGGAGTCGACGTCGGCCCGGAGGTGCCCGGCCTCGTTCCGACGATCGGCTGGAAGCACTCCACGTACACGCGGAAGAGCGACCCGACGAACTGGCGGATCGACAGGCTGTGGAAGCCCGGCGACTCGATCACGCTCGCCATCGGCCAGGGCAACCTGCTCGTGACACCGATCCAGATGGCACGCCTCTACGCGGCGATCGCGAACGGCGGCAAGCTCGTGACGCCGCATGTCCTGAATGACGTCGAGAACCCGAACGGCACGATCGTCCCGACGGCGGCGCCCCCGGCGCCCCGGATGATCCCCGGCCTCGATCCGGCCTACGTGAAGGACGTCCAGCAGGGCCTCTTGATGGGGACGCACGACCCGTTCGGCACGTCGTACGGCGTCTTCGGCACCTTCCCCGTCTCGATCGCCGGCAAGACGGGGACGGCGGAGAAGGTGGTGACGCCGGTGCCCGGCTACACACACAACGAGAGCCAGTCGTGGTGGTGCGGCTATGGTCCGGTGGACGACCCGAAGCTCGTCGTCTGCGCCGTGATCGAGAATGGAGGCGAAGGTGGCGCGGCTGCCGCGCCGGCGGCCGAGCGTGTCTTCGCGAAGTTCTTCGGCGTCCAGGCGAGAACCCCGGACCCATCCACTCCGACTGATGCTCGAGTACGCCGGATCACAACGAGCAGGACTGCGCGCAGAGCGCGATGCTCCGCGCCTGCTCAGCGTCGTTCGCTCCCTCGACTGGGTCCTGCTCCTGGGAGTCGCGGCGCTCGTCGTCGTGGGGCTCTGGGGCGTCGCCGGCATCACGAAGTTCGCGGTCCCGCACGATCCCAGCTACTACCTCAACCGTCAGATCCTCTATGCGTGCGTCGGCGGCGTCGTGCTCGTGATTGCGGCGCTCATCGATCCGGATCTCTACCGCCGCTACTGGCGCGCGATCTTCATCGGCACCTCCGTGGTGATCGCGTTCGTGCTGCTCGCAGGGCATGCGGCACACGGCTCGACTCGCTGGATCAGCCTCGGCTTCTTCACCTTCCAGCCCTCGGAGTTCGGAAAGCTCCTGTTCGTGCTTGCGATTGCGGGCATGCTCGCGGACCGCCAGCGCATCGTCGGCACCTGGGATACGACGCTGAAGGTCGTGGGGATAGGCCTCATACCGGCGGTGCTCGTCTTCATCCAGCCCGACCTCGGCACCGCGCTCGTCTACATGGCGGCGCTCGCAGCCATGCTCTTCATCGCGGGAATCCCCTGGCGCCACCTGGCCGTGCTCGGCGGCGTCGTCGTGCTCATCGCGGTCGGAGTCCTCTGGGCCGGGCCGGCGGCCGGCGTGAACTTCCTCAAGGGCTACCAGCAACAGCGGCTCACCTGCTTCACGCACCCGACCACCTGCTCGGTCGACGCGCGGTACAACCTCGAGCAGTCGCTTGCGGCGATCGGCTCGGGCCAGGTACGCGGCCGCGGCCCGAACGGGGCGACCCAGGTTGCCCTCGGCTTCCTCCCCGAGAGCCAGACCGACTTCGTCTTCGCGGGCTTCGCGGAGCAGCGCGGCTTTGTCGGGGCGGCACTCCTGCTCGCCCTCTATCTGCTGGTGCTCTGGCGCGGCCTGCGCGTGGTGACCGTCGCGCGCGACCTTTTCTCGGCGATCGTCGCCGGCGGCATCGTCGTGGCGCTCCTCTTCCAGATCTTCGTCAACGTCGGCATGACCATGGGGATCGCGCCGATCACCGGCATCCCCTTGCCGTTCGTGAGCGTGGGCGGCTCGTCGCTGATCGCGAACCTGGCCGCGATGGGCGTGCTGCTCGCGATCTACGCTCGCGGCCGGGTCTCGCGCTACTCGCGCCGACGCTAGTGCTCAGGTCGCCGATCTCGCTCGCGGCCCTCCGCCGGCTGCTGACGGAGATCGAGTCCTCGGGGCGCAGGGAGCACGTGCTCGCGGTCGGCGGGGCGAGCGAGCTCGCGCCCGTGCTGCGACAGCAGTTCCTCCGAGGCGGCGCCGATCCGGCGGCCGTGCGGCTCGGCGAGCCCGAGGGCGCCGACGTCTACGTGCACGTTCTCACGGGTGAGCCCAGCGGCGATGACGAGGCGGTCCTGCGTCGGGCGCGGTGGGCGCGCGTTCCCGTGATCGCCGTCGTCGTCGGTCCGGCCGGCGACGACCCGATCCCGTACGTCCTTGCGACGGACGTCGTGCCGGTCCGGGCGGGCCAGGACTTTCCGCTCGAGACCATCGCACGGACGATCGCGGCGCGGCTCGGGGAGTACGCGGCCCCGCTCGCGGGCCGCGTGCCTCTGCTGCGCACGGCCGTCTCCGGGCAGCTCGTGGAGTCGTTCGCCCGCAAGAACGGGCTGGTCGGGGCGGCGGTCTTCATTCCGGGCGCGGACCTGCCGGTGCTTGTGCTGAACGAGATCCGGCTCGTGCTGCGACTCGCGCAGGCCTACGGCGCGGAGAGCGGGGCAGAGCGGCTGCCCGAGCTGGTGGCCACCCTCGGCGCGGGCTTCGGGCTGCGCGCCCTCGTACGCAAGCTCCTCGGATCGGTCACGGTCGCCGGCTGGGCGCTCAAGGGCGCCGTCGCGTACGGCGGTACCCGCGCCCTTGGCGAAGCCGCCCGCGCGCGCTTCGAGCTCGCTCCTACGCGGCCGCCGGCCTGAGGCGCGCCCGGCGGGCTCTGATCGCCCGGAGGCGCTGCGAGAGGCGGGCCCACGCCCATGGCTCGATCTCTCCGTACCGGCCGTGCGACTGGCTCCTGGTCGCCTCGAGATACTCGAACCACGCGTCAGCCTCCTCGATCATCAGGAGCTCTTCGGCCTCGCGCTTCGCCACCACCAGTCACCTCCCGATCGTGATTGGCCGGATCGTAGGTCCGGGCTCGGACGGACTCCGCCGGGGGCGGTTGCTACCCTGGTGCCAAGGCCATGCCAAGCCTTTTCATTGACAACGAGCGCGCGCGCACCTCATCCGAGGTAGCCGGCGCGCGCCCATCCGAAGGAGTTTCTACTTGCCCTGGTTCCGTTTCCGGAAGAAATCTTCCGACGACCGGCGTCCAGAGGACGCACCCGAGCTCGAGGCGAAGCCCGAGCCCGAGCTGACCGAAGCGGCCGCGAAGGCGGCCGACGCAGAGCCCACCGATCCGACCAAGCCCAAGCGCCGCCGCGGCAGCCGTGGCGGGCGCGGGCGGAAGAAGCCCGGCGCCGCCGCAGAGACAACCGCGCCCGAGCGAAAGAAGAAGGACGAGGCGAAGCAGCCCCAGCGCCGCGAGCTCTCGCAGCGGCAGGAACGCCGCCGCGAACAGTCGCAGCGCCGGCGGCGCGAGCCGCAGCGCCGTGCGCCGCTGCCGGCCGCGAAGCGCGAGCTGCTCGTCTCCGTCGACGTCGGCGAGCGCCGCGTCGCCATCCTCGAGGACGGCCGCGTGGCGGAGGTCTACCTCGAGCGGCCGGAACGCCGCTCGATCGCCGGCAACATCTACCTCGGCCGCGTCGACAACGTCCTGCCGGGGATGGAGGCCGCGTTCGTCGAGATCGGCCTCGAGAAGAACGGCTTCCTCTACGTCGACGAGATCGTCCGCCCCGAGCTCGAGAAGGGGCACGGGCGCAAGATCCAGGACCTCGTCTCCCGCGGCCAGACGATCCTCGTCCAGGCCGTCAAGGACCCGATGAAGACGAAGGGCGCGCGGCTGACGACCCAGATCTCGCTGCCCGGCCGCTTCGTCGTGCTCGTCCCGCAGGGAGAGGGCCTCGGCGTGTCGCGCCGCCTCGACGACGACGAGCGCACCCGGCTCAAGGACATCCTCAAGCGCCTCGACGTGAAGGAGGGCGGCGTCATCGTCCGCACCGCCGCCGAGGGCGCCTCCGAGGAGGACATCGAGCGCGACCTCGTCTTCCTGCAGCGCCTCTGGCGCTCGATCCAGGCGAAGGCGAAGGAGGCGAAGCCGCCCGAGCTCGTGTACCAGGAGGCCGAGCTGCCGCTGCGCGTCGTCCGCGATCTCTTCACCGGCGACTTCGAGAAGGCGTACGTCGACGACGAGCGCACACACCGGCGTCTCGTCGGCTACCTGAAGAAGACCTCGCCGCACATGGTCGAGCGGGTCGTCCGCTACCGGGAGAAGGCGCCGCTGATGGAGTCGTTCGGCGTCGAGGAGGAGATCAAGTCGACGATCGGCCGCCGCGTCGATCTCCCGTCGGGCGGCTACCTGATCTTCGACTACGCCGAGGCGTTCACCGTCATCGACGTCAACACCGGCCGCTTCGTCGGCGGCCGCGGGAAGAACGCGGGCGGCCGGCTCGAGGACACGATCACGAAGAACAACCTCGAGGCCGTGAAGGAGGTCGTTCGCCAGCTGCGGCTGCGCGACATCGGCGGGATCATCGTCATCGACTTCATCGACATGGCCAACCCGAAGAACCGCGCCACGGTCGAGGAGGCGTTGCGGACCGAGCTCGAGCGTGACCGGACGAAGACGTACGTGGTCGAGATCTCGCCACTCGGCCTCGTAGAGATGACGCGCCAGAACGTGACCGACGGGCCCCGCGAGGTCATGACGCGCAAGTGCCCGACCTGCGGCGGAGACGGCATCGTCTACTCCGAGGCGTCGGCGGCCATCGACGTCGAGCGGCGGCTGCGCGCGCTCGCGGCAGGCTCGCGGGCGCAGGCGTTCCGCGTCGAGCTCGCCGACACGATCGCGAGCGCTCTCGTCGGCCCCGGCGCGCGGCGGCTGGTCGAGCTCGAGGCGCTGACGAAGAAGCGGTTCTTCCTCGAAGGGAAGCCGCAGACTCACCTCGACCATTTCGTGGTGGTTGCCGAGGGCAAGCTCGCGGATCTCGCGCCGGAGTCACCGGTCGCGGAGGACTCCGAGAGCATGCTCCAGCTCGTCGAGGTCGACCGCTACGACGGCGCGGCCGCGGTCGGGAAGCTCGACGGGCTCGACATCGTCGTCGCCGACGCGGCGTCGCAGGTCGGGAAGCGTGTCAAGGTGCGAGTCGAGCGCGTGCTCGACGGGCGCGCCTACGCCGTCGCGGTACGGAAGACGAAGGCGGTGCCGGAGCCGCTGACGGCCGAAGGCGAAGCCGAGAAGCCGACGCGCAAGCCGCCGGCGCGCAAGGGCGCTGCCGCTGCGGCCGCCGAGGAGGCCGAGGTCGAGGTCGAGGCAGGGGCCGCCGTCGAGGCCGAGGCCGAGGCGACCGAGGAGACCGAGCCGGAAGCTGCGGAGGCGGAAGCAGAGGACGCCACCGACGACGAGGCGCCCAAGCCGAAAAAGAAGACGCGGCGCGGCTCTCGGGGCGGGCGCAAGCGGAAGAAGACGCCTGCGGCCGCGGGGGCAGCCGGGTCCGAGGTCGAGCCCGGCGGCTCCTCCGAGGAAGTGTCCGAGCCCTCCCGCGCCGTCACGATCCACGTTCCCGGCGACGATCTCGGCCGCCCGGACGCCGCCGAGTCTGCCGGCCCGGCTCAGCCCGTCGAGCAAGAAGTCGCGGAGCAGAAATCACCCGAGCCGGAATCACAGGAGCCGGAATCACCTGAGTCTGGTGCCGCGGATGAGCCGGTCACGGCCGAGGCTGCGCAAGAGGGTGCGGCTTCGCCGCCGACGTCGGCAGCCAAGAAGAAGACGAGGCGCGGCACGCGCGGCGGGCGCAACCGGAAGAAGAAGCCGGCGACCGCCGCCGGGAACGGCGCCGAGGCGGCGTCCTCGGCGGATACTCCTGCAGAGGAGCCGCAGCCCGTGAACGACGAGTTCGACTACGTCCCGATGTCCGAATGGGCAGACGAACTGGAGACCGGCGGTTAGCTACACTGCCGATCCGCGGGCGCCGAGCCCGCGTTTCAACGCCATGAGCTCCTACGCGATCATCAGTCTCGGCGGCAAGCAGTACCGCGTCCGTGAGGGCGAGTGGCTGCTCGTCGACCGTCTGCGCGAGGACGAGGGCGCCACGCTCCAGCCGCGCGTCCTGCTCGTCGGCGGCGACGGCGCGCCCGATCTCTCGCCTTCGACGACCGTGACCGCCCGCGTCGTCGGGCACGAGCTCGGCGAGAAGATCCGGATCGGCAAGTACCGCCGCCGCACCGGGTACAAGAAGCACACCGGCCACCGCAGCCGGCTCACGCGCATCCAGATCGAGGCGATCGGCGGCGCGAAGCGTGCGGCCAAGGCCGCCGCCGAGCCCAAGCCCAAGGCCGAGAAGGCAGAGCCGAAGGAATCCGCTGCTGCACCGACGGCGAAGACACCGACGGCGACGACAGAGACGGCGCTTCCGGAGGGGTACGCGGCCATGACGATCGCGCAGCTCTCGGAGGCCGCCGGCGGCTGGAGCCGCGAGCAGGTCGAGGCGGCGCTCGAGCACGAGCGCGCCGGCAAGGCCCGCAAGGGCGCCCTCGCGGCGCTCGAATCGGCACTCGAGGAGAAGAGCTAATGGCACACAAGAAGGGACTCGGCTCGTCGCGGAACGGCCGCGACTCCAAGCCGAAGATGCTCGGCGTGAAGCTTTTCGCCGGCCAGGACGTGACCTCGGGGATGATCCTCGTCCGCCAGCGCGGAACGCGCTTCCGCCCCGGCCCTGGCGCCGGGATCGGCAAGGACGACACGATCTTCGCGATGCGCGACGGCAAGGTCGCCTTCCGGACGAGCGGCGAGCGGCGCTTCATCAGCGTCGAGCCCGCTTCGCCCGCTGCGGGCTAGCGGACGCCGGCTTCGCCGGGCCGCCGCCCGCTGACGGCGAGCCGGCAGCGAGCCGTGCCCGCACATGTCGGGCGCGGCAGCGAAGCTGAGTACCGTTCCCGCGATGTTCCACGACCGCGCGAAGTTGACAGCTGTCGCGGGCCGCGGCGGCGACGGATCGATCCATTTCCGCCGCGAGAAGTACGTGCCGCGGGGCGGCCCTGACGGCGGCGACGGCGGCGACGGCGGCGACGTCGTGCTCCTCGCCGAGCCGCGGCGGCGTGATCTGTCGGGCTTCCGGCCCAACCAGAAGCTCCGGGCGGGCAACGGAGGAGCCGGCGGCGGCCGGCTCTCGAACGGCGCGCGCGGGGAGGACGCGCTGCTCGCCGTGCCGGTCGGGACGCAGGTGCTCGAGGGGGAAGAGCTCGTCGCCGACCTCGCCCACCCGGGCGCCCGTGTCGTCGTAGCGCAGGGCGGCGCCGGCGGCCGCGGCAACAAGCACTTCGCGGGGCCGAGCCGACAGACGCCGCGCTTCGCCGAAGTCGGCCTGCCCGGCGAGCAGCGCGAGCTCGAGCTTCGACTCAAGCTTCTCGCCGACGCCGCCCTGGTGGGCCTCCCCAACGCGGGCAAGTCGTCGCTCCTGACCCGGATCTCGAACGCGCGGCCGAAGGTCGCGGAGTACCCGTTCACGACGCTCTCTCCCGTCCTCGGGACGGTCGAGGCGCACGACGGACGGCAGCTCGTCGTCGCCGACGTGCCGGGACTGATCGAAGGCGCGAGCGAGGGGGTCGGCCTCGGGCACGAGTTCCTCGCCCATCTCGAGCGCGCCCGGCTGCTCGTCCACGTGATCGACTCGTCGGAGGACGACGCCGACGAGCGCTGGCGGACGATCGACGCGGAGCTCTCGGCCTACGGAGCCGGCCTCGACGAACGGCCGCAGGTCGTCGTCCTCAACAAGATCGATCTGAGCCTCGAGCCGCCGGCCTTCGGGGTGGAGGACGAGCGGATCGTCCGCGTCCTCCGCGTCTCCGCCGCCACGGGTGCGGGCCTCGACGAGCTGCGCAAGGTGCTGTTCGAGCTCCTGCCGCAAGAGGAGGAGGCCCCGGAGCCCGTGGACGAGATCGTCGACTTCCTCGTCTATCGCCCTCGCCCCGCGAGGCGGGCGTTCCGCGTCTTCCGGACCGAGCGTGGGTTCCGCGTCACGGGTACCCCGCCGGCTGAGAACGAGCTCGAGGCGATCCTGCGCGCTGCCGGCGCCCGGGCGGGCGACGAGGTCGAGGTGGGGGAGGAGCAGCTCGAGTGGGAGTAGTTCTCTACGGCGGCGCCTTCGACCCGCCGCATCTCGGGCACGTCGCCCTGGCCGACGCAGCGAGGGAGCGCTTCGGCGTCGACCGCCTCGTCATTCTCGTGAACGAGCGCCCCGCGCACCGGGCCGTCCATGCCTCCGCCGAGGACCGGCTGGCGCTGGCGCGAGCGGCCTTTCCGCTGGACGACGTCCGCCTCGACCCGCATCCGCGCACGGTCGAGCTGCTCCGGGCCGAGGGCTTCGATGATCCCATCTTCGTCGTCGGCGCCGACCAGTTCCGCGGCTTCCTCGACTGGAGCGAGCCGGCCGAGGTGCTCGCGCGCGCGCGGCTCGCCGTCGCCACCCGGCCCGGCTTTCCCCGGGAGGAGCTCGACGCCGTGCTCGCCCGGCTCGAGCAGCCCGAGCGGGTCATCTTCTTCGCGATCGAGCCCAACCCGGCCGCCTCGACCGACCTCAGGGCCCGCGCCGCTGCTGGAGAGCCGCTCGACGGGCTCGTTCCTGCGGCCGTTGCGCAGATCATCGAGGATCGCGGGCTCTACCGTCCGTA
>CAWGVE010000017.1:0-90913 GCA_963825805.1 uncultured Actinomycetes bacterium | reverse complement strand
AAATGCTCGCCAACCACTACCACGAGGCGCTCTCCCTCGCCGAGGCCGCCGGGCTCGACACGACCGCGCTCCGCGAGCCGGCGCGGCAGGCATTCGCCGAAGGCGCTCGGCGCGCACTGTCGCTCGGAGGCGGCCGCGTTGCACACGACCTCGCCCTCCAGGCCCTTCCGCTCACCGACGCGAACACTCCGGATCGGCCTCATCTGCTCCTCCTCGCCGCCGAGGCGAGCCGGCTCACCGGCGGCGACGACATTGAAGCGCTTGGCGAACAGGCGATTCAGGGCTTCCTCGCTCATGGCGACTTGGGGCGTGCGGCGGATGCGGTCGGGATGCTCGGAAGCGATTACTTCCATCGCGGCGACATCACAGCGACGCGCGCGGCGCGCGACCGGGCGCTGGAGCTCGCTCGTCAGGACCCCACCTCGCCCTTCTCGGCGCGCGCGATGGCGGCCGTTGCGCGGAGCAGGTACCTGCTCGACAGTGACGAGCTGGGCGCACTCGAACTCTCGCGCGAAGTGCTCGCACTCGAGTCAGGCGACGAGAGAACGGAGGCGATATGCCTCAACACGATCGGACTGGCACGAGTCCGCGGCGGCGATGCAGAAGGGATCGCGGACATCGAGCGAAGCGTCGAGCTGGCGCGCCAGTCGGGCTCCTTCTTCCACCTCGCGACCGGCCTGAACAACCTCGCAAACGTGCTCTGGCAGATAGGGAGGCTCGCGGATGGGTCGGCGCGCATCCACGAGGCTCGGGATCTCTGCGAGCGCTACGGGCTGGTGACGCTGCTCCAGTGGAACGATGCAGAGCTCGTCTACGACGCCTACTTCAGAGGTGACCTGCAAGACGCGGTTGCCGCGGCGACCAGCCTCCTCGAACGCGGGCTCGGAACCGCGGGCTATCAAGAGAAGGCCGTACGCGCCACGCAGGCGGTCGGGCTGCTCGCGCTCGGTCAGACGGAGCGTGCGGCCGGTGAAGCCGAGCTGGGCCTCGCCAGGATGCGCGAGGCCGGCTCCGACGCACAGACCGAGTCGTACATCCTGACGGCCGCAGCTTTGTGCCGCCGCGCGGCCGGACACGTCGAGGAAGCCGACGCGGTTCTCGCCGAGGCCCTGGCAGCCGCCCCCGACGAGACCACGTACGAGCTACCGCTCCACCTCGTCGAGCTCGGGCGTGGCGACGAATACATCGCGGGGATGGACGGAAGAGCGGGTCAGGTATGGCTGCATGCGGGAAGGGCGGCCGCGGCCGGCGAGCTGGTTCGCGCGTCGGAGATCTACGGCTCGTTCGGTGCGCGGTTCCCTGCGGCGTGGGCGGCGCTGCTCGCCGCCGAGCGCGGCGATGCGTCACGGCTCGACGCCGCGCTTGCGTACTTCGAGGAGCAACAGGCGACGCCGTACGTCGAGCGGTGCCGCTCCCTCATGCAGGCCTCCGCGTAGGCCTGACCCCTCGGGCCACGTCCGGAACCTGGTTCCGGCCATGTCCGCAGCTGCCATGTCCGCAAGTAGGATCGCGCCATGCCCGAGGCGCTCTGGTTCACCGAAGACGAGGAAGCGGCCCGCCTCCTGGCGGACGATCCGTTCGCGCTGCTCGTCGGCTTCGCGCTCGACCAGCAGGTCACCGTCCAGCAGGCGTTCCTCGGCCCGCTGCGGCTGAAGCAGCGGCTCGGCACGCTCGAGCCCCGCGCGGTCGCGGAGGCCGACCTCGAGCCGCTCTTCCGCGAGAAACCGGCGATCCACCGCTTTCCCGGCTCGATGGCCGAGCGCGTGCGCGACCTCGCGGCAACGGTCGCGGACGAGTACGGCGGCGACGCCTCCCGGCTCTGGACGGAGGCCGCCGACGGCGCCGACCTGCGCCGCCGCATCTCCGCCCTGCCCGGCTTCGGCGAGATGAAGGTCAAGTCGCTCGGCGCCGTGCTCGCGAAGCGCTTCGACGTCGAGGTCGCGCAGGAGCTCGCGCCGAGCCATCCCACGCTCGGGGACGTCGACTCGCCGCAGGCTCTCGTCGACTACCAGGCGGCGAAGAAGGCCCATAAGGCCGAGTGGCTGGCGTCGAAGTCCGCACGCTGACCGACGGCGGCCAGCCCGCCGACGACACAGCCCACGCCCTAGCGGAGTTCATCGCCGCCGCGAAGAGCACGCTCGAGATCGCGGTCTACGACCTCCATCTGCCGCCGGACCTCGTCGCGATCGTCGGCGGCGAGCTCGTCGCCGCGCAGAAGCGCGGCGTGGCCGTCCGCCTCGCCTACAACCTCGACCACGCGAAAGACGTGCCTGTCCCGGCGCCGCCGAGCACGGATCCCGACGCGATCGAGGCTCAGCCCTACCCCACCGCCGCGATCCCGGGCGTGCCCGACCTCATGCACAACAAGTACGTCGTCCGCGACGCTGCCTCCGTCTGGACCGGCTCGACGAACTGGACCGCCGACTCGTGGACGCGGGAGGAGAACGTCATCGTGACCGTCGACTCGGCCGGGGTCGCCGCCCGCTACCGCGAAGACTTCGAGCAGCTCTGGACGACGCGCGACGTCGCGCGGACCGGGCGCGTCGACACTGCTCCGGTCGACGGGTACCGGGCCTGGTTCTGCCCCGGGCGGGGTAACAAGCTCGCGCACCGGCTCGCGAAGGCGATCGGCTCCGCCAGGCGCCGGGTGCGAATCGCCTCGCCGGTGATCAGCTCGGCCCCGATCCTCGCCACCCTGGCCCAGGTCGCCTCGGACGGGAAGGTCGACCTCGCGGGCGTCGTCGACGCCACCCAGATCCACGAGGTGCTCGCCCAGTGGCACGAGAACGGGAACGCGGAGTGGAAGGCGCCGCTGCTGCGGACGACGCTCACCCGCGCACCCTTCTCCGGCAAGCTCTCGACGCCCTACGCGCCGGGCTCCGTGCACGACTACATGCACGCCAAGGTCACCGTCGCCGACGACCGCGTCTTCGTCGGCAGCTTCAACCTCTCCCACTCCGGCGAGCTGAACGCCGAGAACGTGCTCGAGCTCGAGGACGCGCAGCTCGCCGACCGCCTGGCGGCGTTCGTGGACGAGGTTCGCGCGCGCTACCCCGCAGTCACCGTGTGAGCCGAGCGGTAAGGTCGCACTTACCTGCGGCGATGACAAACGAGGATGCTGGACTTGCGGCACTGGCCGACGCGACACGACGCGAGATCGTCGAATGTGTCGCGGCGGCGCCCCACGCGGTAGGACAGCTCGCCGACCGCTTCCCGATCAGCAGGCCGGCCGTCTCGCAGCACCTGCGCGTGCTGAAGGAGGCCGGGCTCGTCGTCGACGAGCGCGACGGCCGACGGCGCCTGTATTCGGTCGACCCCCATGCGGTCGCCGCCCTGCGCGACTACTTCGACCGGCTCCTCGGGCCACCCACGTCGGTGCGCGAGTCGATCGTCGTCGAGGCGCCGGTCGAGCGCGTGTTCTCGACGCTGACCGACGAGATCGGCGACTGGTGGCCGAGCGATCGCCACCTGCTCAGGAGCGAGATCGCGGAGATGGTCTTCGAGCCGCGGGTCGGCGGGCGTATCTACGAGCGCGGAGTCGACGGCAGCGTCGGCCGCTGGGCGAGGATCCTCGACTTCGAACCGCCGTCGCGGGTCGTCTTCAGCTGGGACATCGACAGCCGCTGGCAACCGGAACAGGACCCGGCGCGTACGAGCGAGGTCGAGCTCCGCTTCGTCGCGGAGGCTCCGGAGCGGGCCCGCGTGGAGCTCGAGCATCGCCACCTCGACCGACACGGCAAGGGCTGGGAGCAGATGCGGGACGCGCTCGGCTCCGCCGGCGGCTGGCAGTACGGACTGAGCGAGCTCGCGAACGCGGCCGTCTGCATCCCCTTTTCGGGGGACGGACGCTGATACGAAGCGCATACCTTCGGCACACCCGAATCCATAGGCGCGTCGCCGATGGTCAGTTCACCGGGCACGAAGTCCGGCCGGTACGAACGAGACCAAGGAGATTTCACAATGCGCAAGATTCGGAACGCCACGCGGACGACCAAGATGGTCGTCGCCGCCGTGGCAGCGGTCATCGTCTTCGCGAGCACGTACGGCTTCGCCGCGTCGCTCGGCATGTCATCGTCCGGGCTCGGCGCCGGCAGCAGCGTCGTCGCGGCCTGCGGCTCGGGAATCACCGCGTCGTACACGACGGCGTACGCCTCGGCGATTCCGGGCTACTCCGTCAGCCAGGTGAACCTCGCCAGCATCCCCGCCGGCTGCCTGAGCAAGTCGTACAGGATCCAGCTGACGGGCGCGGCCGGCGCTGCGGTCGGTTCGGAGATGACGGGCACGCTGCCCGCATCCGGCACCACGGCGAATATCGCGACGTCGGGCAGCGTCGACGCGAGCCTCGTCACCGGCATCTCGGTCGTCGTCTCGTAGCACTCGTCCTCGTACCGGCGGCAGCGAGTGGGGCGCGATCACCGCGCCCCACTCTGTCGGCCGGGAGGTGATGGGATGAAGCGACTGACCAACATGTTCTGCATCGCCCTGACCGCACTGCTCCTGTCGGTCGGCGTCGCGGCGGCCGCGACCCTTGGCTTCAGCACGGGGAAGCTCGCCGCCGGGAACGCCGCGGTCACCGGCTGCACGTCGTCGTCCCTCACCGCGACTCGCAACGTCGACAACAGCGGCAACGTGACCCAGGTCAATGTGCTCAGCGTCCCGCAGGCGTGCGCGGGCGAGACGCTCGCGGTCACGCTCGAGAACAGCTCGCACACGAGCCTCGGCAACGCGTCCACCACCGTCGGCACGTGCACCGGCGGCTGCACCGTCACGGTCACGGGCTTCGGCACCGTCTCTGCCGCGAACGTCACGGCCTACGCGCTCTCGCTCACCGGGTAGGCCGCCGATGCGCCGTCCCCGCATCACGCTTCTTCGCCTCGCAGTGGCCGCGGCCGTCGGGATCGTTGCCTCCGCCGGCGTCGCCTACGCCGCGAACCTCGGGCTCGGCTCCACCAAGCTCCACGCATGGAGCCGGACGCTGACGAAGGGAACGTGCAACCCGGCCGAGTCCGACGCGGAGATCGATGCGAGCAGCCCGACCACGAACTTCGGGAACCAGTCGTCCGAGACGGTCCTCAACAAGAACAGCGGCAACTCATACGTGCTCGTCGGGTTCAACCCTGCAGGCTCTCCCTGCTCGCTCCCGACGACCGGCGGCGCCGACTCCGCCACGCTGACGATCGCGGTCACGAGCACCTTCAAGGGCCCCGACACGGTCTCCGCGTATCCGATCACCTCGTCGTGGACCGCTTCGACCGTCACCTGGAACACGATGCCGACATACGGCTCGACCCCCGACTTCGCCTTCGCGGGCGTCGGCACGTACGCGTTCACCGTTACCGCCGCCGTCGACGCCGGCATCAAGAGCGGCGCCTTCTACGGCTGGATGTTCGTCGACACGACAGGCACCAATAACGCGACAACGGTGATCGCAGGCCACGGATCGGGCCAGGCCCCCTCGATCGCACTGAATTATGAGCAGTAGCGTTCAGACCATCCCGCTGCCTGACGAGCCGCTTTCTCCGGAGCTCGTGCTCGTGCTCTCGCCGGAGCTTCGCGCTCAGGTGCTCGCCGGCCTCGATGCCCCCGTCTGGGCGATGCGGCGGGCGCGTTCCGAGGCTGGGAGTCCGGCGACCCAAGAGCATGTCGGGCTGCGGAACCGGCTGCGCGGCTTCCTCGCGATCGCAAACCTCGCCTGCCTCGGCGCCGTCGTCGCGGGCTCCCTCTGGTTCGGGCTGCCACAGAGCCTCGGCGGTCGCGCCGACTGGGTGCTCGTGAGCGGCACGAGCATGCTGCCGCGCCTCCACACCGGCGACCTCGTGCTCACCGAGCGCCGGTCGAGCTACCACGTCGGCGAGGTCGTCGCCTACCGCGTGCCGAAGGGACAGGTCGGAGCCGGATTCGTCGTCATCCACCGGATCGTGGGCGGCAACGGCACGACCGGCTGGAGGATGAAGGGCGACAACCGCACCGCGCCGGACCTCTGGTATCCGAGGAACCGGGACGTCCTGGGCAGCAAGGCCCTGCGGATCCCGGACGCGTGGTTCGTCTTGCGCTTCCTGCGCACGCCGCTCTTCCTCGGCCTGCTGGCCGGCTCCGGTGTCTTCTTCTGGATCGCACTGAGCGGGGACGGGGAACCGGACGCCGAGGATGTCGAGGAGGGCGCCCTGATTTGAGCGCAGCCACCGACTTTTACGGCCTCGAGCGCCGTGCCCTCCTCGAGCGGCTCCGGACGACGGTCGCCCGCGTCGCGCGGAACCGTACGCTCGTGCTCGGGACAGCGTGCGCCGGGCTGCTCGTGACATTCGTTGTGATGCTGGCCACCGACAGCGTCGGCCGGATCGGGACGATCACGTTCGTCCCGTGGGTCGCGCTCTTCGCGGCCGAGCTCGGGCCTACCGGCGGCAGTCTCGCGGGCGTCGCCGCGACCGCGCTTTACGTCATTGCCGCGGAGACAGTCGGCGGTCCCGCCGACCCGATCGCGGTCGGTCTGCGGCTCGCCGCCCTCGTGGGCGTCGGCGCCGCTGCCGGACTCTCCTCTCGCCGCATCTCATCCGACACCCGCGAGCTGCAGGCAACGAGTGCTGTTCAGCGGGCTCTCCTCGACTCCACGGTCGACGGCATCTGCCTGACCGACGTGGCCGGCAACCTCGTCCTGGCCAACGCCCCGCTGCAGCGCCTCGCGATCGAGCTCGGCCTGCCCCCGCACGGCACAGCCGCCGAGCGGCTGCTGGCTCTCGCCGACCGGACGACCGAGCCGACTCGCTTCCGCGAGCGGATGCAGGCGCTGGCATACGACCTGACGCCCAGCGAGGACGAGTTCGAGCTGGCCGAGAGCGGTCGCGTCTTTCGCGGCTCAACGGCAACCGTCACACGCCCGGACGGCACGGTCGTCGGCCGAATCTGGACCCTGCGCGAGATGACGGCCGATCGCCGGCTCGAGCGGCTCCGCGACGCATTCCTCGCCGCGGTCTCCCACGAGCTGCGCACGCCGCTCACGTCGATCTCGGGCTTCCTCGAGATGCTCGGCGACGAGGAGGACGAGCTCAGCCCGTCAGGCCGCACCTACCTGGGGGTCATCCGCCGCAGTACGACACGCTTGCAGCGGATCGTGGAGGACCTCCTCCTCGTCGCCCAGATCGAGGCGAACCGGCTGGAGCTGGACCCGGCGCCGGCCGACCTCGCCGATCTGGCGGCCGCAACCGTCGAGGCCGCTCTTCCCGCCGCCGCTGAGCAAGGGATCGAGCTCGTCCTCGACGTGGAAGGCCCGCTGCCCCTCGAAGCCGACGCCGGGCGGCTCCGGCAGGTACTCGACAACCTCGTCTCGAATGCGCTCAACTTCACGCCCAGCGGCGGCTCGGTGATGCTGTCGGCGACCAACGGCAACGGCCCGCTGAAGGTCGAGGTCGCCGACACCGGCATCGGCGTCCCCCACGAGGAGGTCGGCCAGCTCTTCTCGCGCTTCTACCGCGCCTCGACCGCGACCCGCCGCGCCATCCCGGGCACGGGGCTGGGGCTCGTCATCGCCCGCGCGATCGTGGAGGGCCACGGAGGCACGATCTCCCTTGCCAGCACCGAGGGCGAGGGAACTCGCGTGACGGTCACCCTGCCCCCCGTTCAGGTCGCGGGCGGGACGTACCTGTAGCCGAAGCCGCGCACCGTCTCGATCGGCTCGAAGTCCCCTGACACCTGCCCAAGCTTTCTACGCAGGTGCGAGACGCACAGCTTCACCTGGTCGCGCGAGGCGCCGGCCTCGTGCCCCCAGCAATGCTCGATCAGCTGCTCGGTCGAGAGCACCTGGCCCGCGTGCCGCGTGAACGCGTCGAGGAGCCGGAACTCGAGCGGGGTGAGCTGGACGGGCAGGCCGCGGCAGAGGACGAGCCGGTGCCCGTAGTCGATCGAGAGGGCGTCGTCTTCGTAGCGCTCCAGATGCGTCGGCTCGGGCGCCCGTCGCAGGAGCGCCTCGATCCGCACGAGCAGCTCCTGGCGCCCGAAGGGCTTCACGACGTAATCGTCGGCGCCCGCGCGGAAGCCACGCACCTTGTCGATCTCGCCGCTCCGCGCGGTGAGGAGGATCACCGGCACGTCGCTCAGGTCGCGGATGCGCCCGAGTGTCTCGAAGCCGTCGAGCTCTGGCATCGAGAGGTCGAGGATGACCAGATCGCAGGGGCTCGCGTGGAAGGTGCGGAGTGCGGCACGCCCGTCCTCCGCCGTCTCCACGGCGTAGCCGGCCCCGCGAAGGAGGTCCTCGAGCAAGAGGCGGATGTCAGCGTCGTCATCGACGACGAGCACCCGCCGCAGGGGCGCTGACGCCATCGAGTGTCAGTATCGACCACGCTTCGGCCGATGCATAGGCCAATGAGACGCCTCGTCGCAGTCGCAGGGGTCGCCGCCGCGCTCCTCGCCGGCTCGTCCGCGCACGCGCTGCGGCTGCCCGCGGCCCGGCATTGCCCGGTCTTCCCGGCGAGCAACGCGTGGAACGAGCGGGTAGACAGGCTCCCCGTCGCGGCCGGCTCCGCGCAGCTGATCGCTTCGATCGGGCTCAACTCACCCGTGCATGCCGACTTCGGCTCGGGCTTGTGGGACGGCGGCCCGATCGGGATCCCGTTCGACGTCGTCTCGCGGAAGACGCCCCGCTCCCGCGTCTCCTTCGACTACGCCGACGAGTCCGACCGCGTCCGCTACCCGGTTCCTCGCCAGGTCCACATCGAGGGCGGCGCACACTCGACCGGCGACCGGCACGCGATCCTCGTCGACAAGAGCTCCTGCCGGCTCTACGAGCTGTACGACCTGCACCACACGAGCCGCGGCTGGACGGCCGGCTCGGGCGCCGTCTGGAGCCTTCGCTCGAATCACCTGCGGCCGGCCGGCTGGACGTCTGCCGACGCCGCGGGCCTCCCGATCTTCCCCGGCCTGGCCCGCTGGGACGAGGTCGCGCGGGGGACGATCGACCACGCGCTCCGCTTCACCGCACCGCGGACGCGCCGGGCCTACGTCTATCCCGCGCGCCACTACGCCTCGAGCTCGAACGACCCGTCACTGCCGCCGATGGGGCTGCGTGTGCGGCTGAAGGCGAGCGTGAACATCGCGTCCTTCCCCAAGCAGTCGCGTGTAGTCCTGCGGGCGCTGCAGCGCTACGGGATGATCCTCGCCGACAACGGCTCACCGTGGTACGTCTCGGGCGCGCCGAACAAGCACTGGTCGAACGACGACCTCCACTCCCTCGGCCGGCTGACCGGCGCCGACTTCGAGGTCGTCGACACCTCCTCGCTGCCCCAACCCGGCAAGTAACAAGTTGTTACTTGCGCAGGTCGCGGAGCGCGCGGCGCGCTGCGAGGAGGCCGCAGAGGCCGTGCACGCCTCCGCCCGGGCGCGTCGAGGCCGAGCAGAGGTAGACGCCGGGCCGCGACGTCCGGTATCCGGGCCCGAACACCCGCCCGACGGTCATCTCCCCGCCGTTCACGTCCCCGCCCACCAGGTTGCGGTTGTGCGCCTCGAGCTCGAGCGGGCCGCGCGCGCTGCGAGCGAGGATCCGGTCGCGGAAGCCGGGAGCAAACCGCTCCACCTGAGCCTCGATCGCCTCGGTCATGTCCAGCTCGCTCCCGTTCGGGACATGACAGTACGCCCAGGCCGTGTGGCGTCCGGCCGGCGCGCGCGTGTCGTCCCACAGGCTCGGCTGGGCGAGGAGGACGAACGGATGCTCCGAGCCGGGCGCCCGCTCGGAGGCAGCGACCTCCTCCGCACTCCCGCCGACGTGGACGGTCGCGGCCAGCGCACAGCGCTCGTCGCGCCAGGGGATCGCGCCTTCGAGCGCCCAGTCGAGCTTGAACGAGCCCGGCCCGTAGCGCACGGAGCGGCCGACGAAGCTCGGCGGCGTGTCGCAGAGGACGACGTCCGCCTCCGGGATCTCCTCGACCGGCGACGACGTACGGATCTCGCCGCCCAGCTCGCGCAGCCGCGCCGCGAGAGCGTCGGCGAGCGCCTGTGAGCCGCCGCGGGGGAACGGCCACCCCACCGTGTGCGCGAGCCCGAGCAGGGTGACGCCGACGCCGACGCTCGCGACCCGCTCGACAGGCTGCCCCGAGTGCGCGCAGCAGCCGGCGAAGAGCGCACGCCCGTAGCCCCTGGGCCGGCCGCGCCGCGCGAGCTCCACGCCGTGGTCGAGTGGATGCGCGAGCACCGCCGGAGAGTGGATCCACTCGACGTCGAGGCCCCGGAACGCGGGCGACGGCTGGGCGAGCGGATGGATCGCCGAGCACACGTCGTGCCGGAACCCCGGCAGCGTCAGTTCGTCGGTCCGCATCCCGCCGCCGATCCGCCCCGCAGCCTCGTGCACGACGACGTCGAGCCCGGCGCGGGCGAGCACGATCGCGCCGGCGAGGCCGTTCGGCCCCGAGCCGACGACTACCGCGCGGCCCAGTTCGCCCGAGGATCGGGGAGCGGCGTCAGCACCGGCTCGACGCGGTCGCGCAAGTGCTCGAACGCCGGCGGGAGGATCAGCTTCTCCCCCAGGTGCGCGGGGTCCTCGTCGGTCGCGAACCCCGGCCCCAGCGTCGCGATCTCGAACAGGACGCCGCTCGGCTCGCGGAAGTAGATCGAGTGGAACCAGAAGCGGTCGATGATCTGCGTCGGGTGCCCGCCCGCCTCGGCCACGCGGTCGTGCCAGGCCTGCTCGTCCTCCATCGTCGAGGCCCACGCGACGTGGTGGACGGTGCCTGCTCCGCCGACGCCCGGAGCCTCCGGCGCCTCGCCGTACTCGATCCAGCCGCCGCGCGAGTCGGCGCGCGTGTCCCAGCGGCCGTCCTGGAGCTCGAAGCCGAGCGCCGTGAGGAACTCGGCGCTCGTCTCGCCGTAGGCGCGGACGCCTTCGAATCCCTGCAGCGCGAGCTCGTGCGGAATCTCGGGATGGCGCGCGACGAGCGGCTCATCGCCGACGTGCGAGACGACGAGCTCGTGCGCCAGCCCTTCGGGGTTCTCGAAGCGGAGCGACTCGCCGTCCGGCTCCACCTCGTGCCCCTCGGCGCTCAGCCGGTCGGACCAGAACTGGAGCGCCTCGGTCGAGCCCACGCGCCAGACGACGGTGTGGACCATCCCGTCGCCCGCCTCGCCGGGCCGCGCGTTCGGGTATTCGAAGAAGGTGATGTCCGAGCCGGCGTGGCCCTCCTCGTCCGCGTAGAAGAGGTGGTAGACGGTCGGGTCGTCCTGGTTGACGGACTTCTTCACGAGCCGCAGTCCGAGCACACGGGTGTAGAAGTCGACGTTCCGCGGCGCGTCGCCGGTGATGCACGTGACGTGGTGGATGCCGTCGAGACGCATGGCCGTCACCCCTGTGCGTCCGCGAGCAGCTCTTTCGCGGCTTCGAGGTCCGAGTCCCGGACGAGGATCTCGCGGGCTCCCGCCGGCATGAAGTCCTCGAGCGACGTCTCGATCGCCTGGGTGTCCCGGTACGCGCACTCGATGCCCGCGGACCGGAGCAGCCCGCACACCACCTCGGCCTCGGGCTCTCCGGACACGACCGTCAGGACGACTGGGGCCTCATCTTCCACGCCGCACAGGCTACTCGCCTGGCGCCGCGCCGGGCTCGGTTTCAGGAACGAACTGTGGCCTGAACAGTGACCCGTGAACCCGTAGCAGCGCCCGATCTGACCGTTGCCTTGAAATGACAACTATCCAGCCGGTACCACGTTGGCTTCTTCACGTTCCAGGTACCGGGAGTAAGGCCGGATCGACTCTGAGTAAATATCTTCGCGCCCCTGACACAAACCACGTTCGTGGCACAGCGAGCATTGGCGCCTTCGCAGTAGAGGATGATCTTGTAGGGCTTCTTCACCGTTGCCGTGAAGGATCCAACCGCGCCGACTCCCTTGGCGGCCCTGGTTCCCACCGTATAGGTCCTCTGGGAAGCGGCGGCAGTAGCGGCAATTGCTCCCGAGAGAATCAGTACGGCTGCGACGCTCAATGGCTTTTTCATAGCTGCCAGGATAGGCCACGCGCTCTAACGGCCGGCTAACGGCTCTCTGGCGGGTTACTCGTCGAACGGGCCCATCGTCGGGAAGCGGTCCTCGCCGTCCAGCAGGTGGCGGAGGAAGAGCGCCACGCCGATGTCACCGGTGAAGAGCGAGTAGCGGCCCCGGCCGAGCGCGGCGCGCTCCCGCTCGACCTGGCCGATCGCGTGCATCGCGAACGCGCGGGCGCGGTCGAGCCAGAGCTCGTCGCCGGTTCGGCGGTGGAGGGCGAGGAAGGCGTACGCGTTGCCGGCGGTGCCGTGGCAGAGGCCGTAGCCCTTCGCGAGGGGGCCGGCGCGCCACGTCAGCTCGCCGCCGGCGACCGCGAGCTCGAGATCGAGCAGGTCGCCGAGCGTTGTCACCATCCCCGGCGCGCCGTGGCACCACTGCACGCGGATCTGATCGGGCCTCGCGCCGTCGCCCGGCATCCAGTTCGCGAGCCCGTCCGTCGCGGAGGACGTACGGCTCGAGGTCGGCCGGCTGCAGCGCCCGGCCGCGGTTGGCGAAAGCGCGCATGTTCCCGGCGTAGCCGTGCCCGGCGCCGAGATACCGGAATGCGGATCCGCCGATATGCGACATCCAGAGACCGTCGGCATCGCGGGCGGCCGCAACGCGCTCCGCAGCCATGCGCCATGCCTCGTCCCAACGCGGCTCCCCCGTCCACGCGAGCATCGCCTCCGCGACGAGCATCGAGCCGGGCGTCCCGTACATCACCTCGTTCGCCTCGGCATCGAGACCGGCGGCGACCAGCTCGTGGACGCGGTCGGCGAGACCGGCATCACGTGTCAACCGAAAGGCGACGAGGGCGATCCCGGCCTCTCCGAACTGGTAGCTCGTCTCGACGGGATCCTCGTCCCAGGGTGAGGGGCGCGCGCGATAGTGCTCGATGAACGACACGGCTGCGTCTTCCCAGCCGGTCGATCCGAGCTGGTCGAGCGCCCAGATGATCCCCGCGCCGCCGATGTAGACATCCGAGAATCCCCACTCCTCGCCGTCGCTCGGATGCCACGGCCAGCGCGAGCCGTCGAACGCGGCCTCCGCGTCGGCGACGATCGCGGCGATCGCCTCCTCGGCCCGCCCCTCGTCCCACTCCCCGCCCGCGAGCGGCTCGTGCTCGCTCGGGCGCCAGAGCTCAGCCAACGCCGGCCAGGAGGAAGGCGCGCGACTCGCTTCACCATCTCGCGGGCGATCACGAGCCGCTGGATCTCCTGCGTTCCCTCGTAGATCTGCGTGATCTTCGCGTCGCGCATGAAGCGCTCGACCGGGTACTCCTTGATGTAGCCGTAGCCGCCGAGGATCTGGACGGCGTCGGTCGTGACAGCCATCGCGACGTCGCCGCACTTGAGCTTCGCCATCGCCGAGGCCTTCGTCAGCTCGGCGTCGTCGGCGCCTTCGTCGACCATGCGGCCGAAGCGGTAGAGGAGCCCGCGCGCCGCCTCGCACTCCGTCTCCATGTCGGCGAGCTTCGCCTGGATCAGCTGGTGCTGCGCGATCGGCTTGCCCATCGTCTCGCGCGTCTTCGCGTACTCGAGCGCGTAGTCGGTCGCGCCCTGCGCGATGCCGAGCGCCTGCGCGGCGACGCCGGGCGGGAGCGGTCGAGGATCCGCATCGCGATCCGGAAGCCCTCGCCCTCCTCGCCGAGCAGGTTCGCCGGCCGGGATGCGGCAGCCGTCGAAGGTCAGCTCGCCGGTCGTCGAGCCCGAGATGCCCATCTTCGGCTCGAGCCGCGCGACCTCGAAGCCGGGCGCGTCCGACTCGACGACGAAGGCCGAGATGCCCGAGTGGCCGGCCTCGGGATCGGTCTTCGCGAAGACGGTGTAGAGGCTCGCGACGCCCGGCGTTCGTGATGAAGCGCTTCGAGCCGTCGAGGACGTACTCGTCGCCCTCGCGGCGCGCCGTCGTCCGCATCGCGGCCGAGTCGGAGCCCGAGCCGGACTCGGTCAGCGCGTAGGCCGGGAGCCACTCGCCGGAGGCGAACCTCGGCAGGTAGCGCTCCTTCTGCTCGTCGCTGCCCGCGAGCTTGAGGCCGAGCGAGCCGAGCTCCTGCACGGCGAGGATCAGCGCGGAGGTCGCGCAGACCTTCCCCACCTCCTCGATCGCGATCAGCGAGAGGAGCGTGCCGGTGCCGAGCCCGCCGTACTCCTCGGCGAAGAAGAGGCCGAAGATGTCGTTCTCGCGGAACAGCTCGACGATGTCCCACGGGAACTCGTGCGAGGCGTCGATCTCGGCCGCCCGCGGCGCGATCCGCTCGCGCGCGAGCTGCCGGACGAGATCGCGCAGCTCCCGCTGCTCGTCGCTCAGCACGTCCCAGGCCACGGCGCGGAGTCTACGGGGAGGACTCGATCCCGAGCGACCGCTCGAGCGCAGCTGCCTCGGCGAGCGCCTCTGCTGTGGCGGCCCCCGTCGCCGCGAGCGCGCGCAGCGCTCGTGAGCGCCACCATGGCGCCCGGGTGTCGAGCGCCCGCTCCGCCTCGGCGGCGGCCGCGGCCGCGTCGCCCTCGGCGAGCAGCAGCCGCGACCGCATGAGCGCCTGCGAGGCCAGCGCCAGCTGCGACGGGCGCCTGCCCTCCAGCGACGCTCGCAGCCGGTCGAGAGCGGTCCGCGCGTCGGCGAGAGCCCCGGCGTCGAGCCACGACCCTACGACGGCCTCCAGGGCCGCGATCCAGCTGGGATCGCCGTAGCCGAGGTCGAAGGACGCGAGGCGCGGCTCGAGCTCCGGCACGAACGACGGCAGGAGCCCCACCTCTGCGAACGCGACGTCCATCGCGGTGACGATGACGCGCGCGTACGGCGAGTCGCTCGAGCCGCGGATCCCCTCGAAGAGGGGGAAGGCACGCTCGATCAGGTCCGTGCGCCCCCGAGCGCGGGCGATCGGCCGCAGCGCAAACCAGGTGCGAACCGCCAGCTGAAAGAGGTCGCGGGCCTCGGCCTCCTCGACAGCGCGGAGGCCGACCACGATCGCGTCATCCCAGCTGCCGGCGACAAGGTGTGCCTCTGTCCGCTCGTAGTCGACCCAGCCCACCTCGTCCACGAGACCGCGTGCCTCTGCGAGCTCTGCGGCGCGTTCGACCTCGGACAGCGCCCGTTCAGGCTCGTCCCCGACGTAAGACCGCCAGCCTGTGAACGCACCGCGACCGCGACGAGCTCCCAGCGTTCGCGGGCGCGCGCGAGCGACTCGATCTCGGCCCAGCGCTGCCCCTCCAGCTCGTCGTCCACCTCCGTGCACGAGGTCACGAGCTGCAGGGCCTCGAGCTCTACGTCGGGGTCGCCGACGCTGCGCGCGATGGCGAGAGCGCGCTCGGCGTCGGCGCGCGCACGGCCGAAATCGTCCCAGGCGCTGAGGACAGCGATGCCGCGGAGCGCGAGCAGCCTCGCCGTCGCCGCGTCCTCCCGCTCGCCGAGCTCGAGCAGGAGTCGGTCGGCGAGCTCCTCCACGAGGGCGAACTGGGTCTGCGCACGCAGCAGACGCCCGAGCGCGCAGGCGGCGGCGACCATGCCCGTCTCGCGCGGTGTCGATGCCGGCGGCGCGGTAGACGTCGAGGGACTCCTCGAGCAGTGGCAGTGCCTCGTCGACGCCTACGGCGCTCGCCGTCGCCTCGCCGAGCAGATGGAGACGCCGGGCCCGTCCGAGCCCTTCCTCGTCACTCAGCTCGAGGGCGCGGGCGGCGAGATCGCGCGCGCTCGCCCAGGCGGCGAAGCCGACGGCGACACGCGCCGCGGTCTCGAACCAGTCCGCTGCGCGCGCCCGGAGCTCGTCGCGCCCGAGCCCTCCGATGTCGCGCGCGAGCGAGGGCGCGCACGCGAGGGCGGCGGCGTAGTGCCGGGCGATGACCTCCGCGAGCACGGGGCGCGATTGCTCGGGCCGCTCCGCGAGCCACTCCGCGAGCTGCACGTGCAGACGCGCCCGCTCGGCGCGCGCGAGGCTCGCGTAGCCCGCGTCCCTGAGGAGCGCGTGCCTGTACGAGTGACTCGGGCCGAGCAGCAGCGTCCTCCTCCGCTGCGGAGACCAGCGCGCGGCGGACGAGCGTGTCGAGCGCGGCCTCGGGCTCCTCCACCTCGAGCACCGCGAGCGCCTCGCGCGGGAAGCGGCGACCCGCAACGGCGGCCCGCCTCGCCGCGGCTCGCGCCGGCGGAGGAAGATCGTCGAGCTGTGCCGCGTAGATCGCTTGCACGGTCAGCGGGAGCTCCACCTCGTCAGCCGGTGCGACGAGGCGCCAGCCGCCGTCGACCGGCGGCGAGGATCCCGACCCCGGCCCAGGTGCGCAGCAGCTCCTCGACGAAGAGTGGATTTCCGGCCGATCGCTCGGCAACGCGTTCGACGAGCTCCGCGGGCAGGGCCTCGCCGACGAGCTCGCGCACGAGCTCCTCCGTCTCGCGCGACGGGAGCAGCGGCAGGTCGAGCCGCTCACCACCCTCCACCCACTCCGGACGCTCGTCGAGCAGCACCGGCCGCGCACTCGCCACGACGAGACGCCCCGCGGTTCTCGGCGACCCCCCGGCGAGCTCGAGGAATCGCGAGCAGGTCCGGCGACGCCCAATGGACGTCCTCCACGAGCCACACCGCCGCGCGCTCGCCGGCGATCGCGTCGAGCCCCTCGAGCCAGGCCGCGAAGAGTTGCTCCCGCTCGGCCGCGGGCTGTACCTCGGCCGAGCCGACGGCGCCGAGCAGCTCGGCGACCACCGCCGCGCGCGCCTCGGTCGCGCCCGCCGCGCGCGCCAGCTCGACGAGCTCGCTCGCATCTCGCCTGCCACCCGCGAGCTGGCCGACCGGCTCGAACGGCGAGAGCACGTCGGGCCGCAGGCGCGCGCGCAGGACCGCCGCTCCGGCTGCGGCGGCCGCCAGCTCGTCGAGCAATCGTGTCTTGCCGACGCCGGGCGGCGCGACGATCGCGACCCGTGCGGTCGTCCCGACGAGCGCACCGAAGTATTTCAGCTCGGCTTCGCGGCCGAGTGTCGGCGCGCGCAGGCGGCCGAGCGCACGCTCTCGCGACCGCTCGGCATGAACGCCGACGGCGCGCCAGGCCGGCACGGGCTCGGCCTTTCCCTTGAGATCGAACGGCGGCAGTCGCTCCAGCTCGATCGCGTCGGCGACGGCGAGCGAAGTCGCCTCGCCGACCGTGACCGTCTCGGGCTCGCCCGCAGCCTGCAGCCGCGCGGCGACGTTCACGACGTCACCGGTGACCGGCCCGCGCTCGGCGCTCGCCTCGCCGTAGACGGTCTCGCCGCTCGCGACGCCGACGCGCACGCGCAGCGCGCCCGGCTCGAGCCCGAAGGCGGCGCCGACCCGCTGCACCGCTGCCACGAGCGCCAGCCCCGCCCGCACCGCACGCTCGGCATCGTCGTCGCGGACGCGCGGCGCGCCGAAGACGGCCATCGCGGCGTCGCCGACGAACTTCTCCAGCTGGCCGCCGTGACGCGTAACCGTCTCCCGCACCGCCTCGAAGTACGCGTCCTGCACGAGCGTGACGTCCTCGGCGTCGAGCCGCTCCGACAGCGACGTGAACCCGACGAGGTCGGCGAAGAGAACCGTGACGACCCGCCGCTCGAGCGCCCGCTCGGTGGCCATCGGGCGAGCTTGACACCGCACAACGACCGGCACAAGGCCGGGACGGGCCTCCTTGACCGCGGCTCGAGCAGATCGATCGCGCGCTCGGCGAGGCGGCGTACGGCCTCGGCGCTGCGCTTCCCCGAACCAGCTGCCGCAGGTGATCGCGGTGGCCGTCGTCGTCCTGTGCGCGTCGCTCGCCGTGGTCGTCGCGGCGGAGCTGTGGCGGCGGCGGGCCGAGGCGCGGCTCGAAGCGCCGGCCTGACCGGCGCTAGGCTCGGCGGCGTGATCCTCAGGAACGGGACGATCCGCACCCTCGACCCGTCACTGCCGACCGTCTCGTCGCTCTGGATCGCAGGTGAGCGGATCGCGGGCGGTGTGGGCGTGCACGAGGAGGTGCTGCCGAGCCCGGAGACCGTCGACCTCGGCGGGCGTTGCGTCCTGCCGGGCTTCACCGACTCGCACGTCCACTTTCCGACCTGGGCGCTCGCGCGGCACGACGTTCCACTCCACGGCTGCAAGTCGCTCGCGGAGGCGCTGGAGCGCGTGCGAGCCGCGCCCCGGCGCGGCAGCTGGCTGCGCGGCCAGGGCTGGCGCGACGCCGACTGGCCCGACGGCCCGCCGACCCGACAGGCGCTCGACGAGGTCGAGCCCGAGCGGCCCGCCATGCTGATCTCCAAGGACTACCACGCGCTCTGGCTCAACTCGGCGGCGCTCGCGCTCGCGGGCGGGGATCTCGAGGTCGAGGGCGGCGTGGTCGTGCGCGACTCCAGCGGCGAGCCGACGGGCGTCCTGTACGAGGAGGCGGCGTGGCGGTTCAAGGCGCGCTTCTCGCGCGTCCCGGAGGAGGAGTACCTCGCGGCAATGCGTGAGGGCGTGCGCCTCGCGGCCTCGCGCGGCGTCACGGCGCTCCACGACAAGGACGGCTGGCTCGGAGCGATCGGCCTCTGGCAGCAGCTCGAGCGCCAGGGTGGGCTGCCGCTGCGCGTCTGGCAGTCGACCCCGGCCGACGGGCTCGCCGAGCTACGCGCCTCCGGCCTGCGCAGCGGGCTCGGCTCCCCCCTCCTCCGGCTCGGCTACCTGAAGACCTTCATGGACGGGACGCTCGGCTCCCAGACCGCCTGGATGACGGACGGGAGCGGCGTCGTGATCACGACGAGCGAGGAGCTGGAGCAGATCGTGCGCGAGGGCGCCGAGGCGGGCTGGCCGGTCGCCGTGCACGCGATCGGCGACGCGGCGAACAAGGCGGCGCTCGACGCGTTCGAGCGCTCGCGAGAGGCGTGGCAGCCGCGCGGCCTGCGCCAGCGGATCGAGCACGCCCAGTGCCTCGCCCCCGAGGACGTCTCGCGCTTCGCCGAGCTCGGGATCGCCGTCTCGGTTCAGTTCTCGCACGCGCCCTCCGACGAGGAGCTCGCGAAGCGCTACTGGGCCGACCGCCTCGACGGCGCCTACTCGTTCCGCTCGCTCCTCGAGTCCGGCGCCCTGCTCGCGAACGGCTCCGACGCGCCGGTGGAGGAGCTCGAGCCCTGGGCCGGCGTCGTCGCCGCCGTGCTCGACCACTGGCGCGCCGACCAGCGGCTCACGCTCGAGCAGGCGCTGCACGCGATCTGCGTTGCGCCCGCGTGGCTGTCCCACGACGAGCGCCTCCGCGGCACGCTCGTCCCCGGCCGCTACGCCGACCTCGTCGTGCTCGACCGCGACCCGTTCGCCTGCGAGCCCGAGGAGCTGCGCGAGGTGCAGGTCGTCGCGACGATGCTCGGCGGCCGCTGGACCCACAATCCACCCCCGTGGGCCTGAGATGACACAGCACCGGATTCCGCGCAGCGAGGTGATCTGGTCGTTCGGGCCGGACCTGCAGCCGGTGTTGGAGGTCGAGCCCGGCGACGTCGTCACCTTCGAGACGAACGACTGCTTCTCGGGCCAGATCCGGAGCGAGGACGACCTCGTCACCGAGATCGACCTCTCCCGCATCAACTCCGCGACCGGCCCGGTGGCGGTGCGGGGCGCCGAGCCGGGCGACTCGCTCGTCGCCGAGATCCTCGACGTGCGTCCCGTGGAGTGGGGTGTGGCGACGCTCATCCCGGGCTTCGGCCAGCTGATCGAGCAGGTGCAGTCCCCGCTGACGCGGATGTTCGAGGTGCGCGACGGTGTCGTGAAGATGAACGACCGCGTCTCCTTCCCGGCCATGCCGATGGTCGGCGTCGTCGGCGTGGCGACCGGCGGCGAGGAGCTGTCGAACGGGCTCGCGGGGCGGCACGGCGGCAACCTCGACGACCACTGGCACGGCAAGGGCGCGCGCATCTTCTTTCCTGTCCGGCAGCCCGGCGGCATGTTCGCGGTCGGCGACATGCACGCCGCGATGGGCGACGGCGAGATCTGCTTCACCGGCGTCGAGATCGCCGGCGAGGTGGACATCCGCTTCGACGTTGCCAAGGGGAAGCAGGCGACCTGGCCGGTGACGGAGCTCGCGGACCGCTGGCTTCCGCACGCCACCGCGGACCGCTACGACGAGGCGCTGCAGCTCGTGGCGGAGGAGGCGGCGCGGCTGCTCGTCGACGAGCACGGCTTCACGCTGGAGGACGCGTTCATCTTCCTGTCGGTCGCCTGCGACGCCGGGGTCGCGCAGGCCTGCAAGCCGTGCGAGGGGTTCGGCACGATCGCGCGCTTCTCGATCCCGAAGATCGACGCCTGCCCGGCGCCGTTCGGTCACTAGACGACGGGCGTACAATCTCCCTGGAAATGGCCGTTCGCACGATGAACCCGGTGCACGAGGCGAGCACCTGCGCGGTCGCCGCCACCGCCGAGATCATCGGCGCGAAGTGGACGGCGCTCCTCGTCCACGACCTCTCCGAGGGCCCGCGCCGCTTCTCGGAGCTCGAGCGCTCGTGCCAGGGCATCAGCCCCCGCACGCTCGCCGAGCGGCTCCGCGTCCTCGAGGCCGAAGGGTTCCTCGAACGGGAGAGCTTCCCCGAGACGCCGCCGAGGGTCGAGTACCGCCTGACGGCGAAGGGCCAGTCGCTGCTGCCGATCATCGACGCGATGCGCGAGTTCGGCCACGAGTGGCTGCACTGCGAGCAGCCACACCCGCACGCGCTTTAGCCCTTAGTTCAGGCGACCGAGCGCGGTGAAGAGCGCCGCGGCCGTGTCGATCCCCGCCGCGAAGTACGGGACGAGGAAGCGCTCGTTCGGCGAGTGGATGTTCGACTCGGGCAGCGCGAACCCGCTGAGGATCGTGTCGATTCCCTTCTCGGTCAGCGCCGGCATCAGCGGGATCGAGCCGCCGACGCGCGTCAGGAGCGGCCGCACGCCGAGTGCCTGCTCGAACGCGTCCTGCGCGAGCGTCACCGCGGGAGCGTCGGCGCGCACGAGACCGGGGTTCGTGCCCTCCCAGACGATCTCGAGCTCGGCGCCCTCGGGCGCGGCCTCGCGCAGCAGCCGCTCCGCGGCGGCGCCGATCGTCTCGACGTCCTGTCCCGGCGCGAGGCGGATCGAGAACTCGGCGACCGCGGCCACGCTGAGCGTCGTGTTGCGGAGCCCCGGCTTGCCGCCGAGGATCCCGTTCACGTCCGCCGACGGCTCGGCCCAGGTGCGGACGTAGAACTCCTCGGCCGCCTTTGCGTCGAGCGGCTCGACGCCCGCCTCCGAGAGAGCCTCGGCGCCCGGCGGCAGCCGCGACCACGCCTCGAGCTCGGCCGCGGTCGGCGGCGCGATTCCCGCGCGCAACGGCTCGGGCAGGCGGCCTCCGGGACCGGCGAGCACCGCCTCGAGGCAGCGCATGAGGGCGTGGATCGCGTTGAGCGCGACGCCGCCGTACATCCCGGAGTGGAGGTCGCGCTGGCCGGTCCGCACCGTGAGCTCGAAGCCGACGAGGCCGCGCGTCGCGAGCTCGATCGTCGGCACGTCGCGCCGGAGCATCCCGCCGTCGAAGATCACGGCCGCGTCGGCGCCGCGCTCGTCCTGCAGGACGAAGTCCGCGATCGTGCGGCCGCCGACTTCCTCCTCGCCGTCGCACGCGAAGCGGAGGTTGACCGGCAGCGCGTTCGCCTCGACGAGCCGCTGCGCCGCGCGCAACATGATCCAGAGCTGGCCCTTGTCGTCGGCGACGCCGCGCGCGTAGGCCCACTCGCCGCGGACTTCGAGCTCGAAGGGGTCGGACTCCCAGAGCTCGAGCGGCGCGGGCGGCTGGACGTCGAAGTGGTTGTAGACGAGGACGGTGGGCGCGTCGGAGGCGCCGTTCGAGGCGGGGATCTCGCCGAGCGCGAGCTCCTTCTCGCCGAACGGCGTCAGCTCGGCCGTGCCGCCGATGCGGCGGATGAAGTCGCAGACCCACTCCCCCGCGCGCTTCACGTCCTCCCGGTGGGCCGGGTCGGCGCTCACGCTCGGGATCGCGATCAGCTCCGCCAGCTCGGCGCGCCAGGCCTCGTCCACGGAGCGATCCTATGCTGCGCCTCATGCGCTTCGTGGAGGTGACCCTCGCAGCGCCGCTCGACCTGGGGGACTTCTACGGCGGCGCGCTCGAGCTACCCCAGGACGACCTTGTAACACAGTGTTACAAGGTCGGGGAGACGCGGCTTCGGTTTCGCGTCGAGGAGGGAGGCGCCTTCTACCACTTCGCGCTCCTCGTCCCCGGCGACCGCTTCGATGCGGCGCTCGGCTGGGCTCGAGAGCGCGTGGAGCTGCTCGGCGACGTTTTCGACTTCGACTTCTGGGACGCTCGCGCGGCCTACTTCCACGACCCCGCCGGCAGCATCGTCGAGCTGATCGCGCATCGCGGGCTAGAGGAGAACGGCCGCGAGGGGCCGTTCTCCGCGGAGGAGCTCGTCGGCTTCTCGGAGCTCGGCCTCGTCGGCGATCGCAGCGCGCTCCTCCGCGACCTCGAGGAGCGCGGCCTCGAGCTCTGGAGCGGCTCGATCGACGAGCCGGACGGGCTCGCCTTCGTCGGCGAGAAAGGACGGACGCTGATCCTCGCGCGGCCCGGCCGCGGCTGGCTGCCGACGGGCAGGCCCGCCGAGGCGCACCCCGTCGAGTTCGTGCTCCGAGGCCTAGGCGACGTCTTTGAGCGAATTCGTGTCCGCGAGCGCCCGGAGCTTCTTCAGGCTCTGGTTCTCGATCTGGCGGATCCGTTCACGGGTGACGTTGAAGGCGCGGCCGACCTCGTCGAGCGTGCGCGGCTGCTCGCCGTCGAGCCCGTAACGCAGCTCGAGCACCCGCCGCTCACGGTGCGAGAGCGTGTCGAGGATCTTGCGCAGGAGCTCCTGGCGAAGCGTCGTGTCGGCGGCGTCGTCGGGCAGCGGCGCGTTCTCGTCGGTGAGGAAGTGGCCGAACTCCGACTCCTCCTCGTCGCCGACCGGCTTCTCGAGCGAGACGGGCGCCTGCGAGCTGCGCAGGATCCCCTCCACCTCGTCGAGCGGGAGGTCGACGTCCTTCGAGATCTCGACGGGAGTCGGCTCGCGGCAGAGCTCGCCGCGAAGCTTGCGCTCGGACCGGACGATCTTGTTCAGCTTCTCGACGACGTGGACGGGCATCCGGATCGTCCGCCCCTTGTCGGCGAGGGCGCGCGCGACCGCCTGCCGGATCCACCAGGTCGCGTAGGTCGAGAACTTGTAGCCCTTGCGCCAGTCGAACTTCTCCGCCGCGCGCACGAGGCCGATCGTCCCCTCCTGGATCAGGTCGAGGAACGGCAGCCCCTGGTTGCGATAGCGCTTCGCGATCGAGACGACCAGGCGGAGATTCGCCTCGACCATCTCCTGCTTCGCGCTGTGGTCGCCGCGCTCGATCCGCTTCGCGAGCTCGACCTCCTCGGCGGCGGTCAGCAGCTCGACCTTGCCGATGTCCTTGAGAAAGAGCTGGAGCGCGTCGGTCGACACCTCACGCGCGACGGTGTCGAGACGCCGCTCCTCCTCCTTCGCCTCGGGTGTCGCGCCTGCCTCGACGACTTCGACCTGCAGCTCGTCGAGCGCGCGGTAGACCTCTTCGATCTGGCCCGGCTCGAGCTCGAGCTCGTCGAGCGCGAGCGCGATTTCCTCAGCGCTCACCCGGCCGGTGGCGAGGGCCGCCTCCAGCAGATTCCGCGCTTCCTCCGTCTCGAGAACCTCGACAGAGGCTGTTCCGTCCTCAGTAACCGTTGCTGCCGTTGCTGCCATGCTCCCCCTCCCCTGCGATGCCGCACTCTGCCATGCGCGACCGCGCAGGCGCCATAGGCCGTTCGGCTCATATTTTCTTTACTTAGACCTAGTGTGGCCCAGACTTGTTAGGAGTGTCCTGGCCGGTTTCGCGTAAGGCGACTTTGGGCCGTCGGCGAGGGCGGCCGAGAGGTGCTTCGCCGCCTTGGCACGCTCGCCGACGTAGAGGAGCAGCAGGCCGAGGTGGAACTGGACGGCGGCCGAGCGCGGGAAGACGGCGGTGAGCGGCCCCAGCTGCCCGAACGCCCGCACCGGGCTCGCCTTCGAGAAGAGCCCGACGGCCGCGAGCGTTCGCGCGAGCGGGTCGTGAGGCGCAAGCTTCGCGGCGGCCGCGAACTGCCGCTCGGCCGAGAGCGGGCGTCTCAGGTTCCAGAGCGCCGCGCCGTAGACGATCTTCGCCCGCGGGTCGTTCTTTGCCGCCGCTCGCTCGATCGCCGCAAGCTGCTGCGCCGGTGGCAGCGAGGAGATCGAGTGCGGCGGGGCGAGACCGGTCACGATGATCGGCAGGCCCGGAATCGTGTTCGGGTGGAGCGCGTCCTCGGCGTCGACACCGTAGGGGGAATCCGGGAACTCGCTCGCGGTCTTGCGCCAGGCTGCGACCGCGTCGGCGTTCCGGCCGGCCTGGTAATCGGCCCAGCCAAGGTTCAGGAGTGCGGCGGGACTCTGCGAATTGGCGGCCGCTAGGCGCTTCACCGCCGGGAGGCTGGACGGCCCGCTCCAACCCGCGAACAGCGCGCCGAGCTGCGCCTTGAGCGAGTGGTAGCGGCGGAAGATCACAGCCGCCTTCGAGGCCTGTCGATCCTTGTCGAGCAGCGTCTCCGCCCGCGCGAGCGCCCGCGCCTCGGAGCTCTCGGCCAGGCTGAACTCGAGCTGCAGCGGAGGCGGCCCGGACCGCGCCTTCGTGACCGCTCCGGGAACCGTCGTGTGCTGGCCGTGTGTCTGGAAGACCGTCACTCCCACCACGGCGCCCGCCGCAACTGCGGCCGCGCCCGCAACGAGAAGGACGACACGGCGCTTGCGGTCGGCGGCCCGAAGGGATGCGTCGGTCGCCACGGCCCCGAGCGTAGCCCCGAAGCGGCTCGCTATCTTTCCGAAAGCGATGCCGAGCTACCGCGAGCTCCTCCAGCAGGTGAAGTCCGAGGTCGACGAGGTCGACGTCACGCAGGCGCGCGATCTGCTCGCCGCCGACGACCGGCCGCTCTTCGTCGACGTCCGCGAGATCGACGAGTGGACCGAGGGCCGGATCCCGGGCGCGCTCCACATCCCGCGCGGCAACCTCGAGTCGCGGATCGAGCAGGCGGCGCCCGACCACGCGCAGCCCCTGCTCCTCTACTGCTCCGCCGGCAACCGCTCGGCCTTCGCCGCAAAGTCGCTCGAGGAGCTCGGCTACGAGAACGTCGTCTCGCTCGCCGGCGGCTACACCGACTGGAAGCGCAGCGGCCTCCCGACCGAGCTGCCGCGCACGCTCGACGGCGCGAAGCGGCAGCGCTACAGCCGGCACGTCCTCATCCCGGAGGTCGGCGAGGAGGGACAGCTCAGGCTGCTCGACTCGCGCGTCCTGCTGCTGGGCGCGGGCGGGCTCGGCTCACCGGCGGCGCTCTACCTCGCGGCGGCCGGCGTCGGGCGGCTCGGGATCGTCGACGACGACCGCGTCGACGCGTCGAACCTGCAGCGCCAGGTCATGCACTCCACCGGCCGCCTCGGCGAGTGGAAGGCCGAGTCGGCGAAGCGGACGCTCGAGGAGCTGAACCCCGACGTCGACGTCGTCCCGTACATCGAGCGGCTCACCTCGGAGAACGTCGAGCGGATCCTCGCCGACGGCTGGGACGTGATCGTCGACGGCGCGGACAACTTCCCGACCCGCTACCTGATCAACGACGCCGCCGTCTGGCACGACATCCCGCTCGTGCACGGCTCGATCTACCGCTTCGAGGGCCAGGCCACCGTCTTCAAGCCGGGCGCCGGTCCCTGCTATCGCTGCCTCTTCCCCCAGCCGCCGCCGCCCGAGCTCGCGCCGAGCTGCGCCGAGGGCGGCGTGCTCGGCGTCTTGCCGGGCATCATCGGATCCCTGCAGGCGAGCGAGGCGCTGAAGCTCTGCCTCGGGATCGGCGAGCCGCTCGTCGGCCGGCTGCTCCTCTTCGACGCGCTTGCGACCGAGTTCAGCGAGGTCAGGCTCCGGCGCGACCCGAACTGCCCGGTGTGCGGCGATTCGCCCACGATCACCGAGTACGTCGACTACGTGGAGTTCTGCAGCGGAAGGCCGGCGCACGCATGAGCCGCGTTCGGATTCCGCCCCAGCTGCGCGGCGAGGTCGGCGGCGTGCGTGAGGTTCCCGCCGAGGGCGGAACCGTGCGCGAGCTGCTCGACGACCTGATGGCGCGCTTTCCCGGGTTGCGCTCGCAGCTCGTGGAGGACGACGAGATCGCGCCGTTCGTCAACGTGTACGTCGAGGGCGAGGACGTGCGGACGCTCGAGGGCCTCGACACGTCGGTCGACCGCGGCTCCACCGTGATCCTCCTCCCCGCCATGGCCGGTGGGCTCTAGCCTCCGCACAGCCGGCTCGCTTCTCGACCTCGTCGGCAATACCCCGCTCGTCGAGCTGCCCCGGCTCGCGCCGAAGCCTTCGGTACGGCTGTACGCGAAGCTCGAGGGCCAGAACCCGACCGGCTCGATCAAGGACCGCGTGGCGCTCGCCATGGTCGAGGCCGCGGAAGCGGCGGGCGAGCTCGAGCCCGGCCGCGAGCTGCTCGAGCCCACGTCCGGCAACACGGGGATCGCGCTCGCGCTCGTCGCGAAGCTCAAGGGCTATCGGCTCACGTGCGTCCTCCCCGAGAACGCGACCGAAGAGCGGCGGCGCCTCCTGCGCCTCTACGGCGTCGACGATCGTCGAGTCGCCGGGCGAGCAGGGCTCGAACGGCGCCGTCCGCCTTGCGCTCGAGCTAGCGGAGCGCGAGCCGCGGTACTTCATGCCGTTCCAGTACGCGAACGAGGCGAACCCGCGCGCCCACTACGCCGGCACCGGCGCCGAGATCGCGGAGGCGCTGGAGCGGGTCGACGTCTTCGTCGCCGGCCTCGGCACGGGCGGGACGCTGATGGGCGCCGGCGAGCGGTTACGGGAGAGCTTCCCCGACGTCGTCGTCGCCGCCGCCGAGCCGCTTCCGGGCGACCCGGTGATGGGGTTGCGGTCGCTCGACGACGGCTACGTCCCGCCGATCCTCGACGTCACGCGGCTCGACCGGAAGCTGCTGGTCTCGAACGAGGACGCGGTCGCGGGCGTCCGGGCGCTTCTCGAGCACGAGGGCGTCTTCGCCGGCGTCTCGGGAGGCGCCGTGCTCCACGTCGCACGTCGGCTCGCCGCCGAGCGCGAGGAAGGAGTCGTCGTCTGCGTCCTCGCCGACGGCGGCTGGAAGTACCTCTCCGCGAGCTTCTGGGACGACGGGCAGATCGACGAGAGCAAGCTGTGGTGGTAGTGCCCGCCGCTACGCGCCGGGCTGTGGAAGAGCACGCCCGGGAGGAGCTGCCCAACGAGAGCTGCGGGCTACTCGTCCTTCAGGACGGCATCGCGATCAGATACGAGCCGGGCCGCAACGCCGCCGGGTCGCCGTACCGCTTCGAGCTAGAGGTGGCTCCCGAGCTCTGGTTCCTCGAGGACGAGGGATACGAGCTCGCCGTCGTCCACTCGCACGTCTCGGCCCCTCCCCGCCCCTCGCGCACCGACGTCGAGAACGTCGGCCTCTGGCAGGGCCGCCCGTATCTCATCTACTCGGTCGCCCGCGACGAGCTCGCCGCCTGGACGATCGAGAACGGTTCGATCGCGCAACTTCCGGTGTCCGACACCGCCTAGGAGACGCGGCTCCTTGTCAAGGGCGAGGCGTGCCAACTTCGCGCCAATAACGCCGGCGGCTACTCGAGCTCGTCTTCGTCCACGTAATCCGCGGCCTCGTCGCGCCGCTGGGGACGCTCGAGGAACGTGACCGCGATCCGCTCGATCCGGTTGCCCTCCACCTCGAGCACGTCGAACCGCACGCCGTCGTGGGAGACGTCGTCCCCGGGCTCGGGGGCCCGCCCGAGCTGGCCGAAGACGAACCCGCCGACGGTGTGGAAGTCCTCGTCCGGCAGGTCGGTGCCGAAACGCTCGTTGAAGTCGTCGATCGAATACATCCCGTCTACCCGGTACGAGTCCTCGCCGATCTGCTCCACCTGCTCCTCGGGGACGTCGAACTCGTCCTCGATCTCGCCCACGATCTCCTCGAGCAAGTCCTCGAGCGTCGCGATCCCGACCATCGCCCCGTACTCGTCCACCACGACGGCAAAGTGCTGGTTCGTGCGCCGGAACTCCTGCAGGAGCGACGCGAGGTCCTTCGTCTCGGGAACGACGTACGCCTGCCGCAGCAGCGATTCGAGCTCGAGCTCCCCGAGGCCGCGGTCGTGGATCCCGCTGAAGAGGTCACGCACGTGGAGGACACCGACGATGTCGTCGAGCGACTCCCGGTAAACCGGATAGCGTGTGTACGGCGAGTCGAGCACGACGGCGAGCGCCTCCTCGGGCGGCAGGTCGATCGAGACGGCGGCCACGTCCGGCTTCGCAACCATCACGTCGGCGACGTCCTTGTCGCCGAAGACGAAGACCTTGTCGATCATCGCCCGCTCGTCTTCCTCGATCTGTCCCTGCCGCTCGGAGCGGGAGACGAGCATCCGCAGCTCCGCCTCGGAATGGACCTCACGCTCGGCGCCCGGCGGCTGGAGGCCGAAGCCGTGGAGGATGAGCTCGGTCGCCCGCCGCAGCAGCCAGATGACCGGGCCGAAGACGACGAAGAAGCCACGGACCGGCGCCGAGACCCAGAGGGCCGTCCCCTCCGGGTGCCCGAGCGCCGCGCCCTTGGGCACGAGCTCGCCGAAGACGACGTGGAAGAAGCTCAGGATCGCGTAGGCGAGGACGATTGCGAGGGCGGTGGCCATCCACTTGTCGAACTCGCGCGACAGCGTCGCCTCGCCGACGGCACCGATGGCCAGCGACGTGAGCGTGACGCCGAGCTGCATCGCGGCGATGAACCGGCCGGGATCGGCGGTGATCCGGAGGACGTCGCGCGCCCGCCGGTTCCCCTGGTGCTGCAGCTCGATGATCCGCGTGCGCCTGGCCGTGACGAGGCCGTACTCCGCCGCCACGAAGAAGGCGTTGAGCGCGATCAGGATCGCGACCCCGACCAGCTCAAGGAAAAGTGTCACGCCCTCACCTCGAGGGCGTAGGTACTAGGAGGTTTCTCGTCCAACTCGCCGGCCGGAGTATAGGGGTGCCTCCGGTCGCTCCCGCGTACACGAACATATGTTCGCTATGCTCGGCAGGGATGCGAGCCCAGTACCGGGAGGAGCCTTGCCGCAGCGCCCTCAACCGCGTGCGCGGCATGCCGTTCGCCTTCTCGCTCAATCCGTACATGGGTTGCGCCCACCGCTGCACGTTCTGTTACGTCCGCGCTTTCGAGGCCCGCGCCGACCGGCCGTGGGACGACCGCTACGGCTCGAGTATCCGGGTCAAGACGAACGTCGCCGAGGTGCTGCGGCGCGAGCTCGCCCGCCCCTCCTGGCGCCGCGAGCCGGTCGCGGTCGGCGCTGCGACCGATCCGTACCAGCCGGCGGAGGGCCGCTACCGGCTCACGCGCGCCTGCATCGAGGCCTTCGCGGAGGCGGCGAGCCCGTTCTCGATCATCACCCGCGGCCCGCTGATAGTGCGCGACGTGGACGTCCTCGCCGAGGCGGCGCGGCGCGCCCGCGTCTCGGTCACGTTCTCGGTGCCGACGCTCGACGAGGAGATCTGGCGCCGGACCGAGCCGGGGACGGCGCCGCCGCGCCAGCGGCTGCGGGCGCTCGCGCGGCTCGTGGAGGCGGGGGTGGACGCGGGCGTCGGGATGGCGCCGATCCTGCCCGGGCTGAGCGACCGGCCCGAGCTCTTGGCCGAGGTCGTGCGGGAGGCGCGCGCGGCGGGAGCGACCGGGATCTGGGCGAACCTCCTCTACCTCCGACCCGGGACGCGCGAGCACTTCCTCGCCGCGCTCGAGAGCGACTGGCCCGAGCTGCTCCCGAAATACGAGCGGCTGTACCGCCGAGGCGCCTATCTCCCCCGCCGCGAGGCCGACCCCGTGCGCGAACGCGTGCGGGCGCTGGCGCACAGCCACGGCGTCCGCGACAGGCGTCGGAACCGCCTCGAGCCCGCCGCCGTGGCCGAGCAGCTGCGGCTTGCGACTATGTGATCTCTGACGGCCGCTCTATGATCTTCGCCCTGTGGCCACGCCCGAGATCACCTGCCTGATCGTCGACGACCACGAGGTCGTGCGCGAAGGGCTCAGGCTGTCGCTCAGCCGGGCGCCGCACATCCGCGTGATCGGCGAGGCGGGCGACGGAGAAACCGCTGTCGCGCTCGCCGTGCGCCGCCGCCCCGACGTCGTGATCATGGACGTCCGGATGCCCGACATGGACGGGCTCGAGGCGACGAAAGCCCTGTTGGAGAAGGTGCCGGACAGCTCGGTGCTCATCTTCACGGCCTACAGCGAGCGCAGCCTCCTCAGCCGGGGCCTCGAGTCAGGCGCGAAGGGCTACGTCCTCAAGGAGGCGCCGCACGAGACGCTGCTGCGCGCGATCGAGAAGGTCGCGAGCGGCGAGGGCTACGTCGACCCGGCGCTCATGCCCGCCTTCCTGACCGGCCGCGAGAAGGACGACATGCTCACGGCGCGGGAGCGCGAGATCCTGCAGCTCCTCGCGGACGGAATGTCCAACGCCGACGTCGCGACGCAGCTCTTCATCAGCCAGGAGACCGTGAAGAGCCACGTCCGCCACATCCTCGCCAAGCTCGAGGCCGACACGCGTACGCACGCAGTCGCGATCGCGCTGCGCGAAGCGATCATCGACTGAGCCGACGGTGGCCGCCGACACCGACCGTGAGCTGGCGGAACAGGTCCTCGGGGCCGAGCAGGACGAGCGGCGCAGGATCGCCCTCTTCCTCCACGACGGGCCGGTGCAGTCGCTCGCCGGTGTCGCGCTCATGCTCGACGCCTCGCTCGACCTGATCCGGCGCGGCGAGCAGGGCCAGGCCCTCGAGATCCTCGACCGCGCGCTCTCACGGACGCGGACGACCGTCGGCGAGCTCCGCGACCTCTCGTTCAACCTCGAGCCCGTGGCGCTGCGCGACCATGGGTTCACCGCGGCCGTCGACGCTCTCGCGCAATCGCGCTGCCGCGAGCACGGGATCGAAGTCTCGCTCGACGTGGCGATGATCGACGCGCTCGGCGAGCGGACGCAGGCGGCGCTCTACCAGATCGTCCGCGAGGCGCTCGAGGAGGCGATCCGCCGCGGCCCGCCCTCCCGCTTCGAGGTCACGGCCACCGCGGACGCGCCGGGAGCCTTGCGGCTCGTGATCCGGGACGACGCGCCCACAGAGCGCCGCCGGCGGGCGCTCGAGGTGCTCGGGGAGCGGGCGCGCACGCTGGGCGCCACGTTCACGCTCGAGCACGACGTCGGCGGCACGACGATGAGCCTCGAGCTGCGCGGCCAACCGGCCGACAACTAATCTTCCGCGCGGTGGAAGGCGCCCAGCAACACCTCCTCTTCGTCTGGAAACCGTCCGGCTACGAGCTCGTCGAGCAGGACGGCGACGCGCCGGCCGTCGGGAGCCAGGTCGAGGTCGACGGCAAGCAGTTGCGCGTGACGAAGCTCGCGCCGTCGCCGCTGCCCGGCGACCGCCGCGTCTGCGCCTACCTGGACGCCTAGCTCGTAGCCGCAGCGACGATCGACTCGGCCGCCGCGAGGCCGAGCACGAGCGCCTGCGCGAGGCCGCTCGCGTAGCCGCCGGTCGCGACGCCGCCGGCGTCCACTCCCGCAGCCCAGAGACCGTCGGCGCCGCCGACGCGCGCCTGCTCGTCCACCTGCAGGCCGCCGATCGTGTGGGTCACCGCTCCCGCGACGTGAACGGCGAGCGTCCCGTCCTCCCGCTCGACGACCGTGCCGCCGGCCGCCCGTGCCTTCTCGATGCGCTCGTTCGTCTTGGTGACGACGTACCAGGCGCGAGGGCCGACGAGCTGGGCGAGATCGTTCTCGTGCCAGGCGACCTCCGGCGGCGTGATCTCGCGCCAGTCGTCCGTGAAGATGCGCGCCTCGCGGCCGTAGAGTTGCGCGAGCGGCACGAAGTCCTCCTCCCGCATCCGCGCCGGCGGAGCCGGCATGACGCGGCCGTAGAACTCGTCCATTGCGGCAGTGGTCGCCGCACCGCGGGCCACGGCGAAGTCGAGGCCGTCACCCTCGCTCCACGGATTTGCGCGCAGAAGCAGCCCGCGCTCCCGCGCCAGGCGAACGGGGAAGCCGCCGGTCGCCAGGAGGAGAGGCGGCTCGGCCCCGTCCGGCAGGGGCATCCGGAGCTCCAGCTCGCCGGCAGCCCCCGCGAGAAGCCGCGTGAGCGCGCCGGGGTCGTAGCGCCGGCCGGTGGTGAGCGGGTTCTCGGTGTCGCGCCAGACCGGCTCCGCCCCGAGCGACTCGAGCCAGCGGAGCGCGTCGTCGAGCCGCTCCCAGATCAGCCGCTGCAGCCGCTCGTCGCCGCCCGGGCACTCGGCGCGGAAGCGCGCCCACTCCAGATGCCGCCAGACGACGCACGAGGAGAGGAGCAGCGAGCCGCCGGCCCGCGTCCCCTTCTCGACCACACGTGGCTCGTGGCCGAGCTCGCGGAGGCGCGCGGCGGCCACGAGCCCCGCCATGCCCGCGCCCGCGACGGTGACGCGCAACTCAGGTCAGCGAGAACGTCGGCTTGTGCTCGACGTACTCGATCCGCACGCGCTCCGGCCCCCAGACGAAGACCGCGAGCGTGTTGGGCGCGTCGACGAAGTCGTCGACCTCGACTCCGAGGTCGCGCGCGGCAGCGAGGTGCTCCTCAGCCGAGTCGACGAGCACGGCGAGATGGTTGAGGAGCGGCCGCTCCGGCGCACCGGGCTCGCCAGGCTGGAACTCGATGAAAGCACCGCCCACCTCGACCCGCGGGCACCCGGACCGCCCGGGCGCGGCTGCACGGAAGCCGAGGGAGCCGTACTCCGACGCCGTCGCCTGGGGGTCGGCTGACCGGAGCGCGACGTGGTCGAGGTCGTAGTCGAGATCCGTCTCCGCCTCGACGAGGCCGAGCGCGACGCCCTCGCCGAGCTCGAAATACGCCTCGCCCTCGCGCCGGCGCTCGACGTCGAGGCCGTCGGGCAGCTCGGCGAGCGCCCGCTCGAGGTCTCCCACGCGCAGCGCGACGTGCTCGAGCGCGCCGCGCTCGCGCGGCGCCTCCGCAGCGAAGAGGGTCAGCTTGCCCCGCCGCGCGTCGGCGCCCACGAGCGTGAAGGCGTCCGTGCGGTCGACCAAGTGCATGCCGAGATTCCGCACCGCGAAGTCCGCGAGGGCATCGCGATCGGCGAGCCAGTAGGCGACGTGGTCGAGCGTCTGCGGGTTCACGCCCCTGGGCGCCTCTACTCGATCGGCTCGTTCTGGACGTTGTGCTCGGTTGCGTACTTGTCGGTCAGCTGGTTGACCACGTCCATGCCCTTGTCGTAGGCGTAGTTGATCTCGACGAACGCGTTCCACTTGTCGGGGAGCGCGTCCTCGGGGAAGATCGCCTCGACCGGGCATTCGGGCTCGCAGGCGCCGCAATCGATGCACTCCTCCGGGTCGATGACGAGGATCCGGCCCGCCTGGTGGATGCAGTCGACCGGACAGACGTCGACGCAGGAGAGGTCTTTGATGTCGATGCAGGGCTCGGCGATGATGTAGGTCACGAGCCCTACTGTAGATAGCGGCCGGGCGCTGCTGCGCCGCCAACCGTCAGGGCTCAGGAGATCCTGCGAGCTCCGCCACGAGCTCTCCGATCCGCTCGTCGAGCGCCGATTTCGCGAGCACCTGGTCGAAGCCGGCGGCGTGCGCTGCGCGGAGCCCGGACGTGTCCGTGTGGTTCGTGAAGCCCACGATCGGGATGTCCGGATACGCGTCCGCGACCTCCTCCGGATCGACACGCGAGACGTCGGCGAGGACGACGTCCGGATCCTCCGTGTGGTCGACGGTGATGAGACGATGACGCGGGAGGAGCGCCTCGAGCTTCCCCCGGATGAAGAGATCGACCCCACACAGCAGGACGGTCGCCACGGCGCAAGGTTAGAACGGAGTGGACACCGCATTCAAGAGAGGACTGGACGAAATTCGCGCGGGGCGCTACTTCGAGGCGCACGAGGAGCTCGAGCAGGCCTGGCGCGCAGCGCCCGCGGAGGAGCGGGACTTCCTACAGGGACTCGTCCACGTCGCCGTCGCCTGGTACCAGGCGGGCCGCGGCCGTCCGGTGGCGACCGCGAGCCAGCTCGAGAAGGCGGCCCGCCGGCTCGGGCCTTACGCGCCCGAGCATCGCGGCGTCGCCGTCGCACATGTCCTCGCCCAGGTGGAGGCCGCCCGGGCCCGCGTCGCGGCGGGCTCGCTCGCCCTCGACCCACCAAACCTCACCTTGTAACACTGTGTTACGAGGAAAGACAGGGTCTGGTGGGACATGGCTAGGGCTTCGCGAGGCCGAGGTCGATCAGCGCGCGGTTGACCGCCACCTGGAGCCACCACTCGCGGTCCAGGAACAGGAGCAGGCCGAGAACGACGAGGACGACGCCGCTCGCGACCTGGATCAGCATGTATCGGTCGCGCAGCCAGCGGAAGGCGCCCATCGCACGGGCGAACGCGAGGCCCGCGACGACGAACGCGGCGCCCAGGCCGAGCGCGTAGGCGGCGAGGAGCACCGTCCCCTTCAGCACCGTGCCGCTCGTGCTCGCGAGCACGAGAACCGCGCCGAGGACACTGCCGATGCACGGAGCGGCGCAGACGGCGAACGCCCCGCCGAGGAGCGCACCCGACCCACGCCGGCGGGCGCCGGTGAGCAGCCCCGGCGCCAGCACGCGCTCCGGCACCGGCAGGAGGCCCATGAACGCGAGGCCGAGCACGACGAGGATGAAGCCGGCGATCTCGGTGCGGGCGTTCCCCGAGACCACGCTGCCGATCGCCGCCGCGGCGGCGCCAAGGACTACGAAGACGACTGTGAACCCGAAGATGAAGGGGATGCTCGAGACGACGACGCGCCGGGCCATCCCCCGCTCGCCGAGCCGGCCCGCCTCGACGCTCGAGAGGGCCGCCAGGTACCCCGGGACAAGGGGCAGGACGCACGGCAGGACGACCGAGACGAACCCCGCGGCGAAGGCGATGCCGAGCCGCCCGCCCATCAGTCGAAGCGTGCCAGGAGGTCGTCGAGCTTGCGCTCCGTCTCCTCGTCGAGCCCGGATGCCTCGGGCTCCGCCTCCTCGGGCTCCCGTCGGCGACTCCAGCGCCAGACGCCGACCGCGAGGACGACCGCGCCCGCGAGCACGCCCACGATCGGCAGCCACCACGCGAGCAGGTCGAAGCCCTTGTGCGGCGGCGCCGCGAGGATCGCCGGCCCGTAGTTCGCGACGAGCTCCGACTCGATCTGGTGCACCGTCGCGCACTGGGCGATCCGCTGAGAGATGTACGCCTCGATCTGCCGGGCGGCTGCGGAGTCGGACTGGTCGAGCGTCGTGTGGCAGGTCGGGCACATGATCTGGCCCTCGAGGTGTGCGAGCGTCGTGCGCGGATGCGCGCAGGACGCCGCGGCCGCCGGCCCCGCGAAGGCGAGCGCGGCCACGACGACAGCGAGGAAACGGAGGGTCACGCCGCGGCAGCTTTCGCGAGGGCGCTGCTGAACTCGCTGCGGAAGCCGGGAGCCGTGATCGGGCCGGCTAGGTGCGCGACGATCCGGCCCCGCCGGTTGAGGACGTACGTCTCCGGCACCTGATGGATCCCGTAGCTGCCCGTGACGCTGCCCGAGCCGTCCTCGAGCATCGGGAACGTCAGCGCATGAGCACTGACGAAGCGGCGGGCGTCGGGCGCGAGGTCGTGGTAGTCGACGCCGAGGAAGACGACGCCGCGGCCGCGGTAACGCGTCCAGTCACGCTCGAGCACGGTCGCCTCACCCTTGCACGGTTCGCACCACGACGCCCAGAAGTTCAGCACGACCGGGCGTCCCCGGAACGAGTCAAGCGACAGCTTCCCGGGGCCTTCGAGCCGGCGCAGCGTGAATGCGGGCGCCACCGCGCCGACGTGCGGCGCATGCTGCTGGTGCGCGAGCTTCCACACCAGGAGCGCGAGCAGCCCGGCGACGCACGCAAGCCCGAACAGCTGGGCGGTGAGCCGCAGCCGCCCCGTCACGACTTCAGGGCCGCGTTGACGTAGCGGGACAGCGCCTCCGAGTGGACGTGCTCGTTCACTGGACCGAGGATCTGGCCGCCGACGATCCTCCCCCTCGGATTGAGGACGTACGTCACCGGCAGGTCCTGAATGCCGTAGCGATCGGACGCGACCGCGCCGTCGTGGTCGAACACCACCGGGTACGTGAGGTCGTGCTTCTGCACGAATTTCCGCGCGTCACCGCGCGCGTCGTTCGCGTCGATGCCGAGCACGACGAGGCCGTGAGCCCGGTCTTGCCGCCACAGCTGCTCGAGCACCGGCGCCTCGCGCTTGCACGGGTCGCACCACGAGGCGAAGAAGTTGAGCACGACCGTCTTGCCGCGCAGAGACCTCAGCGAGACATCGCCCTCCCCGCTCAGGCGCCGCAGCGAGAAGGCCGGCGCCGGCGCTCCCACCTTCGGCGGCGGCGTCTGATGCGTGAGATTCCACACGAGCAGCGTCGCAAGCACTCCGACCCCCGCCACCGCGAGGGCCTGCGCTCCGAGCTTCAGCCCGCCCCGCACGGTCGCGGCTAGGCCGGGATGATGAAGACCGGCGTCCCGATCTGCACGCGGGTGAACAGCCACTCGGCTGCCGGAATCTGCATCCGGATGCAACCGTGCGACTCGGAGTGCCCGATCGACCACGGCTCGCTGGTGCCGTGGATGCCGACGCCGGGCGCGCTCAGCCCCATCCAGCGCGTGCCGAGCGGGTTGCCCGGCCCGGGCGGCACGGGCTTGGCCCCTGCGGCCCACGCGTCCTGGGTGGGCGGGAACCACCATGGGTTCACCTGCTTGACGACGATCTGGAAGCGGCCGAGCGGCGTCGGCCACGCCGCCTGACCGGTCGCGACCGGGAAGGCCCGCACGAAGCGGATGCCGTTGTAGAGGTAGAGCCGGTTCGAGCCGCGGTGGATGACGATGATCGGCGTCGCCTTCGCGGCCGTGGCCGCGAGCGTCTTCAGCGGCGCGAGAATCGTCGTCCGGGTGCCGCCGACGATGGCGGCCCGGATGTGCATCCGCGTTGCGAATTTCACGAGCGCGCGCCCCGGATGCGAGTGCGTCAGCACCGGACGGCTGCTGCGCAGGATCACCGTGCCGGCGACGGGCGCGCGATCGGTCTTGCTCGCAAGTGTGCGCACCCACTTGACGATCCGCTGCATGTCGTAGGCGGGCGTGAGCGGGACGACGGTGTCGGGTGCGGCCGTGAGCGCCGTCTGGACAGCGGTGGCGACGTCGACGGCGGTGTGGAAGTGATGCGGCGAGACCGAGACGTTGCGATGGCCGACGTGGACGACGAGCGGCGCGAAGTACGCCGTCTGCACTGCAGCCGTTGCGTCGTCGGACGTCATCCCGCCGACCGCGACCGAGCCGATCAGCACTCCGTCCGGGATCGTCGTCGGCGGCGGCGTCCCGTCCGCGCGCGCGAGGCTTGCGCCGGCGCCGAGAGCGCACACGACGAGACAGAGGATTAGACCGACGCGCCGGGCCACGGACGCATGGATTCTAGCTTCAGGCCGCAAAGCCTCCGTCAGTGAGCCGTCACGCGCGGTGGATCACGACGACGGCGAGGTCGTCGGAGAGGTCGCCGCCCGCGAACCCGCGCGCGTCCTCGGCGACGGCGGACGCGAGAGCGCGCGCCGGCAGTTCTCGCCGCTCCACGAGCAGCGCGTCGAGCCGGTCGTCTCCGTACAACTCGCCGTCCCGGCGGGCCTCGATGACGCCGTCCGTGAAGAGGACGAGCGAGGCGCCGGACGGCAGCTCGACGTGCGACTCCGTGTACTCCTGGCCGCCGTCGATCCCCAGCACGAGGCCGTGCGCCTCGAGCGTCCGGATCGAGCCGTCCGCGAGCACGATCCGCGGCGCCGGATGGCCCGCGCTCGCGCCGGCGACCGTGCCGCGTTCGCCGTCGACGACGACGTAGCTCATGCTGATGAACTTGCCGGGGGCGATCTCGCTGCAGATCACCTCGTTCGCGGCCGAGAGGAAGTCGGCCGGCTCGGGATGCTCGCGCGCGAGCGACCGGAAGACGAACTTCGCCATCGCCATGTCCGCCGTGGCGTCGACTCCGTGGCCCGTCACGTCTCCGAGCACGACCGCGAGCCGCCCGTCCTCCAGCGCGAGGAAGTCGTAGAGGTCGCCGCCGACCTCCACGCGAGCCGACGGCTCGTACACCTCGCCCACCTCCAGGCCGGCGACGACGGGGCGCGAGCGCGGCAGGAGCGACCGCTGCATCGTGTCGGCGAACTGCTTCTGCTGCTGGTAGAGCCGCGCGTTGTCGATCGCGAGGGCGACCTGGGCCGCGATCGCCGTCGCCGCGTCGACCGTCTCGTCCGAGAGCGGGCTGCCGGGCCGGAAGGAGAAGATCCCGAGCGATGCGAGCACCTCGGCCTGCAGGGCCACGGGGACGACGGCCCCGGTCCAGCCCCGTTCGAGGAACGGCTCGAGCGCCGGCAGGAACTGGTCGGCCGACTCGCGGGAGGGCCTGAGCCGGAAGCCGTGACGGTCGCGGAAGAGCCGCTGCACGTGCCGCTGGCCGAACGGCACGGGCTGGACCAGCACGGTGCGAACGGGCTCGGCGAGCTGCGGGTCGCGGATGTGGATCGCGCGCGCCAGGAGCTGCTCGCGCCGCTCGTCCGGCATCCGCACGACGGCGGCGTCGAGATCCAGCACCTCCACCACCGTGCGGGCGAGCGCGTCGAGCGTCTCCTCGAGCGAGAGGCTCTGGGCGAAGGAGCGCGAGACCTCGTAGAGCGCCCGAAGACGCCGCGCCGAAGCCCGCTCGTTCGCGAGCGCCGCCTCCCGCTCCTCGCCGAGCCGCGTCGCCTGCTCGTGCAACTGCGCGTTCTGGACGGCGACCGCCAGCTGCCCGGCGAGCGCCGCGAGCAGCGCCGTCTCGTGCTCGTCCGCCTCGGGCCGCCCGGACGGATACACGGCGAGGAGCCCGACGACGTCGCCGCGGGCCACGAGCGGGACCGCGAGAGCCGAGCCGATCCCGGTCTCCCGGGCAGGCGCGGCAATGTCGGCGAGCTTCGGATCGTTCACGACGTCGGCGACCTCGAGCACCCCTCGATCGCGCGAGGGGCCGAGCGCGACATCGAGCAGCCGGTCCGCGACCCGCGCGTGCGGGCCCGCCAGCCCTCGGCTGACGGCCTCCTCGAGCTCGCCGTCTCCTCCGGCGCGCAGATAGACGGCGACTCTGTCCACGCGCAGCAGCTCGGCGACCCGCTCGACGGCGGTCTCGAGCGTGTGCGAGACGGAGAGCTCCGCCGTCGCCTGGGCGATCACCTCGAGCAACGCTCGCGTCCGCTCGAGCTCGAGCGCGAGCAGCCGGGCGCGCTCGCCCGACCGCAGCGCCTGCGCTGCGCGCACGCCGAAGGTCGCCAGGCGCGTGAGCTGCTCGGCGTCCGGCTCCTCACCCGCAGGATGGAGCAGCTGGAGGACGCCCAGCGGCGGGCTCCCGAGCGGAAGCGTCGTCGAGACGCCGCAATTCCGGGGGAGCCCCGTGGCCACGTGCGCCTGGACCGGCCCCGGCTCGGCGAGCGTGCGCTCGGCGACCTCGCGCGCAGCACCGAGACTGCCGCTCGCTTCGAGGCCCCACGACGCGCCGGCCACGAGCCCGTCGCCGCCCTTCTCCCACAGGATCGCGGCCGACGCCCCGGCGACGCCGGCGGCGAGGCGGACGACCTCCGCGGCGGCGTCCTGCTCGTGGACGGCGGCGGCAAGCGCCTCTCCGGCCAGCTCGAGGGCAGGCCGCGCGAGTGAGGAGGCGTCGCCGGGCGTCGCAAAGGCGCGGAGCACGAGCGCCGCCTGGGCCGCGCACAGCTCCGCGGCGAGTCGCTGCTCGGCGCCGAACGGCTCGCCGGGCCGGAACAGCTCGAGCGAGACTGCGATGCCGTCGGCGCGCACGGGAACGAGGAGGAGGCTCGAGGCGCCGATGCGGTCGGCGAGCCGCCGCGTCGCGGCCGGCGCCCGGGCGAGGTCGTCGAGCGGCGCGCCGGGGAGCTCCGCAGCCGGCAGCAGGCTTCCCTCGAGCTCGGCCGCGAGCGTCTGCGGCGCGGCGACCGCCACCGCCTCGAGCCTCTCCCCGCTCTCGTCGGGAGCGCGAATGACGGCAACGTGAGCGGACGACACGGCCCGCGCCGCGTCCGCGAGCGCGCGCAGCGCGGCGGACGAGCTCGTCGACGCCGCGGCGGCCGAGACCGCGCGCACGAGGATCGCGAGCGACGGAGCGGGGACGCGGACGTCGAGCGTGCTGCTCATGGTGCGGAAGTATTCCGGCGCGGCACTGCCGATGGGGCGCGAATTCAGTCGACGACGAGCGGCCCGCGGCTCTCCCAGACGGTGCCGCCGCACATCGGACACTGCGGCAGGACGCGCTGCACGACCGCCCCGTAGCGGCATTCCGCGCAGCGAAATTCGCCCGCCGCCGCGCTTCCGGCGACGGCAAAATCGACGAATCCCGGCTCGTCGAGCGCCACCTCGAGCGGCGCCGGGCCAGCGGGCGTCGCCGACTCCTCGACCTCGACCCCTACCTCGTCCACCGCCTCTTGTCCTCGGAGAGGGCCCGCACAGCGCGCGCCCGGTGCGCTTCTTTGCCCATACTGCTCGTGTGCAAACGCCCGAGCCGGCCCGCCCATTCCGGACCTCGCCGCAGGAGCGGCCGCCGCGGCCCGAGCGCGCGATGCCGATCGTGGGGAGCTGGGGCACGCGGGTCGCGTGGGTCTCGGCGCTCGTCCTCACGATCTCCGTGTTCACCGACTGGTACGCCGGGACGCTGCCGAACGGCCTCACGCTGGCGGTGACCGGCTGGCACACGGGCGCGGTCGGCAAGCTCGTCTTCTTCATCGGGCTCGCCACCCTCATCCTCGAAGCGTCGCGGGAGGCCGGGATCGTGTTGCCGGCCGCCGTCCCTGACCGCCTGTTGCTGATCGCGCTCGGGGCGCTCGCCGTCATCTTCGTGCTCATCCGGCTCTTCTCCGTGCCGGACACGTACTTCGTCTCGACCGGCCGCGGAATCGGGATCTACATCAGCCTGCTCGCGGCGCTGGGGCTCCTCGGGTCGGGCCTGCTCCGAACGGCGGAAGACCTGCCCTAGGTCCAGTCCGAGCTCGTTTGACGACGGCTCCGGATCCGGGGCGCGCACCCGCCGCCCTGAGCGCCCTGCGGGGGAACCGCAACTTCAGGCTGGTCTGGATCGGGCAGGTCCTGTCCGATCTCGGGTCGCAGATCGGGTCGATCGCCTACCCGCTGCTCGTGCTCGCCCTCACGCATTCGGCGCTGATCGCCGGCGCGGTCGGGACCGCGGCGAGCGCGTCGGCCTTCGCCGTGCGGCTGCCTGCAGGAGCTCTCGCCGACCGGCTCGATCGCCGCCGGACGATGGTCCTCTCCGACGCCGTGCGGACCGTCGCGCTCGCCGCGCTGGCGGTGCTGGTCGCAACGGATGCCGTGGCGTGGCCCGTCGTCATGGTCGTCGCGGTGATCGACCGGGTCGGCGACACGCTCTTCACGCCCGCGTCGATGGCTGCGCTACCGCTGATCGTCGCCGACGAGCAGCTCGAGACGGCCTGGGCGGTGACCGAGGGCCGCCAGTACGCGGCCAACCTCGTCGGGCCCGTCCTCGGAGGATTCCTCTACGGGCTCGGCCGCGCTCTCCCCTTCGCGGCGGACGCGGTCTCCTACGGGGTCTCGGTCTTCACCTCCCGCCGGCTCACGGGCGTCTTCGCGACGCAGCCTGCCGAGGCCGGGTCGCGGCGCGGCCTCTGGGCGGAGGCGTTCGACGGCCTGAGGCACCTCTGGGAGGACTCGCTCCTGCGCGCCGTCCTGATCCAGGCGCCCCTGATCAACTTCGCCTTCAGCGGGGCGATCTTCACCGTCATCATCGGGCTCCGGCGCAACGGCGTCTCCGCGACCGTGATCGGCGTCGCGGAGGCGGTGATCATGGTCGGCGGCATCGTCGGCGCCGTCCTTGCGCCTCGGATCGGGAGCCGCCTTTCGGTGCGTCAGTCGCTCGTCGTCCTGACCGTCTTCGGCGCGCTCATGATGCTCGTCGCGGCCTTCGTCCTGCCGTCACCGGCCGTCGCGATCCCGTTGGCGCTGCCGCTCGTGCTGTCGCCGGCGACGAACGCGGCGCTCTTCTCGATGATGCTTCGGCGGACGCCGCCCGCCCTGCACGGCCGCGTCAACAACGGGATCCTGCAGGTTGCGACGGCGCTTGCCGCGCTCGCACCGTTGGTGAGCGGCCTCGTCGTGGAGAAAGCCTCGGCGCGATGGGCCATGGTGGTCTTCGCAGCCGCGCTCGCCGCGGTCGTGCCGATCGCGTTCTTCCTTCGCGCCACGCCCGACGCGAGCGCCGGCGACTAGACCGGGACTATCGCCTTCGTCTGGTCGACGAGCTCTTCGAGGTCGAACGGCTTGCCGACGAAGCCGCGGGCGCCGCCGGTAGCGGCCTGCCGCCGTGCTTCGTCGTCCACCTGCCCGCTGAACATCAGCACGGGGATCGCGCCCGCTCCGTGCTGCTCCTGGATCCGCCGCAGCATCTCCCAGCCGTCGACGTGCGGCATCATCACGTCGAGGAGGACGAGCTCCGGCTTGCGGCTCTCGATCGCGGCGAGCCCTTCGTCCGCGCTCGCCGCCTCCTGCACGTCGTAGCCCTCCCGCTCGAGCTCGATCCGGACGAGCTCGCGCATCCGCTCGTCGTCGTCGACCAGGAGGACGGCCGGGCCTGCCTGCTGGCGGCCCGGGCCTGAGCGGGCGAGGAACGCCTCGAGGTCCCCGCGCCGGAACCGCCGGTGGCCGCCGGGGGTGTAGAAGGCCGGCACGCGACCCTGGTCCGACCACTTGCGGATCGTGCTCTGGGCGACGCCGAGGAAACGAGCCGCCTGTCCGAGCGTGAGCCACTCGGGGTCGCGGCGCGCGGCTTCGTCCCTGTAGGCCATTGGTGGGAACTTGTCCAAAACTCCTTCTTTTTACACGTGGATGTGGGTCTTTGCCCACATCCTCATGGTTCGTAATCGATAGCGCCGCGCTGATACGTGTCGAATGCGGCAGCGAGGACGGTGGTCAGGTCGCGCGGCCAACCGGGCACCGGCGCCCGATCGTCGAGCACCTCGCGCCCCCAGCGGTCGGATTCGGCGTAGACGGCGACGAGCTCCTCGAGCGTGTACGTCTGCCCGATCCGCTTGCGCAGCTCGTCGAGGACGAGCTCGTGCAGCTCGAGCAGCTGCCGATAGCGGCGCGGGTCGTCGCGGGCGGCCTCGAGTCGACGTGTCCCGTCCCCCCACTCGTGCCGGGCGATCGCGATCCGGCTCACAGCATCCGGCTCATCGGGAGCAGCACCGGTCCGGCCAGCGCGGGTCCAGCTCCGCGAGGATCCGCTCCCCGAGCTCGTAGCCCGGGCGAGCGAGGGCGAACGCGGCGTGCGCGTGGAGGCACTTGAGGCTGCCGCTCCGGCGCGACCCGCCGATGCCGTAGTCGAGCGATGCGCCGCCGTCGGTGCCGGTCGCCTCGCCCGCGAGCTCCCTCCGCAGGCGACGCTGCTCCTCGTCCCCGGCCGCCAGGCTCGCGGCCAGGCCCGGCTCTGCGCGCGCCGTCGCGGTCCAGCGCTCGACGCCTCCCGCGGCCTCCAGCCTCGAGAGCGCCGCGACGAGATGGCGGCACGTGAGGTAGTACGTCGTCGGGAACGGCACGCCCGCCGCGTCGTACGGGCTCTGCTCGGTCACGGCCGGCGCGCCGAAAGGACAGCGGACCGCGACCCGGCGGAGCGTCCGCGGCTCCCGCCCCAGCTGGCGCGCTACGACGGCCCGATCAGCGTCAGTGACCACGGGAGGCAGCATGACTTCCTGCATGCTGCCTGCGCCGCCACTGCGGGATGTCCTTGACGATGAAGACGTGCTCGCCCGGCCGCACGTAGCCGAGTGCCCGCGCCTCGCGCGCGAGGACCACGAGCGACGACGCGCCGGCGCAGCCGCTGCCGGAGCGAAGCCTGCTCGGTTTGCAGCTGCCGGACAGCCGCAACTCGCACCGAGCGCTGCGACCTGGCCTCGAGGTAGTCGTGCAGCGGCCGGTAGTAGAGAAGGCCGACGAGGACGAGCGCTCCCACCGCGAACCAGCGGCGGGCGATCGGGCCGCCGACGCGCCGGCGCGGCTTCTTCCTCGGAGCCATGCCGCCGGAGTTCTGCCTGCGGCCCCGCGGTCCTGCGGCCGAGCTATACGACTACGTCGACCTTGATCACGTTCGTCGTGCCGGGAATGTTGACCGCGGTTCCCGCGGTGATCACGAGCCGGTCGCCGCTCTCGACGATGCCGGCGTCGCGCGCCGCCTCGACCGCGAGGCGCCACAACTCCTCCACGTCGCCGGTCTCGGAGATGAGCAGCGGCGTCACCCCCCATTCGAGCGCGAGCTGGCGCATCGCCCAGTCGACGTGCGTGAGCGCGACGATCGGGCGGCGTGGCCGCAGCCGCGCGACCGCGTTCGCCGTCCGCCCCGTGAACGTCGGGACGAGGATCGCCTTCGCCTGCAGCGCCTCGGCGAGGTCGCAGGCGGCGTTCGACATCGCCTGGCCGATCGTGGGGTTGTCGGTCGCCTGCGGCAGCTCGTGCCGGTAGTCGAGGCTCGGCTCGACCGCCCGCGCGATCCGGTCCATGTACGCGACCGCCTCGACCGGGTACTCGCCGACGGCCGTCTCGCCGGAGAGCATCACCGCGGAGGTGCCGTCGAGAACGGCGTTCGCGACGTCGCTCGCCTCGGCACGGGTCGGCTCGGGCGAGTGCACCATCGTCTCGAGCATCTGGGTCGCCGTGATCACCGGCTTCCCGCGCTCGAGCGCCTTGTGGATGATCCGCTTCTGGACGAGCGGCACGAGCGCCGGCCCGATCTCCACGCCGAGGTCGCCGCGCGCGACCATCACGGCGTCGGCCTCGGCGAGGACGTCGTCGAGCACGTCGACCGCTTCCGCCTTCTCGATCTTCGCGATCACGTGCGCGTGCGAGCCTGCCTGCTCGAGCAGCGCGCGCAGGTCGCGCACGTCGGCCGGAGACCGGACGAACGAAAGCGCCACGAAATCCGCGCCGGTCTCGACCGCCCACTCGAGGTCCGCGACGTCCTTGCGCGTGAGCGACGGGATCGGCACCGGCACGCCGGGGAGGTTGACTCCCTTGTGCGAGCTCACGATGCCGCCGACGACGACCGCACAGCTCGCCCGTCCGGCCTCGACCTCGTCGACGCGAAGCCTGACGAGGCCGTCGTCGATCAGCACGTCGTGGCCCGGCTTGAGGACGTCCCCGATCACGGCGGGCGCGATCGGGAGCTCGCTGTCGCTCGCGGACTCCTCGGCGCAGACGGTGATCCGGTCGCCGGTGTGGAGGACGACCGGCTCGGCCAGCTCGCCGATCCGCAGCTTCGGCCCCTGGAGGTCGGCGATGAGCGCGACCGGGCGGCCGAGCTCGGACGCGATCTCGCGCACGAGCCAGGCCCGCTCGGAGTGCTCCGCATGCGTGCCGTGCGAGAGGTTGAAGCGAACGGCGTTGACGCCCGCCTCGAGCAGCGCGCGCAGGCGCTCCCGCGAGTCGGACGCCGGCCCGAGAGTCGCAACGATCTTCGTCCGGCGGTCGATCGGCATGCGGCTCAGGGTACTAACGGCCTCGGCGCGGGAAGGCGTCCCAGCCGGGGTACACCGCCCTGTCACCAAGCTCCTCCTCGATCCGGAGCAGCTGGTTGTACTTCGCGACCCTGTCGGTGCGCGCCGGGGCGCCGGTCTTGATCTGGCCCGTGCCTAGCGCGACGGCGAGGTCGGCGATCGTCGCGTCCTCGGTCTCGCCCGAGCGGTGGGACATGACGGCGGTGTAGCCGTTCTCGTGCGCGAGCTGCACGGCCTCGATCGTCTCCGTCAGCGTCCCGATCTGGTTGACCTTGACGAGGATCGAGTTGGCGACACCGCGCTCGATGCCGAGGCGCAGCCGCTCGGGATTCGTGACGAAGATGTCGTCGCCGACGAGCTGGAGCCGGTCGCCGAGCCGGTCGGTCGCGACGCGCCAGCCGTCCCAGTCGTCCTCGGCGTTGCCGTCCTCGAGCGAGACGAGCGGGAACCGGTCGGCGAGGTCGGCGTAGAAGCCGGCCATCTCCTCCGGCGCGAGCTCGCGCCCCTCGAAGCGATAGCGGCCGTCCGAGAAGAACTCGCTCGAGGCGGGGTCGAGGGCGATCGCCACCCGCTCGCGGTGCCCGGCCCGCTCGGCGGCTTCGAGGATCGCCTCGATCGCGACCTCGCTCGACTCGAGGTCGGGCGCGAAGCCGCCCTCGTCGCCCACGGCCGTCGAGAGCCCGCGCTCGGCGAGGAGCTTTTTCAGCTCGTGGTAGGTCTCCGCCCCGACCCGCAGCGCCTCGGAGAACGAGTCCGCCCCGGCCGGGACGAGCATGAACTCCTGCAGGTCGATCGAGTTGTCGGCGTGGACGCCGCCGTTGATCACGTTGAGCATGGGAACCGGCAGCGTGGTCGCGTCGTCGCCGCCGAGCCGGCGGAAGAGCGACGCGCCGGCGCCGCCGGCGGCCGCCTTCGCGCTCGCGAGCGAGACGCCGAGGATCGCGTTGGCGCCGAGGCGGCCCTTGTTCGGCGTCCCGTCGAGCTCGATCAGCGTGCGGTCGAGCCCTTCCTGGTCGAAGACGTCGCGCCCGCGGACAGCGTCGGCGATCTCGCCGTTGACGTTCGCAACCGCCTGGAGGACGCCCTTCCCCCCGTACTCGGCGCCGCCGTCGCGCAATTCGACGGCCTCGTGCACGCCGGTCGACGCGCCCGAGGGGACGATCGCCCTGCCGAGAACGCCCGCCACCACCTCGACCTCGACCGTGGGGTTCCCGCGGGAGTCGAGAACCTGGCGTGCGTGAACGTCGGTGATCGCGCTCACCCGGTCTTCTCCTTCGCCTGGTCGAAATACGCGTCCTGCCGCTCGAGCGGCAGCTCGCTCCAATTCTCCCCGGCCGCCGCCGCGAGCGTCTCGGCAACCTCCACCCGGTTCCGAAACCGCTGCGCCGCCCGTCGCACCTCGAGCTCGGGGTCGACGTCCAGCCGGCGCGCGACGTTGACCGCCGCGAAGAGGACGTCGCCGAGCTCGTCGCCCGACGGCTCCTCCTCCAGCTCGCGCAGCTCGTCCGAGAGGTCAGCCATCGCACCGGCGAGGTCGGGGTACTCGAAGCCGACCGCCTTGGCGCGTTGCTGGATCTTGCGCGCGTAGAGGAGCCCCGGCAGCGATTCGGCGACGTCGTGGAAGATGCCCTCGCGGCCCTCCTGCTCGCGCTTGATCCGCTCCCAGTTCGAGCGCACGCGGTCAGCGGTTCGCGCCTCGACGTCGCCGAAGACGTGCGGATGCCGCCGCACGAGCTTCTCGTGCACGCCGCGGGCGACCTGGGCGAGATCGCCGGCGCCGCGCTCCGAGAGCAGCAGCGAGAGGAAGTAGACCTGGAACAGGAGGTCGCCGAGCTCGTCGAGCAGCTTCTCGTCGTCATCCGCGAGCGCCGCGTCCGCGACCTCGTAGGCCTCCTCGACCGTGTGCGGGACGATGGTCGCCGTCGTCTGCTCGCGATCCCAGGGGCACTCGCGGCGCAAGCGCTCCGTCAGCTGCTGTAGCTCGAGGAGGGCCTCATCAAGGCCCTCCATCTCAGCCGGTGTGGTAGCAGGCGTGGATACCGTCGGCGTCGTGGTCACCGCCGGCGCGTAGCCCGACTGGTACGAGACCTTCTTCGCGTAGTCCTTCTTCACCTTCGCGAGCCAGTTCGACCAGGCCACCTGCTTCTTCTGCTGGGCCAGGTTGAGCTGGATCTGCGACGCGACCTCGGAGAAGGTCTGCGTGTGCGCCGGCTTGATCGCCGTGAGCGCCTGGATGATGTGGTAGCCGTAGACGCTCTTCACAGGCTGCGAGATCTCGTGCGTCTTCAGGGCGAAGGAGGCCTTGTCGAACGGCGGCACCGTCTGCTGGCACGCCCCGCTCGTGCCGCCGTGCGCGACGCAGAGCTTGCCGCCCACCTTCGCGGAAGTCGTGTCCTTCGAGTACTGCTTTGCGAGCGCCGCGAAGTCCGCGCCGTTCTTGAGCTTCGTCTCGATCTGCTGCGCGAGGCTCTTGCTGTTGACGAGGATGTGGCGCACCTCGCGAGTCTCGGGCGTCGTGAACGACGACTTGTTCTGGTCGTAGTACTTCTGCGCGGCGGACTTCGTGATCTTGACGTCCGACGTCACCTTGTTCTGGAGCTTCTCGCCGAGGAGCGTGGGCTCGAGGCTGTACTGCTCGTACTCGGGAATGTGATGTGAGCTCCCTGCAGCGCGGTGGCGAACTTCGCCGCGCCGTACGACTTCTTGATCTGCGCGAGCCGGGCCTCGACGTCCTTCTGCGTGACGGTCACGCCGAGCTTCTTGCCCTCCTGCTGCAGCTCGTCCTCCTGGACGAGGAAGCTGACTGCCTGGTCCCGGAGCTGGTTGTACGCCGGGGTTCCGACCTTCGGCGCCGCCTGCTTCTGCGCCTTGTACTTCGCGAAGGCCACGGCGATGAGCGAGTTGAAGGTCGACTTCGTGATCGGAGTGCCTCCGACCGTGGCGACCGAGTCGTTGGGCACGGAGCTGTTGCCGCCGCCTCCGCCGCAGCCGGCGGCGAGCAGGGCGACGAGGGCGAGAGGCACGAGCAGAATCAGCAGGCGAGTCTTCATTTCCATCCAGTGAGGTCGAGGTCGTGGGAGCGCCGGAGAGACGAAAGGCGGTCTCAGGCCGCCCGGCGCGCGTCCAAGATAGCATCGACCAGCTCTACCGCCTGGGCAATTTGCTCCTGCCCGCGCATGCTTACTTCCTGCTTAGCCGAGACGTAGACCGCCGTTTTGGCGCGGTCACGCAGCTCGCGCAGCTCGCCGGACCCGAGTACAAGCCTCCCGACGGTGGCCTTGCCGGCCTGGAAGACGAGGTAGTCGGCGCCGAGGAGCGCGACCTTGATCTTCGCCTCCTGGATCCGGAAGAGATTCTCGACCGGCTCCGGCAGCGGCCCGTAGCGGTCCTCGAGCGCCGCCTGCAGCTCGCGCAGCTCGTCCTCGGTCTCCGCGAGCGCGAGCCGGCGGTGGACGTCGATGCGGAGCGCCTCCGAGTCGACGTACGCCGCCGGGACGTAGGCATCGACTCGGGCGTCCACCCGCACCGGCCGCGCGGCAATCCGCTTCTGGCCCTGCAGCTCGGCGACCGCCTCGTTCAGGAGCTCGACATAGAGCTCGAAGCCGACGGCCGCCACGTGGCCGGACTGCTCCGCGCCGAGCAGCTCCCCCGCCCCGCGGATCTCGAGGTCGCGCATCGCGATCGCGAAGCCCGCGCCGAGCTCGGTGTGGTCGGCGAGCGTCGCCAGCCGCGCCCGCGCCTCCGGGGTCAGCTCGCGCGCGTCCGGATAGAAGAGGTACGCGAAGGACGTGGCGTCGGAGCGGCCGACGCGGCCGCGGATCTGGTAGAGCTGGGCGAGGCCGAGCGTGTCGGAGCGCTCGACGACGAGCGTGTTCGCCTGCGGGATGTCGATCCCCGACTCGATGATCGTCGTCGAGACGAGCACGTCGGCGTCGCCGCGCAGGAAGGCGTGCATCCGCTCCTCGAGCTCCTTCTCGCGCATCTGCCCGTGGGCTACGAGGAAACGCAGGCCTGGGCAGAGCTGCTGGAGCTGCGCCGCCCGCTCCTCGATCGTCTCGACCCGGTTGTGGAGGAAGAACGCCTGCCCCTCGCGCGCAGTCTCGCGCTCGAGGGCGAGCTTCACGAGTTCCTCGTCGTACTCGCCGACGGTCGTCCGGATCGGCCGCCGCCCCTCGGGCGGCGTCTCGATGATCGAGATGTCGCGCATGCCCGCGAGCGAGAGATGGAGGGTGCGCGGGATCGGCGTCGCGCTGAGCGTCAGCACGTCGACCTCGAGCCGCAGAGACTTGAGCAGCTCCTTCTGCGCGACCCCGAACCGCTGCTCCTCGTCGAGGATCACGAGCCCGAGCTCCTTCGGGATCACGTCGCGGCTGAGGACCCGGTGCGTCCCGATCAGGACGTCGACCTTGCCTGCGGTGAAGTCGGCGAGGATTCGCTTGACCTCCTTCGGCGCGACGAAGCGCGACACCATCTCGACGCGGACCGGGAAGTCGCGGAAGCGCTCGCGGAACGTGTTGTAGTGCTGCTCCGTGAGGATCGTCGTGGGCGCAAGGAGGAGCACCTGCTTCCCGTTCACCGCGACGGCGAAGGCGGCACGCACTGCGACCTCGGTCTTGCCGAAGCCGACGTCGCCGCAGACGAGCCTGTCCATCGGCCGCGGCGTCTCGAGGTCCTCCTTGACCGCCTCGATCGCCGCTTCCTGGTCCGGGGTCTCGCGGTAGGGGAAGCTGGCTTCAAGTTGCGGGAGCCACTCGCTGGAGAGGTCGTACGCAACTCCCTCCCGGGTCTGCCGCTGCGCATAGAGCTGGATCAGGTCGCCGGCGAGCTCGCGGACGGACTCCCGGGCGCGCGACTTGAGCGTCTGCCAGGCCTTGCCGCCGAGCTTCGAGAGCGCGGGCGCCGAGGCGTCAGCGCCGACGTAGCGCGAGACCTTGCCGAGCTGCTCGTGCGGGACGTAGAGGCGATCCTCGCCGCGGAAGGCGAGCTGGAGGTAGTCGCGCGTGACGCCGGCGACGGTTTTCGTCTCGAAGCCGAGCAACCGGCCGACGCCGTGATCCTCGTGCACGACGTAGTCGCCTGTGCGGAGGTCGGCGAAGGACTGGAGCGCACGGCCGCCCAGGCGGCGCTCGCGCGGCGCGCGGCGGCGGAAGACCTGGTGGTCGGGCAGAAGGACGAGGCCGAGATCGCGCCAGACGAAGCCGCGGCGCGCCGGGGCAATCGCAAAGAGAAGCTCGGGCTCCTCCGGCAGCTCCTCTCCTGGCTCGAGCAGCCTCGCCTCGACCCGGCGGAGCAGGTTCTGCGTGCGCAGCGCCTCGCCGCGGTGCGGGAAAGCGACGACCACGCGCTGGCCCGAACGGATGAACGACGCGAGCTCGTTTTCCGCCTCCGCGAGCCCGCGCGCGGCGATCGCGGGCCGCTGCGCCTCGAAGGCGAAGGGCTGCGCCTGCGGGAACGGGTCGAGCTCCGTCGCGCCGGCCAGAGACGGCGGATTCGCGAGGCCGTCCTCCTCCCAGACCCGGCGCACGTCGTCGGGCTGGAACACGAAGTCGGGCGGCCCGTCGAGCGGCGGCACCAGATCCTCGGGAACCGGCGAGGCCCCCGGCTCCTCACTTTCCTCGCCAAGTAACACGGTGTCACTAAGTTCGACAGTGTCCAGCCGCCGCTCCGCTGCCGGGTAGAGCGTCGCCTCGGCCACCGGATGGAGCGCGCGCTGGGTGAAGGGCGAGAAGGCGCGCACCGACTCGATTTCGTCGCCGAAGAACTCGATCCGCAGCGGCTCGCGCCCTGTCGTCGGGAAGACGTCGACGATGCCGCCGCGCACCGCGAACTGGCCGCGGTCGTCGACCCGCTCGACGCGCTCGTAGCCCGCAAGCGCGAGCGACTCCGCCAGTCCCTCGACTCCGGTCTCGAGCCCCGGGCGCAGCTCGATCGGCTCGGGCCGCTGCTCCGCCGGCGGCAGCCCCTCCGCGAGCGCGCGCGCAGAGGCGCAGACGAGCCCGCCGCGGCCGAGCACGTGCAGCGCCCGCGCCCGTTCGCCGACGAGGTGCGGCGGCGGTGCAAGCCCCGACTCCCACGTGACGCCGCGACTCGGCAGCAGGCCGACCGCGTCGTCGCCGACGAACCACGCCGCGCCCTCGGCGGCATCGCGCGCGTCAGCGTCCTCCGGGAGCAAGACGACCAGGCCACGCGCGACCCGCTCGTGGAGCGAGGCGAGCAGGAGCGGGAGCGCAGCCTCGGACACGCGGGCGCTGGTCGGCAGCGCGTCCGCGAGCTCGGCGAGGCGCTCGTATTCGACGAGCTCCTGGACGAAGGCGTGGAGTACCGGACGGTCCATGACGAAAGACGGAACTCCGCGTTCCGCGGGGGTCATGGTATTGATGAAGGCATGTGCCGGAACATCCACACGCTCTACAACTTCGAGCCCGCCGCGACCTCGGACGAGGTGCGCCTCGCCGCGGAGCAATACGTGCGCAAGATCAGCGGCTTCTCGAAGCCCTCACAGGCGAACGAGCACGCCTTCGCCCACGCGGTCGACGAGGTCGCGTCCGCAACACAGCGACTGCTCGACGCGCTGGTGACGAAGGCGCCTCCGCGCGACCGCGAGGTCGAGGCCGAGCGGGCGCGGGCCCGCGCGGCCAAGCGCTTCGCCACCGCCTAGTTGAGGGCCGCCTCCGCCCCCTCCGGCCGCCGCTCGGGGCGGATGAACAGCGCCCGCCGGGTCCAGTGCGGCAGCCACCAGTTGGCGTTCCCGAGCAGCTTCATCAGCGACGGCACGAGCAGGCCACGGATCACGGTCGCGTCGAAGATGATCCCGGCCGCGAGGCCGATCGCGAACACCTTGATCTCGAAGCCCGGGCTCGAGGAGAGGACCAGAAACGCGAACATCAGGATCAGCGCTGCGCTCGTGACGAGCTTGCCCGTCCGCGCGAGGCCAAGCTCGATCGCCCGGTCCGTCGATTGGGTCTCGTCGTAGGCCTCGCGCATCCGCGTGATCATGAAGACCTCGTAGTCCATCGACAGGCCGAAGAGGAAGGCGAAGATCATCAGCGGGATCCACGCGGTGATCGCCCCCGTCGCCGTGATGTTCCAGAGCGAGGAGCCGTGCCCCTTCTGGAAGATGAAGACGATGATCCCGTAGGTCGCGGCGAGTGAGACGAGGTTGAGGAGCACCGCCTTGATCGGCAGCACGATCGAGCGGAAGGCCCGCGTCAGCAGCACGAGCGTCAGCACGAGCACGAACGCGAGCACGTAGACGAAGTTCCCGTAGATCGCGTGCACGAAGTCGCGGTCGACCGCCGGCACGCCGCCGAGCGTCCCGTCCGTCCCTTGCAGCACGCCGTTCACGCGGTCGATATCTCCCTGGATCCCGGGCGCAGCGCCGTCGATGGCGGGAAACGCCTCGACGAGCGTGTCCTGGTCCGCGGTGCCAGCCGGGGCCCGGCGGCACCGTCGCCCCGACGATGCCGGAGACGGTGCGTTCCTTCGCCGCGACGGCCTCGGCATTGCCGCCGTGCTCGACGAGCGTCACGAACGGCTTCATCACGCCGGGCGAGAGACCGGCGTCGGCGATCAGGGTCCGGCCCGCGATTGCGGTGCCGGCGCCGGGGAAGTTCTTCAGCTGCGACTCGTTCGGGTTGAGCTGGAGGCCGAGCACGACGAGCACGGCCACGATCGCCAGGCCGACGCCTGCGACGGCCCACGGCCGCCGCAGGACGAAGCGCGCCCACTTGCCCCAGGCGCCGTCCTCCGGGTGGCCGCGGTCGATCATCCGCTTCGGCAGCACGCGCACGCTGTTGATGCGCTCGCCCAGCACCGAGAGCATCGCCGGCATGAGCGTGATCGCCGCGAGTACCGACACCGCCGGGATCAGCATCCCGCCGATCCCGATCGAGCGGATGAACGGCAGCGGCAGGATGACCATCGAGAGGAGCCCGACCGCGACGGTCGATCCGGAGACGATCACCGATCGGCCGGCGTGCGTCATCGTCTCCACGAGCGCCGTCTCGACGTCTTCACCCTCGCGCAGCTCGTCGCGGAAGCGGAAGATCATCAGCAGCGAGTAGTCGATCGCGACGCCGAGGCCCACGAGGGCGATCAGGAACTGGACGATGATCGACACGTTCGTGATGTAGGTCAGCGCCCACACGAGCGTGAACGTGTTGAGGATTGCGGCCGCCGCGACCGCGACGGGCATGAGGATGGCGGGCAGCGTGCCGAAGACGAAGAGCAGGATGATGATCGCGCCGAGGCCGCCGATCATCGCCTCGACGAGGACGTTGCCGCCCCCTCCGCCGTGCGTGCTTGCCTCCTCGAGTGGATCGTGGCCGGTGACCTGCACCTGGATCCCGCCCGGCAGCCCGCGCGCGGCTGCGGCGCGCACCGCGGAGGCCTCGCTCGTCGTGGAGAAGGTGGACGGGCCCGGTGGGTAGATCTCCTCGAAGGTCGTGTGCCGGTCCTTTGAGACGTACATCAGGTCGTGCGTGGTGAAGTAGGAGCTCGTCCGCGCGCCGGGCATCGCCGCGGCCGCGCGCCGCATCGCGGCGGCGACGGCCGCGCTCTTCGTCGCGTCGCCGGTCGTGTGGAAGACGACGACATCCGGCGGCCGCACCCCGGTCCCGAACGCCTTCAGCGTGCGCTGGTTCGCCTCGTAGGCCGACTTGCCGGGAATCGAGAAGCTCTGGTACCAACGCTTCGAGACCTGGCTGGCGCTGAAGGCGCCGAAGAGGGTGAGAGCGACCCAGGCGAAGATGACCTTCTTGCGGTTCCGCGATACGAGATGAGCGAGACGAGCGAGCATCCTTCTCCTTACGTCTAATCGTTCTGTTGCTGAATCGTTCACTAGCTGTATCATATGCGCGTGGCCGGGCGCAACCCCGAATCGGTCGAGCCGGTGACACCCCCGTTTCGGAGTGTCGCCTTCATGCTCTCGAGCCTCGGCTACACAATCTCGCGCCGTTTCCACGAGGTGCTACGGCCACTCGGGCTCGAGCCCGGCGAGTTCGCGCTACTCCGCGCGGTTGCGGCCGGCGACGGCGAGGCACAGAACGCGCTCGCGGAGCGGCTGCACATCTCCCCCAGCTGGATGGTCGCGATCGTCGACGAGCTCGAGAAGCGCGATCTGCTCGAGCGGCGGCCCCACGCCCGCGACCGCCGCGTCCGCAACCTCCACCTGACGGCCGCCGGAAGGAAGCTCCTCAGGCAGGCGGAGCGGCAGGCAGAGCAGTTCGACGGGCAGGTTGCGGCCCGGCTCGGCGAGGCGGAGCTCGAGCAGCTGCTCGAGCTCCTCGACCGGGTCGCCGCAGGCCTCGAGCTCCAGCCCGGAGCCCACGCGGCCATGCGCGAGCGCGGCTAGCGCCGGTTGACCTGGATCTGGGCCCGCTCGACGCCCTCTGCGTCGAGCGTCTCCACCGCGTCGGCGGCGCGCGCCACGAGCGCCTCGGCGTCCTCGTGCGGCGCGAAGTCCGCCAGCACCCAGTCGGCCAGCGGCCGCGGGTCCCCCCGCTCCGGGCGGCCGACGCCGACGCGCAACCGGAGGAACTCCTGCGTCTTCAGGTGCTGCGCGATCGAGCGCAGGCCGTTGTGCCCCGCGAGGCCGCCTCCGAGCCTCAGCTGGAGCCGGCCGAGCTCGAGGTCGCTCTCGTCGTGGACGACGAGCACTGATTCCGGGGCCACCTTGAAGAACGCCGCGGCCGCGCCGACCGACCGGCCCGACTCGTTCATGTACGTCTCCGGCTTGAGGAGGGCGAGCTTGTGCCCTTCGAGCCGGATCTCGGCGATCCGCCCGGAGAACTTCGACCGCCAGGAGCCGCCGTGCCGCCGCGCGAGCTCGTCCACGACCATCGCGCCGACGTTGTGCCGGTTGCCCGCGTACTCGCGGCCGGGATTGCCCAGCCCCACGACGAGCAGGTCGAGCGACGACCCGTGCCGGCGCGGCCAGAGCCGCATGGCTCAGCCCTCGTCGGAGCCTTCGTCGCCGGAGGCCTCCGCCTCCGACTCGGCCCCACCCTCGGCGGCCTCGCCCTCGGCACCTTCCTCGCCCTCGACGCCCTCGCCCTCGGCCTCCAGCGCGGCGAGCTCTTCCTCGGTGGGCTCGGGCTCAACGACCCTGGTGGGCGCGGTGACCGTGGCGACGACCGTCTCGGGATCGTCGAGCAACGTGGAACCTTCCGGCGCGGTGAGATCCGAGATGCGCAGGGTCCCGCCGATCTCCATGCCGGAGACGTCGAGCTCGAGATGCTCCGGGACTTCGAGCGGCAGCGCCTCGACGTTCACCTCGCGGAGCGGCTGCGAGAGCACGCCGCCCTCGCGCACGCCCGGCGCATCCTCGGCTCCGAGGAGCTGCACCTGGACCGAGGCGATGATCGCCTGGTCGAGCCGGACCTCCTGCAGGTCGACGTGCGTGACGCCGCCGCGCACGGGATCGACCTGGTACTCCTTGAGGATCGACGCGTGCGAGCTGCCCTTGCCGTCGATCTCGACGTCGAGGATCGAGTGCAGGCCGCCTGCGCCGGTGAGCGCCCGGCGCAGCTCGCGCCCCTCGATGGAGATGGGGATGGGCTCGCCGCTGCCGTAGAGGACGCCCGGCACAAGCCCTTCCTTGCGCAGGCGGCGCGCCTCGGGCGAGCCGAGCCTGTCGCGATAGGCGACCACGAGCTTGGTGCGTTCTCCGGCCATTCCGGCCGGGGAGTGTAGCCGAGTGCCGCTCCGATACCGTGCCGGAGTGGGCTTCGAAAGCCTCCTGGCGGGCTGGGACGGCGAGCACGCGGTCGTGCGCCACGACCCCGAGAGCGGCGCCTGGATGTTCGTCTGCGTCCACTCGACCGTGCGCGGGCCGGCCGGCGGCGGCACGCGGATGCGGGTCTACCCCGCTCCGGCCGACGGGCTCGCCGACGCGATGCGCCTGTCGGGGGCGATGACGTGGAAGATGGCCGCGGCCGGGATGCCGCGCGGCGGCGGCAAGGCCGTGCTCGCGGTGCCGGAGCTGCCCTCCGGCGAGCCGCGGCGACGGCTGCTGCGGCGCTACGGCGAGCTCGTCGCCTCGCTCGGCGGCAGCTACCGCACGGCGGGCGACATGAACATCTCGCCCGAGGATCTCGACGTGGTGGCCGAGACCTGCCCCTGGGTCTACGGGACGACGCGCGGCGGCGGCAACAGCGGCCGCGGCACCGCCCGCGGCGCCCTGCACGCGATCCGGGCGACGGTCGAGCACGCCTTCGGCTCCCCGGAGCTCGCGGGCCGCAGCGTCCTCGTGCAGGGCGCGGGCTCGGTAGGCGCGGTGCTGGCGCGAGAGCTGGCCGCTGCGGGCGCGCGCGTCCTCGTGAGCGACGTCGACGAGCAGCGGGCCGCCGCGACCGGCTTCGAGACGGTGCCGCCCGAGCACGCGGTCGAGGCGGAGGTGGACGTCTACTCGCCCTGCGCCGTCGGCGGCACGCTCAACGCCGATTCCATCCCCCGCCTCGCCTGCCGCGCGATCGCCGGCTGCGCGAACAACCAGCTCGCCGAGCCGGAGGACTCGGAGCGGCTACGCGAGCGCGGCATCCTCTACGCGCCCGACTACGTCGTCAGCGCCGGCGGCATCGTCCAGCTGATCGGGCTCGAGGACGAGGGCTGGGACGAGACGCAACTCGAAGAGCGCCTCGCCGGCATCGGCGACACGCTCCGCTCCCTCTTCACGGAAGCCGAGACGGAAGGCATCACGCCGGCCGACGCCGCCGACCGGCTCGTACGCCGGCGCCTGGCCGAGGCGCACGCATCGGCCCCGAGGAGCGCGACCTAGAAGAGCTGGTTCTCGCCGCCGAAGATCGCCGAGACGGAGTCGTCGGCGAAGACGTTCATGATCGCCTCGGCGAGCAGGCCCGAGACGCTGAGGACGGTCATGTTGTCGGGGCGCCGGCGGAGGTCGACCGGGATCGTGTCGGTGACGACGATGCGGTCGATGTCGGACTCGCCGATCTGCTCGAGGGCGTCGTCGGAGAAGAGAGCGTGCGTGACGAAGACGTTGACCTCGGTCGCGCCCTGCTCCTTGAGCGCCGCGCGCGCCGGCGATCAGCGTGCCGCCGGTGATCGCGACGTCGTCGCCGACGATCGCGACCTTGCCGCGCACCTTGCCGGTCACCTCCGTGATCTCGGCCCGCTCGTGCTCGGGCCGCATCTTGTGCATGATCGCGAAGCTCGCCTCGATCATCTCCGCGAAGCGGACGGCGTGCTTCGCGCGCCCGGCGTCCGGGGCCACCGCGACGACGCCGTCCCCGGTGAGCCCGAGGTCGCGGAAGTGCGTCGCGAAAAGCTGCAGCGCCGTCATGTGGTCGACCGGGATCGTGAAGAAGCCCTGGATCTGGCCCGCGTGGAGGTCCATCGTCAGCACGCGGTCGACGCCGGCGAGCTGGAGCATGTCGGCGACGAGGCGCGCCGAGATCGGCTCGCGCGGCTTCGCCTTGCGGTCCTGGCGGGCGTACGGGAACCACGGGACGACCGCCGTGATGCGCTTCGCCGACGCGAGCTTCGCCGCCTGGATCATCAGGACGAGCTCCATCAGGTTCTTGTCCACCGGCGGGCAGCCGGTCTGGACGAGGAAGACGTCGGCGCCGCGGATCGACTCGAGGTAGCGGCAATACGTCTCGTCGTTCGCGAACGTCTTCAGGTCGACGTCGCCGAGCTCGCAGCCGAGCTTCTCCGCCATCGAGCTCGCGAGGTCGGGATGCGAGCGGCCGGAGAAGACCATCAGCCGCTTCTGCGGGCCGCGAACGATCGAGTGCCGCGGCGACGCGTCGGGGTCGCTCACGAGCGCACTCCCTTCACCTTCCAGGCCCGGCAGGGCCAGCTCAGTCGCCGTCGGGCTTTCCATGCTTGTCGTAGACCCAGCCTTCCTTCGTCGTCCTGCCGCGGGGCAAACCCGGCCAGCGAACCGGGAGGGACATCATCCGTGATGACGGAGCCTGCTGCAATCCAGGAGTCGTCGCCAATCTCGACCGGAGCATCGAAGACAGTGTCCACGCCGGTCCTGACGTTGCGGCCGATCTTCGTCCGCTCCTTGGGCACGCCGGGCTCGTGCTTGAAGTTCGCGGTGATGTTGCCGGCCGCGACGTTCGCCCCCTCCCCCACCTCCGCGTCGCCGACGTAGGAGAGGTGCGGGATCTTCGCGCCGGCGCCGACGCGCCGTGTTCTTGACCTCGACGAACGTGCCGATCTTCGCGCCGTCGCCGACCACGGTCACGGCGCCGAACGTAGGCGAACGGCCCGATCTCGGCGCCGCGTCTCGATCCGGACGCCGCCGCGGATCACGGTGTACGGATGGATCACGACGTCCGGCTCGATCTCCACGCCGGCCTCGATCCACGTCGATGCCGGGTCGACGATCGTGACGCCGGCGAGCATGTGCGCCTCGTTGATCCGGTCGCGGAGCGAGGCCGCCGCCAGCGCGAGCTCGGCGCGCGTGTTCACGCCCTCGGCCTCGAGCGGATCGTCCGCAAGCAGCACGGCGCAGGGCTCGCCGTCGGCCGACGAGCAGGCCGAGCGTGTCGGTGACGTAGAGCTCGCCCTGGGCGTTGTGCGCGTCCAGCCGCTCGAGCGCCGGCCAGAGCTTCTCGGCGCGGAAGACGTAGATGCCGGAGTTGACCTCGCCGCAACGCGAGCTCCTCGGGCGACGCGTCGCGCGGCCTCCACGATCTTGGCCAGCCGGCCGTCGCCGTCGCGGACGATCCGCCCGTACGCGCCGGCGTCGACGGGCTCGAAGGAGAGGACGGTCGCCGCGGCGCCGGCGGCGCGGTGCGTCTCGACGAGCGTCGCGGATCGTCTCCGGCCTGAGCGCAGGGACGTCGCCGTTGAGGACGAGGACGTCGCCGTCGAAGTCCGTCGAGCGCCGCGCGCGCGCAGCGGACGGCGTCGCCGGTGCCGAGCGGCTCCTCCTGCACGGCGACCTCGACGTCCTCGAGGAGATCGCTCGTCTGCGGCGAGGCGACGACGACGAGCCGCTCGACGCCGGCCTCGCGCGCCGCGTCGACGACCCAGTCGACCATCCGCCGGCCGAGCAGCGGGTGCAGGTGCTTCGGCGTCGCGCTCTTCATGCGCGTGCCGATTCCGCCGGCCATCACGACTGCTGCGAGCTGGTCTGCCATGTCAGGGGGAGGTGGCTGGGGCGCCAGGATTCGAACCTGGGATCACGGGACCAAAACCCGTTGCCTTACCACTTGGCTACGCCCCAGGGGCACGAAAGTCTACGCGGCGGTCGAAGAGAGAATGGCGAGCCCGACGACGGCGAAGACGACGAGCCCGACGATCACCAGCCACTTGACGACGACGGCGAAGAGGACGAGCACGAGCGCGAGCAGCTGCGACGCGGCGAAGATCCACAGCGCCTGCCGGACGACGTTCGAGTCGGCTGTTCCGGCCGCAGGCAACGCAGAAGACGCCCGAGAGCACGCGAGCACGACGCACGGTCCACTTCGTCAGGTCCTGCGAGACCGCGACGACGATCCCCTCCGACCGCGGCGATCCAGAGCGCGAGCCGGCGGCGGCGGAGCCCTCAGCCAGCCGCCGGGGCCGCGCTCGACGGCGGGTGCGACGCCGTCTCGGCTCAGCACGCGTCAACCGTACCACGCTGGTGCCGCGAGCCAGGTCCGCCCGAGCCGCCTGATCGAGCGTCTCGCGGCCTCCGCGTCGCGCCGCTGGTGGAAGAGTCCGTAGAGCGCCGGGCCCGCGCCGGAGACGTCGGCGCGGAAGGCGCCCTCGGCGAGCATCGTCTCGGCGTGCGGCGAGCTGACGAGGTCGTTCGGGAGCAGTGCCGCGAGGTCTCGCGGCCGCTCCACCTCCGCCAGTCCGTCGAGAAGCGCCTGCCGCCTCTCGGCCCAGCCGGCGGGGCCGCGGCGCTCGTCGAACGCGGCGTAGACGTCGCCCGTCGAGCTCTTCGCCGCATCGCGCGGGAGGAGGAGAACGACCCAGAAGTCCTGCGGGAGCTCGAGCGGCTCGAGCTCGCTGCCGTCGCCGGAGCCGAGCTGCGGGCCGTCCACCAGGAAGAACGGGACGTCGGCGCCGAGGCCGGCGGCGATCTGGAGCAAATCGTCCGACGGCAGCGGTTCGGGCGAGCGTGTCGTTGGCGAGCCGGAGCGCGGTGGCCGCGTCGGAGCTGCCGCCGCCGAGGCCCGCGGCGACCGGGATTCGCTTCTCGATCCGGACGCGCCACCCAGGCTCGACGTCCGCGGCTCGGGCGAGCTCCAGGAGCGCCGCGCGGACGAGCGTGTCGCCCGGGAAGCCCTCGACCGAAGCGCCGGCGCCGTCGTCGAGCTCGATCCGGTCGACGAGGTCGATCCGCTGCAGGACGGTCAGGACCTCGTGCTTGCCGTCGTCGCGCGGCGGCCCGACGACGAGCGCGAGGTTGACCTTCGCCGGCTGGCGCGGCGCGCGCTTCACTCGAAGCGCCTCCGCCAGCGCGACGAACTCGTGCGGCGCGAGCGCCTCGGCGCGCGTCTCCGCGGGCCGGCCGATCGCGGCGAGCGCCTCCGCCGCCTGCTCGCGCGGGGCGAGCCCGGCGAGCGCCAGCGAGTTCGGGAGCGTCTTGCGCCGGTGCGCGAAGGCGGCGGTCACGACTTCTTTCACGCGCCGGAAGTCTGGCGGCAGCTGCTTGCGGCGGAAGGCGACGAGCGCCGAGTCGACGTTCGGCGGTGGCCGGAAGACGGTGCGCGAGACGGCGTGGAAGCCGGTTCGCTCGGCCGCGAGCTGCACGAGCACGGAAACGGCGCCGTAAGCCTTCGTCCCGGGCTCGGCGAAGAGCCGGTCGGCGACCTCCCGCTGCACCATCACGCACCAGAGCCCGATCGTCGGCAGCCCGTCGAGGCTCTCGACGATGAGCGGGGTCGCGACGTTGTACGGGAGGTTGGCCACCAGCTTCGTCGCGTCCTGCGGCAGCTCGACCCGGAGCGCGTCGCCGAAGACGAGGTCGACGTTCGCCGGCAGCTCGTTCAGCGCGGGCTCGAGGGCGCGGTCGATCTCGACCGAGTGGACGCGGCCGACGCGCTCCGCGAGGTAGCGCGTGAGCACTCCCTGCCCGGGGCCGATCTCGAGCACGACGTCGTCCGGGCCGAGCTCTGCGAGCCGCCCGATCACCTCCAGGATGTTGCGGTCGACCAGGAAGTGCTGGCCGTACTCCTTCTTCACAGACCGAAGCATGCGCTCGCGTTGCCGTCGATCTGCCGCTCGAGCTCGTCGGGCTCCTCGCCGCGGGCGCGCGCGAGCGCAGCGACGGTGTGGACGACGTTCGCCGGCTCGTTCGGCCTGCCCCGCAGGGGCTGGGGAGCGAGGTAGGGCGAGTCGGTCTCCGCCAGGATGCGCTCGGCGGGAACCTCTGTCGCCGCCAGGCGGAGCTCGACCGCCTTCGGGAAGGTCGCGTTGCCGGCGAACGAGACGTACCAGCCGCGCTCGAGCGCAGTCGGCAGCAGGTGCGGCGAGGAGAAGCAGTGGAGGACGACCCTTCCCGTGAAGCCGGCGAGTGCGGCGAGCGTGTCGTCGTCGGCGGCGCGCGTGTGGATCACGACCGGCTTCCCGAGCTCGGCCGCGAGCTCGAGCTGCGCCGCGAAGAGGCGGCGCTGGTCGTCGGGCGGGGCGTAGTCGCGGAACCAGTCGAGCCCCGTCTCGCCGACCGCGACCGCCTTCGGATGCGCGTGCAGGTCGCGGAGGGCCGCGAGGTCGTCGTCCGTCGCCGTGCCCGCCTCGTGCGGGTGGATGCCGAGAATCGCGAAGACGCCCTCGTACCGGTCGGCCAGCGCGAGGGCACGGCGCCCGTCCTCGACGCTGGTGCCGACGGTCAGGATCCGCGTCACTCCGGCCTCGGCGGCGCGAGCGATCGCCTCGTCTCCGTCGTCGAGCGAGGTGAGGTGCGCGTGCGTGTCGATCACGCAGCGGTGGCGGGCAGCTCGATCTTCGGGAAGAGCGGCTTCGCGGCGGCGATCCCGTCGACCTCCTCGGCGACGCCGTTCCGGACGCGATCCCACGCGAGGTCGTCGGGCTGGTTCAGCGCGGCGAGGATGCGAGGCGCCGTCTCCGGCAGGAACGGCGCGAGCGCGACGGAAAGAGCCGTCAGCCCGTCGACGAGGTTGTAGAGCACGCCGTCGAGCCGAGCGGCGCTCGCCTCGTCCTTGGCGAGCTTCCACGGCGCCTCGGCGTTGACGTACTGGTTCAGCGCGCGCACGCCCTCCCAGGCCCTGTCGAGCGCTCCGGTGACGTCGAAGCGATCGAGCCGCTCTGCGACGTCGGCGCCGAGCGCGTCCAGGTCGAGCGGCGGCTCGGCCTCGCCGCGGCTCAGCTTCCCGCCGCGGTACTGCGCGACCATCGCCGTCGTGCGCGAGAGGAGGTTGCCGAGATCGTCGGCGAGCTCGTTCTCGTAGCGCTCCCGGATCCCGTCGACCGTCGCGTTGCCGTCCTGGCCGAACGAGATCGCGCGGGCCATCCAGTAGCGGACGGGGTCGGCGCCGTAGACGTCGATCAGCTCCAGCGGGTCGATCGCGTTCCCGAGCGACTTGGAGATCTTGCGGTCGTCGAGCAGCAGGTAGCCGTGCACGAAGAGCTGCTGCGGCGGCTCGTAGCCGGCCGACAGGAGCATCGCCGGCCAGTACACGCAATGGAAGCGGAGGATGTCCTTCGCGAGCAGGTGGTGGACGGCCGGCCAGTAGCGCTCGCGCAGGTCCTCGCCGGGACGGGCGTACGTGAGCGCGCTCAGGTAGTTGACGAGCGCGTCGGCCCAGACGTACGCGACCTGGCTTTCGTCCCACGGCAGCGGGATGCCCCACGGCTGGCCCGCGCGCGAGATGCTGAAGTCGCGCAGACCGCCCGCGATGAACGACCGCGCCTCGTTGTAGCGAAAGTCGGGCAGGACGAGATCTGGGCGCTCGTCGTAGAGCGCGAGCAGCCGGTCCTGGTACGCGGAGAGCCGGAAGAAATAGTTCTTCTCCTCGATCCACTCGGGCGGGACGAGGTGGTCGGGGCAAAGCCCGTCCGGCGTCAGCTCGTCCTCGGTCTTGAACGCCTCGCAGCCGACGCAGTACAGGCCTGCGTAGACGTCCTCGTAGACGTCGCCGTTGTCGTAGATCCGCTGCAGGAACTCGCGGACGAAGCGCTTGTGGCCCTCGTCACTCGTGCGGATGAAGAAGTCGACGTCGGCGTCCACGAGCGGCGCCAGCTCCCGCCACGGGACCGCGATCCGGTCGGCGTACTCCTGGGGATCGAGACCCTGCTCCTGGGCGACGCGCCAGACCTTCGTCGCGTGCTCGTCGACGCCCGTGAGGAAGAACGTGTCGGCGCCGCGCTGCCGCTGATGGCGCACGAGCATGTCGCCGATCGCGGTCGTGTAGGCGTGACCGATGGTCGGCGTCGAGTTGACGTAGTAGATCGGCGTTGTCAGGTAGAAGCGCACACGGCCATGATACGAGCGGGGCTGTGGCTCCTCAGGCCGCGCGCCGCTCGGGGAGCGGGCGCGGCAGATGGAGGACCTGCACGGCCGCGAGGGGGCTCCGCCGGCGCCGCGCAGCGAGAGCCGCTGCCAGGGCGACGAGGGCGGCGGCGCCGTTCAGGACGACCGGGAGCGGTCTCGCGACGCCGTGAGGGCGGGCGCGCGGCTCGACGGCGAGCGCGGTCGACTCGACCTCGTGGCCGGCGTCGAGGCGCGCCGGCCGACCCGGAGCCGTCGCCTCGACGACCGGCCGCCGCGCCGAGCTCGAGTGCTGCGGAACGTGACGGTGCGACGGCCGGGCGCGGTGGTTCCCCGTCGCGCGGCGCGACGCCGGCCGCTGTGACGGCCGCTGCTGCCTGACGTCCGTGCCAGGCTGCCGCGCACGGACGCGTGCGCGCGAAGAGACACGGCCCGGCTCGCTCGAGAACTGGGGCTCTGCCGTCGATCCTCGTGTCGTCGCGACCGGCGGCGGGCTTGCGGCCACGGTCGCCGCGGATTGCGCCGGCGCGCTCGCAGAGCCGCCACCGGCGCTCGGCTGCGCCGCGGCGGGCTCACTCTGCGCCGGCGCGCTTTGCGCCGGCGGCGGTGGCAGCAGCCGAAGCGGATCGAGGTAGCCGTTGGGATCGGGTGTGGCCCGGATGCCGAGGTGGACGTACGGCTGGTCGAACTCCGGCGTCCCGCTGGGCCCGATCGTCCCCACGGCCTGCCCCTCGGCGACGGAGCCGCCCTTCGCGACGAGGATCGCGCCGAGGTGGGTCAGCGTCACGGTGTAGCCGTCGGGCGTCTCGATCGAGACGCATTCCCCGTTCGTCGGCACCGAGCCGGCGAAGCTCACGACCCCGGCGGCAGGCGCGACGACCTGCTCGCCCGCAGCGTCGGCGCCGATGTCGATCCCGCGATGCTGCCCCGAGGCGTACGGGTGCGACTCGTCGTAGGCGAACGGCTGTAGCACCGGCCCCTGCACCGGCCAGCTCCACGCATACGCGGCCGGCGCCCAGGCCAGCAGCACGACCGCGACAACGGCGATCCGCCAGACGAGTGTTTTCAAGATGAGCAACAGGCAGCGCAGAGTAGCGCTGCCGATCACCGTTGTCAAATCTGCTTACAGCGACCGCTTGTAGAGCCGGTTCCGCGGGATGCCGACGAGGCCCGACACGATCTCCGCCGCCTGCCGCCGCGGCACGCCGGCGGCCACGAGCTCGGCGACCGCGGCCAGTGCGCCTTCCTCGCCCTCGTCGTCGCCGCGCCCCCCGGCCGCCCCAAGCACGAGCGTGATCTCTCCCTTCGGCGGCGCCTCGAAGCGTTCCGCGACCTCACGCGCCGAGCCGCGCACGACTTCCTCGAAGCGCTTCGTCAGCTCGCGACAGACGGCGACCTCCCGGCCCGGATCCGCCTCCGCGAGCGAGCGCAGCGTCGCCGGCAGCCGCTGCGGCGACTCGAACGCGACGGCCGGCCACGGCCAGCCGCTCAGCTCGTCCCACACGGCGGCGAGCCGCTTCTCGCCCCGCGGAAGGAAGCCGAGGAAGCGGTACTGCTCGGCGACGAGGCCCGAGGACACGAGCGCCGTCTCGACCGCCGACGGCCCCGGGCAGCACCGTCACGTCGATCCCCGCCTCCAGCGCCGCACGCACGAGCCGCGCGCCCGGATCGGACACGCCCGGAAGGCCCGCGTCGGAGACGAGCGCGACCCTCTCCCCCGCCTCGAGCCGCGGCAGCAGCTCCGCCGTCCGCCGCGCCTCGTTGTGCTCGTGGTAGGAGAGGAGCCGCGCCTCGATGCCGTGCCTGTCGAGCAGGACGCGCGTGTGGCGCGTGTCCTCGCAGAGGACGACGTCGGCCGCGGCCAGCTCGGCGAGCACGCGCAGGGTCACGTCCTCGAGGTTCCCGATCGGCGTCGCGCAGACGGCGAGCGGCACAGGGCCTCAACCCTCGGCCGCTTCGAAGCCCACGAAGGCGGCGCCGATGAGGCCGGCCGCGGTGCCGAGCTCGGCCTTGACGAGGCGCACCGTGCTGCGCATCGGCTCGAGCGCCTCGCGCCGCATGACCTCCTGCGCCGGCCCCAGCAGGTAGTCGTACGCCGCGACTCCGAAGCCGCCCCCCAGGACGACGAGCTGCGGCCCGAAGACGTTGACGAACGAGCCGATGCCGGAGCCGAGGTAGCGGCCCACGTCGGCGAGCAGCTCCCGCGCCTGCGCGTCACCCTCGTTCGCCAGCCGGACGAGCCTGTGCGCGTCGGCCGAGGGCCCGAACGCCTCGTGCGCCGCGGCCGTCACAGCGGTCCCGCTGACGTACGCCTCCAGGTGCCCTCGTCCGGTGCAGGCGCCCTGGCACGGGCGCCCGTCGTGGACGATCACGACGTGGCCGAGCTCGGTCCCGGCCCCGTTCCAGCCGCGGAAGGGCCGGCCGGCGGAGATGACCCCGCCGCCGACTCCGGTCCCCAGGGTGAGCATCACGAGATCGTCCTGGTCCCGTCCGGCACCGGCCCGCCACTCGCCGATAGCCGCGGCGCTCGCGTCGTTGTCGAGCCCCACGGGGATGCTGAAGCGCTCTTGCATCCAGTCGCGGAGAGAAGCGTCCTCCAGCGGGACGTTGACGGAGCGGACCACCACGCCGCGCGCCTGGTCGATCGGCGACGGGACGCCGAAGCCGACGGCGGCGACCGAATCGTCCAGCAACTCGGCCACGGCCGCCTCGAGCTCGGCGAGCACGTGCTCCTGCGAATCCTGGGGCGTCGAGCGCTCGTGACGGCGAATGACCTCGCCGTCGCGGGCGACGAGGCCGGCCAGGATCTTGGTGCCGCCGAGGTCGACCCCGATCGCATGCCCCGCCTGCACAGTGGGTACCGTAAACCCCCGCATGGCCGCCTCCGGGGAGAAGCCGTACCGCGTCTACCGTGGCGGCCGGACGAAGGGGAAGGTGCCGCTCGAGCGCAAGCAGCGCGAGCGGGACAAGCGCCGGGCCGTCCGCAGCGACGGTCCCGGTCCCGGCCGGATCGTCGAGCGGCGGAAACGGCTCTGGCTCGGCTGGAGCCGGCGGCGCTGGGCGCTCGTGGCGATCCTCGGCCTGATCGTCCTCTTCGCCGTCTGGGGCGTCGCCGGCTACCTCTCCGTCTCGAGCGGCGTGAGCGACGCCAACGCCCGCCTGCCGCAGAACGTGCCGCCGGTGCTGACGCCCGACAACGGGCTCCTCATCTCGAGCCCGACGACGATCCTGCTGCTCGGCACCGACCACGCGACCGGCAGGGGCGGCCAGGGACGGAGCGCCGACCAGCACTCCGACTCGATCACGCTCCTCCACACCGATCCCGGCCGGCACCGCCTCGTCTACCTCTCGATCCCGCGCGACCTGCGCGCGACGATCCCCGGCCACGGCGTCGACAAGATCAACACCGCGATGCAGGAAGGCGGGACGAAGCTCGCCATCCAGACGGTGGACGCCCTCATCGGCAAGGCGATGCCGATCAACCACGTCGTGATCGTCGACTTCAACCAGTTCGAGAAGCTGATCGACGCGGTCGGCGGGATCACGGTCAACGTGCCCGAGAACATCCTCTCGACCCGCTTCGACTGCCCGTACCCCACCGCGGCGCGCTGCTCGCAGTGGCAGGGCTGGCGCTTCCACAAGGGCCCGACGCACCTGAGCGGGCACCAGGCGCTCATCCTCTCCCGCGTCCGCGAGAACCGGCTCGACCGCTCGTGGACGGACTTCGACCGCCAGCATGTCCAGCAGCTCGTCGAGCAGGCGACGCTGAGCAAGCTGTCGAGCCCCTCGCTCTTCTTCTCGCTCCCGTTCAACGGCAGCTCGCTGCTGAAGCCGATCGCGACCGACCTGTCGACGTGGAAGCTCATGCAGCTCTCGTGGGTGAAGTTCCGGGCCGGCCACACGATCCACTGCCGGCTCGGCGGCACGTCGGAGAACATCGGCGGCGGCGACTACATCGTCGGCAACGAGCAGAACATCCAGGTGATCGACGAGGTGCTGGGGCAGTCGGCGCCGCAGCCGCCGCCGAAGGGCAGCCTCTACGCGCCCGGCTGCATCGTCGGCAACGGCAGCTGGAAGTAGCCGGCGCGTGACTCTCGGCGCCGCGGCGCCGTATCTTCGACGGGATGGCCGTCCTTGCTCAGCTTCTCGCGACGCTCGCGCTGGTCGGCCATCCCGCCACCAGGGTTCCGGCCGGTGTGCGGACGATCGAGATCCGCTCGCCCGCCCGAGTCGTGCACGTGACCGAGCGGGGGCGGGTTCGGCGTATCGAGCGCTGGCTCGACGGGTTGCCCGCCGCGAAGTCCGGCACCTACTACTGCCCGATGATCATCCGGGCCGGCACCCCGACGGTGAGGTTCGCCTTCCGAGCCGCGAACGGGAGCGTCCTCGCGCGGGCCAGCCTGCTCGATGCGTTCAAGGGACGCTCAAGCCCCTGCAATCCAATCGTCTTCAGCCTCCGAGGCCACCGCGGGAGGCCGCTGACGGGCGGCCGCTTCCTCCTCGAGGTGCAGCGCCTGCTCGGCGTCCGCTTCGGCTAGCTCTCGCCGCCCGCGGCCGTCTTCTTCTCCGACTTCTCCGCCGGCTTCGAATCGCTCTTGCCGCCGCCCTCGCCGCCGCCCCCTTCGCCCTCCTTCTTCGCAGCCTTCCCCTTGCCGTAGTCGGTCGTGTAGAAGCCGGAGCCCTTGTAGTGGATGGCGACCGGGTAGAGCACGAGCTCGACCGGCGACGCGCCGCAGACGTCGCATTCCTCCGGGGCCGGCGCCGTCATGGCCTGGAAACGCTCGAAGTGGTGCCCGTTCGGGCAGCGGTACTCGTAGAAGGGCACGGGGCCGCAGACGGTAGCACCGCGTCCGGAAATTACTGCCTCCTGAAGACACCGCTGACGCGGGTGACTACGACGGCCACGACGGTGACGAGGAAGAGCTGGCCGATGAGCGCTTCGAGCACCGCGAACGTGTGCCCGGCGTCTCCCGCGGGCGTGTAATCGCCGTACCCGAGTGTTGCGAGCGTCACGTAGCTGAAGTAGAGGCGGATTGGGCGGGTGCCGTCCGTTCCCTGGGCGAAGAAGGGCCCGTGCCCGATCACGGCCATCAGGCCGTACACGTAGAGGAACAGCATCCCGATCAGGATGTAGACGCAGATCGCCCCCGCGACCGACTTCGAGTTGACCTCGCCCTGGTCGACCGCGCCGAGCGCGATCACGACCGCGAGGGCGAGCGTCAGCAGTCCCGTGAGAATGTCGAGAGCGGAAAGGATCGCGTCCCCGCCCCAGACGAGGTTCGCCGCCGCAGCGCTCACGCCGAGGACGACCAGCGCGAGCACCACACGCGATTGCCCCACGCGCCAGCCCGACGTCCGGAGCGCAAGGATCAGCGTCCCGGTCTCGAGCAGGGCGAGCACGCTGGTGGCCCACGCCGCATCCGGGGCCAGGCCGGCAAAGAGGAACCCGGCGAGGATCGCGACCAGAACGGCCCAGTAGCTGTGCGTCGCGTGAAAACGCCCGAGCGCGCGGCGCGCGCCGAGGCGCACCAGATGCGGGACTGCCCGTCTCCATCTCCGAGGTCGATCTTCGTGCGGTGGGACCGGGTCGGACATCGCCCTTCTCGGATGATGCCCCGGTCCACGCCGAGGCGCATGCTGACTCCGTGCCGGAGCTCCAGAACATCGGCGCAGACGTCGAGTACGCGCTCGAGCGCGTTCGCGTGCCCGCGTACGTCGTCGACCGGCAGGGGATCATCCGCTGGGAGAACAAGGCGGCGCGTGCCGTCTTCGGCGACGTGCGCGGCAAGCAGATCACGAGCCTGGTGGCTCCCGAAGAGCGACGGCGCGCCCGCGAGATCTTCTATCGCAACCTGACGGGGCCTCCCGAGGGCTCCGACAACAAGGGCGTCGCACACGACGCCGACGGCGAGCGGATCACCGTCGAGGTCAGCGCAGTCCCCCTGACGCGCGACCACCACGTGATCGGTGTCTTCGGCCAGGTGGTCGACATCGAAGACACATCCCCACCGCCGCCCCATCCCCACCTGACGCCGCGGCAGGTGGAGGTGCTTCGCATGCTGGAACGTGGATATTCGACGATGCAGATCGCGGAGGAGCTGCATCTGAGCCCGGAGACGGTCCGCAACCACATCCGCCGCCTGATGCGCGCACTCGGCGCCCACAGCCGCATCGAAGCTGTCTTCCTCGCACGCCCGGAGCGAGCCGCCGCGCTCACGTGACGCCCTCGGCGTGGGGAGTCATTGTCGGGCTCGGCGTGGCGATGGCGCTCCAGCCGTTGCCGCCGCTCGCGGCGATCGTCCTGCTCTCGGTTCAGCGCGGAATCCGCAAGGCGTGGGCGTTCTTCCTCGGCGAGCTCGTCGTCATGGTCGCCATCGGAGCCGCCACGGTCGCCCTACAGCTCGGCACCTCGCGGAGCAGCGCGAGCAGGCCCATGTCGTTGATCACGCTCGTGGCCGGAGTCGTCCTCATGCTGCTGGGCGCCTGGGTCGCCGTGCGCTCGCGCCGGGCCGTCGACGCCAAGGAGCCGTCGTGGCTGGCACGGCTCGACCACATGGAGCCCTGGCCGGCGTTCCTGCTCGGAATGTTCCTACCGACCTATCTGATCGCAGTCGCGGCCGGGGCGCACATCGTGGGAACGCATCCGGGCACGACGCAAGCCGTCGCGGCCATGCTGCTCTTCCTCGTCGTCGGCACGAGCACGGTCTACGGGCCGATCGTGCTGGCACAGGTCGCGCCCGCGCGGTCAGGGCCTGTGCGCGCCCGGGTGCGCGACTGGCTCGTGCGCGACTGGCGCGTCGTCGGAGGCGTCCTCCTGCTCGTCGTCGGGGCGTTCCTCGTCGGCAAGGCCGCCCTGGCCCTGTGACGAGCGCCGCGCTCTATCTCGTCCCGTATGCGTTGATCGCCGCGGCGAGCCCGCTCGGGCTCGCCGCCACGCTGACCGTCCTCGACACCGGACGCGTCCGGGCACTCGCGTTTGCCGTGGGAGCCCTCGCAGGCCAGCTCGCAGCCTGTTCGTTGCTCGTGGCGATCGGCACGGCGTCCGTCGACCATCGGACGAGGCGGCCGCAGGTGGAAGGCGTCCTCGAGCTCGCCGTCGGCGTGGGGCTGCTCCTTCTCGCACTCCGCATCCAGCGCCGGCCGGACCGAGCCCGTCCCCACAGCGGGCGCTCGCGGGAGATTCTCGACCGTCTCCGGCGGGTCCGGCCCACGACGGCCGTCGTAGCCGGACTGGCGCTCGGCGTCGGCGGCCCGAAGCGGCTCGTCCTCACCGGCCTCGCGGCTGCGTCGATCACCGCAGCCGGGGTCGACGGAGGGACGGACGCCGTGCTCGTCCTCTGGTACTGCGCCCTCGCGACGGTCGTCGTCTGGGCGCCCGTGCTGGCCGCGATCGTGGCCGGAGAGAGAGCCGTCGACGCCCTCGACGCGGGCTTCCGCTGGCTCACACGGAACCAGCGCCCGGTGACGGTCGCAGTGCTCCTGGTCGTCGGCTCGTTCCTCGTCGCCCACGGAGTCGCGCTTCTCGTCACTTAGAAGCAGTCCTGATTTCGTCCAGAGCGGGTGAAGTGCGAGCCGGCGCGCCGCCGTACCGTCCTGTCGATGGCCGCCACCGCGGATCGGTCGCGCGACGCCCCGGTGCCGCATTTCAGCGCCGCCGAGAGGGCTGCGCGCGGCCGGGCCGAGCGCTCCGAGTGCCCACGGACGAGCCACGCGGGCTTCGAGCTCGCGCCGGGGCGGGACCCGGTGACGATCCTCGAGGCGCAGGCTGTGTCGCGCGTGCCCGAGCTCGTCCCGCTCCGCTACGGCCGGATGCTCGTGTCGCCGTTCACGTTCTACCGAGGAGCAGCGGCCGTGATGGCGCACGACCTCGCCTCGACGCCACGCACCGGACTGCACGCGCAGCTCTGCGGCGACGCCCACCTCGCGAATGTCGGCGGCTTTGCCTCCCCGGAGCGGAAGCTCGTCGTCGACCTCAACGACTTCGACGAGACGCTTCCGGGGCCGTTCGAGTGGGACGTGAAGCGGCTCGCCGCGAGCTTCGAGATCGCCGGACGCGACCGCGACTTCACAAAGGCGCAGCGAACGAGCGCCGTGCTGACCGCGGTCCGCGCGTACCGCGAGTGGATGCGCAAGCTCGCCGGGATGGCGAACCTCGACGTGTGGTACGCAAGCCTGGACGTCGAAGCGATCCAGGCGCGACTCCGAGAAGCGAACGACCGCCAGCAGAGCAAGATGGTCGAGAAGTCGGCGGCGAAGGCGCGGACGAAGGACAGCCTCAAGGCGTTCTCGAAGCTCACCGAGGAGGTCGACGGCGAGCGCCGCATCGTCTCCGACCCACCGTTGATCGTGCCCATCCGGGAGATCGCCGAGGAAGCAGGCTTCGCGGCGGAGCGTGTGCTCGAAGCGCTGCACGAGACCTACCGCAGGTACCGGCAGACGCTCCAACCCGATCGCCGCCACGTCCTCGAGCAATACCGCTGGCTCGACGTCGCCCGCAAGGTCGTCGGCGTCGGCAGCGTCGGAACGCGCTGCTGGATCGTGCTGCTCGTCGGCAGGGACGACGACGACCCGCTGTTCCTCCAGGTGAAGGAGGCACAGGCCTCGGTGCTCGAGCCGTATCTCGGCAGGAGCAAATACAAGAACCATGGCCAGCGAGTCGTCCTCGGGCAGCGGCTCATGCAGTCCGCGAGCGACATCTTCCTCGGCTGGGTGCGCGCCGAGGAGACCCTCGACGGCGCCCCGCGCGACTTCTTCTTCCGCCAGCTCTGGGACTGGAAGGTCTCTGTCGACCTCGACGCGATCGTGCCCCGCGGTCTCGAGATCTACGGGGAGGCGTGCGGCTTCCTCCTCGCACGCGCCCATGCCCGCTCGGGCGACCGCGTCGCGATCGCGTCCTATCTGGGCAAGAGCGACAGCTTCGACCAGGCGCTCCTCGAGTTCGCGATCGCCTACGCAGACCAGAACGAGCGCGACCATGCAGCTTTGCGCGAAGCCGCCGACAGCGGCCGGATCGCGGTTCAGGAAGAGTCAACGTAAGGAGAGTGGAGAACGATGGCGCTCACAGGTGAAGAGCAAGACCTCAAGGAGGCGGTGGACCTGGTTGTGGCGCCGCTCTACACGCTCGAATCCAAGCGCATCCCACGTCACAAGCTCCCGGAAGACGAGTTGCCGCCGGACGTCGCACGCCAGATCGTCCACGACGAGCTGATGCTCGACGGCAACGCACGCCTCAATGTCGCGACCTTCGTCACGACCTGGATGGAGCCCCAGGCCGAGCAGCTCATGGCCGAGTGCCTCGACAAGAACATGATCGACAAGGACGAGTACCCGCAGACTGCGGCGATCGAGACACGCTGCGTCAACATCCTCGCCGACCTCTGGCACGCGCCGGAGACGAACGAGGCATCGGGGTGCTCGACCACCGGCTCCAGCGAGGCAGCGATGCTCGGAGGCCTCGCCCTCAAGCGGCTCTGGCGCAATCGGCGGCTGGCGGCCGGGTTGCCTGCAGACCGCCCGAACATCGTCATGGGCGTGAACGTCCAGGTCTGCTGGGAGAAGTTCGCCAACTACTGGGACGTCGAGATGCGCCTCGTGCCGATGGAGGGCGACCGTTACAACCTCTCGGCCGAGGAGGCGGTCGCCCGCTGCGACGAGAACACGATCGGCGTCGTCGCCATCCTCGGCTCGACCTTCGACGGCTCCTACGAGCCTGTGGCCGAAATCTGCGCTGCGCTCGACGCCTTCGAGGAGAAGACCGGGATCGACGTGCCCGTGCACGTCGACGGCGCGTCGGGCGGCTTCGTGGCGCCTTTCATCCAACCGGACTTCGTCTGGGACTTCCGCCTGCCGCGCGTCGCGTCGATCAACACGTCGGGCCACAAGTACGGGCTCGTCTACCCGGGCGTCGGCTGGATCGTCTGGCGCGATGCCGCCGCGCTGCCCGAAGAGCTGATCTTCCGCGTCAACTACCTCGGCGACACGATGCCGACGTTCGCGCTCAACTTCTCGAGGCCGGGCGCACAGGTGGTCGCCCAGTACTACAACTTCCTGCGGCTCGGCTTCGAGGGATATCGGCGCGTGCAGCATTACGCACGGGACGTGGCGACGTCGCTCGCGGGGCGGCTCGAAGAGCTCGGGCCGTTCGAGCTCCTCACGCGTGGCGACGAGCTGCCCGTGTTCGCGACGACGCTGAAGCCGGAGGTGAAGAACTACACCGTGTTCGACCTCTCGCTCGCGCTGCGCGAGCGCGGCTGGCAGGTGCCCGCGTACACGTTCCCCGAAAACCGCACCGACCTTGCCGTTCTACGCGTCGTCGTGCGGCGCGGCTTCACGCACGACATGGCCGACCTTCTCGTCGCGGACGTGAAGCGGCAGCTGGCACGTCTCGAGAAACAGTCGGCGCCCACCCACGACGCGAGCAGCGCGAGCTCGTTCGCCCACTAGCGATGTCGACTCCAGACCTCGACATAGCCGAGCAATTCCGGTCCGCTGTCGAAGATGCACTGCGCACGGGCGACTTCGAGCCGGTCGCCGCGCTCCTCGCGCCGGACGTCGAGTTGGTCATGCCGCAGCGCCCCGTGAAAGGCGTCGATGCGCTCGTCGGGGAGTTGAGCCGGACACGTCCGACCGAGAGGTTCGAGATCGACTTCGAGAACGGCGACTGGAAGGACCTCGGCAACGGGCGGTTCTCCTGCCAGATCCTCGCGCTCTACCGGTCGAAGGTGTCGGACGACCTTTCCTACAGCCGAGACCGAAGCTTCGAGCTGACGATCAGCGAAGGCAAGGTCAGCCGGCTCGAGATGCGATTCGCGAACTGAGCCGCTAGGCGGGCGGCGACTCGCTCGACACCGGCACGGGCTCCGGCTCGAGCTTCGCCCGCGCGAAGAGACGGATGCGGGCACGCGCCGGTTCGGGCGCCGGCGCGAAGCGGGCGAGCGCGCCGACGACGGCGATCCCTCCGGCCAGCTCGTAGGCGGCCGAGTCGTTGATCAGCAGCGACGTGACGATCGCCACGCCGAAGGCGAGGAGGACGTCCCGCGTGGACGGCTGCCGCGCCGCGCGCCACGCGAGCGCAAACGAGACCGCGAGCACGAAGAGAAGCGGCACGGCCATCTGCCAAGCGTGAAGCGCCGGCAGGTACGAGAGCTGCACCCGGCTCCCGAGCGACGAGAGCAGGCCCGTCCCGCCGTCCGAGAACGCGCTGCGGAGGTGGTTCGGGCCCGGTTCCGACAGGCCCCGCGACACGATCCAGAGCACGGCGACCGCCGCGGACGCGAGCAGCCCGACGAAGCCCTTCCAACCGAGCCGGAAGAGTCTCGCGCCGAGCGCCGCGAGGGCGACTCCGAGCACGATCGCTCCGCCACCGTCGGCGCCGATGCGGTTGTCTGTCATCACGACGAGCCCGAAGACGCCGAAGAGCACGAAGCCGAGCACGCCGAAGCGCCGCCGAGCGAGGAACGCCCCGGCGAGGAGCGGCGCGAGCAGCAGCGTCTCGACCTGGTTGCCGATCCCCGAGAAGCGCGAGTTCTGTGTCGGCCCGAACGGGTTCACGGCCTGCCATTCCGGTTGCCGGACCATGACGAGCGCATAGAGCGCGACGACCCCGCCGTAGAGGGCCAGGAGTGCGGCTTCGCTGCGACAGAAGCGCTCGAGCGCGAACGCGACGAGCACCGTCCCCGCGGAGAGGGCTGCGCAGAGGAGCACCTCGTTCGAGACCTGGCCGACGCCGAGCAGAAGATTGACGAGCAGCGCCGCGGGGACCGCCGTCACCGCAGCGCGCATGCCGAGCAGCGCAAGCGCGAGCAGGACGCCGGCGAGAATGAAGAGGGCCGCGAACTTGAGCCGGTTGTTCGCGCCGATGGCGTCACCGAGGCGCGAGAGCTTGTCGACCGCGTGCGCCGAAGGCGTCCATTCGAGTGTCGTCGCGGGATGGCCGCCGAGCGCCGTCGGCGCGATGTCGACGATCGAGACCACGCCCGGGATCTGAGTCGTCGGCGAGGTGAGCAAGCCGTGGAAGCCGCGTCCGATCACCGCGATCCGGTACAGCCGGTCGTTCGCCGTCGGCCCGCCGCGCGGCGGCAGCTGGAGGACGATGCACATGTTGCAGTTCGGGAAGACGCTGGCCTTCCGCGGATCGATCAGCGGCTTTCCCTTCGGCACGCCGCCGAGGCGCGCGTTGACCTCCGCGCCGCGCACGAGCTCGGCGAGGGCGCGGCGGCGGTTCGTCGTCGGGCCGTAGCCCGGGCGCAGGAGCCCGACGGCGCCGTGCGCGGAGAGCCACGCGAACGTCGAGTCGCTGATGCGGTCGAGGATGACGACCTGGAACGGGGCGCCCACCGGCTGCTGGCGCGCCGAGGCGACGCCGGGCGCGGCGAGCGCGACGACGACCGCAGCGAGAAGGGCGAGCAGGGGCAGAACGCGGACCGGCCGGGCCATCAACTCCCCCATTCTCACCTAATCGCCGCGCGAAACGAACAGTTCATCTGGATCCACTTGCCGCTCGCTCTTCGACGAGCTCCTCGAAGCACGGTGCGCCCTCGAAGGCGGCAAGCCCCGCCGGCTGCTCGAGCCGCTGGTCGCGGCGACGCAGAACCTGGCGCCGGCGCCGCACGGTCGCGATCGCCGCCGAGACGCCCACAAGGCCGCCCAGGAGGAAGTCCCTGGCCCTTCCCCTCGTCCTCTCCCCATCCATGAGGGACGATTGTGCCTTGCGCATCGCCACCTTCGGGGACGTATTGCTCGACGTGGTCGTTCTGCTCGAGGAGCCGCTCGCTCCGGGGGGCGACGTTCGCGCCTCCAACCGGGCAGGCGCCGGCGGCCAGGCGGCCAACGTCGCGGCCTGGGCGGCCGAGCTCGGCGCGGAGGCGCGCTGCATCGCCAAGCGCGGCGACGACCCTGCCGGAGAGGTCGTCGCGGGCGAGCTCACGGCGCGCGGCGTCGAGCTCGTGGGGCCCGTGGGCGCCGGCGCGACCGGCGTAGTCGTCTCCGTCGTCGGCGACGGCGACCGGGCGCTCGCCTCCGACCGCGGCGTGGCGCCATCGTTCGAGCCGGAGGAGCTCGAGGCCGCGTGGCTTGCCTGCGACGTCCTCCATCTCTCCGGCTACGCGCTGCTGCGCCGACCGATCGCGGACGCGGCGCTCGAGGCCGCCCGCCTCGCCCGCGAGCAGGGCGCGCGGGTGTCGGTCGACGTCGCCGCCTGGACCGAGATCCGCAGCTACGGGCCGGTGCAGTTCCGCGAGCTCCTCGACGTGCTCGCGCCCGACGTCCTCTTCGCGACCGAGGCCGAGTGGGAGCTGCTGGGCGGCGCATACCTGGCCGCCCCGGTTGGCGTCCTCAAGCGTGGTGCACGTGGCTGCACCGTCTTCACGCAGGAGGCGAAGCTCGACTTCGCCGCCGTCGAGACGGCGGTCGTCGATCCCACCGGCGCGGGCGACGCTCTCGCCGCCGGCTTCCTCGTGGGCGGCTCTCTCGAGGAGGCGGCGCGACGCGGGCTCGACGCGGCCGCCCGCTGCATCGCGAAAGTAGGGTCGCTGCCATGAAGGTCGAGGCGCTGACGGACGAGCAGGCGGCTGAGATCGCCGAGTGGCGGTACGACTTCCCGTACGAGTGGTACGACACGTCGGCCGATCCGAGCCGCGTCGAGCTCTTCGCCAACCCGGCCCGGCGGACGCACCTGCGCGCGGTCGTCGACGAGGAGGGCAAGCTCGTCGGCTTCTTCAACTTCGTCCCCGAGGGCCACGAGGTGCGGCTCGGGCTCGGGATGCGCCCGGACCTGACGGGCCGCGGCCTCGCGCAGCCGTTCATCGCCGCGGGGCTCGACTACGCGCAGCGGGAGTGGCAGCCGCGTACCTTCCGGCTCTGGGTGGCGAGCTGGAACGAGCGGGCGCTGCGCGCCTATCGCCGCGCCGGCTTCCACCAGGTGCGGCACGGCGAGGAGAGCCGCTTCGTGGAGATGGAACGGTCGGCGTGATCCGCCTCTCCAACGAGGTCCGGGACGCGCTCGACGCCGGCGGAGCCGTGGTCGCGCTCGAGACGACGCTCGTCGCGCACGGCTTCCCCCCGGGCGAGGGCGTCGAGGTCGGCCTCGAGTCGGAACGGCAGGTGCGGTCGGCGGGAGCGGTGCCTGCGACGGTCGGCGTCCTCGACGGCGAGGTGCGCGTCGGCCTCACGGAGGAGGAGCTCGCGCGCTTCGACGCCGACGCGCGGAAGGCAGGCCCGCGTGACCTCGCGGCCGCCGCCGTCCAGGGCGCGGTCGGCGCGACGACGGTGGGCGGCGCGCTCGCAGTTGCGCGGGCGGCGGGCCTCCGCATCCTCGCGACCGGGGGCATCGGCGGCGTCCATCGCGGCTTCCCCCATCCGCCGGACGTCTCGGCCGACCTCGGCCAGCTCGCCCGCACGCCGTCGCTCGTCGTCTCGGCCGGCGTGAAGTCCCTGCTCGACGTGCCGGCGACCGCAGAGCTGCTCGAGTCGCTCGGCGTGCCGGTGCTCGGGTTCCGCGTCGACACGCTGCCTCTCTTTTACGCCGCCGCGGGCGGGCCGCCCGTCTCCGCGCGGGTCGAGTCGGCGGAGGAGGCGGCGCGCGTGGCCGGGGCGCACTGGCGGCTCGGCGGCGCCGGCCTTCTTCTCGGGCGCCCTCCGGACGAGCCGCTCGAGGACGTCGAGCCGCTCATCGACGAGGCGCTCGCCGCCGCCGCGACCGTCGGCGTCTCGGGCCAGGCGGTGACGCCGTTCGTCCTCTCGCATCTCCACCGCGAGAGCGGGGGGCTAACGGAGGCGGCGAACAAGGCTCTCGTCGCGCAGAACGCACGTCTCGCGGGCGAGGTCGCGGTCGCCGTGCCCTCGCCGGCTAGAGATCCTTGCGCGAGAACGCCAGCACCGCGAGCGCGAGCGCGACGCAGAGGTAGCCGACGGACCAGACGCGGATCCCCCAGCCGTGCACGTAGCCGCCGCCGAACGGCCCGAGTTGGAGGAGGAAGCTGGTCAGCCCGCCCGCGCCGCTCGAGATCTGCCGCAGCCCGTCCTGGTAGAGCGCCTCGAAGGGCAGCGCCCAGGCCGCGATCGTCGACGCGTGCCGGATCGCGTGCGAGTTCAGCGCGTGGCCGATCGTCCCGAGCAGCCCGGCCACGAGGCCGCCGCCGAAGAGCATGAACACCGCGATGCCGTTCGCCGTCGACGAGAGGAAGACGGAGCCGAGGATCGAGAGTGCGATCACGATCAGGACGCCGCCTGCGAGCTCCAGCCCGGGGGCGATCTTGGAGGCCGGCAGCCAGTGCCCCGTGAGGTCGATGATCGCGAGCGAGATCCCGTAGACGGCGAGCACGTACGCGGCGCAGACCGCCCCCGCGCCGAGGAAGCGGGACAGGAGCAGCGTCGTCCGGCCGACCGGCCGCACGACGAGGGGTTGGAGCAGGCCGCGCTCGGCGTCGCCCGAGACGACGCCGAGGGTGAGGAAGACGGCGAGCACGACGCCGAGGAAGAGCGTCGCGAACATCGCGAGCCCCAGCAGGAAGGCGCCGGCGAACGTGCGCGTGTCGACGTTGACGTCCGCCGGCGGCGTGATCGTCGAGAGGCTGCCGAAGACGTAGTGATTCGCGAGCCAGAAGAGGGCGAGGAAGAGCGCCGTCAGCACCACGACGACCACGAAGACCTTCCGCCGTACCGCCTCGCGCAGGCCGTAGCCCGCGATCGTGAGCACCACGCTCACGAGACCTCGTCGCCCACGGCCTCGAGATACGTGTCCTCGAGGGTCGACGTCAGCACACGGACGCCGTAGACCTTGCGCCCGGCGGCGACGGCCTCGGCCACGAGCCGCGGCGTGTCCTCCCGTGTCGCGCCCTCGACGGTGCGCACGCCGTCGTCCGTCTCCAGCTCGACGCCCCGGGGCTGCGACAGCTCGGCGGGCGAGCCGGCCGCGACGACCTCGCCGGCGCGGAGGATCGCGACCCGGTCGCAGACCAGCTCGATCTCGGAGAGGAGGTGCGAGTTGAGCAGGACCGAGACGCCGCGGCCGCGGAGCTCCTCGAGCAGGACGCGGACGACCCGGCGACCGGCGGGGTCGAGCGCCGACGTCGGCTCGTCGAGGACGAGGACGCGCGGCGACCCGACCAGCGCCTGCGCGATCCCGAGCCGCTGCTGCATCCCCTTCGACATGCCGTCCACCCGGCGGTCACGAGCGTCGGCGAGGGAGACGCGCTCGAGCAGCCGCTGCCGCTCGGCGGCTCCGCCGTCGGAGTAGGCGAGCCGCTGGTGGAGCGTGAGAACCTCGTCCGCGGTGTACCAGCCCGGAAAGCGGAAGAGCTCCGCGAGGTAGCCGAGCTCGGCCCGCGCGGCCCGCGAGCCGGCGCGGGCGCCGACGACCTCGGCGCTGCCCCGGGTGGCGCGCACGAGCCCGACCGCGATCTTCACGAGCGTCGATTTCCCGGCGCCGTTCGGGCCGAGCAGCCCGACGAGCTCCCCCTCCTCCACCGCGAGATCGACGCCCTTGAGCGCCTCGACGGGCCCGTAGCGCTTCTCGAGCGCGTGAACGGCGAGAGCGTGGGCCACCCGCCGAGCCTAGCCGGACGTGTCCACCGAGAGCCACGGCCGGAACCTGGTACCGGCCGTGTACGTTTCGGACGTGCCCCGCGGTTACATGGAAGGGCCGGCCGCCGAGGAGGCCGAGCGCCGGGCCGAGGAGGCGGCGAGCGGCGCGGTCGAGCCGCCCGCTCCGAAGGTCCATGCGGCCGTTTACGGCTGCACGACGGACGATCCGCAGTCGCATTTCCTCGGCTGGCTGGGCGAGGTCGACCCGGACGAGCTGTTCGCGAGCGGCGCGGCCTGGGGCGTCACCGTCCGCCGTGTCGCGGTCGCTGACTGACTGACTCTTCTGGACACGGCCGGAACCTGGTTCCGGACGTGTCCTTTAGGGCTAGGTGATCGTCTGGACGAACTCGTCGATGCTGAGCGCGGGCAGCGTCTGGATCCTCGTCGAGCCGCGGGCGCCGAGGGCGACCGAGACCTTCGCGATCGTGGCGGTGTCGGGCGCCTCGACCACGTTGACGAAGTCGAACTCCCCGAGTGTCGCCCACTGGTGGAGGACCTTCGCGCCGAGCTCCTCGACGTCGCGGTTCACCTCCTGCAGCCTGGACGGGTTCGACTGGAGCGTCTGGACGCCCTGCTGCGAGAGGCGTGAGAGAAGGATGTAGATAGGCATGGCGGGAACTTACTCGACCTCGACGCGCGCGGACTGGTCGACGTAGAGGAGCGCCGCGCCGATGAAGAGGAGCGGCGAGACGACGACGCTCGCGAGGACGAACGCCGTCGAGACCGCAGCACCCCCGAAGCCGCGCAGGACGAACGCGAGCACCGCCTGTGTCAGGAAGACGACGAGCCCGAGCGTCAGGAGCGAGCCGAACGCGTGGAGGTAGTCGGCGCGCGCAAGCCTCCAGGCGCGTGCGAGCGCCGCGCGCGGCGGGATCTCCTCGACGACGAGCGCCGGGACTACCAGCCCGACTGCCGCAACCCACGCGACCCCGGGCAGGACGAACGCGATGACGAGGAACGGAACCGGCGCGAAGACGAGCCAGCCCACGAGCCACGCGACGACGAGGCGAGGCCGGGGCGGCCTCGCGCCGAGCACGAGCATGGAGGCGCCGACGTAGGTCGCGCTGAGGAGCGCGGCGGAGAGGGTCGGGGCGAGCAGGAGGCTCGTGCGCCGGGAGACGTTCGCCAACGCGACGGCGAGCGCGGCCGGCGCCAGCCCGAGGAGGAGCGCCGTCTTGAACCGCTCTCCGTAGAAGCGGATGGACTCGGCGACGAGCTGTCCGACCGTCCGCTCGGCGGGCGGCAGCGCAACAGGGCGAAGCTCGGCCACGCGGGGCAGGGTATCGTCGCCGCAGATGGGCTACGACGTCGTCCACCACGGCGATCTCGAGTGGGAGGAGCGCCCCGGCCACGAGGGCCAGGAGCCGCGCCACGCCGCCACCCTCACCGATGCCGCGCAGATGACCGAGTCGCGAGCGCGGCTGTGGCGCTACCCCGCCCACACGCGCGGCCGCCGCCACCTCGACCCCGACCAGGAGGAAGTCTTCGTCCCGCTGCGCGGCACGCTGACGATGCTGCTCGGAGAGCCGTGGGAGCGCGTGGACGTCGCGCCCGGCGGGATCGTCGTCGTCCACCCCGGCACTCCGCTCCAGATGCGCAACGAGACCGACGAGGAGATCCTCGTCTTCGTCTACGGCGCGCCGACGCGCCATGGCAACGCCGAGTTCCTAGACGACGTCGAGTCGCTGTAACGCCGCCGCGAGCGCGGCGAACGCGTCGTCGAAGCGCCACTGAGCCCGGTCCGCCTCGTCGGGCGAGTTCGAGATGGCGCGCAGCTCGACCGCAGGCACGCCCGCGAGCTCGCAGGCGCGGAGCACGCCGAAGCCCTCCATCGCCTCGACGTCGAATCCGGTGCCGCCCCCGACCTTGCCGCAGGTCGCGATCGGCAGGACGTGAGCCTCGGGAAGCGCGGCCCGCGCCCGCTCGAGCAGCGCCGCGTCGGGTCGGGTCCGCTCCACGCGCGGCAGCGTCGACGAGGAGTCGATCACGTCGCAGTAGACGGACTCGCTGCCGAGGACGAGCGCCGGCGGCCTGATGGCGCGAGAGCCGGCGATGCCGACCTGGATCACGGCATCAGGCCGCCGTTTCTCGAGGGCGCGCGCGGTCTGGAGCGCTGCCTCGACCGGGCCGATCCCGCAGCAGAAGGTGTCGAGCCCTTCGACGAGCGCGAGCTCGCGCTCGGTGGCGGCGACGATCAGCACCTACGCGGCGGCTGCGGCCGCGGCGCCGACCTTCTCGAAGCGGAGCTCGCCGTCCTCGGCGTCCACGCGGATCGTGTCGCCGTCGGCGAAGTCGCCCTCGAGCAGCCGCAGCGCGAGCGGGTTCTCGAGGAGCCGCTGGATCGCGCGCTTGAGCGGCCGGGCGCCGAACGCGGGATCCCAGCCCGCGTCTGCAAGCACCTCCTTGGCCGCGTCGGTCAGCTCCAGCTCGATCCGCCGCTCGGCGAGCCGCTGCCGCAGCCGCTCGAGCTGCAGCTCGACGATCTCGCCGATCTGCTCCTTCGTGAGCGGCTTGAACTCGATCACCTCGTCGATGCGGTTCAGGAACTCGGGCCTGAAGACGTCGCGCAGCGCGTCGACCGAGCGGACGTTGGAGGTCATGATCAGGACGGTGTTGCGGAAGTCGACCGTGCGCCCGTGGCCGTCGGTCAGGCGCCCGTCGTCGAGCACCTGCAGCAGGACGTCGAAGACCTCCGCGTGCGCCTTCTCGATCTCGTCGAGGAGGATCACGCTGTACGGCCGCCGCCGCACCGCCTCGGTGAGCTGGCCGCCCTCGTCGTAGCCGACGTAGCCGGGCGGCGCGCCGATCAGCCGCGCGACCGTGTGCCGCTCCTGGTACTCGCTCATGTCGAGCCGCACCATCGCGTGCTCGTCGTCGAACATGAACTCGGCGAGCGCCCGCGCGAGCTCGGTCTTCCCCACCCCGGTCGGGCCGAGGAAGACGAAGCTGCCGATCGGCCGGTTCGGGTCCTGCAGGCCGGTGCGCGCCCGCCGCAAGGCGTTCGCGACGGCCTCGACCGCCTCGTCCTGGCCGACCACCCGCTTGTGCAGCCGGTTCTCCATCTGCACGAGCTTCTCGGTCTCGCCCTCGAGGAGCCGGTCGACGGGGATGCCCGTCCAGCGCGCCACGACCGCGGCGACGTCGTCCTCGTCTACCTCCTCCTTGACCATCGAGGCGTCGCGCTGCTCGGAGTCGCGCTCGGCGAGCTCCTTCTCGAGCTCGGGCAGCTCCCCGTAGCGGATCTCCGCAACGCGCTGCAGGTTGCCCTCGCGCTCGGCCCGGTCGGCCTCCATGCGGAGCGCGTCGATCTGCTGCGTGATCTCGCCGATCCGGTCGAGCGCCTCCTTCTCGCGCCCCCAGCGGGCCGCGAGCCCGTCGCGGCGCTCCTTCGCCTCGGCCAGCTCGGCCTCGATCGGCGCGCGCACCTCGTCCGACTCGCCGGCCATCGCCGCGAGCTCGATCTCGAGCTGCGTGACGCGCCGGTTCGCCTCGTCGAGCTCGACCGGCGACGACTCGATCTCCATCTTGAGCCGCGACGCGGCCTCGTCCACGAGGTCGATCGCCTTGTCCGGGAGCTGGCGGTCCGAGATGTAGCGCTCGGAGAGGACGGCCGCGGCGACGAGCGCGGCGTCGCGGATCCGCACCTTGTGGTGCGCCTCGTAGCGCTCCTTGAGACCGCGGAGGATCGCGATCGTGTCGGAGACCGACGGCTCGCCGACGAAGACAGGCTGGAAGCGCCGCTCGAGGGCGGCGTCCTTCTCGATGTACTTGCGGTACTCGTCGAGCGTCGTCGCGCCGACCGCGCGCAGCTCGCCGCGCGCGAGCATCGGCTTGAGCATGTTCGCGGCGTCGACGGCGCCCTCGGCCGCGCCCGCGCCGACGATCGTGTGGAGCTCGTCGATGAAGAGGATGATCTGGCCCTCGGCGTTCTGGATCTCCTCGAGCACGGCCTTGAGCCGTTCCTCGAACTCGCCGCGGTACTTCGAGCCGGCGAGCATGCCGCCGATGTCGAGCGCCCAGACGCGCTTCCCCTTCAGCGACTCGGGGACGTCGCCTGCGACGATCCGCTGCGCGAGCCCCTCGACGATCGCGGTCTTGCCGACGCCGGGCTCGCCGATCAGCACCGGGTTGTTCTTCGTGCGGCGCGAGAGGACCTGGATCACGCGGCGGATTTCCTCGTCGCGGCCGATGACCGGGTCGAGCTTCCCCGACTCGGCGGCCTCGGTCAGGTCGCGGCCGAACTTCGAGAGCGCCTGGTAGGTGCCCTCGGGGTCCTGCGACGTCACCCGGCGGCCCGCCGTGACCTCGGCGATCTTCGCGAGCAGCTGCGTCGCGCGGGACGACGTCGAGCGCGAGCAGGAGATGCTGCGCAGCGACGTACTCGTCCTCGAGCTTCTTCGCCTCGTCGAAGGCCCGGTCGAGCACCTTCGCGAGCGCCGCCGACACGGTCGGCTGCTGCTGCGAGCCCTCGATGCGCGGCTTCTGCGCCAGCGTCGCCTCGGCCTGCGCGCGCAGCGCCTCCGCGTCGGGAACGAGCTCGCGCGGCAGTTCCTGGTCGAGGAGCGCGAGGAGGAGATGCTCGGGATAGAGCTCGGGGTTGCCGTTCCGGCGCGCCATCTCCTGCGCCGCGGCGACGGCCTCCTGCGCCTTGATCGTGAGCTTGTTGAAATCCATCTAGTTCGTCTGCCTTTCGGGTAGCTGCTCCTCGCGCACGAGCACGAGGTCGCGGCGGTACTGCTTGTGCACCTTGTCGACCTCGAGCCGCAGCTCGCGCTGCAGCCGCTCGATCTGCGCGTGCGCCTTGCGCAGCTCGTCCTCGAGCCGCAGGACGAGCTCGACGCCGGCGAGGTTGAGACCGAGCTCGGTCGTCAGCCGCTGGACGATCCGCAGCCGCTCGACGTCCGCCTCGGAGTAGAGGCGCGTGCCGCCCGGCGTCCGCTTCGGGCGCACGAGCCCCTTCGTCTCGTACATCCGCAGCGTCTGCGGGTGCATGCCGACGAGCTCGGCGGCGACCGAGATCATGTAGATCGGGCGGTCCGAGGTCTCCGTCACCCGACCCCCTTCTGCAGCTCCTCGAGGAGCTCGCGCTCCTTCTTGTTCACGCGCTTCGGCACCTCGATGCGGACGCGGGCGAGCACGTCTCCCTTGCCCTTGCCGCTCGAGCCTCGGCGCGCCGCGGCCCTTGATCCGCAGCAGCTTGCCGTCCTCCGAGCCGGCCGGGATCTTGAGCGAGACGTTGCCCTCCGGCGTCGGCACCTCGACCTTGCCGCCGAGCGCGGCGGTCGGGAACGAGACCGGCACCTGGACGACGAGGTCGTCGCCGCGCCGCTCGTACGTCGGCGAGGGCTCGACCCGCGTGACGACGATCAGGTCGCCGTTCGGGCCGCCGTGCTGCCCGACCTCGCCCTTGCCCTTGAGCCGGATCTTCGTGCCGTCCTTGACGCCCGGCTTGATCTTCACCGTGAACGTGCGCCGGCGCCGCTCGCGGCCGGTGCCGTGGCACTTCGAGCACGGCTTCTCGATCACCGTGCCGTTGCCGCGGCAGCGCGGGCACGGCTGCGAGAGCGCGAACAGGCCCTGCGACTCGGAGATGACGCCGCGGCCGTTGCACTCCGGGCAGATGACGGGAGCCGTGCCGGGCTCCGCGCCGGTGCCTCCGCACTGCGAGCACGCGACCGTCAGCTCGACCGGCACCTTCGCCTCGGCGCCGCGCAGCGAGTCCTCGAACGAGAGCCGCACCTCGGTCTCGACGTCTGCCCCGCGCACGGGCTGTGTCCGCGCACGCCCGCGGCCGCCGCGGGCGGCGCCGCCGACGTTGCCGAAGATGCCGCCGAGGATGTCGCCGATGTCGCCGCTCCACTCGAAGTTGCCGAAGTCGACGTTCGCGCCGCCGGGCCCGGGGGCGCCGCGGCCGTTCGTCGAGCCGTAGCGGTCGTACGCCTTCCGCTTCTCCGGGTCGGAGAGGACGTCGTACGCCGTCTGCACCTGCTTGAAGCGCTCCTCCGCGGCCTTGTCGCCCTGGTTCGCGTCCGGGTGGTACTGGCGCGCGAGCTTGCGGTACGACTTCTTGATCTCGTCGGCCGAGGCGCCCTTCTTCACCTCGAGCGTGTCGTAGAGGGACTCAGCCATCGCCCGCCGGCTCCTCCTCCGGCGCAGGCGCCGCGACGACGACCCGGGCGGGCCGCACGACGCGCTCGCCGAGCTTGTAGCCCTTCTGCACGACGTCGAGCACGGAGCCCTCCTCCGCCTCGGACGGCTGCGAGAGCAGCGCCTCGTGCACGTGCGGGTCGAACTTCCCGTCCGTGTAGATCGGCGTCACGCCGTGGCGCTCGAGCAGGCCCGCGAGCGAGCGGTGGACGAGCCGGACGCCCTCCTCGAGCTGCGCCTCCTGATGCTCCTCGGCCGCCGCGAGCGCACGCTCGAGGTCGTCGAGGATCGGCAGGAGCTCGCCGATCAACCGCTCGTTGGCGAGCGCGACGTACTCCTGGCGCTCGCGCGCCGCCCGCTTCTTGTAGTTCTCGAAGTCGGCGGCGAGGCGCAGCAGCCGGTCGTCCTTCTCGGTTCCGGCTGCTGCTCCTCGACCTGCTCGATCTCCTGCGGCTGCTCGACCTGCTCCTCGTTCACGAAGTCGGAGCCTCCTCGTCCACGACCTCGTACTCGCCCTCCTCGACGACCTCGTCGTCGGAGTCGGAGCCGACTCGCCGTCGCCGCCGCCCGAGGCCTGCGCCTGCTGCGCCGCCTCGGCGTAGAGCACCTCGGCGAGCTTGTGCGACGACTCCTGCAGCGCGTCCATCTTGGAACGGATCTCGCCGAGGTCGTCGCCCTCGAGCGCCTGACGTAGCTCCATGACCCGGCCCTCGATCGTCGAGGCCTCGGACTCGTCGAGCTTGTCGCGGTGCTCCTTGAGCGAGCGCTCGGTCTGGTAGGCGAGCGTCTCGGCGAGGTTCTTCGTGTCCGCCGCCTCGCGCAGCCGGTGTGCGTCCTCGGCGTGCGCCTCGGCCTCGTGGATCATCTTCTGCACCTCGTCCTCGGAGAGGCCCGAGCCGCCCTGGATCTGGATCTGCTGGACGTTCCCGGTGCCCATGTCCTTCGCGGAGACGTTGATGATCCCGTTCGCGTCGATGTCGAAGGTGACCTCGATCTGCGGCATGCTGCGCGGCGCCGGCGGGATCCCGACGAGCTGGAACTTGCCGAGCGTCTTGTTGTAGGTCGCCATCTCCGACTCGCCCTGGAGGACGTGCACCTCGACCGAGGGCTGGTTGTCCTCGGCGGTCGTGAAGGTCTCGGACTTCTTCGTCGGGATGGTCGTGTTGCGCTCGATCAGCTTCGTCATCACGCCGCCCTTCGTCTCGATCCCGAGCGAGAGCGGGGTGACGTCGAGCAGGAGGATGTCCTTGACCTCGCCCTTGAGCACGCCGGCCTGGAGCGCGGCGCCGACGGCGACGACCTCGTCGGGGTTGACGCCCTTGTGCGGCTCCTTGCCGATCAGCTCCTTGACCTTCTCCTGCACCGCCGGCATGCGGGTCATGCCGCCGACGAGGACGACGTGGTCGATCTTCGAGGAGTCGAGGCCGGCGTCGGTGAGCGCCTGCTTCGTCGGCCCGACCGTGCGCTCGAGCAGGTCGGCCGTGATCTCCTCGAGCTTCGCCCGCGTGAGCTGCAGGTCGAGGTGCTTCGGGCCGTCCGCGTCGCCGTGATGAAGGGCAGGTTGATCTGCGTCGTCATCGTGGACGACAGCTCGATCTTCGCCTTCTCCGCAGCCTCGTAGAGGCGCTGGAGCGCCATCTTGTCCTGCGGCGAGGTCGATGCCCTGGTCCTTCTTGAACTCGGCGGCCATCCAGTCGACGACCGCCTTGTCGAAGTTGTCGCCGCCGAGATGGTTGTCGCCGGCGGTCGACTTGACCTCGAAGACGCCGTCGCCGAGCTCGAGCACGGACACGTCGAACGTGCCGCCGCCGAGGTCGAAGACGAGGATCGTCTGGTCGGAGCCCTCCTTGTCGAGGCCGTACGCGAGCGCGGCTGCGGTCGGCTCGTTGATGATGCGGAGGACGTTGAGGCCGGCGATCTTGCCGGCGTCCTTCGTCGCCTCGCGCTGCGCGTTGTTGAAGTACGCCGGGACGGTGATGACGGCGTCCGTCGACGGTCTCGCCGAGATACGCCTCGGCGTCCTGCTTGAGCTTCTGGAGGATCATCGCGCTGATCTCCGGCGGGGCGTACTCCTTGCCCTCCGCCTTGACGCGCACGTCGCCGTTCGCGCCCTTGACGACCTCGTACGGGACGATCGTCATCTCCTCCGTCACCTCGTCGAACTTGCGCCCCATGAAGCGCTTGATCGAGAAGATCGTGTTGGTCGGGTTCGTGACCTGCTGCCGCCGCGCCGGAGCGCCGACGAGCCGCTGGCCGTCCTTCGTGAACGCGACGACGGACGGCGTCGTGCGACCGCCCTCGGCGTTCGGGATGACGGCCGGCTCGCCGCCCTCGAGCACGGCCATGCACGAGTTCGTCGTGCCCAGGTCGATGCCGATGGTCTTCGCCATGTTGTGTTCTGCCTCCTCTGGTGAGAAAATCTAAGCCGGTTTATAGCAGATATGCACTGCCATATCACCGGTAGGGAAGGCGCCGATGAGCGCGCCGCCCGCGACGATGAGCGCCGCGCCGATAGAGGAGCCTCTTCCCCACGAGCTCCGACTGGCGGAGGAAGAGCGCCGAGAGCGCCGACGCCGACGAGCGACTCGACCGCCACGAGCGGCGCGACGACCGTCACGCGGCCGCGGTAATACGCCTCGAAGAGCGAGACGTACGAGGCCGCCGAAGAGCAGGCCGGCAGGCACGAAGCGGAGCCAGCGGCGGCAGATCCCTTGCCGTGCCCAGACCGCGACGAAGCAGTCCCACCGAGCAGCGCGGCGGCGGCCGCGACCGCGGGCGGCACCGGCGGTCTTCCCGACCGCGAAGTGGCGCACGAGGTTGTCGCGGATCGCGAACAGCGTCGCGCCGGCGAACGCGTACACCAGGCCGAGCCGGTTGAGGTGCGCCGGGCGGCTCGCGCTCGCCGGGCGAGCTCCACCCCGCCGGCCACAATCAGCACCGCGCCGAGCGAGCAGCGGCACGCTCGCCGGCTCGCCGAGGAAAACGAGCGCGATCGTCACCGAGACGAGCGGCGCCGTGCCCGAAGACCATCGAGACCCGCGACGCGCCCGATCGCGGATCGCGATCGTGACGAGGATCTGCGCGGCCCCGGGCGAGAGCAGGCCCGCGAGCAGGAACGGCCACGCCGACGAAGAGGTGGAGCCCGCGCGAAGGCGCCTCGGCCGCGGCCGCGACGAGCGCGACCACGAGCGCGGTCGCCGGCGGTCGCGAGCGTTGCGAGCGCGACGTCGGGGTCGCGGTCGAGCGCCATCCGCAGCGCGACGCTCATCGCGCCGAAGAGCACCGCCGAGAGCGAGCGCGAGCCCGACGGCGGCTATGCGGCCTCCAGCGCGCCCTCAGGCGTCGGCCGGCCGTGTGCGAAGAGCGGGACGAACACGTGCGCGAGCGGGCCGATCGCGAGTGCGTAGACGACGGTGCCGACGCCGACGGTGCCGCCGAGGAGCCAACCGAGCGCGAGCACCGTCACCTCGATCCCGGTGCGGACGACGCGGATCGAGTGACCGCGCGCGGCGAGCCCGGTCATCAGCCCGTCGCGCGGGCCGGGCCCGAGCCCGGCGCCGATGTACGCGCCCGTCGCGACGCCGTTGAGGAAGACGCCGCAGACGAGGCAGGCGACCCGCGCCGCCATCGCGTGCGGCGCGTGCACGTGCCCGAGCACGACGTCCATCGTCAGCGCCGACGAGGACGACGTTGCTCACCGTCCCGATCCCCGGCCGCTGCCGGAGCGGGATCCAGAGCAGCAGCACGACGACGCCGACGATGATCGCCCACGTCCCGATCGCGAGACCGAAGGTCCGCGAGAGCCCCTGGTGGAAGACGTCCCACGGGTCGAGCCCGAGGCCGCCGAGAACGAGCAGCGACGAGCTGACGCCGTAGAGGAGAAGACCGCCGTAGAGCTGGACGAGACGCAACGCGCATTTCCCGAACGTACACTCGCGCGATGCCTCGCGGAGACGACGCTCGCCGCCCAGCTCGCCGAGGACGCGGCCGAGCGCTTTATTCGCTACGTCCGCATCGACACGCAGTCCGACGAGGACTCGGAGACGTACCCGAGCACGGAGAGGCAGCTCGACCTGCTGCGGCTGCTGCGCGACGAGCTCGAGCAGGTCGGGCTCGCCGACGCGGCGATCG
>CAWGVE010000016.1:0-79885 GCA_963825805.1 uncultured Actinomycetes bacterium | reverse complement strand
GCGTCGAGAAGCAAGGCGACCGCGACGCCAAAGCCCATCTGCTGGAACATCACGAGCTTCCGGCGGCGAAGCCGGCGAAGACGACGACGATGATCAGCGCGGCACCGGTGATGATCCGCGCCGTCGACGCGACGCCCCCGCTGACCGCGTCGTGGGTCGAGCCCGACGCGTCGTATCGCTCCTTGATCCGGCTCATGAGGAACACCTGGTAGTCCATGGAGAGCCCGAACAGCACCGAGAAGAGGAAGAGCGGCACCCACGCGTCGATCACGTGCGTGTGCTGGAAGCCGAACAGGCCCGCGCCGTCTCCGTAGAGGAAGACGAGCGTCAGCAGCCCGTACGCCGCGCCGACCGAGAGCAGATTGAGCAGGACGGAGACGAGCGCGACGACGATCGACCGGAACGCGACCGTGAGCAGGATGAAGCTCAGGCCGAGGACGAACAGGAGGACGTACGGGGTCGGCTTCGTCACCGCGTCGAAGTAGTCGACGTTCTCCGCGGTGATCCCGCCGACGTAGACCTTCGCGCCGCTGCCGCCGAACGATCGACGGGATGACGTTCGTGCGGAGGTCGCGCACCGCGCTGACGGCCGACCCGCCGACGACGTCGCCGCGAACGGGCGACGTGAGCAGCGCCGACGTGATCTCCGCGGACGTCTGGATCGCGCCCGCGCCGAAGTTGCCCTCGGCGGCCAGCCGACGGTTGAGCTGCACGAGATCGTTGTGTACGGCCGACGGCGTTGCCGCCGACGGCGACGATGCGCACCGGCTCCGGGTTCTGGACCGGGAAGGCGCGCTGGAGCAGGACGTGGCCCTGCTTCGAGGGCAGGTTCGACGGCAGCGTGCTGACGCCGTTCGCGCCGATGTGCAGGCCGAAGATCGGCGAGGCGAGCCGCGAGCATCGCGGCCGACGGCAGACGACGAGCCAGAGCGCCGGCCGGCGCAGCACGCCGTCGACGATCCGGCGCCAGAAGCGGCCCTCCGCCGCGTCGGCGCGACCGAGGTTCCGGCCGAGGATCGGGACGCGGAGCGAGTTGACGCGGTCGCCGACGACGCTCAGCAGCGCGGGCAGCAGCGTCAGCGCCGCGGCGACGGAGACGATGCCGACGAGGATCGCGCCGAGCGCGAGGCTGCGCATGATCGAGGTCGGGACGATGAACATGCCGAGCAGCGCGACGACGAACGTCGCTGCCGCTGAAGAGCACGGCGCGGCTCGCCGTGGCGCCGGCGAGCGCGATCGCATCCTCCTTGGCGAGGCCGAGTCGGCGCTCCTCGCGGTAGCGCGACACGACGAAGAGCGAGTAGTCGATCCCGAGCGCCAGCCCCATCCCCGTGAGCATGTTCACGATGAAGACCGAGAGCGTAGAAGCCGAGGGAGATCAGCGCGACGAGCCCGAGCGCGACGATGATCGAGAGGATCGCCATCAGCACCGGCACGAGCCCGGCGACCACGGCGCCGAAGACGAGCACGAGGACGATGAGCGCGGCCGGCAGGCCGAAGGCGAGCTCGCCGTTCTCGAGGTCCGTCTGCGACTGCTTGCCGAAGTCGTAGCTGGTCGAGTGGTAGCCGGTGATGCCGACCTCGAACGCCGCCGCCGTTCGCCTGCTCGACGACCTGCTCGACCGGGCTGCGCCCCGGAGTCGCTGCGGATGAGCACCGAGACGAGCGCCGAATGGCGGTCGGGCGACACGGCGACCGGCCGCGCACGCGCTGCACCTCGCCCGGTCGCGCGGAGCGCGGCGGCGAGCTGCCTGCGCGAACGCTGCGGAACCTGCGGCGACTCGACCGTGTAGCGGCGCGAGGTGACGACGATCACGTCCCGCTTCGCGCTGGCCGCCGTCTGCGCGGAAACGCCCGCGCGATCGCGTCCGCGGCCTTCGTCGACTCCGGCTTGCCGACGACGTTGCCGTTCGAGCTCAGCCCGTGCAGCGAGGTCGCGACGAGCGCGAGCGCCGACGAGCACCGCGATCCCCCAGCAGAGCGAACGTCCTGCGCGGCCGCGCCGCGCACGCCCGTGCAAGCCGCTCGGTCAAGCCCATGGTGGAGTTCTTACTCCACCGTGACGGTCTTCGCCAGGTTCCGCGGCTGGTCGACGTTGAGGCCGCGCAGCCGCGCGATGCGGTAGGCGAGGAGCTGCAGCGGGATCACGGCGAGCGACGCCTGGAGGAAGTTCGGCGTCCGCGGCACGTAGATCACGTCGTCGGCGTGGTGCTGGATGTCCTCGTTGCCGTCGGTCGCGATCGCGATCACGTGCGCGCCGCGCGCCCGCGTCTCCTGGATGTTCGAGACGATCTTGTCGTAGACGTGGATGTTCGTCGCGACGACGACGACCGGCGTCCCCTCGGCGAGCAGCGCGATCGGCCCGTGCTTCATCTCGCCGGCCGAGTACGCCTCGGTCGGGATGTACGAGATCTCCTTCAGCTTCAGCGCGCCCTCGAGCGCGACGGGCAGGCCGATGTGGCGGCCGAGGTAGAGGAAGAACGGCTGGTCGTGGAAGCGCTGCGCGATCGACTCGATCGGGTGGTCGCCGTCGAGGAACTCCTGCATCTTCTGCGGCAGCTCGTGCAGGCGGTCGAGGATGAACTCGATCTCCTCCTGCGGCAGCGTCCGCCGGATCTCGGCGAGCCTGAGCGCCAGCAGGCTGAGCAGAGCGACCTGGGCGGTGAACGTCTTCGAGGCGGCGACGCCGACTTCCATCCCGCAGCGCGTGTACAGCGTCGCTTCGGCCTCGCGCGTGATCTGCGTCCCCATGAGGTTCGTGATCGCGAGCGTCCGCGCGCCGCTCTCGCGGGCGAGCTTCATGGCGTTGACGGTGTCGCGCGTCTCGCCCGACTGCGAGATCCCGATCACGAGCGTGTCCTTCGAGAGCACGGGATTGCGGTAGATCCACTCGCTCGCGATGTCCGGCTCGACCGGCACGCGTGCCCACTCCTCGAGGATGTAGCGGCCGACGACGCCGGCGTGGTACGCCGTGCCGCAGGCGACGATCACGATCCGGCGCAGGTTGCGCACCTCCAGCTCGGTCATGCCGAGCGCCTCGAGCATCAGCTTGTGGCCGCGGACGCGGTCGCCGATCGTCTCGGCCACGGCCTCCGGCTGCTCCCAGATCTCCTTGAGCATGAACGTCTCGAAGCCGGCCTTCTCGGCGCTCTCCTCGTCCCAGTCGATCTCCTGCGGCTCGGGCGGCTCGACCTCGGCGCCGTCGACGAAGAAACGGACGCCCCGCGGCGTCACCTCGATGACGTCGCCGTCGGCCGGATGCAGGACGGTGCGCGTCTCGCTGAGGAAGGCGGCGATCGACGACGCGAGGAAGTTCTCCCCGTCGCCCAGCCCCACGACGAGCGGCGTCTGGTTCCGGACGCCGACGAGGAGGTCGGGGTGGTCGTGGTGGATGGCGACGATCGAGAAGTGGCCCTCGAGCTGCGGGTAGACGCGCTCGACGCGCCTGGGCGAGATCGCCGTCGTACTCCTGCTCGAGCAGGTGGACGACGACCTCGGCGTCGGTCTCGGAGGTGAACGTGTGGCCCGCCGCCCGGAGCTGCTCCCTGAGCTCCATGTAGTTCTCGATGATCCCGTTGAGAACGATGGCGAGCCGGCCGGGCTCGCAGCCCGTGAGCGGATGGGCGTTCAGCTCGGTCACGGCCCCGTGGGTCGCCCAGCGCGTGTGGCCGAGCCCGTGACGGGAGTGGGAGCCGTTCGGGCCGGCCGCCTCGACGAGGTTGCCGAGGGTGCCGACGGCGCGGACATACTCGAGCGAGTCGTCCTCGCGCAGCGCGATCCCGGCCGAGTCGTAGCCGCGGTACTCGAGCCGGCGCAAACCCTCGAGCAGGAGCGGCTTCGCCTCCCGCGACCCGACGTATCCGATGATCCCGCACACGTCCGCTCCTTTCCCTCTGGGGCCGAAAAACGCTCCTAGAAAACACGAAGAGCCCGGCCGCAGGATCCGACCGCAACGTCGCGTCCGGATCAGCCGAGCTCGTGTGTCACCAGGGCGGCGACTTTAGCACAGAGATCTTCTGCGTCCTCCTGCGTTTCTCCTTCCGCCAGCACCCGTACGAGAGGCTCGGTGCCGGACGCGCGGACGAGGACGCGTCCATTGCCGTCGAGCTCCGCGTTCACGCGCTCGACCGCCGCGACGACGCTCTCGGGCAGCGGGCCGCGACCCGTGCGGGGCAGGTTCTGCAGCGCCTGCGGGAAGCGCGGCATGACCGCGACCGCCTCCGAAAGGCGGCGACCGTGCAGCGCGCGGCAGAGGAGGAGTCCGGCGACGAGGCCGTCTCCGGTCACGTGGCCGTCGAGCCAGATCAGGTGGCCGGACTGCTCGCCGCCGAGCAGCAGTCCCTCCCGCCGGAGCGCCTCGAGGACGTAGCGGTCGCCGACGTCGGTGACGACGACGCGGATGCCCCGCTCCTCCATCAGCCGGTGGAAGCCGAGGTTCGTCATCGTGGTCACGGCGACGCCCTCCACGCCGAGGTCGAGTGCGAGCACCGCGAGGATCTGGTCCCCGTCGACCGGCTCTCCCCGCTCGTCGACCGCGAGCATGCGGTCGCCGTCGCCGTCGAAGGCGATCCCGAGGTCGAAGCCGCCGCTGCGGACGAGCTCGGCGAGCGCGGCGAGGTCGGTGGCACCGCGGCCGACGTTGATGTTCGTCCCGTCGGGCTCGTCGCCGATCGCCATGACCTCCGCGCCGAGCTGCTCGAACGCCGACGGCGCGAGGCCTGCGTAGGCGCCGTTGGCGCAGTCGAGCGCGATGCGCAGGCCGCTCAGGTCGGTGCCGAAGGCGTCGAGCACGTGCTCGAGATAGCTGTCGGCCGCGACCTCGACGCGGTCGATCTCGCCGCCGCCGGGCGCCGGGGCGTCGAGCAGCGCCTCGATCTCCTCCTCCGCAGCATCGGTGAGCTTGCTGCCCTCGCGGGTGAAGAACTTGACGCCGTTGTACTCCGGCGGGTTGTGCGAGGCGGAGATGACGACGCCGAGGTCGAGCCGCAGTAGCGCCACGGCAGGCGTCGGCAGGATGCCTCCGAGGACGGCCGCCCCGCCGGCCGAGGCGACCCCGCGAGCGAACGCCGCCTCGAGCTCGGGCCCGCTGGCGCGCGTGTCGCGTCCGACGAAGATGCGCCCGCGGCCCGACCAGAGCGCCGCGGCCTTGCCGAGGCGCTCCACGAGATCCGCCGTGAGCGACTCGCCGACGATCCCCCTGACACCGTCCGTTCCGAAGTACTCCCGCGGCACCGCGGGAGGGTAACGATGCGGCGAATCGGAGCGCTAGCGCTTCGAGAACTGCGGCGCCTTGCGCGCCTTGTGCAGGCCGGCCTTCTTGCGCTCGACCTGGCGTGCGTCGCGCGTGAGGAAGCCCTCGCGCTTGAGCGGGATGCGCAACTCCGGGTTTGCCTCGACGAGCGCGCGGGCGATGCCATGCCGCACGGCTCCCGCCTGTCCGGTGAGGCCGCCGCCGTGTACCCGGACGCGAAGGTCGTACTGGCCCTCGAGCCCCGCGACCTTGAGCGGCGAGACGGCGATCGTCTGCCAGACCGAGCGCGGGAAGTAGTCCTCGAGCGTACGGCCGTTGACCCACGTCGCTCCCTCGCCGGGCCGCAGGATCACGCGCGCGACCGAGGTCTTGCGCTTGCCGGTGCCGCGGTACTGGGCGATCTCGCTCACGAGCCCGACTCCAGGGGACGCGGGTTCTGGGCCTCGTGCGGATGCTCGGGGCCGGCGTAGATCTTGAGCTTCGTGATCTGCTGCCGCGCGAGCCGGTTCTTGGGGAGCATCCCCTTCACCGCGACGCGAAGCACCTCGGTCGGCCGGCGCTCGAGCTGCTCGCGCAGCGTCCGGCTGCGGATGCCGCCCGGATAGCCCGAATGGCGGTAGTACCGCTTCTGGTCGAGCTTGTTGCCGGTCACCGCGATCTTCTCGGCGTTCACGACGATGACGAAGTCGCCGGTGTCGACATGCGGCGTGTACTGCGGCTTCCGCTTGCCGCGGAGCGTGTCGGCGATCTGGGTCGCGAGGCGGCCGAGTGTCTTGCCCTCGGCGTCGACGAGATACCACTCGCGCGTGACTTCTCCCGGCTTGGCGCTGTAGGTCTTCATAGAAAGCGGCGGACACCGGCCCGCCGGCGGCCGATTGTAGCGAAAGCCCGCCGCAATCCCTGCTCGAACTCGGCCGCTCCGCCGTGCGACGGATGGCGGACGTACGGCGCGTCGAGCGCGGCGGCTGCGAGCCGGCCGACCGCGATCGGGATGCGGTCTCGCGTGAGCTCGTGCAGGAACGGCGCGGCCGCGTCGACCTCGGCCCGGGTCGGCCGGCGGTTCGAGGTCGCGTCGCCCGGATGCGTCGGGACGACGTTCCAGAGGAGTACCTCCTCTTCGACCCCGAGCCGCGCGAGCACGCGGTGGACGATGGTCGCAGTCGCCTCCGCCGGCCCAGAGCCGGTGAGCTGCCGCTCGGACGTGAAGGGGATGCCGCTGACCCGCGCGCCGCGATAGCCGGCCGCCTCGCCGACGAGCACGACGGCGGCATCCGCGGCGGGAATCGAGGTATTGCGCGAGCCGCCTGCAGAGATGCGGCGCCGCGGCGTACTGGTTGTAGGTCGCGCCGATCTCTGCGCCGGCGAGCCGCGCTACGAGTCCCAGCGATTCCACCTGACGACCTCGTCGTTCGCGCGGCGGCGCTGCGAGAAGGCGCTCGTCGCGCGATCCCAGTCCGGATCCTCGGCCGGATGGCCGAGGGTCACGCCCACGACGATCGTCAGGTCGTCGGGGATCCCCAGCAGGTCACGCACGCCTGCGTCGTCCTCGACCGTGACCCCGTAGACGGCTGCTGCGAGACCTTCTTCCAGAGCCGCGAGCCACACGAGCATCAGCGCCGCGCCGGCGTCGACGTGCCAGAACGGCACCGGCCAGATGACCTCGACGCCTCCCGTCACGGCGAGCTTGTCGGGCTGGGTGTAGCGATCGTGGTAGTCCTGCTCGCGGGTGAGGACGAAGACGTGCGCCGCGGCCTTCCCGAACCACGCCTGCGAGCGCTCGTCGTCCTGCATCGCCGCGAGGGCCTCGATCGTCTCCGGGTCGTCGACGACGAGCAGCCGCAACCCCTGGCTGTAGCCGGCGTTCGGCCCGCGGCGCGCCGCACGCGCGATCCGCTCGAGGGTCTCGCGCGGCACGCGCTCGCCCGTGTAGCTGCGGACGGCTCGGCGCTGTTTCAGCAGCTCGTAGAGGGAGGCCATTCGGCCCCGGAGGCTACTCCCACTCGATCGTCGCGGGCGGCTTCGACGTGACGTCGAGCACCACTCGGTTGACGCCCGGGATCTCGTTCACGATCCGCGCGGAGATCGTCTCCACCAGGTCGTAGGGCAGCCGCGCCCAGTCGGCGGTCATCGCGTCGTCGCTCGTGACGGCGCGGATCACGATCGGGTAGCCGTACGTGCGCTCGTCGCCCTGCACGCCTACCGACCGCACCGCCGGCAGCACCGCGAACGACTGCCACAGCTCGCCGTACAGCCCCGCGCGCCGCACCTCCTCCTGCAGCACGGCGTCGGCCTGGCGCAGGATCTCGAGCCGCTCGGCGGTGACGGCGCCGATGATCCGGATCGCGAGGCCGGGACCGGGGAACGGCTGGCGCCAGACCATGCGCTCGGGCATCCCGAGCTCCTCCCCCACGCGCCGCACCTCGTCCTTGAACAGCAGGCGAAGCGGCTCGACGAGGCGCATCTTCATGTCCGCCGGCAGGCCGCCGACGTTGTGGTGCGACTTGATCGTCGCCGCGACGCCCTCGGTGCCGCCCGACTCGATCACGTCGGAGTAGAGCGTTCCTTGCACGAGCCAGCGAACGTCGCTGCCACCTTTACTGCTCAGCCTGCGCGCCTCCTCCTCGAAGACGCGGATGAACTCGCGCCCGATGATCTTGCGCTTGTCCTCCGGCTCCTCGACGCCGTCGAGCAGCTCGAGGAAGCGCTCCTGCGCCTGCACGTGGACGAGCGGAACGTGGAAGTACTCGCCGAACATCTCGACCACCTGCCCGGCCTCGTCCTGCCGGAGCAGCCCGTGATCGACGAAGACGCACGTCAGCTGCTCGCCGACCGCCTTGTGCACGAGCAGCGCGGCGACCGCCGAGTCGACGCCGCCCGACAGGGCGCAGAGCACGCGCTCGTGCCCCACCTGGGCTCGGATGCGGCCGACCTGCTCCTCGATGACGGCGGCCGGGGTCCACGCGGGCGGAGCGTCGGCAGCGCGGTAGAGGAAGTTCTTCAGCACGTCCATCCCGTGCGGCGTGTGCACGACCTCCGGGTGGAACTGCACCCCGTAGAGCCCGCGCTCGGGGGCCTCGAACGCCGCGACCGGCGTCGCGGGCGAGCTCGCGACGACCCGTGCGCCGTCGGGGGCGGCGACGACGGTGTCGCGGTGCGACATCCACACGGTCTGCTCGGGCGGCGTGTCGGCCAGGAGCTGCGACTCGGTCGCCTCCATCGACGTCCGGCCGAACTCCGAGACGCCGGTGCGGTCGACGCGGCCGCCGAGCTCGAGCGCCATCAGCTGCGCGCCGTAACAGATGCCGAGCGTCGGGATCCCGAGCTCGAACAGCGCGGGATCGACGCGCGGCGCGTCGTCGGAGTAGACCGACGCCGGGCCGCCGCTCAGCACGAGCGCGTACGGGTTCCGGGCGCGCACCGCTTCGGGCGTGATCTTGTGGCCGACGAGCTCGGAGTAGACGCGGCACTCCCGCACGCGGCGCGCGATCAGCTGCGAGTACTGACCGCCGAGGTCGAGGACGAGGACAGGCCGGTCCTCCCGGACAGGCAACGCAACGACCTGCGCCTCGTCAGCGGCGATAGTTCGGCGCCTCTTTCGTGATCGTCACGTCGTGCGGGTGCGACTCGCGCAGCCCCGCCGCGGTGATCCGGACGAAGCGCGCCTGCTTCATCTCCTCGATCGTCGCCGCGCCGCAGTAGCCCATCGCCTGCCGCAGGCCGCCGACGAGCTGGTGGACGACGTGCTGCAGCGGGCCCTTGTACCCGACGCGGCCCTCGATCCCCTCGGGGATGAGCTTCTCGACGTCCTCGACGTCGCCCTGGAAATAGCGGTCCTTCGAGAAGCCGCGCGCCTTCATCGCGCCGAGCGAGCCCATGCCGCGGTACTCCTTGAACCGCTCGCCCTGGGCGAGGACGACCTCGCCCGGCGTCTCGTCGGTGCCTGCGAGCATGCCGCCGAGCATGACGGCGTCGGCACCCGCCCCGATCGCCTTCGCGACGTCTCCGGACGAGGTGATGCCGCCGTCGGCGATCACCGGCACGCCCTCCGCGGCGGCGGCAACGTCGAAGACCGCCGAGATCTGCGGCACGCCGACGCCGGCGACCACCCGCGTCGTGCAGATCCCGGACGGCCCGATCCCGACCTTCAGCGCGTCCGCGCCCGCGTCGACGAGCGCCCGCGCGGCGTCGGCGGTCGCGATGTTGCCCGCGACGAGCTCGACCGGGACGGCGTCCTTGATCCGCCGCACCATCTCGACCACGCCCTGGGAGTGGCCGTGGGCCGTGTCGACGACGATCACGTCCACCCCGGCGCCGACGAGCGCCTCGGCCCGCTCGAGCGCATCGGGCCCGACGCCGACGGCCGCGCCCACCTGCAGGCGGCCCTGGTCGTCCTTCGTAGCCTGCGGGAACTCGATCTTCTTCTGGATGTCCTTGACGGTGATCAGCCCGCGCAGGCGCCCGTCGGCGTCGACGACCGGCAGCTTCTCGATCTTGTTGCGGTGGAGGATCTCCTCGGCCTCGGCGAGGGTCGTGCCCACCGGAGCGGTGACGAGGTTGCGCGCGGTCATCAGCGCGGAGACGGGCTGGTCGACGTCGTTCTCGAAGCGGAGGTCGCGGTTCGTGAGGATCCCGACGAGGACGCCGTCGGCGTCGGTGATCGGCACGCCGGAGACCTTGTAGCGCGCCATCAGCTCGAGCGCCTCGCGCACGAGCGCGTCGGGCGGAAGCGTGACCGGCTCGACGATCATCCCCGACTCCGACCGCTTCACCTTGTCCACCTCGGCGACCTGCGCCTCGATCGAGAGGTTGCGGTGGAGGATCCCGATGCCGCCCTCGCGCGCGAGCGCGATCGCGAGGCGCGCCTCGGTGACCGTGTCCATGGCCGCCGAGACGAGCGGGATCGCGAGCTCGATCGAGCGCGTCAGGCGCGCGCGCGTGGAGACGTCGTTCGGCAGGACGTGCGACTCGGCCGGGACGAGCAGGACGTCGTCGAAGGTCAGCCCCTCCTGACCGAACTTCCGGTCGAGCGCCAGCAGACGCTGGACGTCGTCGGCGTTCAGCTCGGCTGCTGCATGCTCGGTCAAGGGAGAGCCAGGGTACCAATGCCCCCGGCTGAGGCGAATCCCTGACAACGCCCTAACACCGCACCGCTACCGTCCTCGCGTGCGCGTCCTCCTCGCGACCGCAGGACTCCTGGTCCTGGCCGGCACGGCGACCGCGGGGCCGCCGACGGCCCATACCTTGCGCAAGAGCGCGACCGGCCCGATCGCGGCGATCGCCCAGGACGGCAGCAGTATCGCCTGGCTCTCGTCGAGCACCAAGGCGTGCGACGCGATCCACGTCCTCTCGCCCGGCACGCCGGATCAGGTCTTCCCCCAGCCGTCGTCCAGCAGCATGACCTGCCACTGGGATCTCACCGACGGCCAGCCGCAGCTCGCCATCGCGGCGCGCGCCTCGACGGCGCTCTGGACGCTGCACGAGAGCGGCCCTGCGCCCTTCGACTACGTCCTCGTCGCTCCTTTCGGCGGGCCCGAGAAGCAGATCGACCGGCTCGCTCACGCCAGCGACGGGACGGGCGACTGGCTCGGCGGCGTGGCCGGGTCGGGCCGGACGCTGGCCTACTCCTGGGATGACGTCGAGTACGTGGACAAGCTCGCCTGCCTCTCGGGCGGCTCCTGCAAGCGGAAGATCGCCGACGGCGGGATCCGCCTCGCCACCCGGGCCGGAGACAAGCCGCTGCCCAAGGCACAGCCGGCGCTCCAGCTCGCAGTGGCCGCCGGGCGGATCGCCTATATCCCCGCGACGAGGATCTTGGGCAACCGCGCCGGCGCGAGCACCAACAGCTCGCTCTTCGTCGTGGACGCCGTCAGCGGCAATCCGGTGAGCCAGGCGTTCGTAGCCGGAGTGCCGGCCGCGATCGCGCTGTCCACCCACGTGCTCGCCGTGCTCACCCAGCGCGGCCCCCGCGACCGGATCTCGTGGTTCTCGGCGACCACCGGGACGAAGCTCGGCACCGTCCTGGTCTCCTCGCGCGCGGCCCCGCAGATCGCCGCGAGCGACCAGCTCATCGCCTACCGCGTCTACGGCAACCTGTACGCCGTCTCGACCGCCACGGGCAAGATCCGGCCGCTCGGCAAGGTGGCTCAGAACACGGTCGACCTCACGCTCGGCAAGGGCCAGCTCGTCTGGGCGGAGAACCGCGGCGCCGGCGGCCGCCTGCGCGCGCTCTCGGTCGGCTGACGAGCTAGCTAGGCCTCGACCGGTTCGAGCTCTGCGATCTCGACGCCGGCCGCGAGCCGGGAAGCCTCGCGCGGGTCGAAGCGTCCCGCGCCGAGCTCGACGACCGAGGAGGCCGCGCAGCCGACCGCCGTCCGCAGCGCGTCGCTCACGGAGCGGCCGTTGAAGCGCTCGGAGAGGTAGCCGGCCAGGAGGACGTCGCCGGCGCCGACCGGCGCGATCGGCTCGACCCGCGGGATCGAGGCGCGGTACCGGTGCACCTGCCGCTCCTCGCGGATGAGCGCGAAGCACGTCGTCTCCTGTGTGATGAGGACGTTCCGCGCGCCGAGGTCGGCGATCGTGTCGAGCGCCATCACGAAGTCCTCGTCGTCCATGAACTCCTGCCCCACGAGGCTCTCCGCCTCCTGCTGGTTCGGCGAGACGAGATAGGGCTCGGCCTCGACGCCCAGGCGCAGCGGCTCCCCCTCGCAGTCGAGTATGCACTGGATGCCGCGGCGGTTGAGGTCGCGGATCGCGTCGGCGTAGAAGTCGTTCTCGACGTCGCGCGGCAGCGAGCCGCAGAAGACGACGTAGCTGGCGACGCGCGAGAGGTAGTGAAGCTTGTCGGACAGCATCTGCAGCTCCTCCGGCCGCACCGCCGGGCCCCACTCGTAGACCTCGGTCAGCGAGCCGGCCGTGGGGTCGACGACCGCGATCGAGGTGCGGGACTCGTCGGAGATGCGGACGAAGTCGCTGAGGATCCCCTCGAGCCCGAGCTCCTCGACGATCCGGTCGCCGGCGCGCCCGCCGGCCAGGCCCGTCGCGATGACGGGCGTCTCCAGCGCCTTCAACGCGCGCGCGACGTTGAGGCCCTTGCCGCCCGCGCTCGTGAGGCTGTTGCTCGCCCGGTGCCGGTGGCCGAACTGGAAGTTCGGAACGGTCAGCGTCCGGTCGACTGCGGCGTTGAGGGTTACGGTGACGATCACAGCCGGGGTACCACGCGGGGCGCAGGTTACTGGACGCGGATCGTCTGACCGATGCGGAGCGCCGTCGGATCGATGCCCGGGTTGAGCTGCATGAGCTGCGCGACGCTTGTCCCCGTCTTGCTTGCGATCGACCCCAGCGTGTCGCCGGACTGCACGGTGTAGGTCTTTGTGCGCCGCCGCCCGTGAGCGTGGTGGTGCGTCTTCTTGGTCGTGGAGGTCAGCGTCGTGGTGGCCGTTTTCGCGTGGTGCTTGCCGTGCTCGAAGCCCGACCGGACGACGAGGGCGCCGATCGTGACCGCCGCGAGGAAGGCGACCGGGGCGGCGTAGCGCGTGAACCGGCTTCGGTCCACGGGCTCAGCCGGGGACTGCGATTGCGCGAAGCTCGTTCGCCAGTCGAGCCGCCTCCGCCGCCGCGGCCTCCTGCCAGCGCGGCCCGGCGTCCGCGTAGATCACGGAACGCGAGGCCGAGACGAGCGCGCCCGCGGGGCCGACGGCGAACGCCTCGGCGAGCTCCTCGGGACGGCCGCCCTGGGCGCCGACCCCCGGGAGCAGGAGGACCGCCCGCGGCATCAGCCGCCGCGCCTCGGCGACCTCCTGCGGGAAGGTGGCCCCGACGACGGCGCCGACGGAGGAGAGCCCGCTCGCTCCCACGAGGTCCTCTCCCCAGCGGTCGACCAGGCCGGCGACGTGCTGCCACAGCGGCCGCCCGTCGGCCAGCGGCAGATCCTGGAGGTCGACGCTGCCCGGATTCGAGGTCTTCACGACGACGAGCACGCCCAGCCCGTCGTGCGCGAAGAACGGCTCGAGCGAGTCGAAGCCGAGATACGGATTGACCGTGAGCGCGTCCGCGAGCGGCGCGAACGCGGCGGCGTAGGCGCGGGCGGTCGAGGGAACGTCGCCGCGCTTGGCGTCGGCGACCACGAGCAGCCCCGCCTCCCGGGCGTAGCCGCACACCTCGGCGAGCGCGGCCCAGCCGTCCGCTCCTTGCGCCTCGAAGAAGGCCGACTGCGGCTTGACGGCGACCGCCACTCCGGCGACGGCGTCCACGATCCCGCGGCAGAACTCGACGACGCCGACGCCCTCCGGCATCAGCTCGGGATCTGGATCGAGGCCGACGCAGAGCGGCGCCCCCTTGCGTTCCACGGCGGCGGCGAGCCGATCCGCGAAGTGGCCCGCCCCGCTCACGCCTCCCAGGATAGGAGACGGCCAGGCCGTTAAACAGGGCTGTCAAACAGAGAGGCCGCCCGCAGGCGGCCTCTCGATTCCTCGGAGGAGACTTGTTGCCCTTGGTCCTAGTAGGACGTTCCCCCACTCTTGACTGCCGACTTGAGCCCGCTGCCCGCCGAGAACTTCGGGACGGTGGCTGCGGGGATGTGCACCTTCTCGGTCGGGTTGCGCGGATTGACCCCGGTCCGGGCCGCGCGGTTCGCGGTCGAGAACTTGCCGAATCCTGTGAATGTGACCTCGCCTCTGCCCTTCAGCGTGTCGACGATCGTCTCGAGGAATGCGTCGACGGCCTTGCCGGCGTCGCGGCTCGACAGCTGCGCGCGGCGGGCCACCTCGGATACGAACTCCTGCTTCGTCACTCTTCTCCTCCAGTCATATATCGCTTGCAGGGCCTGAACGACCCTACCAAGTCCGCGTTTGTCGCTCAACCATGCGGTTTTGCGGGGGTTTTCTCCCTTTTCAGCAGGTCTCCTGCCCGGAAAAGCGGCCGCAGACGCACCGCATTGCGCGCGAGGGCGTCCGCCCCGCCCTCCTCCCGATCGACCACGCAGACCGCCGTGCGGACGACGAGACCGGCTTCACGGGCCGCCTCGACGGCCTCGAGCAGCGCCCCGCCGGAGGTCACCACGTCCTCGACGAGGCAGACGGATTCGCCCGCCTCGAAGGGCCCTTCGATGCGGTTCGCGGTTCCGTACTCCTTCGCCGCGTCCCGGATCATGAGGAACGGGAGGCCCGAGACGAGCGACGCGGCCGCGGCCAGGACGACGCCGCCGAGGACGGGCGCGGCGAGCCGCGCGGCCTCGGGATCGTGCTCGCGAACCGCCCCGGCGATCCTCTCGCCGAGCTCGGCGAGCAGGTCCGGGCGCGTCTCGAAGCGGTACTTGTCGAGGTAGTAGCGCGAGCGCTTCCCCGAGCGCAGCACGAAGTCGCCCTCGAGGTAGGCGGCGGCCACGAGCGCCTCCCGAAACTCGGCGTCGTTCATGCGGCGGGGCGGGCGGCCACGAGGACCCGGCGGGCGAGCGGGAGCAGCCGGTCTCCCTCGATCGAGCCCGCGTCGAACGTGACGAAGGAGCCGTCGTCGAAGTAGACGTCGAGCCGCTCGCCTCGGCCGCCGAACAGGTAGCGGTAGGCGTACGCGCCGGCGAGCGCTCCGCTCGCGAAGCCGGCGAAGCGGAGCGCCTTACGCCTCAACGTCCGCCCCTCTCTGAAGCAGTGCGAGGCAGCGCTTCAGGTCGTAGAAGACGAGGCCGGGCGCAGGCCGGCCTCCCGCGACCGCGACGATCGTGCGTGCGCCCTCGCCGGTGACGGCGAACACGTCCCCGTCGTCGAGCTCCGCGTGGACCTGCGTGACGCGGCCCTCGGCGCGAAACGCGGCGCCGTCGAGCAGCTCGCGCACCGCGTCGGCGAGTACTCCCGCGCGCGCTTCGGGGACGCCGACGGAGCCGACGAGCGCTCCGTCGCCGGCCACGACGGCCGCCGCCTCGAGCTGCGGCGAGATCTCGACGAGATCGGCGAGCGCGCGTGCCGGTTCCACGGGCGGTGACGCTAGCAGCGGCAGGGTGCAGACTCTGTATCGGTGCAGGTCCGTAAGCGCAGCCTCGTGCACAAGTTCTTCGCCGACCGCGGCACGCACCTCGCCGCCATGGTCGCGTACTTCGCGCTCCTGTCGTTCGTGCCGCTCATCTTCCTCGCGCTCTCGCTCCTCGGCCTCACGCACCGCGCCGAGGCGTCGGACTTCTTCATCCGCGAGCTGAAGCGCGCCTTCCCCGGCACGTCGCTGGACAGCATCATCAAGCTCGTGCGCCGGGTGCAGGACAACGCGGCGGCGCTCGGGATCATCGGGGGCGTCGGCCTGCTCTGGTCGTCCCTCTCGCTCTTCAGCGCGCTCGAGTCGGCGCTCAACATCGTCTACGGGCTGCCGAACCGGCGCTTCTTCCACGGGAAGGGGATCGCGGCGGCCCTGATGGCGACCGTCCTGACCACGCTGTTCGTGAGCCTCGTCGTCGGCGGGCTCGGAGTCAGCGTGCTGAAGCACCATCTCAGCTTTGCGGACAGCTCCATCATCGCCTACATCGCTTCGATCAGCGCCTCGCTGGTCGGCGTGTTCGTCTTCCTCCTCGCGGTCTACACCTGGCTGCCCAACACCGAGGTCGGCTGGCGCGACGCGCTGCCGGGCGCTCTGCTGGGCGCGTTCGTGCTCGAGGCGTCGTTCCAGACGCTGCCGCTGTTCGTCCGCTTTGCGAACGTCGACGTGACGCTGCGGACGCTCGGCGGCCCGGCGATCCTGCTGATCTGGCTTTACGTGATGGCGAACGTGATCGTCTTCGGCGGCGAGCTCAACTGGTGGTGGCGGGAGCGTCAGCGAGCGCGTGCAGAAGTGCCCGCGCAGCATGGGCGCGATGCGAGTGCGCCGTCTTCCAGTCGTTCCCCAATTCCGCCACCGTCCACTTCTCACCCTCCGGAATGAAGATCGGGTCGTAGCCGAAGCCCTCGCTTCCCGCCGGCTCTTGCGCGATCCGGCCCGCGAGCCGGCCGGTGCCGCGGAGCTCTTCGCCGTGTGGCGTCAGGAGGACGAGCTCCGAGACGTAGCGCGCGCGCCGCTCCTCGGCGTCCCCGAGCTCGCCGAGGAGCTTCGAGACCGCGGGCGCCCCTTCGGGCGCATATCGCGCCGAGAGGACGCCGGGCCGGCCGCCGAGCGCCTCCACCTCGAGGCCCGAGTCCTCGGCGAGCACCCAGCCCTCCGCGTGCGCGCGGCCGAAGCGAGCCTTCAGGGCCGCGTTCTCGTAGTACGTCGCCCCGGTCTCGGGCGGGTAGTCGTCGCGGTCGAGCGGCTCGATCGTCCAGCCGGGCAGGAGCTGCTCGAGCTCGCGCGCCTTGTGCCGGTTGCGCGAGGCGAGGACGGCGCTACGGGAGCTCACGGGCAACGGCTTCGGCCTGAAGCGTCCCGAGCTCGGCGATCCCGGCCGCGGCCAGCTCGAGCAGCTCGTCGAGCGTCTCCCGCGCGAACGGTTCGCGCTCGGCGGTCGCCTGCACCTCGACGAGCCGGCCGTCTCCGGTCATGACGACGTTCATGTCGGTGTCGGCGTTCGAGTCCTCGGAGTAGTCGAGGTCAAGGAGCGGGACACCGTCGACGACGCCGACAGAGACGGCCCCGACCGCGTCCCGGAAGGTGCGCGAGAGACCGAAACGCTCGAGCGCGCGCATCGCGGCGACGTACGCGCCGCAGATCGCGGCGCACCGCGTGCCGCCGTCGGCCTGGAGCACGTCGCAGTCGAGCCACAGCGTCCGCTCGCCGAGCGCCTCGAAGTCGGCGACGGCGCGGACCGCACGGCCGATCAAGCGCTGGATCTCGACCGTTCGCCCCTGCTGCTTGCCGCGCGCGGCCTCCCGCTGGACGCGCTCGCCGGTCGACGCCGGCAGGAGCGAGTACTCGGCCGTGATCCACCCGCGGCCCTTACCGCGGAGCCAGCGCGGGATGTCCTCGTCGACCATCGCCGTGCACAGCACCTTCGTCCGCCCCTGCGTGATCACGACCGAGCCGTGCGGGTTCTCGAGGTAGTCCGGCTCGAACGAAATCGAGCGGAGCTGGTCCGGTCTCCGCCCGCCTTCCCGCGCGCTCACGCCGCCGCCGCCTCGAGCGTGGCCACGGTCACGTGCTCGACGTCGCGCACGGGGAGCTGCAGGAAGCGCCGGCCGAGCTCGCGGAACGCCTCCGGCTCTCCGGTGGTGAGGAAGCGGTAGGCGCCCACCCGTCCGCGCTCGTTCTCGGCGCCCTTCCGCGCGAGCGTCTCCGCCACCTCGCGCGCAGTCTCCTCGGCCGAGAAGACGAGCGTCACGTCGCGGCCGAACACGCGCTCGAAGATCTTGCGGATCAGCGGGTAATGCGTGCAGCCGAGGATCACGGTGTCGACCCCCGCCGCCTGCAGGGGCGCCGCGTACTCGCGCACGGCCGCCTCCGTCTCCTCGCCGTAGGGGTCGTCGCCCTCGATCAGCGGCACGAGCCGCGGGCACGCGACGGGATGGAACGAGATGCCCGCGTCGAGCGCGTGCACGAGCTCGGCGTAGCGGCCCGCGTCGACGGTCGCCGCGGTGGCGAGCAGCCCGACCCGCCGGTTCCGTGTCGCCTGCACGGCCGCGTGCGCCTCGGGCGTGATGACCCCGACGACGGGCACCGCGAGCTCCTCCTGCAGCTGCGGCAGTGCGGCCGAGGTCGCCGCGTTGCACGCGACGAGGATGAGCTTCACGTCCTGGCGGGAGAGATAGGCGCCGATCTCGCGCGCGAAGCGCCGGATCTCCTCGAGCGGCCGCGGCCCGTACGGCAGGCGCGCGTGGTCGCCGAGGTAGACGAAGTCCTCGTTCGGCATCGTCACGAGGCACTCGTGGAGGACGGTCAGGCCCCCGACTCCGGAGTCGAAGACGCCTACAGGCCGCGAGTCCATGGCGCCCATCGTAAAGGGGCGCTAGCGTTCGTCCTCGTGGGTCGGTCCCGGGTCGCCGTCGCCGTGGGCCTCGCGGCGCTCCTGTGCGCCGGAGGCGCCTCGGCCGTGCGCGCCGGCACGCGCGCGACGGCGCAGGAGCTGACGATCACGGTCTCGGACGGCACGAAGCTCGCTTGCGGGCTCGTCCTGCCGGCCGGCAGCCCGCCGGCGGGCGGCTGGCCCGGGGTCCTGCTCTTCCACGGGCTCGGCCAGACGCACGCGGCTATGGAGACGATCGCGAACGCCGCCTTTGCACCTGCCGGCTTCGCCTCGCTCGCCTGCGACGCTCGCGGGACGGGCGCCTCGGGAGGCAATTTCGGCCTCGACGGGCCGAACGAGGTGCAGGACGCGCGGGATCTCTTCAACTGGCTCGCCGCGCGGACCGACGTCTCCGACACCCGGATCGGCGCCTTCGGCCTCTCGCTCGGCGGCGGTGTGGTCTGGAACGCGGCCGTCGCCGGAGTCCCGTTCGAGGCGATCGTGCCTGCGATCACGTGGACGAGCCTCGGCCCGGCGCTCAACCCGAACGGCGTGCCGAAGACCGCCGAGATCGAGCGGCTTGCGCAGGTCATCTCCTCGTCTCGCTGGGATCCCTCGCTCGCTCAGGCGCGGGTCGACCTCGACGGCGGCGTCGTGACCCCGGCGGTCAAGAGCATCGAGGCGGCCCGTTCCTCGCGCTCGAAGCTCCCCTCGCTCCACGTGCCGACGCTCATCCTGCAGGGGCGCCACGACTTCCTGTTCGACCTGGACCAGGCGCTCGCCGCGTACAAACTGCTGGCCGGGCCGAAGCGGCTGTACCTCGGCGACCTCGGCCATCCGCCGGCGACGAACCCGACGGCGGAGCTGCCGACCTACCTCGGCGAGTCCGTCGCCTGGTTCGCGCACTACCTCGCCGGAGTCGGGACCGTGCACGGGGGCGTCGAGCTCGCGCACGACCCGTGGAACGGGTCGACCACGTCCTACAGCTCGCTGCCACGAACTCGGCACACGAGCGTGAACCTGCCGGGGTCGAAGCGCATCGCCGCCAACAGCTCGGTGACCAGATCGGCGCGGCTCACGGGCGGTCCGCTCGAGACATTCGGCGACGGCTCCGTCAGCGTCCGCTATTCGCGTAACTCCGTCCTGACGGAGATCAGGGCGATGGTCTCCGTCAAGGGGATCAGCGCGCCGGTCACCGTCGGCGCGGCAAAGATTCGCGGCGGCTCGGGCGTGGTGAGGATCCCGCTCTTCGACGAGGCAGTCCTGCTACCGCGCGGGAAGCGGCTCACGGTCACGGTCGGCGGAACCACGGCCGACGGCGTCTACGAGCCGCTCCAAAGCGGCGGTGCTCCCGCAATCACGCTCGGACGGATCACGCTCAACCTGTCGCTTCTGAGGAACCCGGTCTCGCGCTAGCGTCCGCCGCATGGCGGCGACGGTTCGGATCGGCACCTGCTCGTGGGCGGACGAGGCGCTGTCGAAGTGGTTCTACCCGCCGAAGCTGCCGGCCAAGGAGCGCCTCGCCTGGTACGCGCAGCACTTCGACACGGTGGAGGTCGACTCGACCTTCTACCGGCTGCCGAGCGAGTCGATGGTGCAGGGCTGGGCCGAGCGGACGCCGGACGATTTCACCATGCACATCAAGGCGTTCGGCCTCATGACCCGTCACCCCGTCAAGATCGAGGTGGTGCCAGAGGACCTGCGGGCCGAGATGCCCGTGGACGAGCGCGGCCGCGTCGACCGGCCGCCGCGCGAGCTGCGCGCCGAGATCTTCCTCCGCTTCCTCGAGGCACTCGAGCCGCTCCGCGCCGCCGGCAAGCTCGGCGGGATCCTGTTCCAGCTGCCGCCCTACATCGTCTACAAGGACTCGTCGCTCGAGTACGTCGAGTGGGCGCGGGCGCAGCTGGAGGGTTACGAGATGCTCGTCGAGTTCCGCCACCGCTCGTGGCTCGACGACGAGCACCGCGCCGAATCGCTCGCCTTCCTCGAGCGGATCGGCGCCGGGTACGTCGTCGTCGACGCGCCCCGATCGGACACGGCGAAGAACCTCGTCCCGACCGTCGTGGCGACGACGTCGCCGCTGGCGTACGTCCGCTTCCACGGCCGCAACCTCGCGACCTGGAACAAGCGCGGCGGCTCGGCCGCCGAGCGGTTCGACTACCTCTACTCCGACGAGGAGCTCGGCGAGTGGGTCGAGCCGCTGCAGGAGCTCGCGGGACAGGCGGAGCAGGCGTACGCCTTCTTCAACAACAACGCGTCGTCGGAGGATCCCGACAACCCGCTCGGGCGCGTCGCGCAGGCGGCGACGAACGCACGGCAGCTGCGGCGGCTGCTCGACGTGAACCGGATCGCCGCGAGCGGGGGGACGTGATGCACGTCCTCTCGATCGTCCAAGACGGCGACGCGGGGAGCGAGCTGTTCGCTCCCGTGATCGCCGAGGCCGGGCACCGGCTCGACGAGTGGAGCTTCGCGGAGCAGGGCGAGCCCCCGCTCGACGACTGCGACGCCGTGCTCGTCTTCGGAGGCTTCATGCATCCCGATCAGGACGACCTGTATCCGTGGCTGCCCAGGTTGACGGATTGGCTGCCGACCCTGATCGAGCAGCGGGTGCCGACGCTCGGCATCTGCCTGGGCTCGGAGCTCCTGGCGCGTGCGACCGGCGCCTGGGTCGGGCGCCTCCCCGAGCCGGAGATCGGCTGGGGTGAGGTCTTGCTGACCGACGCCGCGACGACCGATCCGGTCTTGTCGGCGCTGCCGGCGCGATTCGACGGGTTGCTGTGGCACACCTATGCGCACGACCTGCCGGAGGGAGCAGTCGCGCTCGCGCACAGCGCGGCGTCGCTGCAGGCATTCCGGCTCGGCGACGCCTGCTGGGGCATCCAGTTCCATCCCGAGGTGACCGAGCCCCAGCTCGAGCGCTGGATCGCCGACGACAACGATCCACCGCCCGACCGCGAGCGGCTGAAGCTCGAGACGCGGCAGCAGATCGGCCGCTGGAACGAGCTCGGGCGCCGCCTCTGCCGCTCGTTCCTCGCTGCGGCCGAGCGACTTGCCCGCTGACGCGCTGGCGCTCGCCCTCGCGGCGGCGTTCCTGCACGCCGGCTGGAACGTGTTCTTGCGCGGGTCGGAGGATGTAGAGGCCCGCACGGCGGTCGTGCTCGGGCTCTCGGTGGTCCTCTTCGCGCCTGTGGCGGCAGCCACGTGGTCGGTCTCGTGGGCCGTCGTGCCCTACGTTGCAGCCTCGGCCGCGCTGGAGACGGTGTACTTCGCGCTGCTCGTCATCGCCTATCGCCGGCGGGAGCTGTCGGTCGTCTATCCAATTGCGCGCGGCTCGGCTCCTCTGCTCGTGCTGCTCGGAACTGCAGTCGTTCTCGGCCGCCACGTCTCGACTGCAGCGGCCGTCGGCGTCTGCCTCGTCGCCGTCGGCGTCGTGCTCGTGCGTGGGATCCGGAGCGGAACCGAGGGAGTGTTCGTCGCGCTTGCGATCGGCTGCGCAATCGCGGGCTACACGCTCGTCGACAAGGAGGGGCTGAAGCACGCCGCTTCGCTGCCGTACCTCGAGCTCGTCCTGTTACCGGTGGCGCTCGTCGCGGTGCCGCTGGTCGTGGCGCGCCGCGGAGCTCACGCGCTCCGAACGCAGCTAACGGCGTCGACGGTGGTAGCGGCGGTGGCCTCCTTCGGCGCGTACGCCCTCGTGCTCGCCGCGCTGCGCCTTGCACCGGCTCCCGAGGTCGCCGCCGTGCGCGAGACGAGCGTCGTGATCGCTGCGGTCTTCGCGGGCGTGTTCCTGCGCGAGCGCGTCGGCCCGGGACGCCTCTCCGGTGCGCTGGCGGTCGCCGCCGGCGTCGCGCTGATCGCGCTGTCCTGACTAGGCGTCCGGCTCGGAGGCCGGAGGCTCTTCCGCGGGCGCCGGCGCCGTGGGCTCTTCGGTAGGCGGCGGCGGGAAGGGCTGCCTCGCGGGCGGCGGCTCCGGTGCGGGATCGGGAGTCACCGGCGCTGCCGCTGCCTCGGCCGCAGGGCCTTCGCGGAGGTGGAAGTACATGAGCGTGAGGGCAATCGCGAGGAAGGGCTCGACGATCGCGCTCGCGATCGAGCCGCCGATCCAGATGCTGAGGAAGTGCCCGAGGAACGAGAAGATCGCCCGGATGATCCCCGAGGCGATCGCGGTCAGCAGCACCGAGATGATGACCACCCCGAAGACCGTCCAGGCGTGACCACGAACGAGCTCGCGGGATCGGCCGAACGACTCGCCGACCCGCTTTCCCTCGAAGACGATCACGGGGACGATCAGGCACCACCAGGTGAGGAGGATCAGCCCCGGCACGATCAGAAGCACGAAGCCGATGGCGATTCCGAGACCAGCCAGGATGCCCGCGCCGATCAGCGTCCATAGGTAGGGGCGCACCCGCTCGAACAGGTCGCCGATCGACGAGTCGATCCGCCCGTCACGGACGTCGTCGACCGCGTAGACGAGCGCCCCCTGCATCCAGAAGGTGCCGACCAGCGAGACGACGATCGTGAGGAGTGCGACGAAGAAGACGAGACCCGAACCGCTCCCGACGAGCGACCCGAGCAGCGCGTTGAGGAGGTTGACAACGAGGAAGACGATCAGCGCGACCAGGAAGAAGCGCGTGAAGAACTTCGTGTAGAGGCGCCAGGCCTCGCCGAGAATCCCGCCGACGGTCACGAGGCGAGACCTTACGGCCTCGCGCGCCCATTCTCAAGAGAGGGAGGGGCCTAGTGATGTAACCGGCAACCTTCGCCGGGCCCCCGGCCCGCGATCACGCGGCGCGCTGCCGCGTCCTCGGACGCGCCCATAGCTCCGCTATGAACGCGCCCTGCGTCCTTGCATCGCTTGGTGCTCGCGACCCGGGAACCGGGCAACGTTACCGGCCACATCACTAGCGCTCGAGCGGAAGCTCGTCGTGGCGGCTCCACTCGTGCCAGGAGCCGGCGTAGTTGCGGGCGTCGTAGCCGGCCGAGCGGAGGGCGAGCGTCGCGATCGCCGAGCGGGAGCCGGAGTGGCAGTAGGCGACGATCTCCGCACCCTCGGGCAGGCCGACGAGCTCGCGGATCTGCTCGGGCGGCGCCGGACGGCCCGGCGCCTCGAACAGCGCGCCGACCTCGAGGTTCCGCGCGCCGGGGATGTGTCCCTGCCTCGGGTCGCACTGGTTGCCGCGCCGGCCCGAGAACTCCTCGGGCGTCCGGACGTCGAGGAGCGTCAGGGACGAGTCGCCGAGCCGGCCCGCGAGCTCCTGCCGCGTCGGCAGTGCGTGCGGGTTCGGCTCGAGCTCGGCCTCGCGGACGTGGTCGAGCTCCACCGCTCCCTCGGCGAGGTCACCCTGCCACGCTGCCATCCCGCCGAGCAGGATCGAGACGCTGGGATGGCCTGCGAGCTCGGCCATCTGCGCCGCCGGCATGGCGCCGATGCCGTCGCCGCGGTCGACGAGCACGAGCCGCTCGCGGCCGGTGATCCCGTGCCGCCGCAACCGCAGCGCGATCTCGCGGGCCAGCTCGCGTGCGCTCTCCTCGTCGGCCGCCGGCGGCGGCGAGCCGAGCACGAGCGGCCGCGAGCCGGGGATGTGACCGCGCATGTGCGCGTTCGGGCCGCGCACGTCGCCGACGACGAGATCTTCCTCGTCGAGGTGCTCGGCGAGCCAGGCAGAGTCGACGACGGCGTTCACAGCGCCGCGACGATTCCGGCTTCGTTGGCGATTGCAGGCCGTTGCTCGAGCCGCGCGAGCCAGTCGGTGAGCGCCGGGAAGGAGCCGAGCTCGACGCCGAGCATGTCGCGGGCGCGCAGGATCCACGGCACGAAGGCGATGTCCGCGAGGCCGTACTCCGAGCCGCCGAGATACGGCCGCTCGCTGAGCGCGACGTTCAGCTGCGCGAGCGCCGCCAGAAAGCGCTCCTCCGCGCCGTCCTCCCCGCGCCGGAACGCGTAATAGGGGTCGGTCAGGTCGCGGTCGCGGAAGATGAGGAGCCGGACGAGGGCGCGATCGGCGGGGTCGGCGGGCAGCAGCGGCGGGTCGGGGTAGCGCTCCTCGAGGAACTCCATGATCACCGCGGACTCGGGCAGCGGCCGCCCGTCCTCCTCCTCGACCACGGGCACGCGGCCGCTCGCGTTCTTTCCGTACAGCCATGCGGGCCGGTCGGAGAGATCGATCTCCACGGTGTCGACCTCGACATCCTTCTCGGCGAGGACGATGCGGACTCGCGCGCAGTAGGGACAGCGCGCTGCGTCGTAGAGCGTGATCACGGCTGCAACCCCATGACGGACGCGATCTGCTCGTACAGCTCGCGGGCCGGCGGCAGCTCGGTCGGCGAGGCGGCGGTGCGTGCCACCTCGCGCACGCGCCTCGCGTCGGCTCCGGTCAGCCGCGCGACCACGGTCGCGTTCGCGCCGAGCGCGTAGACGTCCCCCGGCGGCAGCTCCCCGAAGTACTCCGGGACGGACAGGTACTCGTCGATGTCGGAGCCGCGTTCGAAGAGGTCGTAGCGGACGACGGCGCCCCGCTGGACCCCGAGCGAGAGGACGACCCCGCCGGTCGTGTACGACAACTCCCTCGCGAGTGCCTTCAGCCGGTCGGGATCCGCGTCGGTCTCGTCCGAGCGCACGCGGACCCAGCCGCTTCCCACCTCGATCTCCGGCTCGGCGCGCAGGAACTTGACGGTGTCCCGCTGCACCTTCTCGACGTCGTCGGTCTGGACGTGGACGAACCCGAAGGTCGGGCCGTCGGCCGGCGCGAGCCGCTGCTCGAGTTGCGCCACCGGCGCCCCGAGCTTCAACTCGACCGGCTTGAAGCCCCAGCGCTCGTACACGGTTCGCGCCTCGGCGTTCGAGGCGAGCACGTCGAGCTCGATCACCTCGGCGCCGGCTGCTCCGGCCTGCGCGACGAACTCGAGCATCAGCTCTCGCGCGACGCCCGAGCGCCGCGCCGCCTGCTGGACGAAGAGGTCGCGCAGCTCGTAGACCTTCGTGCCGGTGCGCCGGCCGAGTGCGAGGCCGACCGCGTTGCCGTCCTCGATCGCCACGAGGACGATCCCGGCGCCGACGAGGTCGGCGATCTCCTGCAGCTCCTCGTCCAGGTCCTCGTCGCGGTACGGCAGGTCGGGAACCTCGGCCGCGAACTCGCGCCAGAGGCCCTGCAGCGTCGGAACGTCCTCGGGAGTCGCGGCTCTGATCACGGGTTCAGGAGTTGTGCCAGCAGATAGTGGGCCGTCAGGTTCTGGAAGGGCTCGAACCGCGCGCCGGCCGCGCGGACGTCCACGTCACCATAGAGCGCGCGCACGGCCTTGCGCAGCGCGAGGTCGCCCGCGGGCCACGCGCGCGGGCGGCCGAGGTGGCGCGCGAGGAACCAGTCCGCCGTCCACTCCCCGAGGCCGCGCACCGCGACGATCCGCTCCTTGACGTCTTCGTCGGACAGGAGAGCAAGGCCACCGAGGTCGAGCTCGGAGCGGGCGAGGCCGACGACGTACTCCGCCTTGCGGCGCGAGAAGCCGACCGAGACGACCTCCTCCTCCGAGACCGCCGCCAGGCGCTCGCGCGTAGGGAACGCCCAGACGCGGCCGGCTCGCTCCCCGAAGCGCTCGACCAGCCGGTTGCGGATGGCGACCGCGGCGAAGAGGGACACCTGCTGCGCCGTGATCGACGTCACGAGCGCCTCGAACGGGTCCGGCGCGAGCGACGGCCGGAAGCCGGCGAAGCGCAGGACGACCGGAGCGAGCAGCTCGTCGCCCGCCGCCCAGGCCGAGAACGCGACGAGGTCGAACTCGAAGCCCAGCAGCTTCCGGACGATCGGCTCCGTCTCCGCGTCGAGCGGCTCGACCTCGACACCGCCGTCCGCCGCTGCGACCCGCACCTCCCGCCCGCCGACGGCGCGGAAGAGAGCCCCGTCCTCCCACACCGTGGCCCGGTCGAGCCCGAAGGCGCGGAAGCGCGCGGTCGTCAGCTCGAGCGAGAACGGCTCGGGCGCCGCGAGGAACGCCACGGCGTCGCCTCTAGAGGTGCGAGGTGAGGCCCGCGCCCGAGGCGTCGGCGCCCTCGGCCTCCGCGTCGCCGTTCTGCGCGTTCGCGTACCAGGAGCGCCAGTACGTGCCGTCGTCGAGGTCGCGCGCGAACGCGGACAGCCTCAGCGGATGGAAGGTGTCGCACATCACGGCGAGCTCGTGCGTCTCGTGCAGCCCGATCGCCTTCTCGGCCAGCCCGGGCTGCGGCCCGTGCGGCAGGCCGGACGGGTGGAGCGTGATCGAGCCGACCTCGACGCCCTTCCGCGAGCCGAAGTTGCCGGAGACGTAATAGATCATCTCCTCGGACTGCAGATTCGAGTGGTGGTACGGGATCGGCACCGCGAGCGGGTCGAAGTCGAGCTTGCGCGGGCAGAACGAGCAGATCACGAAGTTCTGGCCCTGGAACGTCTGGTGCGAGGGCGGCGGCTGGTGGATGCGGCCGGTGATCGGCTCGAAGTCGTGGATCGAGAACGTCCACGGATAGAGGTAGCCGTCCCAGCCGACGACGTCGAACGGGTGGTAGTCGACGACGTACGTCTGGTAGCCGCCGCGCACGCGGACCTTGACCCGGTACTCGCCGTGCTCGCGCACCGTGTGCAGCTCGGTCGGCGGGTGGATGTCGCGGTGGTAGTACGGCGCGCCCTCCACGAGCTGGCCGTACTGGTTGCGGTAGCGGCGCGGGATCTCGATCAGCCCCGGCGTCTCGAAGACGAGATACCGCTGCGCGCCTTCCGGCTTGAAGCGGTACGTCGTGCCGCGCGGGACGACGACGTAGTCGCCCTCGGAGTAGGGCAGCTCGCCGAAGATCGTCTCCAGCGTCCCCGACCCTTCGTGGACGAAGATCACCTCGTCGCCCTCGCCGTTGCGGAAGAAGTAGTCCATCGACGCGGACGGCCGGCAGAGCGAGATCTCGACGTCGTCGTTCCACATCAGCAGGCGCCGGCCGGTGACCTCGTCTCCCTCGGGCGCGGTGTCGAACGTCTTGAAGTGCCGGTGCCCGTGCTGCTCCGGCACCCATTCGTCGCGCTCGATGGGCTCGAAGCCGCCGAGCTCCATGACCCGGCAGGGCGAGTGGAGGTGGTAGAGGATCGACTCGTTGCCGGTGAAGCCCTCGAGCCCCATCACCTCTTCGGTGAGGAGGGTCCCGTTGTCCCGGAACTGGATGTGGCGCTTGCGCGGGACGTCACCGAGGCGCTGGTAGAAGGGCATCGCTCGTAGCTTAGTCCGGCGCTCGAGTTTGGAATTTCCTCCCGCCGGGAACAGCCGGGCGCCATCCCGCGTAGAGGGAGTCTTTTGAATGAATGATCAGTCAAGGGCGGCTGCCGCCCTCGTGATTGTGCTGGCCGTATTCGCGTTCGCTGCGACCGCCGCGACCGGCGCCAACCCCGCGATCGTCGCGACCACGAACGTGGCGACGACCACGCTGACGGCCGACGTCGTTCCGGCTCTCGGCAGCTACACGGACCTCGGTCCGGTGGCCGCCGGCCAGCAGATGAACGTCGTCGTCCCGCTGCAGCACGACACCCAGGCGATCGCCGCGTACGAGGCGTCGCTGAACGACCCGAAGAGCGCGAGCTACGAGCAGTGGCTCACGCCCGACCAGTTCCAGGCGAAGTTCGACGCGCCCGCGGCCAACGTCGCAGGCGTCCGCAACTTCGTCACGCGCGACGGTCTCCAGCTCTACAACGCCGGCGGCCTCGGCGACCTCACGCTCGCCAGCGGCACGGCGGCACAGGTGGAGCGGACGTTCGGCGTGGCGCTGCACAACTTCGTGAGCTCCGACGGCACTCACTTCTTCGCCAACACGAACGCGCCGCTCGTGCCCGCCGGCCTCGGCGTCACCGGCGTGCTCGGCCTGCAGAACCTCGTGCAGATGAAAGATCCGAAGGCCAAGCCAGGCGCGGGGAACCCGGAGCCGCAGGGCCAGTGCGTTCCGGGGGTCAACGCCTGCACGGGGTTGCTCGGCCCCACCGACCTCTGGTCTGTGTACCAGCAGCCGTCCAGCGACATGGGCAACGGCCAGGCGATCGGGATCATCGGCGAGGGTCAGACCGCCGACGTGATCTCGGCGCTGCGCGAGTTCGAGAAGACGCGCAACCTCCCCGTCGTCCCGGTGCAGGTCTACTGGACCGATCCGGCCCCGAAGACCGACGACTCGGGTCGCATCGAGTGGGAGCTCGACACGCAGGCGTCGACAGGCATGGCGCCCGACGCCTCGCAGCTGCGCCTGTACTTCGGCTCCGACCTCTCCGTGGGAGGGCTCGCGACGAGTCTCCAGACGTGGGCGAGCGACCCCTATGGGCCGAACCAGGTGAACGCCTCGATCGGTCTCTGCGAGGACAACCCGGCGCTCGACGGGCTCCTCGGCCCCGCGCAGACGGCGAGCGGCTTCGCCCTTGCCCAGGCGGCGACCGAGGGGCGGGCGTTCTTCGCCGCGACCGGTGACACCGGCGCGGGCTGCGCGATCGGCGCCACCGCCGTGAACGGCGTCACCTACGGGCCCGTCCCCGACGGCGCCTACCCGGCGAGCGACCCGAACGCGACGGGTGTCGGCGGCACCGTCCTCTACACGAACGGCGCGGCGACCAACCCGCAGCGCGTCGACGAGCACGCCTGGGACCACGGCGGCGGCACGAAGAGCAGCTTCATCGCGCAGCCGGCGTACCAGAACGGCATCACCGCGCTGGCGGCGAACCTGTGCGTCTCCCAGCCGGACGGCACGCCGTACCCGGCCGGGACGCTCTGCCGCGGGACGGCCGACGTGTCCGCCCTCTCGGGTGACGCGACGGTGATCGTGGACGGTGTCGGCGGCCTGCAGGCCGACGGCTACGACATGACCGACTACGACCCGTCGTCGAACACCTATGCGGACCACTTCGCCGAGGGTGGCACGAGCCTCGCGTCGCCGTTGTGGGCCGGGATGTGGGCTCGGGTGAACGCGGCGCATGCGAACGCACTGCACAAGGCGGTCCCGCTCGGGAACGCGAACAACGTCCTGTACCACGTCGCCTCGACCACGCCGAATGCGTTCTTCGACGTCACGGAAGGGGCGAACCCGCTGCCGGCCACGCCGGGCTGGGACTTCCCGACCGGTCTCGGCACGCCGAATCTGGTGAACATCATCAAGGCGGCCGACAACGGCAACACGAAGGCGCTCTCGAACGCCATGCCGAAGGGGAAGGACCCGACGCCGATCCAGGCGACGGGCCCGAGCTACGGCTGCCCGGCGACGTTCAACGACGCGGACGGCGACGCGTCGAGCCTGCCCGGCTCGGCGCCGCAGCTCGACATCCTCCACGGCGACGTGGCGCTGTCGAGCGACGGCTCGGAGGCGCGGGCGGCGTTGACCGTCGCGAACTTCACGCCGACCCTGCCGACCGGCTGGACGAGCGCGGACTGGATCATGTACTGGACGCAGCCGGACGACGGCACCGCGCCGCCGGCGACCTACACGCACGACTACTACGCAGTCGCCGCGACGCTCGACGCGACCGGCGCCGTCACGTACACGGACGGCACGATCGGGTTCGACGACTCGGGCGACTACCAGTACACGCCGGTGAACACCGTCACCGGCAGCTTCGTCACGGGAGACAGCGGCCGGATCGAGGTCGACGCTCCGCTCTCGGACGTCGGACTCGCATCGGGCACACAGATGGGCACTGTCGGAGGAGCGACCGACGAAGGGAACCCGGCGACGGGCCTGATCGTCGACACGGCCGCGGGCAACGGGTCGTGGACGCTCGGCACGACCAGCTGCCTGGGGTGAGCTGACCACCTGACGGCAAGAGCGGGGCGCCCTGCGGCAACGGCGCCCCGCTTTCTTACTCCAACGCCAGCGCGGCCAGCCTGCGGCCGACCGCCGGCGCGAACTTGAAGCCGTGCCCGGAGCAGGCCGAGCCGATCACGACCCTGCCTCGCCGCTCGAGGATGAAGTGCTCGTCCCGCGTCGTCGTGTACAGGCACGCTTGCGCGTCGACCGGCTCCGGGTCGACGTCGGGGAACCGCTCGCGCACCCAGCTCGAGATCCGCTCGACGACCGCCGGGTCGGGCGCGCCCTCCGCGTTCGGATCCGCCTCCACGCCGGCGTGATGCGCGCCGGCCTTGAGCCCGTGCACCGGGTCGTAGAGCGAGTACATCCCGTGCCCGCCCGTCTCCGGGTTCAGCTCGACGATCGAGGGCGGCGGCGGTCCCTCCCGGCGGAAGTACGCCAGCGTCTCGCTCGTCACCGTGACCGGCAGGTCGGGGGCGAAGTCGCGGATCCACGAGCCCGCGGTGACGACGACGACGTCGGCGTCGAGCTCGTCGACCGACTCGATCCTCCGGTTCGTCTCGACCTCGACGGCGGCGGCACGGAGGAATGCGTGACGCGCCTGATCGGCGAAGACCACGCCCGCATCGGCGAGATGTAGCGCGCTCCAGCCGTCGGGAAGGCTCGCGCCGAGCGCGCGCGCCCCGTCCCGGTCGAGCAGCCGGAACGGCACGCCGCACTCCTCGAGGGCGCGGGCCGAGGTCAGCTCCGGATCGGCCACGAGCTCGACGAGCCCGTAGAGGCCGAGCAGGCCCGGGTCGAGCTCGAGCCAGCCCGCGCGCGCCTCCTGCGCGAGCCGGATCCAGCTCGGATCGGGATAGGAGACACGGAAGATCCGCGTGCGGCCGTGGCTCGAGCCGCGCGTGTGGTCGAGCCCGAACTGCTCGTGGACGCTCACCTCCGCGCCGCGCTCGCGCAGCGCCCAGGCGGTCGCGCAGCCCATCACGCCGGCGCCCACCACCGCCACCCTCATCGCGCGATCAGGTCTCCGGGGTAGAGCGTCGTGTTCTCGGCTGCGTGCGCGACGAGGCGCTCCCAGTCGATGCCGGGCGGCGTGGCCTCGTCGGGCGTCGTCACGATGGGCCCGAGCGTGAGCGCGAAGTCGCGCTGCTTCGCGCCCTGCAGCCCGGGCGCGACCCATTCGACGAGCGGCGTGAAGCCGCCGATGGCTCCCTCGACGCCGATGATCGCCGCGACCCGCTGCACCTGCTCGGCTCCCGGCACGTCCGGCTCTTCTCCGGCCGCCGTGATCGCAGCCGGGTTGGCGAAGACGAAGTCGCCGTCGTCGCCGAAGAGCCGCACCGAGGGCGGATGGAGGACGGGCGCGCGGAAGACGACGTCGGCGAGCGGGTACTCGGCGTGCTCGCGCGCCAGCCCGCCGCCGGTGAAGAACGCCTGCAGCGTCTGCGCGGCTAGCTGGACCACGGTGTCTCCGTCGATCCGCCCGGGCCAACCACGCTCCAGAACCGGCTCGCGGGGCGAGAACATGCACAGTTTCATCGCGGCTCGGTGTGTACCACGATGTCGGCGATCTCAGGCCGCTCACGCCGGATCAGCTCCTCGATCCGGCTCGCGTCGGCGTGCGCGTCGGCGAGCGTGCCCGCCCCGAGCTGCAGCGTCAGGTAGGCGACTAGCCCTTCGTCGGTGTCGACGAAGCGCAGCTCCGCCGGCTCGACGCCGAGCTCCGCGCGGACGATGCGGCGCACCGTGGCCGCGTCGCCGGCGACCTCGGTTCCGGCCGCTTCCTCCCCGAGCGGCTCGAGATGCGTCCGAACCGAGGAGACCTCCGGCACTGCCCGCTCGATCGCGCGCTCGACCTGCTCGGCGATCTCGTGGGCCTCCTCGAGCGAGAGATCGCCGGGGAGCTTCAGGTGGAGCGAGAGCTCGGTGCCGCTTTCGACCGAGACGACAGAGACGTTGTGCACCTCGCGCACGCGCGGGACGGCGAGCGCCGCGGCGTGCGCCCGCTCGCGGACGGCGCCGTCGGCCTCGGCCGGCTCGACGTGGACGACGACGTCCGCCTCGGGCAGCGCCGACTGCACGGCGCGCTCGACGGCGTCGGCCGCCGCATGGCCCTGGGGGACGGCGGCGTCGTAGGCGACGGCGATGACGACGTCCGCGAACACGCGCCCCGCCGCCTGGCGCATGCGCAGCCGCCGCAACTGCACGGGCGGACGCAGCCCGACGATCGCCTGCCGCGCCGCCTCCTCCGCGTCCGCGGGGGCCCGGTCCATGAGCACGTCCACGTTCCGCCGCATCAGCCGCGCGGCGGCGATTAGGACGAGTGCGGCGACGAAGAGCGCTGCGACCGAATCGGCGCGCGGAAAACCCGCGCTCACGAGCAGCAAGCCGACGAGCACGACGATCGAGCCGCCGAGGTCGCTGGCGAAGTGAAGCGCGTTCGACGCCAGAGCAGGGCTCGAATACGCGCGTGCTCCTCGCCACGACACCACGGTCCGCGACACGTCGATGCAGATCACGAGGCCGAGAACGAGGAAGGCGTACCACGTCGCCTGCACGGACGACCCGCCATGCACGAGATGGTCGATCGCGCGCCAGACGATCAGGACGCTGGCCAGGACGAGGATCGCTCCCTCGGCGAGGGCGGCAAGGTGCTCGGCCTTGCCGTGGCCGTACTGATGCCCGGGGTCGGCGGGGCGTACGGCGACGCCGACCGCGAAGAACGTCAGCAGCGCGGCGATCAGGTCCGTGCCGGAGTCGGCCGCGGCCGAGACGAGGCCGAGGCTGTGCGTCGCGAGGCCGGTGCCGAGCTTGAGCGCGATCAGCGCACAGGCGGCGGCCACCGAGACGAGCGCGGTCCGGCGCTGGGGACTCACCCCGGAAGCCTAGGTCAGCCCTCGGAGCCTCCAACCGGCTCGAGCGGCCAGACGACGACGTCCTGCCGCTCCGCGACGTGGCAGATCGGCTCGCCCCTGAGCTCGAAGGGCGCAATCGTGGTGAGGTCGATCTCCGCCTCCGCCGGATGCAGCTGCCACGGGGGGTGGTGGATCTCGGCGCGGTAGAGCGCGCCGTCGTGGTCGGTCGTGTAGAGGCAGTAGCGCTCAGTGAGGAACCACTCGAGCGAGCCCGGCTGGGACACCGACGCCGGGCCGGCCGCGCGGTAGCGCCCGGAGAAGACCCGGCCGCGCTCGCCGAGCCGGGCGCACTCGGCGTCGACCCAGCCGTCGATCTCCTCCAGCGTGATGCGTGCGTCGAAGTACGGCAGCCGATACCGGCGCCGGGCGGCCCGCACGGCGAGCCGGCTCGTCGCGTCGAGGCTGAAGAACCAGACGCCCGGCCTGCCGTCGGCCGTGCGGACGTACGTCCGCACGTTCAGCTCGAGGAAGGACGAGACGCCGGGCAGCGGCACGGTCCCGCGCCAGCGAAGCCCCGTGATGCGGAATGGCGCGATCCCCACCCAGGCGCTGCCGTCGTGCTCCTCCACCACGAGGCCGGCCGGCACCCGCGCCCGCAACTCCTCGGCCGGGACCCGCCAGTGCGCGAAGAGGAGCTGCTCCCACGTCTGGCCCATCACCCAACGCCGCGCCGGCACCGGCCACGGCCGATGCGCGACCTGCTCGAGCGAGCGCGCCTGCCGGCCCGCCGCCTTCAGCCCGTCCAACACGTCGTATCCCTCGCGCTACAGGTTGCCGCGCAGCGCCTGCTCGCGCTCGATCGCCTCGAACAGGGCCTTGAAGTTCCCCTCGCCGAACGTCGTCGCGCCATGCCGCTCGATCACCTCGAAGAAGACCGTCGGCCGGTCCTGCGCCGTCTTCGTGAAGATCTGGAGTAGGTACCCGTCCTCGTCACGATCCACGAGGATCTTGTGCTCCTGGAGCACGGCGTAATCCTCGGCGATCTCGCCCACCCGGCCCGGCGCCTCCTCGTAGTACGAGTCGGGCGTCTCGAGGAAGAGAAGGCCCCGCTCCTTGAGCGTCTCCACGGTGCCGACGATGTCGCTCGACGCGAGCGCGATGTGCTGAGCGCCGGCGGTGCCGTAGAAGTCGAGGTACTCCTGAATCTGGCTCTTGCGCTTGCCCTCGGCCGGCTCGTTGATCGGGAACTTGACCTTGCCGCTCCCGTCCGCCATCACCTTCGACATCAGCGCCGAGTACTCCGTCTGGATGTCCTCGTCCCCGAAGTGGATGATGTTCGTCATCCCGAAGACCCGCTCGTAGAACTCGACCCAGTAGTCCATCTTGCCGAGCTCGACGTTGCCGACGACGTGGTCGAGGTTCGTGAGACCGAGGCCGTTCCCGGCCTGGCCGTTCTCCGAGACCGAGACGTAGCCGGGCAGGAACGGCCCGTCGTAGGCGCTTCGGTCGACGAAGGTGTGGATCGTGTCGCCGTAGGTGGCGATCGCCGCTCGCTCGACAGCCCCGAAGTCGTCCTCGTCGCGCCGCGGCTCCATTACGCTGCGGGCGCCGCGCGACACGGCCTGGCGGTGCGCCTCGGCCGCGTCGGGAACGGTGAGGGCGATGTCGCGGACGCCGTCGCCGTGCTTCGCGTGGTGCTTCGTGATCTCGTGCTCCTCCCGCAGCGCGCTTGTGACGACGAAGCGGATCTCGCCCTGCTCGAGCACGTAGGAGGCGCGGTCGCGTACGCCCGTCTCGGGCCCGGCGTACGCCGTCCGCGTGAAGCCCATGGCGTGCTCGTAGAAGAAGGCGGCCTGCTTGGCGTTGCCGACCCAGAGCTCGATGTGATCCCAGCCGAGCAGCGGCATGAAGTCTTCGGCCATGCACCGATTATGCCGCTCGACCGCCACGACCGCGGGCCGGCTCACTCGACGGTCGGCACGCTCGCCGGCACCTGTCGCCACACCCGCTCGTACGCGATGCCCACGAAGATCAGCACGCCGCCGACGATCTCGAGCCCGTGGATCGCCTCGGAGAGGATCAGGAGCGCGAAGAGCACGCCGAAGAACGGCTGGATGTTGTTGAAGATCGCCGCCCGCGGAGCGCCGACCCGGTCGACGGCCGTGAACCAGAGGATGTTCGTGAGGAAGAGCGGCCCGATGACGGCGTAGACGAAGCCGACCCAGACCGTCCCCGAGAACGTGTAGTCCTGGCGGGCGAGTTGGGGGATGCTCACCAGCGCGAGCGGCGCCCAGCCGAGCGCAAGCACCACCGCGCTGATCCGGTAGGGCGAGTAGCGGCGCATCAGCGGCGCGATGGCGACGGTGTAGGCCGCCCACGTGATGGCGAGTGCGATCGCCAGCAGGATGCCCTTCCACCCCGAGGCGAGCCCACCGCCGGCGCCGACCGCGATCAGAGCCACGCCGGCGAAGGTCAGGCCGGCGCCGATCCAGAACGACCGTTGCAGGTGTGCATGGAGGAAGGCGATCGAGATCAGGCCCACGAACATCGGGCACGAGCCGAAGAGGAGCGACACCGTCGAGGCTCGCGCGAACTCGAGGCTGTAGACGAAGCAGAGCTGGTTGAGGAAGATCATGGCCGCCGCGATGCCGACGTATTTCCAGTCGGCGCGCGCGATCCGGAACGAGCGCTCGCGCCACCAGGTGTAGGCCCAGAAGATGAGGATGGCGACGAAGTAGCGGATCGTGGCGTACGCGAGCGGAAGCCAGCCGTGCTCGAGCATGTACTTCGTGACGGTGACGTTGAGCGCCCAGAGCAGGACGGCGCCGAGCAGCATCGCGTCGACGGCAGAGGGCCGGCGCACGTCCTCGAACGTACCTTCGTTAGGCTCTGCGCCGATGCCGGAGCCGACCATCGCCGACGTCGACGAGCTCGTCGGGCCCGCGACGCCGCACTTCGCCTACCAGCTCCGCGCGCGCGTGCGCGAGCTCGTCATGGACCTGCCGGACGAGCACCCGGTGCGCCGGTACGCGGAGGAGAAGATCGAGCTGCTCGACCGGCTCGGCTACGCCTCGTCGCGGGCGGAGGACAGCCGGCGCGAGCCGAGTACCCGTCCCGGCTGGAGCGAGCTGCCGAGCTCGGCGCCCGCCGACGAGCCGCTGCCGCGGCGATGAGCCTCCAGGGCGCCTCGGTGCTCGTGACCGGGGGTACGCGCGGCATCGGCCGGGCCATCGCGCTCCGGCTCGTGGCCGACGGTGCGGCGCGCGCGGTGCTCGGCTACATGCGGAACGACACGGCCGCCGACGAAGCGGCGGCCCTGGTCCAGGAAGCCGGCGCCGAGGCAGTGCTGGTGCGCGGCAACGTCGCCGACCCGCGCACGGTGGAGGAGCTCGCCGCCGCCGGGCCGTACCGGGTCGTCGTCCACAACGCCGCCACCGGCGTGATCCGGCCCGCGCTCGAGACCGAGGACAAGCACTGGGACTGGACGCTCGCCGCCAACGCGCGCGCCCTCCTCTCGCTCGCCCGCGCGACGGTGCCGGCGATGGAGGAAGGAAGCTCGATCCTCGCGATCTCGAGCCTCGGCTCGCAGCGCGTCCTCCCGAACTACGTGCTCGTCGGCACCTCGAAGGCGGCGCTCGAGTCGGTCGTCCGCTACCTCGGGGTCGATCTCGCGCCGCGCGGGATCCGCGTCAACTGCGTCTCGGCGGGCGTCGTCGACACCGAGGCGCTCGACTGGTTCCCCAACAAGGAGCAGATGCTCGCCTCGGTGAAGCGCACGCCGGCGGGGCGGCTCGTCGAGCCCAAGGACGTGGCGGCGGTCGTCTCCTTCCTCTGCTCGCCCGACGCCGCGATGATCTGCGGCCAGACGCTCGTCGTGGACGGCGGCTACTCGCTCGGGGCGTAGTCGCAGTGGAGCCGACCGACGAGAACATCCGCGCCTGGGACGACGCGCACAGAGCGCGAGCCGAGCCGGTGGTGCTGCCTCCGGTCGTGCAGCGCACCCTCGGCGACCTGAAGGGCAAGCGCGTTCTCCACCTCCATTGCGGAACGGGGGAGGCGACGGCCGCGCTCGCCGAGCTGGGAGCCGAGGCGACGGGAATCGACGCGCGGCCGGGGGCGCTCGAGACGGCGCGCGAACGATGGCCGAAGATCCTCTGGGTGGACGGCGACCCCCAGTCGCTGCCGCGCCAGCTCCGCCGCGGCCGCTTCGACCTCGTCTACTCCGGCGAAGGCGTCCTCGGCCACCTAGACGATCTCGACGGCTGGGCGATCGGCATCGTGGCAGCGCTGCGCGAGCACGGCGAGCTGCTCGTCTTCGACGACCACCCGGTCGCTGATTGCGTCGACGGGTTCCTCCGCTGGCGCAGCGACTACTTCCGCGATCCGGCCGATCCCGACAAGCTCTGGCGGATCGGCCAGGTCGTGAGCGCACTCGTGCGCGCCGGCCTGCACATCGAGGCGCTCGAGGAGTACCCCGGAGGCACCTCGCGCCGCCGCCACGACCACCGCATCCCGGCGACCTTCCTCCTCTACGCGCGCCGCGCTGCCGGCTAGCCAGGTCCGCAAGCGACACGTCCGGAACCTGGTTCCGGACGTGGCTCGCTGGGACGTGTCCCGAGAGGAGATTCTGGCTTGGTTAGGCGGGCGGAAGCCTCCGCTACGGACACGGCCGGAACCTGGTTCCGGCCGTGTCTCGTCGGGACAGGTTCTCGAGCGCTTTGTCCAGCTCCGCATCGGTGATCGTCAAGGCCGGGCTCGCGCGTCGCACCGCCTAGCGCGTCCAGCTCAGCCGCGAGACGGCGCCCAGGCCGTGCGTCACGCGCCTGAGGCCCTTGCCGGTGCGCGAGACCGTCCAGACGTCGCAGATGCTCGACCTGTCGCAGGCGGTGAGCGCGAGCCGGCTGCCGTCGGGAGACCACGCGAGGCCGGTGCCGTCGTACTCCGTCAGCACCGAGCCGAGCGGGAACCTCGCGACGTGAGTGCCGTGAGCGAGCGCAAGTGAGAGCCGTTGCCGCCCCGCTGCTCGAGCCAGGCGAGCCGGCCGTCGCGCGACCACGCAGGCCCGCCGACGAAGCGCGGCGCCTTCGCGACGACGACCGGCTTCGAGCCGTTCGGCAGCACCGTCTCGACGCTGGTCCCGCGGTAGTCGAGAAACGCGATCCTGTGCGGGCCCCAGGCCGGGTAGCTGCCCTTCGGTAACTGCCGGGACGCGCCGCCGCCGGCGGAGATCACCTCCAACCGGGTCGCGTCGCCCGTCCAGTGGGAGTAGACGATCGACGCGCCGTCCGGCGAGAAGCTCGGCGCCGAGTCGGTCCAGATCGTGTTCTGGTCGGTCTGCTTCGTCAGCGCATGCCGGCCGCTGCCGTCGGCGTGCATCTCCCAGATCGTCTGCGTGCAGCCCTTGCACTCGCCCTCGTCCTGCTCGGTGTAGGCGATCTGCGCACCGCTCGGAGAGACGGCGGGGTCCGTCTCGTCCGTCGGCGTCGAGATGAGCTGTCGAAGCCCTGTGCCGTCGGGGGCGACGGAGTAGATGTCCGCCGAGGGGCCGGGGCAGTTGCTCTGGTAGACGAGCGAGCGGCCGTTCGGGGTGAACTGGAGCGAGCCGAAGGGCTCGTCGTCGCCGCAGATGGTCGCGCTCGCGAGCGCCGGACCGACGCCTCCGGTCAGCGTGGCGACGTGGAGCGTCTCTTGTCCGCCGGCGACCGTCGGGGCGACGACGGCGGTCCCGGATCTCGTCCCGATGCCGGGGAACGTGTACGTGCCGTCGTCGTAGCCCTGCGGCAGCGTCCACGCGCGCCGGTGCGCGACGTCGTACCCGACCCACCCGTCGCCGTTGAAGATGCGGAGCCGCCCGTTGCCGAGCCATTCGACGACGCCGTTGGTGGCCGGGACGTACGCGTCCACGAAGGGACGGCCGACCCCGCCGCGCCGAACCTGGAGCCTGCGGAGGTTCTTGCCGGTCAGGGTCGCGAGCTCCTTCCCGTTGGGCGACCAGGCAGCGTTCGCGCCGGCGAAGCGGGCCAGCCGCTTTCCGTGGTGGTCGTAGACCTCGATCGACGAGGACGTCTTGGTCATCGCCAGCCGGCCGGTCGCCGACCAGGCGAATCCCTGCCCGACCGTCTTCCAGAGTCGCCGGCCGGCAGGCGAGACGATATGGATCACGTCGTCGTTCGACTCCCACGCCAGCTCGCCGCCGGCCGGGCTCCAGCCGATTCCAATCGTCCCGCCGTGCCCAATGCGGCGCCCGCTCACCCAGATACCGCTCGGCAGCGCCGCGAGCAGCCGCTTGCTGTCCGGCGACCACGCGAGCGCGTTTTGCGCGGCCAGGGTGGCGATCCCGAACGGGAAGAAGGGCGACACGCGCCTCAGGCCCGTGCCGTCGATCCGGACGGTGTAGAGCGCAGCCTTCCCGCCGTGGTTGCTCTTGAAGGCGACGAGCTTCCCGTTCGGCGAGACGGTCGGGGCTGAGTCGACCGCCGGGCTCTTGCTGAGATCGACGCGACGCCCGTCGCGATCGAGGCGGTAGATCTCGCCGTTCAGGCTGGGCGCGCGGTCGGCCGCGAACACGATCTTCCCGGGCTGAGCGACCGTGCCGGCCTCCGCGGCCGTCGTTCCTGCCGTGACGGCCGCGAGCGCCAGGAACAGCGCAGCCAGGCGGTTCATGCCGCGAGGATACGCCGCTGCCACTAACGCTTTGCCAACGTCGCGGCGCAGCGAAGCGGGCGCTAGCCGAGCTTCTCGAAGGCCTCGTCGAGCTCGGCGTCGGCGATCGTGAGCGGAGGAGTCGCCTGGACCAGCGAGCCGTCGAGGCCCGCAGGGACGACGAGGACGCCGCGGGCGAGCGCGTCCTCCGCGTCGCCCTCGCGGGCTCGGAGGAGCCCACGGCCCTGCCATCCCGCCTGCTCGAAGCGCTCCCCCGCCTGACGCACGCGGCCGAGGAGCTTCGGTACCTCCTCGAGCACGACGAGCGCGGCGGCGCACGCGAGCGGGTTCCCGGCGTGTGTGTGCGTGTAGACGTCCTCGGGCCCGAGCTGCCAGAGCTCCTCGAGCCCGTCGCGGTAGAAGAGCGCGGCCGAGAGTGGCAGCCCGCCGCCGAGGGCCTTGCCGACGCAGAGCACGTCCGCGACATCACCGCCCGGCCACATCTCCCCCACGCGCCCGAGCCCGCAGTAGATCGAGTCGACGAGCAGAAGAGCCCCCGCCTCGTCGCAACGCCGGCGCAGCAGGTCGAGGAAGCCGGCCGGCGGCACCCGGGAGCCCGCCCTCCCCTGCACCGGCTCGACGATCACGCAGCCGGCGTCCTCCGGCAGCGGCCCCGGATCCTCGCCGTACGGCCGCCGGTGCACAGGCCCGGGCAGCCACGCCGCGAACGGCTCGCGGAACCGCTCGAATCCCGTCGCCGCGAGCGCCAGCAGCCCGGTGCCGTGGTACGCGCCCTCGAAGGCGACGATGCCGGGCCGCCCGGTCGCAAGCAGGGCGGTGCGCAAGGCGATCTCGACCGCGTCCTCACCTGTCACACCGAGCTTCGAGGGCCGCGGCAGCGCCTCGCGCAGGCGCACCGTCACCTCGGCGTCGGCGAGGTCGCCGAGCGCGTGCACGACCTCCTGCTCGCGCCAGGCCTCGAGGATGCGCGGGTTGCGGTGCCCGAGCGCCGCCACGCCGAAGCCGCCCGTGAGGTCGAGCAGCTCGCGCCCGTCGGTGAGCGTGACGCGGCAGCCCTCGGCCCGCGCCCAGATCACCGTGAGACCAGAGAGATGCAGGACGCGGCCCGCCGTCGCCCTGGCGATCGTCCCCGCCATCGCCGGGTTCTCCTGCAGCCGCCGCACCGAGTAGCTGTACCAGTGCTCGCCGAACGGAACGTAGACGCGCAGCCGATGCCCTTCGGCGACGAGCTCGGCGCGCCGCTCCTCCCGCACCCCCAGCAGCATCTGAAGCTCGTACTCGAGCGGCCCGAGCCCGCGCTGCGAGACCCGCGCGAGCGACTCCCCGATCAGCCACTCGTCGTGCGTCGCGATCCCGGCGTAGCAGCCGGCATCGAGCAGCGCGTCGAGGCAGCGCAGGAAGTTCGCCCGCACCGCTTCGTAGTCGGTGAACGCGATCGTCCCGGGCTCGAGGTAGATGCCCTTGCAGAGACGGACGCTCGGCCGCAGATCCGCGAGCGCCTGGATGTCGTCGAGCGTGCGGCGCAGCCGCGACTGGAGAACGACGCCGAGGTTGTCGTGGCCCTCCTCGCGTAGCTCGCGGTAGAGCCGCAGCGTGTCGCCGGTCGTCGAGGAGTCCTCCATGTCGATCCGGACGAAGTTGCCGAAGTCGGCCGCGGTGCCGACGACGTCGAGGAGGTTCTCGCGGCAGAGGTCGTACGAGAGGTCGAGCCCGAGGGCGGTGAGCTTGACGCTGACGTTCGAGTCGAGCGCCGCCTCGTCGATCGAGGCGAACACGTCGCGGTACGCCTGGGCGATCGCGCGCGTCTCTTCCTCGCCCGTGATCTCCTCGCCGAGGACGTCGATGGTGGCCATCGCCCCGGCCGTGTTGAGGTCGCGGACGCACCAGACGGCGTCCGACAGCGTGGCCCCCGCGATGTACCGCGACGAGAACAGCTGCACCACGGGCTTCGGCACCGCCGGCAGCAGGCGGACGAGGGCGGAGTCGAGAAGGGACACGGGCGCGGCGATTCTAAGTGCCGCGAGCTCCGGCCTAGGTCTCGCGCATGAACCCCTTGCGAGCGGCGCTGACGAGCGCCACCGCCTCGGGGAAGAGGACGCGCATCGCGTCGCGGAGGGCGACCGACTGCTCGTCGACGCCGCCCTGCGGCTGGATCTGCTGCAGCGCCGCGGCCGTCAGCTCGACGGCGGTGTTGAGCGTGAGCGTCGCGAACTGCTCCCGCTGCGCCTCCTGGACGGTCTCCGCCTGCGCCTCGGCGAACTCGCGCAGGCCGCGCATGATCTCGTCGGGGTCGCCGCCGAAGGGGAATCCGAAGCCGCCGCCTTCCATGCGCCCCACTCTAGCGACGAGGGGTCTGCACGAAGACGGGGCCGCAGAACGAGAAGCCGCGGATCCGCACGCGCGGCGCATTCGGCGGCACGTCGCCGACGGAACCTTCGTGCACCGGCGCGAGCAGCGCCACGACCGAGGCTTCGACCTCTATGTGCTCGGGAACGGTCACGAAGACCGGCGCGAACAACGACACGACGGTGATCATGGCCTCACCGGCCGGAAGCTGAGCCTCGCGCAGGTCGAGCCGCGCCGGCCCGAAGAGCGCGAGCACGACGTTCCTCTCCCCGAACGCGCGCCGTCCCGACCGCGTGACCGGGGCGAACACCCCGACGAGCCAGCGGCGGCGCTTGCCGACGGAAGGCGCCGTCGAGGCCGGGGTCGCGGGCAGGTCGGCGGTGAGCGGCTCGAGCTCCTCGTGCGTGCTCGCGCGGTAGGCGAGCGCCGTCCGGTCGGCGAGCTCCTCTAGCGTGAGCCGTCCCTCCGCGGACGCGTCCCGAAGCCGCACGACGACCTGCTCGCGCTCGGAGTCGGATGCGCGCCTTTCGAGCTCGCCGCTCATTCCAGTGGAAGCTTGTAGTTGCCCTCGACGTCCGCCGCAAGTCCCTCGACCGCGCCGACCGCCGACTGCATCGCCGCGGCAAAGGGCGAGGCGCCGCTCTCGCCGAGCGCCTGCTCGAGGCGCCGTGACGCCGAGCCGATGGCATCGAGGTACGCGCCGCTGGCGACGCGCGGCTCCGGTTGGAGCGTCTCCGCCAGCGCGGCGGCCGCGGCCTCCGCCTCCTCGATCCCGAGCGGCGCATCGGTCTCGCGCAGCTCGGCGAGCCGCGCCCGGAGCTCGGGCAGGTCGCCTCCGCCCGCCGATTCCTCTGCGACCTCGCAGAGCGCGGCGAGCGAGGCTGACTCACGCACCAGCCGCCCATCGGTCAGCGGGGACGCATCCTCGGCCAGTGCGACCCAGGAGTGGCCCTCCGCCGCCTCGAAGGCGCAGAGGTACACGCGGCGGCCGAGCGTCTCGACCGCGAGCACGCCGGCGAGCTCCTCCCCCGGCGCGGCGAAGCCGGCGGCAGCGCCCGCGATCCGCGCGACGTCCTCCGCAACCGTCACGCAGGGAGAATAGGGCGGTGGAGTCCTCCGCCCGCACGCGCCAGGCACGAGAGCTGTTCGCGCCGCTCGGCCCGACGTACGACCGTTACGCGCGGCTGCTCTCCTTCGGCCAGGACCCGCGCTGGCGCTCGTTTCTCGTCTCGCGGGTCCCGTCGGACGCCGGCCGCGTCCTCGACGTCGCCAGCGGAACGGCGGCGGTCGCGATCGAGCTCGCGCTGGCCGAGCCGGGCAGGAGCGTCGTCGGCGTCGACCAGAGCCCGGAGATGCTCGCGGCCGGCCGGGCCCGGGTCGAGCAGCGTGGGCTGAGCGAGCGGATCGACCTGCGCGAGGGACGAGCCGAGACGCTGCCGTGCGGCGACGCCGAGTTCGACGCCCTCACGTTCACGTATCTCCTGCGCTACGTCGACGACGTGCCGGCGACTCTGCGCGAGCTCGTCCGCGTCGTCCGGCCCGGCGGCACGATCGCCATGCTCGAGTTCGGCCTCCCGCGCGGAGTGTGGCGGCCGCTCTGGGAGCTCCATGTGCGAGCGGGCTTGCCGGCGGCGGGGGCGATCGTCTCCCCGGGCTGGGGCGAGGTCGGTCGCTTCCTCGGCCCGAGCATCCGCGGCTTCTGGGAGCGGTGGCCGGAGCCGCGGCTTCTCGACGCCTGGAGCGAAGCGGGAATGGCCGAGGTTCGGGCGCGCCGGCTCAGCCTCGGCGGGGGCATCGTCGTCTGGGGGCGGCGCTCATGACGGCAGCCCGGCCGCGCCCCGCCTTCTACGCGCTGCGGCAGGGCGGCTGGCGCGACTACGTGACGCTTCTCCACCCGCCGTACACGCTCTGGCATCTCTCCTACGTCGCGGTCGGCGCGGCGCTCGCCCCGCGGATGGACTGGGCACTGCTCGGCTGGACGACCCTCGCCTTCGCGCTCGCGATGGGCGTCGGCGCGCACGCGCTCGACGAGATGCGGGGCAGGCCGCTCCAGACGCGGATCCCGCCGAGGACGCTCGCCACCCTGGCGGTCGTCTCGATCTCGGCCGCCTGCGCGATCGGCGTCGCCATTGCGGTCTCGCGCACGCTGTGGCTGCTCGCCTTCGTCGGCGTCGGCGCGTTCCTCGTCGTCGCCTACAACCTGGAGCTGTTCGGCGGCCGGTTCCACGGTGGGCTCTGGTTCCCGGCGGCCTGGGGCGCGTTCCCCGTCCTCACGGCGTACTTCGCATCCGCCCGGACGCTCCATGCCGCGGCATTCGCGGCCGCGGGGTACGCCTTCGCCTCGAGCTGGGCGCAACGGCGGCTCTCGACGCCGGTGCGGCTCGTCCGCCGCCGAGTCGTCGCCGTCGAGGGGAAGATGGAGCTCGACGACGGCACGACCCTGCCGCTCGACGCTGAAGCCCTCGCCGCCGTGCCCGAGGCGGCGCTCAAGGCCCTCGTCGCGGCGACGGTGCTGATCGCCGCAGCCCTGCTCCTGTTCCGCGCCGGTTAGCGCCTACACTCAGGACGGTGGCGCTGACGACCATCGCCGATCTCGTCTTCGCCGGGGGCGTCGTGCTCGCGGCGCTTGCCCTCGCCGGCGCCGTGCTTCGCCGCGGGTCGACGCAGGCGCTCGTGCTCGTCGTCTGCATCGAGGCGGCTGCAGCGGTCGGAGCCTGGGTGGCATTCGCGCTTCGCCACGACCGCTCGCTCGGCGTGGCGGCCGGCGGGCTGACGGCCTGCGCCCTCGCCGCCGGAGCCGCCGTGCTCCTGCGCCGAGCGCTGCGGCGGGTCGAGGCTACCGACGCGCGGCTCGCCGAGGCGGAAGCCGGCCTTCTCGCCGTCGTCGAGCGCCAGAAGAAGGCTCTCACCGGCGACCTCGAGCTCACATTCGCCCGCGCCCGCGCCGACTCGCGCTCGCTGCTGGAGGAGCAGGAGCGGCAGATCGCCGAGGAGCGGCGGACGCTCGTCGCCGAGCGCGAGCACGATGCGACGGCTGCTCTCGGCGACAAGCTGAACCAGGTTCAGGCGCAGGTGGAGCAGCGGCTCGCCGGCTGGTCGCAGGACCTCGATCGCGCCGCCGAGGTGACGAAGACCCGCATCGTGGAGCTCGACCAGCGGCAGCAGCAGCTGCTGCACGAGATCGAGCTGCGCCTCACCGCCGACGCCGAGCGGCTCGCGGCCGACAGCGAGGAGCAGCGCTCGGCCGTGACGCGGCTCCGCACCGAGCTCACCCGTACGCTCGACGAGGCTCTCGGGCTCGTCAAGAGCGAGCTCGACGCCCACGCCGCCGAGCGCCGCCGGGCGCTGCACGAGCTCGAGACCCGGCTCGTGCGCCGCGAGCGCGAGCTCACCGAGCAGGCACAGCGAGAGGAGTCCGATGCGGCGCAGCGGATCAAGGCCGGTTTCGAGGACGTCTCACGCCGTCAGATCGAGCAGCTCGAGCGGGCGGTGGACCGCGCGGTCGCATCGCATGCGGACGAGGCCGCCCAGCGGTTCGCGCAGCTCGTGAAGACCTCGCGCGAGGACGCCGCCAAGCGGCTCGCACGGGAGCTCGACCGGGCGGTGAGCACGTTTTCGCGGGAGGCGGAGACGGTGCTCGCCGAACGCCTCGCGCACGTCGGCGACGCCGGCGCGCAGCGACTCGAGCACCGGCTCGCCGACGTGTCAAGCGAGCTCGAGCGCCGGCACGACGAGCTCGTCGCCGCGCACGACCTGCGGCTCGGCGAGCTCGAATCCGAGATGCGGAGACGCGTCGCCGACCTCCAGGCCGACCTCGATGCCGAGCGCGGCGTGATCGAGGCACGGCTCCAGGAGCTCTTGCGCCGGTACTCCTCGGCCGTAGCCGTCCGCGGCGGGAGTGGGTCAGTTTGACGCGTGCGCGTCGGCCGCTATGAGATGACGACCGAGATGCCGGTGACGAGGCTCGCGTCGGGAGTGCCCGGCGTGGTGATGTCCGCCGACGTGCCAGACGAGGGCAGCGTGCCCGTCATCTCCGAGCCGACCGCCGCGTCGCCCGCGCCCGCCAGCTGGATCCGGTACGACTTGCTCAGGCACCCGGCGGGGATGCCGTCGAGGTTCACCTGGGTGACGGAGTAGCCCGCGATCGACGGGACATACGCCGTCGAGTAGGAGGCCGTGATGCCCGTGCCGCAGGACGCGACGACGGCGCTGCCGCCGCCGACGCCGCTCGTGCTGTCGGGCTGGCCCGCGGCTTCGGAGACGCCGACCGATACGAGCGATCCGATGCCCAGGAAGACGAGCGCGCCGGCCCCGGCAGCTGCCCGCCTGCGCCAGCGGCCTGAGAGGCCGGGACGCTCGTCCATCGGTGGTGCGAGTCTGGCGACGCATGGCATGCACTCATCGTCGGCGCGTTCGCTCTCGCTCCGCTCGTAGTAGGCCGCTAACCCTGAGGGATAAACCGCAGACTTCGGGGCACGACCCGGAGACTGACCCAGTCCCGCCCTCGGCTCTTAACAAAAAATTCGCCTAACAACGCTCGGCAGGGTTCGTCGGTAGCAGCACGAACCTGGTGAGCCATGAGTGAGACGACGACGCAAATTCTCGAGCCGATGTTCGACGAACGGTCGAAGGTCGAGAGCTGGCGCCTCCACATCCTGATCGAGGCCGGCTACCCGCTTCCGCTCGCCGAGCGCCTCGCCGTGAGCGAAGCCGACCTGCACCAGGCGTGCGAGATGCTCCGCCAGGGCTGCACGGCCGAGACCGCCGCCGAGATCCTCCTGTAAGAACTCGCATCGAGTTCTGCAACAGTCGCGCGAGTACGCTGCGGCCGTGGCGAAAGTCGAAGCGCTGCCGTACGACGATCGCACCGTCTATTCGGTCGCCGCCTTCAACCGCGGAGTCGGCAGCTGGCTCGCACGCCTGCCGACCATCTGGGTCGAGGGCGAGGTGACCGAGCTCCGCCGCCACGAGCGCTGGGCGACCGTCTTCTTCACGCTCAAGGATCCCAGCGACGGCTCCTGTGTCGGCGTCACGATGTCCCGTGGCCGATTCGACGCGCTCAGGCTCGAGCTCGAAGACGGCGAGCGGGTTCACGTCTTCGGCCGGCCGGAGCTCTACGAGCAGCGGGCCGAGTTCAAGCTCCGCGCCCTCACGATCGAGCGCTTCGGCGCCGGCGCGCACCTCGCTTCGCTCGAGCGATTGAAGGCGACCCTTGCGGCAGAGGGGCTCTTCGCGGAAGCCCGGAAGCGCCCGCTGCCGTTCCTCCCGCGCCGGATCGGAGTCGTGACCGGGAACGACGCCGCCGCGAAGCGCGACCTGGTCACGACGATCCGCTCGCGCTTCCCGCCGGCGTCCGTGCTCGTCGCGGAGACCTACGTGCAGGGCCCGCGAGCCGCGGGGGAGATCGTCGCGGCGATCGGCGCGCTCTGCGAGGAGCCCGACGTGGACGTGCTCGTCCTCACGCGCGGAGGCGGCAGCTTCGACGACCTCCTCCCGTTCAGCGACGAGCGCGTGGTCCGCGCGGTCGCCGCGTGCCCGGTGCCTGTCGTCTCGGCCGTGGGCCACGAGCAGGACACGCCCCTCTGCGACCTCGCGGCGGACGTCCGTGCTTCCACCCCGACCGCCGCCGGGAAGCTCGTCGTGCCCGAGCTGACTGAATTGTTCGGCAAGCTCGACCGCGCGCGCGAGGGGCTGGCGCGAAGCGTCCGCCGCACGCTCGAGCGGGACCGGCAGCACCTGGAGAGATCGGCCGAGCGGCTGCGAGCCGGCCCGCGCGTTGCAGTCGGACGCGAAGGCCTGCGGCTCGAGCGCACTCGCGAACGCCTGCGGCTGGCTCCCGCGCTCGCGGTCGAGCGAAAGCGGGCGGTGCTCGAGAACAGCGCCGCCAAGCTCGCTGCGTTGTCACCTGTGCAAACACTCAGGCGAGGGTACGCGATCGTCCGGACGGAGTCCGGAGCCGTCGTCGGCGCGACCGGCGACCTCTCCCCGGGCGCACGTGTGGACGTCACGCTCGCCGAGGGCGGGTTCGGGGCACGCGTCGAGGAGGTCACGCCGTGAGTAATGAGGCGGAGCCGACCTTCGAGCAGGCGCAGACGGAGCTCGAGCAGATCGTCGACCGCCTCGAGCGCGGCCAGGCCCCGCTCGACGAGGCTCTGAAGCTGTGGGAGCGGGGCGAGGAGCTCTACGCCTTCTGCCGCGCGAAGCTCGATGCGGCCGAGGGCCGGGTCGAGGAGCTCGCGCGGCGCGCCGAGCAGTCGCGGCCACCTGCCCCGGACGGGCCGGGTAGGCTCGGCGCAGTCACCGCACATCACTAGCCCGAAGCGGCGCGCTTGACGCGGCGGCTCTCGTCTTCCCCCGTCTCCGCATTCGCCGGAAGCTCGGCCCGGTCCGCCCCAGGCATCACGCGCAGCATCGCGACCGACAATCCCTCGCGCGCGAGGAACAAGAGCCCGACGCCGATGCCGACGGACGCCTCGATCGCCTGCAGCCCGAACCCGTAGGCGACGCCGACGGCGTAGGGCACGCCGTAGCCGACGAGCGCGGACGCGATCGCGACCTGGACGAGACCGACGTTGCCGGGCCAGAACGGGAAGATCGTGACGACGTTCATCAGGAGCAGGACGACACCGGCCGCGGGCAGCGGCGCGTGGATGTCGAAGGCGCGCATCGCGGTGTAGACCGCAAAGAGCTGGCACGTCCAGCCGCAGATCTGGAAGAAGACGGCGACGGCAGCCGCGCCGGGCGAGCGCATCACTGCGAGCCCGGCACGACCCATCGCGACCAGCCGGCGCACCTGGCCGAGCCCCTCGAGCGAGATCAGCCTGGGCTGCTTGGCAGTGACGAACGCGAAGGCAAAGAGGCCGATCCCGATCCCGATTATGAGAAGCAGGCTCGAGGTCGCCCAGGTCGGGATGCTTGCGGTGAGTACGACGTAGAGGATCAGCAGGAGCACCGGCACGATGTCGAAGACCCGGTGTGCGAAGACCGTCCCGACGAGCGTCGCCCACGCTCCCTTCCGCCCGGGCATCTTCCTTGTCAGCACCGCGACCCGTGCGAGCTCGCCGATCCGTCCGGGCAGGATCGCGTTCGCAAACAGGCCGACCGAGAATGCCGAGAAGACAAGCGGGAACCGCGGGTGCGGCGGCTCCATCGCCGAGTGGATGACCGTCGCCCAGGCGAGTGTGCGGGCCACGACGGAGAGGAGGTTGAGCGCGATCGCGACCACGACCCATTGCCACTCGACGGCCCTGAACGCGCTTCCGATTCCCGCCAGGCTGCTGCGCCTCCACCAGAACAGGCCGGCGAACGCCGCGAGAACGAGCAGCCCCAGGATCACCCGCACGAAACGGTTGGACGGCAGCCGCACGTACTGGTTCAGCTCCCGCAGTGACTCGTTCCAACGCTCCACCCGGCCATTATCGTCGGCCACCCGGTGCGCCTTCGTTCCCCGCACGACCGCGAGATCGTCCGGCTCGCGCTGCCCGCGCTCGGCGCGCTCGCGGCCGAGCCTCTCTACGTGCTCGCCGACACCGCGATCGTCGGTCACCTCGGGCGGCCGCAGATCGCAGCACTCGGCCTCGCCGGCACCGTGCTCGCGGGCGCCTTCACGATCTTCAACTTCCTGACCTACGGGACGACGGCGGTCGTCGCGCGCGCGTCTGGCGCGGGCCGGCAGGACGAGGCCGCCCGGCTCGCGGCGCAGGCGCTCTGGGCCTCCCTCGGGATCGGGCTCGCCCTGCTCGTCGCCTGCGAGATCGTCGCCGTGCCGCTCCTCGCCGGCCTGGGCGGCCACGGGGAGTCCGGCCATTTCGCGCTCGTCTACTTCCGGATCGCCGCCTTCGGCCTGCCGGCCGCGCTCATCGCGCTCGCGGGGCAGGGCTATCTGCGCGGCGTCTCGAACCTGCGCCGGCCACTCGAGATCGTCGTCGTGGCGAACCTCGCGAACCTCGTGCTCGAGGTGCTGTTCGTCTACGTCTTCCACTGGGGGATCGCAGGCTCCGCGGCGGGAACGGCCATCGCGCAGACGGGGATGGCAGCCGCCTTCGTCGTCGAGCTGCTCCGCCCCCACGCGCCCTCGAGGCGGCCGAGCCGGCGGGAGATGAAGCCGCTCTTCCGGATCGGGAGGCAGATCTTCGTCCGCACCGTCGCGCTCTACGCCTCGTTCCTCTTCGCAGCCTCGCTCCTCGCGCGCATGGGCGACGCGGAGATCGGCGCGCACCAGATCGGGTACCAGCTGTTCCTCTTCATCGCGCTCGTCCTGGATGCGGTCGCGATCGCCGGCCAGGTGATCGTCGGCCGGATGCTCGGCGCCGGGGACGCCGACGGCGCGTATGCGGCCGCCGTGCGCATGATCGGCTGGTCGGTCGCGGTCGGGGTCGTCTTCGCCCTCGTGCTCGCCCCGCTCTCGCATGCGCTACCGGCGGCGTTCACCGACGATCCGCACGTGATCCATCAGGCCGCGCTCCTGTGGCCGTTCCTCGCGGCGATGCAGCCGCTCGGCGGCGCGGTCTTCGCGCTCGACGGGATCCTCATCGGCGCCGGCGACACCCGCTACCTGATGTGGTCGATGGTCGCCGCGAGCGCCGTCTTCATCGTCCTCGCGTCGCTTGCCTACCGGCTCGGGTGGGGAATCGTCGGCGTCTGGGTCGCGCTCGACGTCCTGCTGCTGGCGCGGCTGGCGCTCCTCGGCCCCCGGTTCGTTCGCCGCCGCTGGGCGGTCGTCGGCTGGAATTAGACTGACCGCATGGAAGGCCTGGCCGAGCTGCACACCCACCTCGGCGGCTCGGTCTCCTCCGACATCCTCTGGTCGCTCGCCCACAGCCAGGGCATCGCGCTCCCGGCCAAGGACTACTGGGACTTCGAGCGGCTCGTGACTGTCTCCGACCCGCGGGGCGTGCCCGATCTCGACGCGCTCGACGCGATCTACCACTGGACGGAGCTGATCCAGTCGAGCCCGGCGGCCGTCGAGGTCTCGGTGCACGGCGCGATCGGCGGCGCGTACCGCTCGCAGGGGATCACGACGCTCGAGCTCCGCTTCAACCCGATGAAGCGGAACCGCGGCGGCGAGCGCGACCTCGACCACATCATCCTCGCCGCCATCCGGGGGCTCGACGTGGCGAGCCTCGAGTACCGGCAGGTGCGCGCGGGCCTGATCCTGATGATGGATCGCACCTTCACGCCGCGCCAGAACGAGATCATCGTCGAGAAGGCGATTCACTGGGCCTCGCGCGGAGTCGTGGGGATCGACATCGCCGGCCCGCGGCCCGGCCAGGGGCGGTACGACTATGCGCAGGTGCAGCCGATGGTCGAGGAGGCACGCTCCGCCGGCCTCGGCGTGACGATCCACGTCGGCGAGGAGGGCGGGGAGATGGGCCGCTCGGAGGTCGGCGACGTGCTCGAGCTTCTCCGCCCCGACCGGATCGGGCACGGGATCCTCGCCGCCGGTGACACCGGGCTGATGAAGGAGCTGCGCGACCGCGAGGTCGTGCTCGAGATCTGCCCCACCTCGAACCTCCTTACCAAGGCGCTCCCCGACGAGGACGCCGTACGGGACGTCTTCCGCACCTTCGTCGAGAACGGCGTCCTGTTCACGATCGCGACGGACGGGCCGGAGATGATGCGGACGCACCTCCGCGACGAGTTCGACCTGCTGCTGCGGATCGGCGCGCTGACGCAAGAGGAGCTCACCGAAGCCAACGCGCGCGGCCACGAAGCGAGCTTCGTCGGCGGAGCGCACGCCGGCCGCGCGAATACTCCCGTCGGCCGATAGTCGCAGCTCAGCCGCGGCCTTAACGTCCGCGGCCATGAAAGGCAGTGACGAGGCAAAGCCCGACCTGACCGAGCGCCAGCTCCAGATCGTTGCGCTGATCGCGCGCGGGTGCTCGAACGACGAGGTCGGAGAGCGGCTCGGCATCTCGCCGAGAACGGCGAAGGCGCACTGCGACGTCCTCCGCCAGAAGCTCGGCGTGCCGAGACGGCGGCAGATCCCTGCCGCGTTCAAGACGCTCACGGGCGAGGACCCACTCGCGCGGGAGCTCGCGCCGGCCGTGGCCGGCGCCGGGGGCTGACGGCGAACCCCGCGCTCGGGCCCTACCCCGAGCGCGGGGCCCCCGCTCGAGACGAGCGGTTGAGAGAGGAGTAGGGTCCTCGAATCTCGGGCGCCATCGGCCCGGCAGGGGAATTGGTGGAGACGATCACAGCTGCGGCGTCGCCTGCGCTCGATCACATCATCGAGCGCCCGCGGCTGGTCGCGCGGCTCGCGGAGGGAGGCGGCGCACGCGTCACGGTGTTGGCCGCCCCAGCCGGGTACGGGAAGACGACGCTTGCGCGACAGTGGTCGGAGCGACAGTCCGGGCCGGTCGCGTGGTACCGGACGTCGCGGGCGTCCGGAGACGTTGCGCTGCTTGCGGTGCAGCTCGACGACTTGCTCGCGTCGATCGCTCCCGATCTGCCACGCGAGCAGCCGACGGTTGCGTCGATCGCCTCGGTCAACCCGAGCCCGAACCCACTCGCTCGCGCGATCCTGCGCTCCTTCGGGACGCTGACGCAGGACGCTCTGCTCGTCGTGGACGAGTGGGAGGCGGCGGGGACCGACGAAGCCGAGGAGCTCCTCTCGATGCTGGTGGACGGGCTCGACATCCGGTTCGTGATCACCACGAGAACACGCCCCGACTGGTTCACACCGCGGCTGGAGGTGTACGGCGAAGGGCTCGAGATCGGCATGGACGAGCTCGCGATGAACGACGACGAGGCGGCACGGGTGCTCACGTCTACGGGAGCCGTCGCGGGCCGGGCACGGTTGATGCGAACCGCCGACGGTTGGCCCGCAGTCCTCGGTCTGGCGGCGATGAGCGGTGACGTCGACTTCACGTCGAGCCGCCTCCTCTCTCACACGCTTTACGACTTCCTCGCGAGCGAGCTGCTCGCGGCTGCGGCGACGGAAACGCAGGACGCGCTGATGGTGCTCGCTGTGGCATCGATTTCGGACGTCGAGCTAGCGCGATCGGTGCTCGGCGTGGACGGCGACAAGGTGATCGAGGACGCCATGGCGCGCGGGCTGCTGGCAGTCACAGAGCGCAAGTCGCTTTCGCTCCATCCGCTCCTGCGTGAGCTGCTGATTCGGCGCTTCGACGACGCAGACGCCGAAGGGCGGGAGCTCCTGCTGTCGCGCTGTCGCCGTCTCTTGGACGCGCGCAGGTGGGACGAGGCGCTGTCCGTCGCCGAATACGCACGCGATCCGCGCTTCGTAACCGAGGCCATCGGCGCAGCATTGGACGACCTCCTGGCCGCCGGGAGGACCAGCAGCCTCCAGCGGTGGATCACTGCCGCCCGTGCCGCGGGAGCCGAAGGCGGGTTGATCGATTACGCAGAGAGCGAGGCGCTCCTTCGCAGTGACGATCTCGACCGGGCCATGGCTCTGGCGACGCAGTCGGCGCGCTCGCTCGAAGGGGACCTTGCGGCGCGTGCGCATCTCGTCGCAGGCCGTTCGGCCCATCTGATGGATCGTCCGTATCGCACAAAGGAACATGCGGAGCTCGCGTCAGCATCCGCCGAGACCGCTGCAACCCGCGAAGGAGCGCTCTGGCTACAGATCCTTGGCTCGCTCGTTGAGGAAGCCCGTGACCTTGCCGAGCGCTTGGACGACTTCCGGAAAACCGCAGGCGGCGGTCTCAACCAGTCACTCATGATCGCTCAGGCGGAAATCGGGCTGGCCGAATTGGAGGGTGGGCTCATGGAAGCCCTACACGATGCAAAGGGGATCCTTGGGCTTGCAACAGGAGCAGTCGATCCCATCGCACACACCGGTTTACTAGCCGCGTATAGCTACGCGCTCGTCATGAGCAGCCAGTACGAAGCCGCATTGGAGAGCGTTGAAAACCTTACGTCCGTGGCGGAGTACTGCGGGATCGAATTCTCGGCGCCCTACGCGCAGCTCTACCGCGCGAAAGCACTTATCGGACTACGGCGGTTCGCCCCAGCTGCGCGGATACTTTCCGCGCTTGAGCGCTTCATGCCCAGACGCGGACAGTTACTTCCAGATCAATCTCCCGATTGAGCGTGCTCGTCTATATGCCAGCGTAGGTGATCTCAAGCGGGCCTTAAATGCGCTCGTCGGGGGCCCGACTGACCGCGCCTTGAGATCGGGTCGCGGAGACTTCTCGGATGGCGCAGCCTGTTATGGCTGCCGCCGGAGACGCCCGAGGCGCGGCCGCGTCGGCCGCGGATGCCCGTCAGGCAAGCCGTGGTCTTGAACCCGAGTCGCTGTCGCTGCTTGCGAACCGATCGTCGCGCTTGAACGACAAGGCGCACGAGGACGTGGCCGCTCGCCTCCGAGCTGTGATCGAGACCGGAATCCGGGATCCAGTCGTCATCGCGATGCGGGCGACACCCGCGCTTGGTGCATTCATTGCAGAGGAGACCGCCTGGCGCGGCTGGCTGCAGCGGCTCACTGCTTCACGGACGCCTCATTCGCGGCTGATTCGGTCTGCGAATCCCTCGGGCGGCCAGGGGCACAACCGCCTTGACTCCGCGCGAGAACGAGGTTCACGATTTGCTCGCTCAGGGCCTGACGAACGAACAAATCGCGAGATTGCTCTACATCAGCCTCTCGACGACGAAGGTGCACGTCAAACACATCTACGACAAGCTCGGCGTTCGAACCCGGCTCGAAGCCGCTCGAGCTCTACGTGACGACGTCTAGCGCCACGGCAACGTCTTCCGCGTCTCGCTCGAGCTGTAGTCGCTCGCGCATGAAAGACGCTCCCCGGCCCGAGCGGTAATTGTCGTCTGCAGTGGCCAGGATCGCCTCGAATGCCGCGACGACCCCAGTGTCGAACTGAGTCCCCACGGCTTGCGCCAGACGCATGCGAGCAACGCGGCTCGGCAGCGCGTCACGGTAAGGGCGGTCGGACGTCATCGCGTCATACGCATCCGCGACGCCGATGATTCGCGCGAGGAGAGGGATCTCGTCGCCGGGCAGTCCGTCCGGATAGCCCATTCCGTCGATGCGCTCGTGATGAGCTCGGACGACGTCTGCGATCTCCGAGTAGTCGTCGACGTTGCGGAGGATCCGCTCGCCGATCTCGGAGTGCTGCTCCATCTGCCGGCGCTCGTCGAGGGTCAGCGGACCCGGCTTCTCGAGCAGGCCCGCCGGAAGCCCGATCTTGCCGATGTCATGGACGAGCCCACAGAGGTGAACGAGCTCCTGTTCGTCCTCTGACAGTCCAATGCGCTCGGCGATGTCTCTCGCATAGATCGCCACCGCGGCGGAGTGACCCGCGGTGTACTGATCCCGGGCATCGAGCGTCGCCACCAGGGCAGTCGCGAAGGAGAGGCTCGCCCGTCGGAGCCTCTCGTTCGCTGCGGCGAGGTCCCGTGTAACCACCCTTTCCTGCTGGTAGAGGTTCAGCAGGCGTTGCGCCGCGAGAGCCGGGAGGAAGAAGACGAGAACGAGTCACAGCGAGTAGACGTGGTAGCCGTAGACGAATAGCGCAAGAACCGGAACGTAAAGCGGGACTGTAAGCAGGGAAACTGAACTGATGTGCCGCAGAACCTCCGCAACGTTCATCCTCGCCGCACCCACGCAGTCATGCCGAGCAAGACGCCGCCTCCGCCGCGATGATCGACGATCGATGCAACAAGACTCGCGATGAGACACGCGCCAAAGCTTGCCGGGCTGGGACAAGCGTCCACGCGGCGAACCCGGCGGTGGCAGCGGTCAGGCCACGGATCGGCGTATAGACGCTCCATTTCAGGCCCGATTCGCGGAGATCCCAGACATTCGAGACCGCTCCGACCGCAAAGCCGCCAAGCGGTCCGAACGCGACAGCGGAGAAGACCAGTGGCAAGAACGAGACGGAATCTGGTGCCGCTCGGAGACCCCCACGCTCTGGCGCTCGGCGATCGCCGCAACCACACCGAGCACCAGCAAGGCCCAAAAAGGCGGAAGTCGGTAGCCGTGCAGCCACATCGCGCTGACTGCTGCCGCGGATCCGGCCCATAGGATGCACGCCCAAGCGACCGTTCGGCGATCCGCGCTACCCAGACCTTTTGACCAGCCGGTCCAGCCTTGCGTGTCCCCCAAAAGGGGTATAGGCTGCCGTTGCCGTCAGTCCCCGATCGATCGGAGTTCTCAATGCGCACTTCCCTTGGACGCCTGGCTCTCCGCGCTGGTCTGGTCGGCCAGAACAAGATCTGGTAGAGCCGTCGGATAGTCCGTTATCCACAGCTTCGGCTCATCCCCCACGTGGGGGATCCCGATAGGAGCTGAGAGGCGGATAGAGAGATTCACGAGCGCCGGGTGATCTTCACCCGGCGCTTCGTTTTTCCTTGTCCACAGCCCTGAATTGGCGGCTGTGGACGGAGAACGAGCTAGCCGACGATGCCGCGGCGGAAGCCGACGGCCACTGCATGGGCGCGCGAGCGCGCCTGGAGCTTCGCGAGCAGGTGCCGAACGTGCGACTTGACCGTTTCCTCCGACAAGAAGAGCCGCTGCCCGATCTCGCGGTTCACGAGCCCCTCGGAGATGAGCTGCAGCACCTCGACCTCGCGCACCGTCGGTTCCTGCTCGAGCTCGCGAAGCGGGCTCTGGAGCGGGATTACGTCGGCGCCGCCGGCACCGCGCCGGCGTGAAGCCACTTCCTCGAAGCGGCGCGAATGCGCCACATAACGGCTGAGGATCTCCTTGCGCTCCGCAGCGTCCACGGCACGATTATCGGCGCTCCGCACGGCCCGCTTTAGCGCTGGGGCCTACCTCGAACGGGTGTCGCCCGGCGTGGGCGATACCGCCGGATCGCTAGTCCCCGACGTGTCCTGCGGCAATGCGGTGTCGTCGGCGTCCGCCGGCGAGTGCTCCTCCGCCACTCCCACCTTCGCCAAAGTCGCCTCGTCGACGTTGAGCGGGTGGTGGCAGGCCGCGAGATGGGTGTTGCCGTAATCGACGAGCGGCGGCTCCACCTGCTTGCAGATATCGGTCGCGTACCGGCAGCGCGGATGGAACCGGCAGCCGCTCGGCGGGTTGATCGGGCTCGGGACGTCGCCCACGAGCACGATCCGCTCTCTCTTCTCCGCCAGGTCGGGATCGGGGATCGGGACGGCCGAGAGAAGCGCCTCGGTGTACGGCATGATCGGTCGGGTGTACAGCTCCTCGGCCGGGGAGAGCTCGACGATCTTGCCGAGGTACATCACCGCGATGCGGTCGCTCACGTGCCGGACGACACCGAGGTCGTGCGCGATGAAGAGATACGTCAGCTGGAAGTCGTTCTGCAGGTCGACGAGCAGGTTCAGCATCTGCGACTGGATCGACACGTCGAGGGCCGACACCGGCTCGTCGGCGATGATCAGCTTCGGCCGCAGCGCGAGCGCCCGCGCGATTCCGATCCGCTGCCGCTGGCCGCCGGAGAACTCGTGCGGGAAGCGGTTGTAGTGCTCCGGAGAGAGGCCCACCGTCTCGAGGATCTCTCCGACCCGCTGTCTCTGTTCGCTGCGGCTGCCGAGATTGTGGATCCGCATCGGATCGGACACGATCGTGCCGACGCGCTTGCGCGGATTGAGGGAGGCGTACGGATCCTGGAAGACCATCTGGATCTCGCTCCGGAGCGGTCGCAGCTTCCGCGTGCCGAGATGCGCGATCGACGTTCCCTGGAAGATGATGTCACCGTCAGTCGGCTCGAGCAGCCGCACGAGCGTGCGGCCCAGCGTCGACTTGCCACAGCCCGACTCGCCGACCAGTCCGAGCGTCTCGCCCGGCCGGACGGAGAAGGTCACGTCGTCGACAGCGTGGACGTGCGCCACCTCGCGCTGCAGGAGACCTCTGCGAATCGGGAAGTACTTCTTGACGTGACGGACCTCGAGGAGCGGAGTGTCGCCCGACTCGCCCTCCTGCTCGAGGACGCTCACGCCGCCTCCTCGGAGCCGGGGGAGATGGTCGCGTCGCGGTGGTCGCGCTTGTACTCGACGTCGAGCCAGCAGCGGTCGAGGTGGCCGGGGGTCTCGACCCGGTTCTCGAGCTGCGGCTCCTCCATGCACTTGTCGAAGGCATGCGGGCAGCGCGGGCGGAACTTGCAGCCCTGCGGCAGGTTGATGAGCGACGGCGGCGCGCCTTCGATCGTGTGCAGGCGCTCGACGCGGGGGCGGTCGAGACGTGGGATCGAGCCGAGCAGGCCCCACGTGTACGGCATCTGCGGGTCGTAGAAGAGGTCGCGCTTCGAGCCCTGCTCGACGACGCGCCCGGCGTACATGACGATGATCTCGTCTGCGATCTCCGCGATCACGCCGAGGTCGTGGGTGATGAAGATGACCGCCGAGTTGAAGTCGTCCTTGAGCCGGCCGATCAGGTCGACGATCTGCGCCTGGATCGTCACGTCGAGCGCCGTCGTCGGCTCGTCGGCGATCAGGATCGCCGGGTTGCAGGACAGCGCCATCGCGATCATGGCCCGCTGCCTCATGCCTCCCGAGAACTGGTGCGGGTAGTCGTCGACGCGCGACTCCGGGTTCGGAATGCCGACCTGGCGCAAGAGCTCGACCGACCGAGCGCGCGCTCCGCGCTTGTCGATGTCCTCGTGCGCCTGGATCGCCTCACCGATCTGCGCCCCGATCCGGTAGACCGGGTTCAGCGACGTCATCGGATCCTGGAAGATCATCCCGATCTCGTTGCCGCGGTACTCCTGCATGCCGCTGTCCGAGATCTTGAGCAGGTCGGTGCCGTTGTAGAGCACCTCGCCCTCGAAGCGCGCGTTGACTCCGCGCGTCAGCCCCATGATCGTCATCGCGGTCACGCTCTTGCCCGAGCCCGACTCGCCGACGATGCCGAGCACTTTCCCGGGCTCGAGCTGGAACGAGATCCCGGCCACGGCCTGGACGATCCCGTCCTCGGTCGCGAACTGGACCTTCAGGTCGTCGACGTCGAGCAGCGGCTCGGCCATCAGGTCAGCCGGATCCGCGGGTCGAGATAGGCGTACGCGACGTCGATCAGTGTCGAGAAGACGACGATGAACGCCGCACCGTAGAGCGTGACGCCCATGAGCGGCGGCAGATCCTGGGTCCCGATCGCCTGGGCCGCGTACCAGCCGACGCCCTGGACGTTGTACACGGTCTCGGTGATGATCGCGCCGCCGCCGAGCACCGCGGCGAAGTCGAGGCCGAACAGCGTCACGATCGGGATGAGCGAAGCCCGCAGCACGTGCTTGACGATGATTCGCTGCGACGACAGTCCCTTCGCCTTTGCGGTACGGACGAAGTCCTCGTTGATCGTGTCGAGAATGTTCGACCGGAGCACCCGGCCGTAGAAGCCGATGAACAGAACGGCGAGCGTGAGCCACGGCAGGATCAGGTGGTAGGCCCACTGCACCGGGTCCTGGGTCAACGGCACATAGCCGCCGGGAGGGAACCACGAATTCAGGCCGTTGTCGGCGAACAGATAGAGCAGGACCAGCCCGAGCCAGGCCACGGGAAGAGAGATGCCGATCAAGGCGAGCGCGGTGATCAGCCGGTCCGCGACCCGGCCGGCCCTGATGGCCGAGATCGTGCCGACGAGCACCCCGAAGAAGAGCCAGATCAGCCCCGCGCCGATGCAGAGCGAGAACGTCGCCGGGATCCCTTCCTTGATCTGCTGCGCGACGTTCGTCTGGTTGTAGTACGAGACCAGCGTCCCGTTGAGCAGCGACTTCACCATGTCGAACCACTGCACGAAGATGTTGTGGTTGAGCCCGAGCTTCTCGCGAATCGAGGCGATGTTGGCCGGCGTCGCGACCCTGCCCGCGATCCTCAGCGCCGGGTCGCCGCCGGGGATCACGATGAAGATCAGGTAGACGATGAAGCTCACGGCGAGCAGGACGAGGATCATCCCGACGAGCCGCCGGATGAGGAACGTCACCATCTAGCCCGCCCGCCCGATCAGTGCTCGATCCTCACCTTCGCCCGCGGGTCGAGCGCATCCCGCAGCCCGTCGCCGAAGACGTTGAGGGACAGCACGCTGAGGGCGATCATGATCCCGGGGAAAAGGCTGATCCACGGAGCGTTTGCGAGCTGGTGCGAGCCGTCCGCGATCATCGTTCCCCAGGAGGGATTCGGCGGCTGCACGCCCGCGCCGAGGAAGGACAGCGCCGCCTCGGTGAGGATCGCGTTCGCCACGATCAGCGTGAACAGCACGAGCACCGAGGAGGCGATATTCGGCAACAGCTCCGTGAACATGATCCGCACCGAGCCCGCGCCCTGCGCCGTCGCAGCCTCGATGAACTCGCGCTGGCGCAGAGCGAGCACCTGACCGCGCAGGGGTCGCCCGATATACGGGACGAAGACGATGGAGATGACGGCGATCGGGATCCAGAGGCTCGAGCCCGAGATGTTGATGGGCCCGTGGTGGAAGCCGTTGAGCGACAGCGCGGTGCCGAGCGCGATCCCGAGCAGGATGACCGGGAAGGCCCAGATCAGGTCGAAGGCTCGCGAGATGATCCAATCGGGAATTCCGCCGAAGTAGCCCGCCAGCAAGGCGAAGACCACCGACAGGAACGTGCAGATCACCGCCGCGATGATCCCGATGAAGAGCGAGTTGAACCCCCCGTAGAGCACGCGCGTCGCCACGTCCCGCCCGAGCACGTCGGCGCCGAGGATGTACTGGCCGCCGGCGGCGCCCCACTGCGGCCCGATCGGCACCCCACCGAAAATGATCTTCGGGACGCCGTTCACGATCGTCGTCTTGCCCTGCGAGACCACATGGACCGGCTGGCCGTGCACGACGATCACGCCGCCCGGGTTCGTGTCGTTCTCCCCGAGGTGCGAGACGTTCCTCGAATAGACCCCGGCGAGCAGGCACGCGACCGCGATCAGGAGGAAGACACCGAGGAAGAAGAGAGCGAACTTGTTCCGGCGCAGCCGGCGAGCGGCGAGCGCCCAGGGGCTGCGCCCCTCGATCCGCGCTCCCTTCTCCTCCGCCGCCAGCTGTGAGGCGGTGTCGAGGGTGAACTCCTCTTGGCCGGTTGTAGCCACTGCTGCTTCCTGAGGGTAGTTGGAGCGGTGCCGGCGCGGCGGTGTGGACAACACCGCCGCGCCGGGTCAGTCGGTTACTTCAGGCAGAACTGCGCGAGGTCGTCGTTGTTGTCGTCGAAGATGTCGCAAGAGAGGCTCATCTTCGAGTTGAAGAACGACGTGAGGATGCCGTTGAGATACGGCGCCTCGGATGCGTGCGTCACCATCAGGGTCTTGTCCAGATTCGCCCAGCTGTCGTTGGTGCTCTTGGAGAGCGCCGTCGAAGGCGGCAGGTGGGTGAGGTGGTTGATCTGGTTGTTCGTCGCCGTGATGTCGACGTTCGAGTAGTTGTTGTTGTGCACCTGCGTGATGTTGTCGCCGTTCTCGAGGATGTTGAACCAGTCCGTCGGGTACGGATAGTCCTCGAACCAGTCGGCGAACCCGATCTGAGCCTTCGTCGACTGGCTGCCGATGATCGTGAAGTAGTTCGCGCCCGCAAGCTCCCGGATCTGCGCGTTCCAGCCGATCTTCTTCAGCTGGCCCTGCAGGTACTCGCCGGTCGACTTGTCGACCGCGACGTCCGAGATCGTGTAGACGGTCACCTTCATCCCCTTCGTCCCCGACTGCTGGACGAGTTGTTTCGCCTTGTTGATATCGAAGGGGTACGGATCCGGCGTGAGCTTCTGGTACTGCGGGTAACTCGGCGGCAGGAAGTTCCAGGTCGGCACGCCGAGACCGCCGCGCAGGTTGACCAGGGCCTGACGGTCGATCGCGTAGTTGACCGCCTGCCGTGCCTTGAGGTTGTCGAACGGCGGCGTCCGCTGGTTCATGAAGAAGTAGTACGTGGACGGCGTCGTGAAGAAGTTGATCTGCTTGGCGTACTTGCCCTTGTAGTACGCCAGCCGGTCGGTCGGAAGCAGGTTCCCGTCCCACATCTGTTGCCCGGACGCGACGAGTTGCGCCGACTGCGCCTGGTCGTCCGTCAGCGTCACGACGATCTTGTTGGGGTTCCCGTCCGGGATGGATGCGATCTCGCCCTTCTTCCAGTTCGGGTTCCGCTGCATCACGATCGACTTGCTCGGCGAGTAGCTCGAGAAGTAGTACGGGCCGCTAGCGGCCGGCGGCGGGTTCTCCGTGTCTGTCTTGGGCGTCGACGACGGCACGACCGACGTGAACGGGATCGACAGGATGTAGAGGAAGTCCGACTGCGGCTGCTTCAGGTTGATCGTGATCGTCCCCGCGGCGTCGTCCGTGACGATGCCCGAGATCTTGGAGCACTTCGTCGGGTTCCCCTCGCAGGCGTCGACGCCGGCGATGTTCGAGAAGAAGCCGATCCCCGGCGAGTTCAGCCGGAAGTCGCGGATGATCGTGTTCGCGAAATCACTCGCCTTGATGGGCTCGCCGTTCGAGTACTTCAGCCCCTTGCGCAGCGTGAACTTGTAGGTCTTGCCGCCGTTCGTCACCGCGCCGATCGTGGTCGCGAGACCCGGCAGGATCGTGGTGCAGTTGGACGTCTGGCAGCTCACGTGCGCCTTGACGACGAGGCCGGGGTAGACGTCCTGGAACAACTGCCACGACTCGAGCCGGTACGACAGACCCGGGTCGAGGTAGTCGGTCGTGCCGTCGACGGCCTTGAGCAGCGCGAACGTCTTCCCGGCGGTCGCGCCCTGGACCGTGGTGCTCGACGACCCCCCGCCGCCACCACCACCGCACGCGCTCACCACCAGCGCGAGCCCCGCCGCGATGACCGCCGCCATCACGACGGACTTTCCTCGCATCGATCTCACTTTCCAACACCTCCTGGGTAGCGAGCACGAGCTGTCCCGGGCCGACCGGGCCCCGCCCATGGGCCGAACGGCCCACGACGAAGTCTTATCAATACGCACTATTTCTTGCTGGCGCAGATGCTCGCGTAGTCGAACTCGTACAAAACGTTATTGACGTAACAGCGGAGATCGACACGCGAGCCGAAGAAGTCCATCTGGTTGCGGTTGAGGAACGGGGCCCACGGAGCGAGCCGCATCACCGTCCGGTCGAGGGCGCCCCAACGGCGCTCGAGAGCGGGCGTCAGCCGCGCCGGGCGGGTGAGCGCCTCGATCTTGCGGTTCACCGACCCGACGTCGAGGTTCGAGTAGTTCGCGTTGTGGGTCGGCGTGATCGCCCGGCCGTCGAGCAGCCCGAACCAGTCGAGCGGATGCGGGTAGTCCTGGAACCAGTCGGCGAAGCCGATCTGCGCCCTCGTCTTCTGGTTGCCGATGGTCGTCCAGTAGCTGCCGGCCGTCAGGACCTTCGGCTTCGCGCGGAAGCCGATCTGGTTCAGGACCGAGACGAGGTACTGCGTGAACGGGAGGTCGGCGGCGACGTCGTGGTTCCAGACGAAGACCCGCTTCCCCCTGTAGCCCGACTCGCGTACGAGCCGGATCGCCTTGCGCAGGTTGTGGCGGTAGAGGCTGTGGGGGCGGTAGGACGGATACGCGGGGGGCAGGATGTCCTCCGTCGTGTGGGCGGGGCCGCCGGCCAGGTGCTTGAGCCAGCGCCGCGAGATCGCGTAGTTCACCGCTCGCCTGACCTTCAGGCTGTTGAACGGCGGGACGCGCGTGTTCATGAAGAAGTACATGAGGTTGGGCGGCGTGAAGGTCTTCAGCCGGCTCGCATGCTTCCGCTCGATCGCCGGGAGACGCTTGCTCGGGATCTGGTAGTAGCTCATCCAGTCGTCCTGACCGCTGAGCACGCGCCTGAGCGCAATGCCGGCGCTCGGGACGATGTCCCAGGTGACGCGGTCGGGGTTGCCCGCGGGGACGTTGCCGCCGAAGCGCGAGGCGTCGAAGTACGGGTTGCGCTCCTCGACGATCCGGCTCTTCGGCCGGTAGCTCGTGATCCGGTAAGGCCCAGTCGAGGGCAGCGGGTCGAGCGAGGTGTCGGTCGCGGGCGCGTTCGCCGGTACCGGCGCCGCGAACTCCGACGCGAGCACGTTGTCGAAGTCGGCCTCCGGAGCGACCAGATGGATGATGATCGTCCCGGTCTTGTCGTCGACGACGATGCCCTTGATCCCGCGCTTCTGGCGCTTCGCGAACTGCTTCGCGCCGACGATGTTGCGGAAGAAGGCAGCGCCGGCCGAGTCGAGGACGAAGTCGCGCTCGACCGTCTTCTTGAAGTCGCTCGCTTTGACCCGGGCGCCGTTCGAGTAGCGCAACCCCTTGCGCAGCATGAGCCGGTACGTGCGGCCGTCACGCGAGATCTGCGGCAGCGACGTCGCGAGGTACGGGACGATCTTCGCGCCGGCGGGCCCGCTCACGTGCGGGTAGCCGAGCAGCGGGAGGTAGACGTTCCACATCACGCCCCAGCCCTCGGTCGTGTCGGAGAGACCGGGGTCGAGGTAGTCCGTGTTCTCGTCCATCGCGATCCGGAAGTCGGGGAACTGCTGCGTGGGGGCGGCGGTCGTCTGTGTCGACGACGTCGCCGGCGCCGGGACGGTGGTCGGCGTCGAGTCGCCCGTCGTCGATCGCCCGGGGCTCGAGCCGCCGCAGCCTGCGGCCAGGGCGGCGAGGAGCGGGAGGAGCGCCGCGACCGCGGCTCCCCTACGAAGAAAGGCGGTCGGCTCCACGCGAGTGGCGAAATCTAGCTTCCGAGTCGCACAAGGGCGCGCCGCCGCTCGCGCAGCTCGGGCGGCTCTTCCTCTTCCACGACGCAGTCGACGCCTGCGCGGCCGGTCGCGTGGAGGATGCGACCGTGCCCGACCCAGAACGCGACGTGGTCGGCTCCCTCCGGCGGGCCGTAGGTGACGACATCGCCGGGCCGAAGCTCGCCCTCGGACAGCTTCTCGCCGGCTTCCTCCTGCTGGTCGGCGTCGCGCGGCACGAGACGGCCGCACGCGCGGAACGCCATGTGGACGAGGCCGGAGCAGTCGATGCCGGCAGGAGTCATCCCGCCCCACTCATAGCGGGTGCCGAGCAGCGTGCGCGCCTGCTCGACGGGATCGGCGGCGACCGGCCTCAGCCAGTCGGCTCGGGGCTCGCCGCCGAGATCCTCCCGCCGCGCCCAGCCCGGGTACGCGTACTCGGTCTCGACCCGGACCCAGTCGCCACGCTCCGCGAGCACCCGCAGCGGCTCCCCGCCGACCGCCTGGGTCACCTGCTCGGCGTCGTCCGAGGGCTCGGCGCGAAGCGGCGCGAGTTGGCGTGCGAACGTATGTTCGCCTAGGCTCTCGCCCATGCAGCTCAGGCTAGACGCCGCCGACCGGCTGGTGGAGCTCGTCGAGGAGCAGCGCGGGCCGGTGCTCGCGGACGAAGCGGCGCGCCGGCTCTTCGCCCTGCGGCACGCGCCCGTCGCGCTCGCACGCTCGCTGCTGACGGAGGTCGTCGAGACCGACGCGCGGCTCGCGTGGAACGGCGACGCCGTCGGGCTGGCCGAGCCGCCGGGCGCGGCGCTCCTCCTCGAGGACGCGACCTACGTCGTGGTCGACCTCGAGACGACCGGGCTGCGGCCGGGCCAGTCCGGAATCTGCGAGATCGGCGCGGTTCGCCTGCGCGGCTTCGAGGTGGACGGGGAGTTCGAGACGCTCGTCGACCCGGGGCTCCCGATCGCCGCGGGGGCGAGCGCCGTGACCGGCCTGCGGAACGAGCACCTGCGCGGCGCGCCGCGCCCGGCCGAAGCGGTGCGAAGCTTCCTCGCCTTCGCAGGCGACGCGGTTCTCGTCGCGCACAACGCGCGCTTCGACCTCGCCTTCCTCGACCGCGAGACCGAGTTGCTGACGGGCTCGCGGCATCGGCGCACCGGTCGTCGACACGGTGCGGCTCGCGCGCAGGCTCCTCGCGGGCCGAGTCTCGAGCTTCGGGCTCGCCCAGCTCGCGTGGTTCCTCGGCACGGCCGAGAGGCCCTGCCACCGCGCGCTGCCCGACGCGCGCGCGACCGCCGAGCTGCTGCTCGCGCTGATCGGGCTCGCGCAGGAGCGGGGCGCCCGCACAGTCGCGGACCTGACGGCGCTGTCCGCGACGAGGACGCGGCGCCTGCTCGACAAGCGTCACCTCGCCTTCGGCGCGCCGACCCGTCCGGGCGTCTATCTCTTCCTCGGCCGCCAGGGGCAGGTCCTCTACGTCGGTCGCGCGCGTGACCTGCGGGCCAGGCTCCGCTCCTATTTCCGCAGCGAGCGGCAACGGCCGGCCGTCGAGGCGGCACTCGCTGCGGCGGAGTCGATCGAATGGCGCGTGACCGGGTCGGAGCTAGAAGCTGCGCTCGAGGAGCTCCGCCTGATCCGCGAGCTGCGCCCGCCCGGCAACGCGCGCGTCTCGCGACCGGAGCGCCAGATCTGGCTGCGGGTGCGCGGGGACTCGGTCGTCGCGACCCAAAAACCACCAAGTAACACTGTGTTACAAGGTCCGTTGCGGTCGCGCCGGACGGCGCAGCTCGCGGCCCGGGCGTTGTCTCCAGACGAGCTCGCCCGGCCCGAGGCGGCGCTGCCGCGTCTGCGGCGCCGGCTGCGCGAGCTTGCCGACGCGAGACGGTTCGAGGACGCCGGCCGGCTGCGTGACCGGATCGCGGCCCTCGAGAAGGTCTGTCTCGAGCTGAAGCGCCTGGAACGCGTGCGCCGGCTCGAGTGCTGCATCCTGCTCCCGGCCGGCGAGCCTGGCTTCGTCCGCGCCGTGTTCGTGGCGGGCGGGCGCGTGGCCGCCGAGCGGACGCTGCCGCCCGGCGGCGGGGCGGCGCTCGAGGTCGAGGTCGGGCTCGCGGCGGCGAGCCGCCCCGGCGAGCTCGATCTCGACGAGCTTCTGCTCGTCGACTCCTTCCTGCGCCGGCCGCCGCCGGAGCTGCGCGTCACGCCGCTCCGGCGCGAGGCGATCCTGCGCGTGCGGGACGCCGTCCCTGGCTAGGCGGCGGCGACCGAGATGAGGTCGCGCAGAGCGCCGAGCCGGGCGAGTGCCTGGCCCTCGAGCTGGCGGACACGCTCTCGCGTCAGGTCGAGCTCGTTGCCGATGGCCTCGAGCGTCCACGGCTCGCCCTCGAAGCCGAAGCGCAGCTCGAGGATCCGCCGCTCGCGCTCGGGAAGCGCCTCCAGCGCCCGCCGCACGCCCTGCCGGCGGAGCGACTCTTCGGCCTCGTCGAACGGATCGACGGCCTCGCGGTCGGCAAACAGGTCGCCGAGCTCTCCCTCGTCGTCGGCGCCGACCGTCTGGTTGAGCGAGACGGATGCGTTGGCAGCGCCGAGCGCCTCGTCGACGTGCTGCATCGGCAGGCCCGTCGCCTCGGCGAGCTCCTCCTTCGTCGCCTCGCGCCCGAGCTCGACCTCGAGCCGGCGCGCCGCGCGCGACAGCTTCTGCTGGCGCTCGACGACGTGGACGGGGACGCGGATCGTGCGCGCGTGGTTTGCGACCGCGCGCTGCACCGACTGGCGGATCCACCAGGTCGCGTAGGTCGAGAACTTGTAGCCGCGCCGCCAGTCGAACTTCTCGACGGCCCGGTTGAGGCCGAGTGTGCCCTCCTGGATCAGGTCGAGGAACGGGACGCCCAGGCCGCGGTAACCCTTCGCGATGGAGACGACGAGGCGGAGGTTCGACTCGATCATGTGGCGCTTCGCCGTCACGTCGCCGCGCTCGATCCGCTTCGCGAGCATGACCTCCTCGGCGGCGGTCAGCAGCTTGTGCCGGCCGACATCGGCGAGGAAGAGCTGGAGGCTGTCGGCGGAGCCGGAGATCGCGACAGTGGGAGCGGGAGCGGGCTCGGGCTCAGGCTCGGCCGGCTTCTCGCTCTCCTCCTTGGCCGCCTCGGCGCGCGGCGCGGCAGGCGCAGCTGCAGCCGGCGGGCCGATCTCGAGCCCGGTGCGCTCGAGCTCCCGCGTGAGCTCCTCGACCTCGTTGTCGTTGAGCTCGAGCTCGGCCGCGAAGGCCTCGAGCTCGGCGGGATCGACGAAGCCGCGTTCCTCCGCGCCCTCGACGATCGCGCGGATCTGATCGGACTCGAGCAATTCGTGAAGCTGGTTCTGCGTCAGTGCTCTCCCCGTCCTTTCGTCCTGCCTCGTCGCTCTCGCAGCAAGCCTTCTTACCTTAGGAGCGAAGTCCTCCGGTTACCACCCTCGGCCGTACCCGCGCCCGCCTGGTCGCTCGAACGAGGCGCCGCGCAAGTGTATTCCGCGCTCCGCCCGGTTCGTGAGCATAGGACGCCGGTCGGCCGACGAAGTTGGCGGAGAACAGTTCAGGAACCCTTGCGGCGGCGGGGGGACCGTTTCGCCGGTCCCTTCGCGCGTCGCTCGGCGAGCAGCTCGACGGCGCGGTCGAGCGTGACCGTCTCCGGGTCGTCGCCCTTGCGGAGGCTCGCGTTCGTCTCGCCGTCGGTGACGTACGGACCGAAGCGGCCTTCCTTGAGCACGATCTCGTGGCCGCCGACGGGGTCGGTGCCGATCTCGCGCAGCGGCTTCGTCGCCGCCCGCTGCCCGCGCCGCTGCCGCGGCTGGGCAAGGACCGTAAGGGCTTCAGGGAGGGAGATCGTGAGGAGCTGCTCCTCGGACTCGAGCGAGCGGGACTCCTTTCCCTTCTGGACGTAAGGCCCGTAGCGGCCGTTGCGCGCGACGACCTCCTCCCCGTCCTCGGCGACGCCGACCACGCGTGGCAGCTGTAACAGCCGCAGCGCGTCCTCGAGCGTCACGGTGTCCAGCGACATCGCCTTGAAGAGTGACGCCGTGCGCGGCTTCTCCTTCGAGTCCTCGGGCAGGACCTCGGTCACGTAGGGGCCGTAGCGCCCGGTGCGCGCGACGAGCGGGAGCCCGGTCTCGGGATCGGCGCCGAGCTCGCGGTCCCCCGACGGCTGCGCGAGCAGCTCCCCGGCTTTCTCGACCGTCAGCTCGTCGGGGGCGAGCTCCTCCGGCACGCTCGCACGCTGCCCGTCGCGCTCGAGGTACGGGCCGTAGCGGCCGACCCGGAGCACGATCCCGTCGCCGATCTCGAGCGAGTTGATCTCGCGCGCGTCGATCGCTCCGAGGTCCGAGACGAGCTCTTGCAAACCGCCGCCACCGTCGCCGTAGTAGAAGCGTCCGAGCCACTCGACGCGGTGCTCGTCCCCGGCCGCGATCCGGTCGAGGTCGTCCTCCATCCGGGCGGTGAAGTCGTAGTCGACGAGCTGCCCGAAGTGCTGCTCGAGCAGCGCCACCACGGAGAAGGCCAGGAACGCGGGGACGAGGGCCGTGCCGCGCTTGAAGACGTAGCCGCGGTCGAGGATCGTGCCGAGGATCGACGCATAGGTCGACGGGCGGCCGATGCCGAGCTCCTCGAGCGTCCGGACGAGCGTCGCCTCGGTGAAGCGGGCGGGCGGGCTCGTCTCGTGGCCCTGCGGCTCGAGCGAGCGCAGCTCGACCGCGTCGCCCTCCGCGAGATTCGGCAGCCGCCGCTCCTCGTCGTCCTCCCCCGACCGGGCGGTCGACGTCGCGCCCCTCCTCGTACGCGGCAAGGAAACCGCGGAAGGTGATCACGGTCCCGGACGCGCCGAACTCGGCCGTCTCGTTGGCACTGGACTCGCCCGCGATCCGGAGCGAGACGGTCTGCCCCTGCGCGTCCTTCATCTGCGAGGCGATCGTGCGCATCCAGATCAGCTCGTACAGGGCGTGCTCGTCGGGCGAGAGCTCCGAGCGCACGTCCTGCGGCGTGCGGAAGCGGTCACCGGAGGGGCGGATCGCTTCGTGCGCCTCCTGTGCGTTCTTCACCTTCCGCTCGTAGCGCCGCGGCTCAGGCGGGACGTAGTCGGCGCCGAAGAGGGACGAGGCCTGCTCGCGTGCGGCCGTGAGCGCCGACTCCGACAGGGTCGTCGAGTCGGTGCGCATGTACGTGATGTAGCCGTTCTCGTACAGGCGCTGCGCGACCCGCATGGTCGTCTGCGCGGAGTAGCGGAGCTTGCGGCTCGCATCCTGTTGCAAGGTCGAGGTCATGAACGGCGGGCTCGGGCGGCGCCCGTACGGCTTCCGCTCGACCCGGGCCACGCTGAAGGAGGAGCCCTGGAGCCGCTCGGCGAGGCCGCGCACCTCGCCCTCGTCGAGCTGGCGAGCCTCGCCGCGGGAGCTTCCCGTCCGGGCCGAAGTCGCGTCCGGTGGCAACCCGCTGCCCGTCGAGGGAGACGAGCCGCGCCTCGAAGGAATCCGGATCGAACGTCGCGAGCAGGTCCCACCACGCGGCGGCGCGGAACGCCATCCGCTCGCGCTCCCGCTGGACGACGAGCCGCGTCGCCACCGACTGGACGCGGCCGGCCGAGAGCCCGCGCATGACCTTCTTCCAGAGGACCGGCGAGACCTCGTAGCCGTACAGGCGGTCGAGGATGCGCCGGGACTCCTGCGCGTCGACGAGCCGCTCGTCGACGTCGCGCGTCTCGTCGAGCGCACGCTCGATCGCGTCGCGGGTGATCTCGTGGAAGACCATGCGCCGCGTCGGAACCTTCGGCTTCAGCACCTCGAGCAGGTGCCAGGCGATCGCCTCGCCCTCGCGATCCTCGTCCGTTGCGAGCAGGAGCTCGTCGGCGTCGGCGAGCTGCTTGCGAAGCTGCGCGACCGTCTTCTTCTTGTCCGGGTCGACGACGTAGAGCGGCTCGAAGCCGTGCTCGACATCGACTCCCAGGCGCGCCCACGACTCGCCCTTGTACTTCTCGGGAATCTCGGCGGCGCTGTCCGGGAGGTCGCGAATGTGGCCGACGGAGGACTCGACGACGAAGTCGGGGCCGAGATAGCCGGCGATCGTGCGCGCCTTCGCAGGCGACTCGACGATGACGAGACGCTTCGGCACGACCGGTCACGATAGCCACGCTTCCGGCCGCGATACTCCCCGCGTGCGTCCGCCGCTCATCTACCGCGTCGCCGCCGTGATCTGCCGACCGCTCCTCTACGGGCCGTATCGGCTGCGCGCGCACGGCACGGAGAACGTGCCGCCGACCGGCGGACTCGTCCTCGCCTGCAACCACCTCTCGAGCCTCGATCCGTTCCCGCTGGCGATGCCGCTCTGGCCGGGCCGCTGGCTCCGCTTCATGGCGAAGGCGGAGCTCTACTGGTGGCCACTCCGGCTCTTGCTCGACCATGCGGGAGCGTTCAAGGTGCGGCGCGGGCTCGGCGACCGCCAGGCGATCGAGACCGCGATCCGGCTGGCCCGTGAGGGCCAGGTCGTCGTCATGTTCCCGGAGGGGACACGCCGAAAGAAGGGCCTCGTCAAGAAGCACCAGCCGCGGCCGCGCTCGGGTGCGGCTCGGATCGCTCTGGAGGCCGGCGTGCCGCTCGTGCCCGCCGCGGTTCGCGGCACCGACCGGCTGCTGGCACTCGGTCCGCTGCGGGTTGCGTACGGGCCGCCGATCGAGCTCGACGACCTCCGCGAAAGCGACGACCTACGACGCTCGTCAGATCAGGCGACCGTGCGGCTGATGGCGCAGATAGCCGAGCTCGAGGCGACGCTGTGACCGCGTTGCTTGCAGTCGACGGCGACTCGTTCGCCCACCGCGCGTACCACGCCCTGCCGAAGTCGATCCGGCTCAACGCGGTCGTCGGCTTCACCAACATGCTCGTGCGGTTGTGGCAGGCGGAGCGGCCGGATTCCGTGCTCGTCGCCTGGGACACGCTCTCGGTGGCGACCTACCGGCACGAGGCCTTCGAGCCGTATCAGTCGGGAAGGGTGTTCGAGGAGTCGATTCTCGAGCAGCTCGAGATCCTGCCGGAGGTCGTGGCGGCGTTCGGCTTCCTCGTCGCCAAGGCGCCGGGCTACGAGGCCGACGACTTTCTCGCGGCGGCCGCGCGCGAGTGGCCCGGGGACGTGCTCGTCGCCACCTCGGACCGGGACGCCTTCCAGCTCGCGAGCGAGCGCGTCACCATCCTGCAGCCGACACGAGGCGTCAGCGAGCTCGCGCGGATCGGGCCGGCCGAGGTGCGCGAGCGGTACGGCGTCGACCCGGAACAGGTGCCGGACCTGATCGCGCTGCGCGGTGACCCGTCCGACAAGCTGCCGGGAGCGCGGGGCATCGGGCCCAAGAAGGCCGCCGAGGTGCTCGCGCAGTACGGGTCGCTCGAGGCGGCGCTCGCCGACGGCCGCTTTGCGGCGGAAGCGGAGGACTTGAGGCTCTTCCGGCGAATCGCAACGATGGACGCCTCCGCCCCCCTTCCTCCCCTCGCAGAAGCAACCCCGGCGTGGGCGGAGGCGTCTTCTTTCCTCGAACGGCTCGGTCTCGGCGGGGTCGCCGAACGCGTGGGCGCGTTGGAGGAGCCGTCGACGTCCTGACGCACCCCGCCCTCGCGCGGCTGCACCCGACCGGCAGCCATCCCGAGCGGCCCGAGCGGCTCGCGGAGCTGCTCGCGCACCAGCACATCTGGAGCGAGGGCCGCGCGGCAACGGCCGAGGAGCTCCTGCTCTGCCATACCGCCGAGCACGTCGAGCTCGTCCGCGCGGTGGACGATGCGGTCTGGCTGGACGGCGACACGATCTGCACCGCGACGACGTTCGAGGCTGCCGCGCTCGCAGCCGGGACGGCGATCGAGGCGGCGCTGCGCGGCGGCTTCGCTCTCGTCCGTCCACCCGGCCACCATGCTCTCGCCGGACGTGCGATGGGCTTCTGCATCTTCAACAACGTCGCGGTGGCCGCGCGGGCGGCGCAGGCAACGGCTCGGCCTCGAGCGGGTGGCGATCGTCGACTTCGACGTCCACCACGGCAACGGCACCGAGGCGATCTTCCGGGACGACGAGAGCGTGCTCTTCGTCTCGCTCCACCAGTGGCCGTTCTATCCCGGGAGCGGCGGGCCGGACGACCAGGCGGAGACGACGCTCAACGTGCCGCTGGCGGCAGGCGCCGGGGACGAGGAGTACCTCGACGCCTTCGCGCGCGTCGTGGAGCCGGCGGTGGAGCGGTTCGAGCCCGAGCTCGTGCTCGTCTCGGCCGGCTTCGACGCCCACGTCGCGGACCCGCTCTCCGACATGCGCGTGAGCGAGGACGGGTTCCGCGAGCTCGCGCGGCGCTGCCGGGCTCTCGCCGACCGGGTCGCGGCGGTCCTCGAAGGGGGCTACCGGCTCGAGACGCTGCCGGGCCTCGTGGACGCCGCCCTGGATGGCTTCACGTCCTGACAAGCCACGTCTCGGTGCCAGGCACCGGGACGTGTCCGCAAGAGTCAGCCGCGGGCGAGTGCGAGCTGCTCGAGTGCCTCGCGGCGCGAGGACACCTTGAGCTTGCGCAGGACGCTCTTCACGTGCGAGCGCACGGTGTGCTCGGAGATGAAGAGCCGCTGCGCGATCTCGTCCGTGCCGTGATGCTCGTCGAGCAGGAGCAGCACCTCGACCTCGCGCGCGGAGAGGACCGAGGCGATGCGGTCGGGAACGCCCGAGCCGCGCCCGCCCGTCCGCACGCGGTCGAGCAGCCGGCGCGCGACGGGCCCCGAGAGAGCCGCCTCGCCGTGGAAGACCCCGTTGAGGAAGTCGGCGATGCGCTCCGGGGACTCCGTCTTGAGCAGGTAGCCGGCCGCGCCGCCGCGGATCGCGGCGAGCAGGTTCTCCTCGGTCCCGGAGGCGGTGAGGACGACGACCTCGCAGTCGGGAGCGACCTCCCGCAGGCGCGGAAGCGCCCCAGGCCGTCGAGCCCCGGCATCGTCAGGTCGAGCAGAACGAGGTCGGGCTGCGCCTCGGCCGCGACCGCGATCGCCTCCTCGCCGTCAGCAGCGAGGCCGGCGAGGTCGAAGCCCTGCGCGCGCAGCAGCGCGGAGAGCGCCTCGCGGGTGAGCGGATGGTCGTCGACGACGAGGACGCGCGGAGCCATGACTCCCTTATCGGCAGCAACGGTTCTGCCGACAAGACCCGTATGAGAACCCGGCGGACGGAGCTGCAGGCGTGGCTGTGGGGCGAGGTCTTCCTCTGCGGCCTGCTCGGATCGAGCCTCGCGCTCTTCCTCACCTATCCGGTGCTGCGGACGCAGTACGACCGGCCGGAGCTGCTGATCGTGCTCGAGACGACGATGGCCGTCGCCGGCGTGCTCGTGGCGATCCTCGCCGCCGTCCGCTTCTCCGTCGAGGGGCTCTACACAGACCTGCTGCTCGCGAGCGGCTTCCTCATCGGGTCGCTGTCGATGATCGCGTTCGCGATCGTGCCCGTGCTCGACGGCGGATCCCTCGATCGGGCCGACGGCTGGGCAGCGATCGCCGGCGCCATCGCCGCCCAGGCCCTCATCGCCGCCGCTCCGTTCGTCAACGGCCGCAGCAGGAACCGCGACCGCGCCCTCGGCGACGCGCTCCTCGCAGCGGCGATCGGGCTCTTCGCCGCCTGGCTCCTGCTCCGCGCCCACGGCAGCGGCCTGCCCGCCCTCACCGCTCCGAGGGGCGTCGGCCACGCACCGCCCGGTCTCGCGTCGGCGCTCGCGGTGCAGGCGCTCGTCTGCCTCCTTGCCGTCGTCGGCTGGGGGCGCCGCTTCGCGCGTACCGGCGACGACCTGGCCCGGTGGCTCGCGCTCGGCTTCACGCTCCTGCTCTTCGCTGCGCTTCACCTCGTGTTCACACCGCCGCCGGGCACGACATACGTGGCGGAAGGAGACTTCCTGCGGGTGGTGGCCTTCGGCCTGATGCTCGTCGGGACCTGGCGCGCCATCCGCTCGACCGAGCTCGGGCGGGCGGTCGCCGAGGAGCGCGGCCGCGTCGCGCGGGAGATCCACGACGGGCTCGCGCAGTACCTGTTCGTGCTCTCGACGCACGTGCAGATGCTCGAGGCGGGCGCCCCCGTCGACGAGGTCGCCCCCCAGCTCAAGGAGGCCGCCGCGCTCGCGCAGCAGGAGGCCCGGTTCGCCGTCCTTGCCCTCTCCTCGGCGGGCGGCGCCGCCCCGTTCGACGCCGCGCTGAGCCGCTACGTCGAGTTCCTGACTGCGGACGGCGGGCTCGAGGTCGATCTCGAGGTCGACCCGTCCATCCGGCTCGCGCCCGACGAGCAGATCGAGATCTTCCGCATCGTGCAGGAGGGGCTCGGCAACGTGCGGCGGCACGCGAACGCGACCCGGGCGGAGGTCGTGATCGGCCGGCGGCCCTCCGGAGAGCGGTTCGTCGCGATCGAGGACGACGGCGAGGGGTTCCCGACCGAAGTGGTGACGGCGGGGCACGGGCTGCGCAACATGCGCGCCCGCGCATCGGCGATCGAGGGCGGCTTCAGCGTCCGCAGCACGCCCGGCCTCGGCACCGCGCTCGAGGTCGTCCTGCGGGCGTAGCCAACGGCCGCCGTGCGACTTAAAGTCCAGCCGTGAGTCGCCTGCTCGTCGCATCGCTCGCCGTTGCGCTGTGTTGCGCGCTCGCCTCGGCTGCGGCGTCGGCGGAGCAGACATCGCTGCAACACGTGACGATCTTCGGCGACTCCGTCGCGGCCGCTTTCACCTGGGACCCGGCGGCCCGGACCGTCCTCGCCCAGGGCGACCGGATCACCCTCGACCTCTCCCCCTGCGGCCGCCTGACGGAGCCGGGCTGCATCACCCCGCCGCCGCCCAGCGTGTTCAGGAAGGTCGAGCTGATGGGACGGAGGATCGGCCCCACCGTGGTCGTGCTCGTGGGCTACAACGACGACCCGCACGTCTACAGGGCGGGCATCGACAAGGTGCTGATTGCGATGCAGCGCCGGGGCGTGAAGCACGTGCTCTGGCTGACGCTGCGCGCGGTCAACAAGCAGTACCGCCTGATCAACGAGGTGATCCACGGCGCGTCGGCGCGCTTCCGCGGGCTGATGACGGTGCTCGACTGGAACAGCTACTCGCGCAATCGGCCGACCTGGTTCGCGACCGACGACATCCACCTGAGCGCCCTCGGAGGCGTTCAGCTCGCGATCTACATCCACCGCACGCTGAAGCGGCTCGGCCTCACCGGCCCGCCGCCTCCGACCTGAGCTCGAGATGAAGGGCCCCGCCGAAGCAGGGCCCTTCGCTTATCGAGACTCAGCTACCGCTCGGCGCGGAGCACGAGGTCGCCCACGTGCAGGCGTTGAAGCCGTCCGCGTCCGGATCGGGCGCCGACGGCGCGCCGATCACGTGGCCGTTCGAGTCGATGAGCTGCATCTCCTCGGACGTGTTGAGGTTCGCCGGCTGCCCGTTGACCGTGGCCAGGTCGAACACCGGCGAGGTCAGGTTCGGGAGGGCGGCGAAGCCCGCGTTCGTGCCCAGGATCAACGGCGTCTCCTCGATCCACTCGGCCGTCGCGTGGCTCGAGCTGTAGGGCACGGTCTGCGAGAACGTCTCGTTCCGCGTCACGTCCTGCAGCGTGATCACCCAGACGTTCGAGTTCGGCACCGTCTCGGCGACCGAGGCGTGCATGTGGTCGCCCGGCTGGATCGTCATCGAGATGTCGATCGACGGGCCCGGGATGACCTCCCACCACGCCGAGTACGCCGACCCGCGCTGCCCCCCTTGCCGCCGTGGGTCTCGCGGCGCTTGTCGCGGTCGGCGGCTCTTCGGCCGGGCGGCAGCCGATCACGCAGGCGTCTTCGGGCAAGACGATTCATCTCGTGAAGGGCGGCAGCGCACGACTGCGGCTCCCGAACCGCTGGCGGTGGAGCGACCCGCGCGTTGGCACGAGGGCCGTCCGGCTGACGCCCGTCGCGTACTTCGTCGATCCCGGCTTCAGCGAATGGACGATCGAAGCGCGGAAGCTCGGTCGCGCGACGATTCGCTCCGTCGGAACGCCCAACTGCTCGACCTGTGCGCGGGCGACGCGCAGCTTCCGCGTGACGATCGTCGTCCGCTAGTCAATAGAAAAAGCCCTGTTACCAGGGCTTTTTCCGTAGCAGGCCTGTAAGCCGGATTCTGTCGGGGGTGGCCATCCATCTGTGCGGCTACCCGGCTCCTCGGCGGGCCGCGTCGGCGGAGCCTGTTCGCCTTGCACCGGACGGGGTTTGGCGAGCCGGCCCTGTCGCCAGGGCCGCTGGTGGGCTCTTACCCCACCGTTTCACCCTTACCGGCCGCGACTCCGGAGATTCGCAACCGGCGGTCTGTTTTCTGTGCCACTTTCCGTCGGCTTTCGCCGCCTCCCTCGATGTTCAATTCAACACTGCGGGAGCGTCCTGCCCTGCGGTGTCCGGACTTTCCTCGACGCCCTGACTGGATTAACAGAGGGGCGCCGCGGTCACCCGGCCTGCAGGTCGGATTGTACCCCGGTCGCGACGACGCCGACCCGTCCGTGCAGGCGCATTGCGCACTCGGGGCAGCGCACGAGCGGCCCTTCGTGCAGGACGAACTCGCCGCACACCGGGCATTCGAGCGAGGCGCCTCGCAGCACGGCGAGGAGCTCCTGCTCGAGCGTCCGGTGCAGGGGCGTCGGCGTCAAAGCGTGCGGAACACCCCCACGACCTTGCCGAGGACCTGGACGTGAGGCGCGTAGATCGGCTCGAGCGCCGCGTTCTCGGGCTGCAGCCGGATGCGGCCGTTCTCCCGGAAGAACCGCTTCACCGTCGCCTCGTCGGCCGTCTCGTCGTCGCCCGCGAGAGCCACGACGATCTCGCCGTCGCGCGCGTCCTGTGCGCGCCGCACGACGACGACGTCGCCCTCGAGGATGCCGGCCTCGATCATCGAGTCGCCCTTGACGCGAAGCAGGAAGTCGCCGTGGAGGCTCTCGGGCACCGCGATCTCTTCCTCGACGTTCTGGTCCGCGAGAAGCGGGCCGCCGGCGGCGATCTGCCCGAGCAGCGGCAGCTTCGGCAGCTCGGCCGCGACGGTCTGCGCGCTCTTCTCCCGACCGACCAGCTCGAGTGCCCTCGGCTTGGTCGGGTCCCGGCGCAACAGCCCCGCCCGCTCGAGATTCGCGAGGTGGGCGTGCACGGTGGAGGGCGAGGCGAGGCCGACCGCCTCGCCGATCTCGCGCACGGTCGGCGGGTAGCCGTGCCGGTCGACGTACTCGACGAGGAAGCTCCAGATCTCGCGCTGCCGGCCGGTCAGCTCGGCTGTGGTCTGCATCTCACGCTCCGGGGGTCGGGGACTCTGACGAACACACGTTCGACAGAAGAGTAGGGACTCCTCCGGACGGCGTCAACGAAAGAGGAGCGGCCGCTCGCGCGGCCGCAGGAACCTCATGCGCTGGAGAGGACTTGAACCTCCACGGCCTATGCGGCCACTAGGCCCTCAACCTAGCGCGTCTACCAATTCCGCCACCAGCGCGCGAGAGCCCGCGCAGTGTAGCGGGACGGATATCGGCTCAGAGGTAGTGGAAGAGGGCGATGCTGTTGGCGAAGAACAGCACGCCGAGCAGCGCCGTCCACCGCGTCAGGTTGCGCTCGACGATGTGCGTGCCGCCCTGCGAGGCAGGGGTGAAGCCGAGCCCGCCCATGCCCGCGTCACGGCCGGAGTGCATGAGAATCAGCGACGTCATCGCGACGACGATGAGCACCTGCAGCACTGCGAGAACCTGAAGCACGCGCCCAGGGTAGCCGGTACCAGAACTAACGTCGCGTCACTTCGAGGATCGCGTCGACGAGCTCCGAGGCGATGCGGTCCTTCGTGACGTAGCCTGCCGCCCCCGCCTCGCGCGAGCGATCGACGTCGGCCCGCGAGTTCGAGCCGGTGAGCATGAGCACGTTGACCTCTCCGCTCGCCGCGCGGATCTCGCGCGTCGCCTCGAACCCGTCCAGCACGGGCATGCTCACGTCCATCAGGACGACGTCCGGCTCGAGCCTCTCCGCCAGCTCCACCGCCTCGCCGCCGTCGTTCGCCTGGCCGACGACGGCGATCCGCTCGTCGGCGGCCAGGATCGCCTCGAGCGCCTCGGAGAAGAGCCGATGGTCGTCGACGATGAGAACGCGGACCTGCTTGCGCTTGCGCTTGGGCACCCCGTTCATCCTGAACGGTAGGGTCGAATTGTGGAAGAGGTCGACGAGCGGATCCAGAAGCTGCTCGTGACGGGGGACAACCGGCTCAAGCAGGGTGTCGACCCGGCGAGGGCGCGGGAGAGCTGGGAGCAGGCGCTCGCGCTCGCGCGTGAGGCGGGGCTCGAGGAGCGGATCCGGCCGCTCGTCGAGGTCAGGCTCGCGGATCTCGAGCGGCCGCCCGGCTGAGGATCGCCTCGATCCGCTCCGCCTGGCGGCGGACGTCGTGCTCGGCCGTCGCCTCGCGCGCGGCCTCGTTCGGGCAGGGCAACGCCGCCGCCTGCGCGAGCGCACGCGAGAGCTCGCCGACGTCAAGCGGATCGACGAGGACGCCTGCCTCGGGCGGGACGAACTCGGGCGGGCCGCCGATGCGGGTTGCCACGACGGACCGTCCGCAGGCCATCGCCTCGAGCAGCGCCTGGCCGAGCGGCTCCACGAGGCTCGGCTGCGCGAGGACGCGCGACTCCGCGAGAAGCCGCGGGACCTCGTCGTGCGGGACGCGCCCGAGCAGCCGCACACGCTCGCGGCTCTCGAGAGCGGGCCGCAGCGGGCCGTCGCCGGCGAAGGTGAGCGTTCCCTCCTCCAGGCGGGCGAAGGCGTCGGCGAGCCGGACGACGTTCTTGCGCTCGTCGAGCGCCCCGACGCAGAGGAACGCCGGCGGGCCGGCGGGCGCCGGCCTGACGGCGAAGCGCTCGCGGTCGACGCCGCTGGAGACGACCTCCACCTTCCCGCGAGCCTCGGGCAGCTTCGTCTCGAGCTCGCGCCGCAGGTAGTCCGAGACGCAGATCACGGCCGCCGCCCGCCGCACGACAAGCCGGGTCGCCGCGGCGACGCCGGGAATCGCGCCGATGTTGCGGACGTCCCTGCCATGCGCCGTGACGACGAGCGGGGCGCCTCCGGCGAGCGCGGCTATCAGGCCCGACGGACGAGGAAATGGGCGTAGACGACGTCGGGCCGGGACGCGGCGAGAGTCCGGCGGGCGAGCGTCAGGTAACGGAGCTTCCTGGCGGCACGGGTGTCGAGGACGGCCAGGTCGACCTCGTGCCCGCGCCCGGCGAGCTCCCGCTCGACCTGGGCGACGAACGTCCCGAGGTCCGGCGCGTCAGGCCCCGGGTACCTCTTCGAGACAAGCAGGATGCGCACGGGGGCCAATGTACGAGGGCTCGGCCACGCTGCTCGCCGAGCTGCGTCCTCGGTCGCCCGAATAGCGCTGCTATTCGAGCTCCCTGCGTCCTTGTCAGCGAACGACCATCGCACGCCGACGACGACCGGCTTTCCGCCAACGCTCCTAGGCCGCCGCGGCCGCGCGAACGGCGTCGACGACGAAGTCGGAGC